>JBEBXA010000022.1:0-49329 GCA_040391825.1 Pigmentiphaga sp.
TGGATCGGGCTGGGGGCCAACTTGGGCGATGCTGCGCAGACCTTGCGCCACGCGCTGCAAGCATTGAGTATCCATCCAGACATTGCCTCTTGCCAGGCGTCCGGTTTCTATCGCACCGCGCCGGTCGACGCCCATGGCCCAGACTATATAAATGCCGTCGCGCGGGTACAGACCTGTCTCGCACCCCCGGCCCTCCTTGACTTGCTGCAAGAGATCGAGCGGACCCATGGACGCCAGCGCCCCTACCCCAATGCTCCTCGCACACTGGATCTGGATCTGCTCATGGTAGAAAACGAAACCTGCAGCACACAGCGCTTGACGCTGCCTCATCCCCGCATGCATCAACGCGCCTTCGTTCTACGACCGCTACTTGATCTCGAGCCAGGACTGGTCCTGCCACAGGGCCCGGTGCAAAACCTGCTGTCGCAACTTGCCGATCAAGACGTCTTTCCGTATCAAGGCTGAACCCGCCTGCTATGCAGGCTGTTGCAGAGCACGCGTCACGTTCAGCTCGGTATTGCTAATGTGCTTGCGAAGCAGCGTTATGGCTTTTTCTTCCTTACGTGCCAGCACTGCATTCAGAATGCTCTGATGTTCTGTGTTCTTGCTGCGATCAATGTCGCGATAGCGCGCCGAGAAACGGCGGTAGCGCTCGGCATGGTCGAACAAGCCATCTACCAGCGACTTGAGCAGAGGCGAAGTCGAACCGCTGTAGATGGTCAGGTGGAAATCGCGGTGACGGGCCGACCATTCCTCGTTCAAGGAAAGCGGCCCCGGATCCATACGCGACTCAATCAGCGACAAGCCATGGGCCGCGGCAACAACCCTCGATTCCCAGTGGTCATCGCCTAATCTGAGCGCGTCGCGCAACGCTTCCACTTCGACCAGCAACCGCACGCGCGTCAGGTCTTGTACCCCTTCCGCGGTGAGCGGCGCCACCCGGAAGCCTCGATTTTCAAGAGCAACCACCAGGCCCAGTTGGGTCAGGCGATTAAGCGCCTCGCGCAGCGGACTGTTACTAAAGCCGAAGCGCTGGCTCAGCTCTTCAACGCCCAGCCGCTGCCCAGGGGCAAAGTCGCAGCGCACGATGGCCGCCTTCAGAACTTGGTAGGCCTGTTCGGCGAGCGGTAGGGGCCCGGTGTCGTGCACAGGGTTAATCATCAAGGTGTTCACCTTCGAGATGATGCCAGAGAGCGTTTTTGCGCACAAACCGTGTTTGAC
Organism: Pigmentiphaga sp.; assembly: GCA_040391825.1. Lineage (GTDB taxonomy): Bacteria > Pseudomonadota > Gammaproteobacteria > Burkholderiales > Burkholderiaceae_B > Pigmentiphaga. Next base: position 1,222 of record JBEBXA010000022.1, read on the forward strand.
GTCTATTTCGTGAAGCTACGTTCACCGATAAAAATCGACCATAATATTTTTTTGTGCGTAAAATGGATTTTATGCATAATATAACCGTGGCGTGGCGAATGGGCGGCGATATCGGTGTCCCGATCTGCCGCCATTCAAGCCGCTTTCGTTTCTGCTTAGGGACCAAAGCGCTTTCTTGCCCGTCATAACGGAGATGACATGCTCAAGGTTTCTCGCCCCACCCCCTCTCATTTCGGTATTTATGTAAGCGATATCGATCGGATGACGGCCTTCTACACCCAGGTATTCGACCTGACTTTGACCGACACGGGGGTGGGCGCCACGTTCAAGAACAAGTTGGTGTTTCTGAGCGCCAGCCCCGACCAGCACCACCAGTTGGTATTGGCTTCGGGTCGTCCTCCCGAAGCCACTTTCAGCACCGTCATGCAGTTGTCGTTTGCCGTGCCGTCAATCCAGCACATTCGGAATATTCGCGCCAAGGCGCTTGAACTTGGCGCCAGCAAGCTGGTGCCGCTGAACCATGGCAATGCGCTATCGCTTTATTTCGCCGATCCGGAAGGCAACACGGTAGAGATCTACGTGGATACGCCCTTCTATGTGTCGCAACCTCATGGCGACCCGCTGGACCTGGACAAAACTGACGAAGAGATCATGCGCGAAACAGAAGCGATCTGTCGGCGCGACCCCAGCTTCATGCCAGTACAAGAGTGGGCGGCACGCTTTCCCGCTACAAGCTGATCCATTGACATCCTCGCGGCATACCCGACAAGAAGCCGCCAACTTCAGAATTGCCATCGGACGATTTTCAACGCTTATCAGTCGCCATCCCTGATGGCCAGGCTGCATTTGGAGAAATAATGAAACTGCTTTCCTTTCTCAACGCGGGCCGCGAAACCTGGGGTGCTGTGGTTGACAACGCAGTCATCGACCTCGGTCAGGCGCTGCCGCAGTACGCCACGCTTGCCGACTACATCGCCTCTGGCCAGTACCTGCGCGCCGCCGACGACATCAAAGGCAAGAAGGCCAACATCCCGCTTGAGGGTCTGATCTTTCTGCCGCCTATTCCGCGCCCCGAGAAAATCGTCTGCGCCGTCCGCAACTATATGGACCACCACCAGGAAGTCCTTGCGGCCGGCATGCAACGCGAGCTCTCAGAAGAACCCCCTATCTTTCTGCGTGTCTGGCGTTCGCAGGTTGCGCACCAACAACCCATCGTACGGCCGACGGTGTCCGAATCGCTGGATTGGGAAGGCGAACTTGCAGTCATCATCGGCAAGCCAGGCCGTAATATTCCCGAGGCGTCGGCCTTCGACCACGTGGCTGGTTACTCTTGCTACAACGACGGCAGCATTCGCGAATGGCAATTCCACGCCAAGCAAATTGCCTCGGGCAAAAACTTCGAGGATACCGGCGGCTTCGGCCCCTGGATGGTCACCGCAGACGAAATCTCACCCAACCAGCAGCTCAAGCTGGAAACCCGCCTCAATGGCGAAGTGGTGCAGTCCAGCCATACCGGACACATGATTTTCTCAATCGCCAAGCTGATCAGTTACTCGTCCACCATCTTCACCCTTGTACCCGGCGACGTCATCGTGACCGGCACACCCGCCGGCGTCGGCTGGAGCCGTAAACCGGCACTTTTCATGAAGCCCGGCGACGTCTGCGAAGTGGAAATCGAAGGCGTGGGCGTATTGCGTAACCCCATCGTGGCGCAGACCTGACCGTACATAAAACAAGCCGTGGAACGAAGTCGCAAGCGACAAACCCACATCAGCCAGGAGACGGCGCCGACATGCATCGCGCCGCCCACCATCGCAATAACAGGAGACACACCATGAAACGTCACATCCTCACCCTAGCCAGCGCAGCGCTGGCATGCACTTTGGCCGTTCCCGCATGGGGCCAAGCATTTCCCCAGCACCCGATCAAAATCGTGCAGGGTTTTGCGGCTGGCGGTAACGCCGACACCATTGCGCGGCTGGTTGGCACCGAAATATCCAAATCACTAGGGCAGCCGGTGGTCGTCGAGGCCAAGGCCGGCGCGGGCGGAACCATCGCCGCCACCGAGGTGGCACGCGCCAAACCCGACGGCTATACCATCCTACTGGCAACCGGTGGCCACGCGGTGGCCGGCGCGCTGTACAAAAGCCTGCAATACAAGACGATCGACGACTTCGACATGGTCTCGACCATCACCTACTTTCCGTTCCTGATCGTCACCAAGGCCGACTCACCCTACAAGACCATGGGAGCACTACTGGCGGCGGCCAAACTGGCAAACTCGCCGCTCACTTTCGGCTCGGCGGGGGTCGGCACCACTCAACACCTGACTGGCGAACTACTGGCCAAAATGGGACGTGTGCCGCTACTGCACGTCCCCTATCGCGGCGATGCAGCAGCTGTGACCGCTCTCTTGTCGGGCGATATCGCCTTCATTGTGGCGCCACCGACCGCCGTGCTGCCCAATGTGCAGGCCGGCAAGCTGAGGGCATTGGCAGCAACCGGGCCGCAGCGTTGGTCGGGCATGAAGAACGTGCCTACCGTAGAGGAAGAAGGTATATCGGGCTTCGACGTGCAATCCTGGGCGGGCCTGATGGCGCCGGCAGGCACACCCTCGACCGTGATCACCAAGCTGAGCGAAGCCACCCGCAAAGCCGTGCAGATGCCCAATGTGCGCAAACGTTTGGAAGCCATAGGCGGCGAAGCGCGCGGCAGCACACCGCAAGAGATGAAAAACATGGTCAGCGCACAGTTGGCGAAGTGGACACAAGTCGTGGCCGATGCCAAGATTCCACAAAACTAGCAAGGCAAAGTGCCTGGAAACCGATAATCGGCTAGCCTGATAAGCAGATAGCCTCCCCTGGAAACTCGCCACCATGCTCAACATCCGCAAACGCAGTCTGACTGTAGAAACCATCTACCACGAAGGTGGCCCGCCGCCAGCCGTGCCACTGCGTATTGCCACAGCATGCGCCGTCATTCGCAATCCCTATGCGGGGCGCTACGAACCCGACCTGATGCCGTTCATGGCCGAGTTGCGGTCCTTGGGTACCCTGCTGGCTGAAGAGCTGGTGGCCACCTTGGGTAAGGAGAACATCGAGGTCTACAGTAAGGCCGCCATTGTGGGCGTGGACGGCGAACTCGAGCACGCAGCAGTCTGGCACGAAGCCGGCGGCTGGGCCATGCGCGCGGTTCTGGGCGAGCCCAAGGCCATGGTGCCCGCCTCGAAGGCCGTGGCGGCGGCAGGTTATCGGCTCATGGTGCCCCTGCATAACATCCATGCTTCATACGTCCGCAGCCATTACAACAGTGCTGAAATCGGCATCCAGGACGCGCCACGCCCGCAGGAAATCCTGTTTGCCCTTCTGATGGGCACGGGCGGGCGTATCCATGCCCGCATCGGCGGCCTGACCAAAGAAGGCGTTTCGGTGCACGATGGGCAGCGATAAGCAACCACCCCTGACTGCCAGCAGCGGCATACTGCTGCTCGATATACCCCGTGTTTCGCACACCGTCCCAGCCTACTTGAGAACCTCATGAAAGCCATTCAAATCCAGCAAGTGGGCGGTCCGGACGTCTTGCGCTACGTCGACCTGGTCGAACCAGTGCCCAGGGCCGATCAGATACGCGTGCGCGCGCAAGTCATCGGCGTCGGCAAACCCGACGCTCTCATTCGTCGTGGTGTCTATGCCTGGATGCCGCCCCTGCCCGCTATTCCTGGTAATGAACTGGCCGGCATCGTCGATGCCGTCGGCGCCGAAGTCAAGAATATCGCCATCGGTTCACGTGTGCTGGTTAGCTCGCGCGAATTGGCACAACGCGGCGGCTGCTATGCCGAAGCCATCTGCGTGCCGGCCGATGCCGCCTACCCACTGCCTGCGCAAGTCAGCGCCGCCACCGCAGTCTGCCTGGCCAACTACCAGTTAGCGGGAGCGCTGCTATACGAGTCGGGCGTACGCCGGCCATCATCCATATTGGTGCACGGCGCAGCGGGCGGCGTGGCCACCGCCCTGTTGCAGCTTGCCCAAGCAGACGGACTGCTTGCCATTGGCACGGCAAGCAGCGCCGAAAAATGTAACTTTGCGCGCGCTTATGGAGCGCGCCACATCATTGATCGCAGCCGGGACGACGTTCACGCGCAGGTAATGGCCTTGACGCAGGGACAGGGTGTGGACGTGGTGCTCGATCATATGGGCGGGCCTGACTTCAGCCGCAATCTTGAATTGCTGGCGCCTTGCGGCACGCTGATGTCGTACAACGCACTGGCGGGCTTGCCTCCTGACAATCTCTTGGGCGCCTTGCGCGCCGTGGCGGGCAAGGCGCTGGGCATACGATGCTATTCCATCCATCTACTGGATAGTGTCCCCAGCGTGCGCCGAGCCCTTATGCAACGCGCCATCGAGCTAGCCGCAGCTGAAAAGATCTGCCCACCAGCGCCAACGATACTGCCCTTGTCAGAGGCTGCCCGCGCTCATACCCTGCTTGATTCCGGCACCGTGCTGGGCAAGCTGGCACTGGTACCTGAGCAGCGATAAAGCCAAATGCCGCAAGCGTGTGGCCTTAAGCTGAGCTGCGAACGCCAATAGGCTTGCCGTCCAGGTAAGCCAGCACCCCGTCAACCGTCGCGCGATAGAAGCCCTCAAAGGTTTCGCGCGTGGCATAGCCCAGATGCGGTGTAATCACCACCTGATCCAGCTCACGTAGCCGATGCTTCTCGGGCAGGGGTTCTTGTTCGAATACATCAAGACCCGCCCCTGCGATCGCTCCGCTGGCAAGGGCTGCTATCAGCGCCTCTTCATCGACGATAGGCCCGCGTGCAGTGTTCACCAGGATCGCGCTCTTCTTCATCAGCGCGATTTCCGGTTTGCCCACCAAGTGGCGCGAGCGCTCGCTCAGCACAACGTGGATACTCAGCACGTCGCAAATCTGGAACAAAACGTCCTTCTCCACGCGGACAGCCCCGACCGAGGCCGCCATCTCCTGGGTCAGGTTGGGGCTCCAGGCGATCACTTTCATGCCGAAGGCCTGCCCTATGCGAGCCATGCGTTGACCGATGCGCCCCAGGCCCAACAGGCCCAGAGTCTTACCGTCCAGCAAACTGCCAATGGAGTGTTGCCACCCGCCTTCGCGCATTTTCCGGTCTTCAAAAGCGATGTTCCGGATCACGGCAAGGATCAGGCCCCAGGCCAGCTCGGGCGTAGCGTTGGACCCTTCGGTTCGCGCCGAGACGTGCGATACAACGATGCCGCGCTGTTCGGCAGCATCCAGATCGAGCGTGCGATGCGCCTTGCCGGTAACGGTCATAAACTCCAGATTCGGCAGGGCTTCGATCAATGTGCGCGGCATAGGGGTACGCTCGCGCAAATGACACAGTATGTGATATGGCGCGAGGACCTCGGCAGCCTCTTCCGGCACCTGTAATTTCCGATCGATGACGTCTATCTGGCAGCGGCCCTCCAAAACCGACCAATCAGCCGACTTCAAGGCAAGATGCAAATAGTCGTCCAAGATGGCTATTTTCTTCATACGAGTTCCTGCACGCCCGTCCAGCGGGCCGATGGGGTGAAGACTTCAGGGTAAACGCAGGACAGCGCTGTCACCCTCGATATCCAACTTGGTCCCGAATGGTTCCGACAAGCGACGCAACCGTTCCAGAATCTTGCCTGCGGTCTCGCCTTGCGCCAAGGCGGGTCGACCTCGTTGTCCGCGGGGCCGCCCGAAACCCATATCCAGCGGATAAAGACGAACCGCCGACAACTTACCCGCGTCGAATTCGCAAACCGCTGCGCAACCTTCCCAGAACTCAGGCGAAGCGGGAAAGCCTCGCGTGTCTTTGCCCGTGCGCGCATCCAGGAATTCGGCCGGCGTAGCGCTGGCATCCAGGCCAAATCGAGCATAGGCTTCGGCCGGAAACGCATTGATGGTTTCGTTCTGGAAAACGAAATTACCCAAACTGTAGAAAATCGGGCAGCCTTTGTAGACCTCTGCTCCCATGGTCAAGTGGGGGCCATGCCCAACTACGACATGAGCGCCTGCGTCGATTGCCGATCGAGCAAATGCAATGGCGAATTCCGCCGACTCTTCCAACTCGACGTCGGTAGGCGCAGTCTTGCGGCCGGCATTGCCAAACTCGTGGCAATGGAATGAAAAAATGACCCAGTCGGCCTGCTTGCGAGCTTCACGTATCCAACGCAGGTTTTCCTCCGCATCGCTGGAATCTACCCGCGTCGAGCTCGAAAACCCCGGGCCTCGCCGAAAACGCGCGCCAAGCAAGACCGCGCTATCGGTGTCTTCCTGCGGCACCTCGCTCGCACTGTAGAACTGGGAGCGATGGCGCACGCGCTCTTGGGACATTCCCAATTCATCGCTGATACGCTGCAAGGCAGCGAGCGCCGAATCATCGACCGTGTACGAGGTCGAAAAACCCAGCGGGTTGATGCCCGGCCGGCCAGCGGAATCGGAGCGTGCGTCTGCAGCGCGATTCCACGGTCGAAAAAATGAAGTCGCCGATATCAATGCGACACGCCCTGCCGCGGTTTCGTAATAGGCTGGACGGCGCGCCTCAGCCAAGGTACGACCAGCACCGGAAAACGCGATACCGGCCCGCTCAAGATGCGCGATGCTGGCCAATACGCCCGAGACACCGTAGTCGGTTGCGTGATTGTTGGCGATCGACACCATGTCGATCCCCATCCACTTGAGATCGGCGAGCAATGCCGGCGGCGTGCTCATTGGCGTTCCCTGGGTAAAATTGGGCACGCCTTCGTGTGAATCCCGCACGGTGGTTTCCAGATTGGCAAAGCTTACGTCTGCCTTGCGCAGCAGCTCGACCAATGCCAGATAGCGCTCTTCTTTATACGGTTGCAGCGCCCTCGATAACATTGTGTCGCCAACCAGCGCCATCGTGATGCGGCCGTTTTCTGCTTCATACAGCATGAAGACACTCCAATAACGCTATTCGATTCCACCGACGGTTTCGTAGATGAGCGATCCCGTCCGCGAAGGAAAACCACCCCGCACCGCGCCGGCACGACCATCCCTGAAGATCGTACCCAGGGCTGGACTGAGCGCCCGGCTATTCGGCACCGACAACCACATGCGCAGCAGATGCCGACGCGCTTCCTCTTCCTCGTAGTCCTCGAATTGCGTACGCGAATGCAGCATGACGTGGTTGTTCAGAAACTGCAGATCGCCCGGTTTGAACATCATCGAGAATTTGAAGTCGGGACCGCCGGCCAAACTGTCAAGCAGCGCAATCGCTTCCTCTTGCATAGGCGTCAGCCGCGGAACATCGGGAAAGCGCTGAGCCGAGCGGATATGCGTACGCACATAACGGCAGGAAAATTTGCCCTCATGCATAGAAAAGATCGGCTGCGGATAGTAGGGCAGCTGCCCCGCTTCCTCTTGCCCTTGCCAACTCCAATAGAAGGGTTGATACAACACTTCGAGCAGATCAGGACGCGTGCGGGCAATCTCATTGTGAATCGCCTGTGAACTGGCGATCATGCTCAAGCCGCCACTCTTGGCCGTGCGCAAAACGAACAAGCCGACGACATCGCAACTGTCGGTGTGATAAGTCAGTTGCTGATTCGATGTGTAGCCCCGTCCCTGAGGGCTGTTCATGTCGATATTCAAATTGCGCACATCGCCAAGAATGTCGCCGCGCGAGCTTTGCGATACCGCCGTGCCCAGATGCTGCCCCAAGCCCCAATAGATGATGCGCAAATCGGCCTTGTCATACTCGTGAGCGGGAAAGCCGCGCAACAATTGCAGGCCCAGCCCGTTCTCCAGATTCTCACGAGTCTGGGCTATCAGTGCGCTTACCGTGGGTAGCGGAAAATCTTCCCGCGTCATGCTTGTGATGGTCTTGCCTTGTTTTCGCACATTTGCCAGCGCAGCAACGATTTCCTCGACGTCGCTTCTGGTGAATTCATAAACCCAGTCTTTGTTATCGACCATTTCTGGCCCGCGCCAGACGGCCGGTCCGGGTATAGCTTGATGCATGCCTAACTCCCTATCTTTTATGCGTGCAGTTTCTGCGCACGACACAGCACTTCGACCGACAGCTCTGTTAGTTGACCGTCGTTCCTGTTTCCCTGATGACCTTGCTCCACCGTTGCTCTTCTGCCTTGATGAACTTGGCGGCATCTTGCGGCGAATTGACGATCAGGTCGCGTGCATCGAGCCCCTTGATCTGTTTGCCTGTGTCTTGTTTGAAGCCCTGTGCAATCGCCGCCGAAATTTTCTCGGCGATAGCTTGAGGCGTACCCGGAGGCGCGACCAGACCGGTCCATGAAACCGACACGAAGCCCGGCAGGATTTCTCCGATAGCCGGCACCTCCGGCAACGCTGGATGGCGAGTTTCCCCCCCGACCGCGAGCACTCGCAGCTTGCCCTCGTTGATCTGCGGCAAGGCTGTCGCCAGCCCCTGGAACATCACGTCGACCTGTCCGCTCATCAAATCCGCATAGGCTGGTGGCCCGCCTTTGTACGGAATATGGACAAGATCGATACCCGCCATCATCTTGAGCAATTCACCTGCCAAATGAGGCGTGGAGCCCGTTCCACCCGATGCATAATTCAGTTTCCCGGGATGGGCCTTGGCATAGGCAATGAACTCTTTCAAGGTCTTTGCGGGCACCTTGGGATGGATCAGCAACACGTTGGGATTAGCCGCAATAATGGACACTGGAACGAACTGATCCTGATCGTAAGTCAGCTTGCTATACAGGCTCTTGTTGATGGACAGTGGTCCAGGCGGCGACAGCAACAGGGTGTAGCCGTCTCCATCGGCCCGATAGACGGCTTCGGCCCCGATATTGCCGCCTGCGCCAGACCGGTTTTCTACTACGACAACCTCGCCCCATTTTTTCTGTAGCTTTTCGCCGATGATTCTTGCCAGGGTATCGGCGGCACCGCCCGCCGGGACCGGCACCACTATTTTTATCGGTTTGCTGGGGTAATCGTCCGCCATCGCAACAAGCGGAAGCGCCATCGTGGCGGCAAGCAAAATCCGGGCAGCCTGTGTTTTCTGCATGACATCTATCTCCAGATATTTTTTATTCGCATCAGCGGCGGAAGTGGTGTTCTTGCAGAAAACCGCTCTGCCCTCCATCACGGCTCATCAAGCCGGGAACTGCTCAGTTTTCCAATACCGTACTACCTTGCTTTTCAATCACCAGCGGCTCACATCTGAACCAGCTAGCCCCTTCAAATTCGAGATGCGCCGAGAACACCGCAACGCTGCCGGCAGGAAGCGCAGCGACAGTCTCGAGGCCCTGAGCGGCAATGGCCGACAAGGGCTGCAAGCCGATGCTGGCTTCCAGCGTCCACTGGGTAAGCTTGCCCGGGCATTGCGGCAAGTGCACCGGGGCGCCTGCGCGCAAGCTCTCAAGCGCGCTTGAAAACCATTTTTCCGCGGCACACCAGAATGGCGGAGCTTCGCCTTGCGATACGCTGCGGCCCAGCCTGATCCAAGCGCCTTTGTAAGCCACTGAAAGCTCTACCGCATAGCTTGCGCCCAAGGGGGTATCGCCTTCCAGTCTTAACAGGGCTGAGTCACGTTCCAGATTGGCAGCTACCCGGTGCAATACTTCTTCAGCCCCGGCGCCTCTGGCCGAGGTTTCCAATTGCGCGGCCAACTCCGCCGTAGTGCTCACCGCCTGCGACGCGCCGCCCAAGGCATCCGCAGCCATCGTACTGGCCCGAACCAGCAAGGCCCGCTCAGCCCTGTCTCCCGGTTGCCGAACGTCCAGGTAGAGCTTGCTCGCATCGACGAAGCACTCGGCATTGCGCTCTTTGAACAATGCGCAAGCGATCGACCACGGAAGAACGTCCAGGCCCACGACTCCGATACGAGCATCTACCTCGACAGCGTTTTCAGCCAGCAACTTGAGCGCACTCGCGCCAAGCGCAGGCGCTGCGACCACGTCTCCCAAATGCGCTATTTCGCGTATCCAGCCATGTACTCTTTGTGTCAGCGCCGCAAGCAACACCGGCGCGCCTTGCGGCAAGACGAGCAATAAGGCTTCGCTCCAATAGGGCGTGAAATTGCTCAGCCAGTGCACGGCCGCCGGTTGCGCGAACGAGGTGTAAACCAAAACCGCCGAGAGGTTTTCCCTGTCCATGGCCGCCTGCAAATGTGCGACCCGGGCGTCCAGCACCTCAACAGGCACTTCCTCTTTAGACCAACTCATGAGTCCGCGACGCATGTTCAGTGATTCCTTGTGATCAAGTCCATCAGGACACGGCTGCGGGCATGGAGTGGATGGGTGTCCACGCCAATTGACGGGGTGTCCGGGTCAGTACCTTGCAAGCAGTCGCGGTTACCCGCACCGTATCCCCAAGCACGATGTAGCCTGCCACCGGGTGATAGGTATTGGGATGCACGACCAGCGTCATATCAGGTTCCAACACCAGGTCGACATCCTCCAGTACGTGTGGGCCATCAACATATAGACCCATTCCGTGCCCGCGTACACGGGTGTATCGGGAAGTGACGTAATCGCCCAGGCCATGGCGTCGGAACACATCGTTCTGGGCGCGAGCCACATCGCCGTGGGTGTTGCCGGGGCGCACGGCGGCGATGCCTGCCTCAAGCGCCTCGACATAAACCGCGTACGCGTCCAGCTGGGCTTGGGTGGGCTTACCCAGCACCAAGGTGCGGCAAATCTGGGCGTAATAGCCGTCGACACAGGGTGTCAGTTCGGTGGTGACCATATCGCCTGCGGCCAGGCGACGCTCGCCTGGTGGACGCATCGTGCGCACCTCGGTGCCGCCCGAACCCATGATCATGAAATTTTCCGGGCACCCTCTGGAACGGAACCAGGACTCGAGTTCAGCGATCAGTTCAAACTCTTTTTTCCCGACTTGCGCCGCTTCCCGAAACACCTCGTACCCGGCATCGGCAATCGCCACGGTTCTTTCAACGGCATCGGCCTCGGCCGGCGATTTGCAAACCATCAAACGGTCGAGCATGGCGGTGGTTTGCGTCATGCTTGGCCCAAACGGGCCGCGAGCGAGCGCCAGCGGCATAGAGTGCGCCGGTGCCAAGCCCACTTTTTGCGGCGCGCGGCCCGCCAGCGCGGCTTGGGCCAGCGCCAAGGGGTTGGTGGACCACTCAACAATCAGTTGCGGCTGTTCGGCTGCCAGCCTTGCGGCTTCAGTCGGACTCTGCACGAAGACCTTGCTTTGCGTGTCTGAAATCAAGGCCACCGCCAGACCTTCCATGGGCGTAATGTCCAAGGCATAGCGTAGATAGTCGCTGCGCCAAGCATCGCCGGCCAACACCAACAGGTCCAATCCGGACCGTGCCATGGCTGCCCTCAAGCGGCCTGCCCGTTCGTCCCGAAGTGATGCGCCCATCCTTGTCTACCCCTTTAGCCTTCGTCCAGATACGCACTGCTCGGCATATGGAAAAGCCTCGGTAAACGAGGCCTTCGCTTCACTCATGCCCTAGTGTTCCTGGAAAAGAATACGCAGCTTAGCTATAGACATCCAATACAAACTTCGTTGATAGTTATCGGAAATATTGATAAGCTGAATTTTTCCCATTGCCCGCCCCCCCATGAACCTGCGCACACTCAAACGCTTTCTTGCCATCGCCGAGCTGGGCAGCATCAACAAGGCGGCCGCGCACCTGAACGTCTCGCAACCCTCGCTGACCAAAGACCTGCAGGTATTCGAAGAACACCTGGGAGTCGCGCTGTTTACCCGCACGGGCCGAGGCGTCAGTCTTACCTCGTTCGGACAAAGCATCTTCACCCGTGCAAAACTGATCGATGCGGAATTCCGCAAGCTGGAAAGCGATGCCCGCGCCTTGCGCGATGTCACGATGGGTGAAGTCAATGTGGGGGTGGTGCCTGGATTTCTGCAGAATCAGGTCTTGCCGACAGCAACCCTGAACCTGACTCGCAATGCGCAACGCCTGACGGTCAATTACCAGTTCGGCCACCGTCCCAGCCTGCTGCCGCAGCTTCTGCGCGGCGACCTGGACTTCGCCATCGTCGCCATCCACGACGACGAGTTCGTCGACGAACTGGTGTCCGAACCGCTGGTGTCCGATCGCAACGCCATCCTCGTGCGCTCCAGCCATCCGATTCTGGAAACCCATGGCACGATAGGCAGCCACTTGGTGCACTACCCGTGGCTGGTGCTGTCGGAATGCTATCTATTGGAGCAAATGTTGCGCCAATTGGTTCGGGCGCAAGGCACGCCATTCAATAACAACGTCATCCGCACCGACTCTTTCTATTTTTTCAGATCGACGCTGATCGCCAGCGACTGTATCGGCTTGACCCGCTATGACGCGGCCCGCCTGGAAAAAGGCAGTGGCAATGTGGTGGAGCTCCCCCTGGACGAATCGAACCAGGCACATTTGCTCGGCCCGATGATGATAGGGATCGTCTACCGCAGGGATACGGCACTATCGCCTGCCAGCCAGGCCCTGATCAAAGAGATCCGCAGATTGACCGGACAGGCATTGGAGGACGACGAAGTGGTGATCACCCTATAGTCGGGCGCTTCGCATTGAACACCGGCGGCAAGCCCACCATGCGTTCAAGAAAAGAGTCAGGTCTCGAACAAAGGCTGCCATTGAGTCAGCTTTTGCTCGAAGCTATATAGAGCAGCCGCGGGTGACGAAGACGGCAAACGGTGCACCGCGTACCCGAAGTCGGCCAGATGGCGCCCCAGCTTCCAGGACAAACCGCCATTGAATCCAATACGCTGCAATTGCGGCGCGTGCTGGCGCAGGTAGTCAGCCAGAGGATGCACACTTGCCCCCGTCACGGCCGAGTCCAGGCTACCCGGGCGGCGACATTGCGCCACCACATCCCAGATGCCCACGCCCTGCGCCAGCAAACGCTCCAGCCGTTCGGCATACGGCAAGCCGGCCAGCTCTATTCCCAGGCAGCTTCCCACAAGACGCCAAAACTGGTTGCGAGGATGTGCGTAATACTGGTTTTGCGCCAGCGACGCCACCCCCGGAAAACTGCCCAACAGCAGGATCCGGGTATGCGGCGCCAGCACCGGCGCAAAGCCGCTGAGCATGGGCGAAGCAGAGTCCTGCCGATTCACTCCTCGCACACCTCGGACGCAAGTGAACGGGCCCATTTGCGCGCAGGCAAACCATACTTGCGCTCGATCGCATCGGCTCGAATCCGCAGCATCTCCCGGGTGATAGCCATGGTCGGCCCCGCAAAAGCCAGCGCCACGCGATTGCCTTCGTCGATTTCGGGTAGTAGTAACACTCTGCCGTCGAACGCTTCGTTCAGATTGGCGATGTTGTGTTCGAAGCTTTCGTGTGCACCGAACAGATTGACGGTGACCACGCCGGCCTGCTGAGCATGCGCGCTGACCACTTGCCGACATCCACGATAGAAGGCGACCGAATCGCGTACGGGCCCGCGCGCTTCGCCGTCGTATAGATCCACCATCAACACCGGACAACTGCCGCGATTGGCGATGTCCTCTACCCACGCCCCCGCATCCTCGTGGATGACGGTCAGTTGCTCGCCATTGGCGGGCAAACGGAAATAGGCGCGGCACGCCGCGGTCACCCTCGGATTCCACTCCACCACGCGCACGGGGCTGTCGGTATGCTTCAGGCAGAAACGCGTCAACGACCCTGCGCCCAGCCCCAAAGCCCCTATTGCCTGGGGCGCTTCAGGGGCTTCCAGAAACAGCAGCCACGCCATCATCTGGCGGGTATATTCCAGGACCAGCTTGGCTGGGCTATTCAACTTCATACCGCCCTGTATCCAAGGCGTTCCGAAGTGCAAGTAGCGAACGCCGCCGTCCTCGGAAAACGTAGGCTCGTCGAGTTCGCTAGGCCCCGTAGATGTCGGCCGGGCATCACGCCCGGCCCTTTGGCTACGGCTCAAGACTTGCCCAACAGCAAATTATTCATGCGACGCACGAATGCCGCGGGATCCTCCAAGGCTGCGCCTTCTGCCAACAGCGCTTGATCGAGCAGCAACTTCGCCCACTGCTCGAACTCCTCGTCCGGAACCGCCTTGATGCGGTCGACCAAAGCATGTTGCGGGTTGATTTCCAAGATAGGACGCGATGTCGGCGCAGCCTGGCCGGCTGCCTTCAGCAAGCGCTGCAGATGCTGGCTCATGTCTTGGTCGTCCACGACCACGCAAGCGGGCGAATCAACCAGACGGAAAGTTACGCGTACTTCCTTGACCTGCTCGCCCAGGGCCGTCTGCAGACGCTCGACCACCGGCTTGAACTCTTCTGAGACTTCATCCTGGTGTTTCTTTTCATCTTCGTCGGCCAAAGCGCCCAGGTCCAAGCCACCCTTGGCGATCGACACCAAAGACTTGCCTTCGAACTCGCGTACGAAAGACAACATCCATTCATCGACACGGTCAGTCAACAAAAGCACTTCAATGCCCTTCTTGCGGAAGATTTCCAGGTGCGGACTATTGGCTGCGGCAGCATAGGTTTCGGCCGTCACGTAGTAGATCTTGTCCTGGCCTTCCTTCATGCGGCCAAGATAGTCGGACAGCGATACCGTTTGCGCCTCGGTGCCGCCGTCGGTGGAAGCAAAGCGCAAGAGCTTGAGGATACGATCAAGGTTGGCGGCGTCTTCACCCACACCTTCCTTCAATACCTGTCCAAAGGCTTCCCAGAACGTGGCGTAGTCGTCCTTGCGGTTTTCGGCCAGATCTTCGAGCAAGCCCAGCACACGTTTGGCGCTGCCTTCACGGATGGCTTTCACATCGCGGCTTTCCTGCAAAATTTCACGCGACACGTTCAGCGGCAGGTCTGCGGAATCGATCACTCCGCGCACGAAGCGCAGATAGCCCGGCAAAAGCTGCTCGGCATCGTCCATGATGAATACGCGCTTCACATACAGATTGACGCCGTGCTTCTTGTTGCGGTCCCACATATCGAAGGGGGCACGCTTGGGCACATACAGCAACTGGATGTATTCGCTACGCCCCTCAACACGATTGTGGGTCCAGGCAAGCGGATCTTCGAAATCATGCGCAGCGTGCTTGTAGAACTCGGTGTACTGCTCGTCGGTAATATCTGACTTGTTGCGTGTCCAAAGCGCGCTAGCCTGGTTGACGGTTTCTTCCTCGTCCTTCAATACCGATTCGGACTTCTCTGCGTCCCACTCTTCCTTGCGCATGCGAATGGGCAGCGCGATGTGGTCGGAATAACGGCGCAGGATTTCGCGCAACTTCCACGAAGACAGGAAGTCGTCTTCGCCTTCGCGCAGATGCAAGACGATCTCGGTGCCGCGCTCGGCCTTTTCAGTGGGTGAAATCGTGAATTCGCCATCACCGGCGGATTCCCAGCGGATGGCTTGATCGGCTGCCACACCGGCACGACGACTGCGTACGGTCACTTTATCAGCCACGATGAAGGACGAATAGAAACCCACGCCGAACTGCCCGATCAACTGGGCGTCTTTCTGCTTGTCGCCAGTCAGTTGCTGGAAGAATTCACGGGTGCCCGAACGCGCAATGGTGCCCAGGTTTGCAATCGCCTCATCGCGCGTCATGCCGATTCCGTTGTCGGAAATCGTGATGGTGCGCGCGGTCTTATCAAAACCGACATGAATACCAAGCTCACCGCCGCCCTCTAATAATTCCGGCTGGTCGATGGCCTCGAAACGCAGCTTGTCGCAGGCATCGGAAGCATTTGACACCAGCTCTCGCAAGAAGATTTCCTTGTTGCTGTACAGAGAGTGGATCATCAGATGCAACAGTTGCTTGACCTCGGTCTGAAAGCCGAGTGTTTCGGTGGTATTAGCGGTTTGACTCATAGCGGGTTTTCCCTTTTATCGAAGCCGGGATATTGTCGTAGACAAAGAAAGAAATGGATTGAACCCGTGAGAGATGGGGACAGCTCGCGGGTTTTCAAGCGGCGGGTCGTGTCGGCGCTGGCATAGCCCCGACACTACCTATGTGACTCAGGCCGTGGTGGCCAGCCGGCTTGTGGTGGGCACGCCAACCAGCAGGAACTCCATCTGGTCGGCCAAGATACGCCGGTTGCGCAAGATCATGCCTTCCCAACGGTTGGGCCGATAAGGCAGGTAGAGTAAAGGCATCCCTGCTTCTTCCGGGCTGCGGTCGGCCTTGCGCTGGTTACAGGAACGGCAGGCCGTGACCACGTTTTCCCAATTATTGCTGCCGCCCCGCGACTCTGGAGTGACGTGTTCGATATTGAGATCGGATTCGCTGAAACGACCGCCGCAATAGCCGCAAACATGCTGATCACGGGCGAATAGGCGTTCACGGCTGATACTGATCGAAGCGGAGCGGTCTCCGCGAAACTCGCGGCCGCGCACGGCAATGATGCTGGTGGTACTGACCGTGGACAACAGCCCCGTGACACGGTTGATGCCGCCCCGGTAGGTGACTGTGGTGGTGCCCAGTTCCCATGCCACCCTGCCCGCCACGTGCAAGCTGATGGCCTTTTCTATATCAACCCAATGAACCGGTGTGCCGGCAACATCGAGAGCGAGAACCAGGTGAGCCACAATTTTCTCCTAGGATCGAATATTCCTATCCATTACTGTATTTTTATACAGCACATCAATGAGCAAATCAAGGCAGGCTCTCAGGCCGGCCGGAATGTTCCGGAGTCCTGACCCTCCAGAGCCCATCGGTCCATACACGGGACTCACCATGTTTCATGGCGAAAAACTCCTGCTCACTGACATCGGCATAGCGCCTGGCGTTCTCCAGGGTTCGCAGGGGACGATCCAGCCTTTCATCACCCATGCTGAACGAACCCCAACGGATGGCCACCGAGGATTTCGCTCGCAAATCGCGATGAGCCTGTATTGCTTCCATGGGATTCATGCGATAACGCCGCAACAGCCAGCGCGGCACATACCCGCCTATGGGCAGGGCCGCCAGGTCGAATGGGCCCAGTTTGTCACCAAGCACTCTCAGGTCTTCCGAATACCCGAAGTCTCCGCCGTACAGGAAATGGAAATCCGGATTGGCCCATTGCACGGCCCAAGCGCCCCACAGCGTGCTGTCGCGGTGGAAGGGACGCCGACCGCTCCAGTGCTGCACCGGCGCCAGGGTAAACGCAACATCGCCCACCACGGTCTGCTCCCACCAATCTACCGGGCGCAAATCTTTGACCGCGGGCACATTCATGCGGAACCAGACATCCACCCCCAGGGGCACGATGAAAACCGGCGGTCCGCCAACTTGTTCCGCCAAAGCCCGAACCGAGGCCAGATCCAGGCTGTCGTAATGATCATGCGAAATAACAACGGCGTGGATATGCGGTAAATCGCTCAAGGCGATTGCGGGAGCTTGCCAGCGCTTGGGCCCCAGGAAGGATAACGGCGACGATCGCTCTGAAAATTGCGGATCGGTCAGCAGGTTGAAGCCTCCCGCCTGGACCAAGAGCGTGCCGTGCCCGACCCAACTAATTCGCACACCCGATTCAGTTGTCTGCACCCAGGGCAGATCAATCTCGGCCGATGGCAACGGCGTGGACGGCGCAACCGGCTCGCTGCGCAAGAGCTGTTCAAGATGCCAGCGCAGGAAACTGGCGGACACCGGCTGCGGCGACCCATGGAGATTGCGAAAACCAGCCGGAGTATGGTGCGGTTTGCTCGCATCGTAGTACGGGTTTACCGGCTGGCACCCGGCCACGACGCCAGCCACTAGTGCAACGCCGACCAGTGCCCGGCCGTTCATGCTTTACAGCACCGGAGACAACAAGGGCTGCTTGGGGCGCACATCCAGCAAGCGTCCCTTGCGCGCGCGTTTGCCCACATAGACATCGAGCGCCGCCCCCGCCAGGATTTCCTCGAAGGGCTTGTTCCGGTAGATACCTGTTACGCGCAGTCCGCCCGCGCCTACCGGCACCACTTGGGCCAAAGTGTCCTTCGCATCCAGATCCATCAATGTCGTACCCCGGCCCCCTGAAGACAACACCTTGGCTTCGGCAAGCGGGAACACCAGGCAGCGGCCCTTGGAAGCCAGCAGGGCGATGGCGCTTGCCCCTTCGAACACCGGCACTGGGCGCAGCGGCTGATCGCCCTCATCCAGTGTCATGAAATGCTTGCCGCTGCGTTGACGCGTCGTCATGTCTCCAAGCTTGGTCACGAAGCCCATACCGCCTCGTGTCGCCAATAACCAGCGGCTATCCGCCGCGGCTGCCACCATGTGCAGGATGCTCGAACCCGGTTCGAGCTCGATCAGGGTCGTAACCGGCACCCCATCGCCGCGCGCCGAGGGCAAAGCGCTGACCGCCACGGAATAAACACGGCCGTTGCTGGCGATCGCAACCAAGGTATCGGTGGTGCGGCATTCAAACGCGCCATACAAGCTATCACTCGCCTTGAAGGTGTACAAGCTCGCATCGTGGCCATGTCCCTGGCGCGCGCGCAACCAGCCTTTTTGCGACACGATCACCGTCACCGGTTCATCGATGACCTTGGTTTCGACGGCGGCCCGCTCTGCCGCTTCGATCAGGGTACGGCGCTCGTCGCCATATTGCTTGGTATCGGCCTCGATTTCCTTCACGATCAGGCGTTTGAGCGAGCCCGGGTTGGCAAGCAACTCTTCCAGTTTTCCTTGCTCGGCCTGCAGGTCTTTCAGCTCCTGCTCGATCTTGAAACCTTCCAGGCGCGCCAATTGGCGCAGACGCATTTCCAGGATGTCTTCAGCCTGGCGTTCGGTAAGGTCGAATGCCTGCATCAATGCCGACTTCGGCTCGTCCGATTCGCGTATGGTCTTAATGACGGCATCTACATTCAGGTACACCACCATGCGCCCGGCAAGCACGTGGAGACGATCCAGCACTTTATCCAGGCGGTGCTGGCTGCGCCGCGTGACCGTTTGCGTACGAAAGGCCAGCCACTCGCTCAGGATTTCACGCAAGGACTTCTGGCGCGGACGACCATCATTGCCCACCATAACCAGATTGATCGATGCACTGCTTTCCATCGATGTCTGCGCCAGCAGAGTGTTGACGAACTCGTCGCGGTCTATGCGAGATGTCTTGGGTTCGAACACCAAGCGCACCGCAGCATCCTTACCCGACTCGTCGCGCACCGCGTCCAGCATGGCCAGCATCACCGCCTTGGTCTGCTGCTGCTCCGCCGTCAAGGTTTTCTTGCCGGTTTTAATCTTTGGATTGGTCAGGTCTTCGATTTCTTCCAGGACTTTCTGGCCCGAAGCCGAAGGAGGCAACTCATAAACCACCAACTGCCATTGCCCGCGCGCCATTTCCTCGAAGCGCCAGCGCGCCCGCACTTTGACAGACCCTCTGCCAGAGCGATAGATATTGGCGATTTCAGTCGGCGAAGAAATGATTTGCCCGCCGCCGGGAAAATCAGGTCCCGGCAACAAAGCATGGAGCGCATCATCCGATAACTTCGGGTCTTTCAACAAGGCGACGGCAGCACTTGCCACCTCGCGCAGGTTATGCGAGGGAATTTCAGTAGCCATCCCCACCGCGATGCCCGAAGCGCCGTTAAGCAGCACCATGGGCAAGCGCGCCGGCAACTGCTTGGGCTCTTGATAAGAGCCATCATAATTCGGGATGAAATCGACCGTTCCCTGATCAAGCTCATCCAGCAGCAGACGCGCAATTGGCGTCAGCCGAGCTTCGGTATAACGCATGGCCGCAGCGCCATCGCCATCGCGCGAACCAAAGTTTCCCTGGCCATCGATAAGTGGATAGCGCAGTGAAAACCCCTGGGCCATCCGAACCAAGGCGTCGTAGGCGGCCTGGTCTCCGTGGGGATGGTACTTGCCCAGGACATCGCCCACCACCCGCGCTGATTTAACCGGTTTGGCATTGCCGCCCAAACCCATGGCTTGCATCGCATACAAGATGCGTCGCTGAACCGGTTTCTGGCCGTCGCTGACATCGGGCAAAGCACGGCCCTTGACTACTGAAACCGCATAGTCCAAATACGCTTGTTCCGCATAACGGGCAAGCGTGATGGTCGCATCATCGCCGGGCGCCTCGAACAAGCCCGGTTGTCTATCGTCCGTCATTAAATATCCACCTCGGCCAGATCGCCTTTCTCTTCCAACCACGAGCGCCGCTGAGCCGCTTCACCCTTGCCCATCAACATGTCGAACATGCTGGTCGTCTGGCCGCTGTCGAATTCGCCATAAGCAACCGGCAACAGTCGGCGCGTATCCGGGTTCATCGTGGTTTCCCACAGTTGCTCCGGGCTCATTTCACCCAGGCCCTTGAACCGGCTGATGCTCCAACTGCCTTCGCGCACGCCCTCTTTGCGCAACTTGTCTTCGGTCGCCAGCAGTTCGCCGCTATCCAGGCAGTAGACCTTGCGCGCCGGACGCTTGCCCATTGCCGGCACATCCACCCGGAACAAAGGCGGACGCGCCACATACACGTGACCAAGCTCGACCAGTTTCGGAAAATGCTTATAGAACAGGGTCAGCAGCAAGACCTGGATATGCGATCCGTCGACGTCAGCATCAGACAAAATGCAGACACGGCCATAGCGCAAGCCGGACAGGTCAGGGTTGTCGGCGGGGCCATGCGGATCAACCCCGATCGCAACCGAAATATCATGAATTTCATTATTCGCGAACAGCCTGTCACGCTCGACTTCCCAAGAGTTGAGCACCTTGCCCCGCAGCGGAAGAATGGCCTGGAATTCTTTGTCGCGTCCCATTTTGGCGGAGCCGCCGGCAGAGTCGCCCTCGACCAGGAACACCTCGGTACGCGAGGCATCGCTGCTTTCACAGTCGGTCAGCTTGCCGGGCAATACCGCCACACCCGAACTTTTGCGCTTTTCCACCTTCTGCGTTGCGCGCACCCGGGTCTGCGCCTGCTTGATCACCAGTTCGGCCAGCTTCTTGCCATACTCGACATGCGAGTTCAGCCATAGCTCGAGTGCCGGCTTGCAAAAGCCCGCAACCAGGCGAACTGCGTCGCGGCTATTCAGGCGCTCCTTGATCTGCCCCTGGAACTGCGGATCGAGCACCTTGGCGGACAGCACGAAACTGGCACGGGCAAAAACATCTTCGGGCAAGAGCTTTACGCCCTTGGGACTAAGGTTATGCAACTCGACGAAGCTCTTGACTGCATTGAACAAACCGTCGCGCAACCCCGCTTCGTGTGTGCCGCCCGCGGAAGTGGGAATAAGGTTGACGTAGGATTCACGCACCACATTGCCTTCGTCGGTCCAGGCGACCACCCACTGCGCACCTTCGCCTTCGGCGAAGTTTTCGTGATCGGCTGGTGCGTACTGTTCCCCTTCAAACAGCGGAATCAACAGCTCCGCGCCTGCCAGCGCTTCGGTCAGGTAGCCGCGCAAGCCTTGTTCGTACAGCCAGCTTTGCGTTTCACCGGTTTTTTCGATCTTCAGGCTAACGCGCACGCCCGGCAGCAACACGGCCTTGCTACGCAGCAGACGCGCAAGCTCGCCAGGCGGGATGGTGCCGCTGTCGAAATATTTCGGATCAGGCCAGCAGCGCACGCGTGTTCCCGGTTTTTTACGGGTATCGGGCACACGAACCAGCGGCTCTATCACGTCGCCATGGGCGAATGTCATCCTGTGACAAGCGCCGTCGCGCCATATCGTGACTTCGAGCCGCGTCGACAAAGCGTTCGTAACCGATACGCCAACGCCGTGCAGGCCGCCCGAAAAGGCGTAGGCGCCCCCACCCTGTTTGTCGAACTTGCCGCCGGCGTGCAGGCGAGTAAATACCAACTCGACCACCGGAGCATTTTCTTCAGGGTGCATCCCGACCGGGATGCCGCGGCCTTCATCTTCGACCGTTACGCTGCCGTCAGTGTGCACCGTAACTTGCAAATGCTTGCCGTTACCGGCCAGCGCCTCGTCGGCGGAGTTATCGATCACCTCCTGCACGACGTGCATCGGGTTTTCTGTTCGGGTGTACATACCCGGGCGTTGTTTGACGGGCTCCAGCCCTTTCAAGACCCGGATGGAAGATTCGTTATAGCGAGTCGCCAAGTTATCCCCAGCTACTGTGGAAAATGAGGTTTATTTTACGAATGAAGCGCCTATTCATGCGGCTTGAACTAGAACGCCCAATTTTTGAGCACAAAAAATACTTGACACAACATCGTCACAGATGCTGCGGGTTCAGCCAAATCCGCATAAAGCCATGAGCGCATCCCAGTTCAACATCAGCTCGGGACGCAGGTAACCCATGAACGCCAGGGCCAATACTGCGGCAAGCGCAGCAGATACGATTACGCGGCGCAGCGTCATGCCGGCACCAAGGCGCGTTCGCGTATGGGCAGCGACAAAGCCGCAGCCGCCAGGCCCAGGCCAAGCGACAACCACCAGACCACATCATAACTGCCGGTAGAGACGTAAACCTTGCCGCCCAGCCAAACACCCGCGAAGCTGCCCAACTGGTGCCCCAGGAACACAATGCCGCTAAGGGTTGCCGCATAACGCATCCCATAGATATGTCCCACCAGTGCGGTAGTGAGCGGCACCGTGCCCAACCAGACCAAGCCCATCACGACGGAAAAAGCATAAAGCACCGCAGGCGACAGCGGTAGCGCCAACAACAAGACGATGGCCGCCGAACGCGTAACGTACAGGCCGGCCAACAAGGTTTTCTTGCTATAGATCCCGCCCAGCTTGCCGGCCCAGAACGAGCCGAAAACATTGAACAAACCGATCAGGGCAATTGCGATCGCCCCGTCGGAAGCCTTGAGTCCGCCATCCACGACATAAGCCGGCAGATGCAGCGTAATGAAAGCCGTGTGAAAGCCGCAGACAGAGTAGCTCCAGAACAAAAAATGGAAAGACGGATGCCTGACTGCCTGCGAGATAGCCGACGATAGCGATTGATGCGTACCAGTTTGGACCGGCCGGCCACGCAACCGAGTTGCCAGCGGAAGCGCAAGCAGCATTAGGACCGACAGCACCCAGAGGGCGCCACTCCAGTCAAAGGTGTCGATCAGCACTTGTCCGGCCGGCACCACGATGAACTGGCCCATTGAGCCGCCCGCACTGGCCACCCCCATGGCAACGCCGCGTTTTTCCACGGGAACGGCGCGCGCCACGACCGGCAGCAAAACTGCAAAGGTCAACCCCGCCTGCCCCAGGCCGACCAACAAGCCGGCGCTGAAATACAGAGCGGCCTCGCTGCCCGCATAACGGGTGCCTATCAGGCCCGCCGCATAAAACAGGGCGGAAATGGCAACGGTACGGCCAGCCCCCCATTTGTCGGCTACGCCGCCCATCAGGACTGCGCTGAGCCCCCAGACCAAATTCTGAATGGCGAAGGCCATCGAAAAGACGTCCCGCCCCCAACCATGCGCCAAGCCCATGGGCTGCATGAATAGGCCGAATGTCGCCCTCACCCCGATGGCAAGCAACAAAACCAGTGATGCACAGATCACGACGGAATCGCTTGAGCGCGGAGCAGGAGACGGGGATGAAGCAGAACTGAAGGCAGACATGCGAGGTTCGAGAGTCGGTGAAATGCTTGGCATCAACCGTCTGGCTGAGGCGACAAACATTCAAGCGCCCATTGTATGTGCGATGGCGCCACCGTGCGCGTCCAGATAAGCCGTTGTGGGCCAGGGACAAGACAAAAAAAGCGCGAAAATGGGACTAGCCCACCTTCGCGCCGGATAGCCGATACGCAACCCGTCCTTGCGTTTGCAAGGAACTGGGCCAGCGTAGTCTGCTTATTCGATGATGATCCCTGCCTTTTGAACTACCGGCCGCCACAAGGCGATCTGATCCTTGATGTGCTGAGCGAACTCATCAGAGGTGCTGTACATGGGTTCCAGGCCATCCTTCTCGAAGGTCGCTATCGTCTTGGGATCTTTCAGGATCGCCACGATTTCCTTGTTGAGACGATCCACAATGGGCTGGGGCGTTCCGGCAATGGTCAACAAGCCATACCATTGGTCGGCCCGGAAGCCTTCGAGGCCCTTGGTTTCACTGATGGTAGGCACATCAGGCAGACCGGGCAGACGCTTGGCCGATGCAACCGCAATCGGACGCAAGCGGCCCGACTTCAAATGCGCCAGCAAAGGCGGGTAGCCGGTCAACACGACTGAAGTCACCCCGCCAAGCAAGTCATTGAGCGCGGGAGCCGTCCCCTTGTAGGGAACGTGCTGCAGTTGGATATCAGCCTTCAGCTTCAGGTATTCCATGGCCAAGTGAGCCGCGCTGCCGTTGCCGCCCGACGGGTAATCGTACTGATTGGGTTTGGCGCGCGCCGCTTTAATCAACTCATCGACGTTGTGCACGTCCAGCTTTGCCGGGTTGACTGCCAGCACATTGGGGACGGCGGCAACCAGCGAAAGAGGGGTGAAGTCTTTGACCGGATCATAGGGCAAGCGCTTGTACAAAGTGGCATTGGCGCCAAAGGTTCCGATCGCCCCGATTACCAGGGTGTAGCCGTCTGGTGCGGCGCCCTTGGCATACTGGGTGCCGATGATGCCGCCCGCGCCGGGTTTGTTTTCAACCACAACGGTCTGCCCCAGGCGTGTGGTAAGTTCTTTCGCCATGAGACGGGCGACGATGTCGTTACTGCCTCCTGGAGGAAAGGGCACGATCATGGTGAGAGGCCGGCTAGGATAATTGTCGGCGGCATAAGCCACCGAAGTGGCCAGCGTGGCCCCCGCCATCAGCGCCGAAGCGATAACTGCTTTCTTGAACATGGTTTGTCTCCTTTGATTTACGTTTGCTTCTGACTACAACAAGCAACTTTCGGTCAAGCCGTGCTCACAGAATCGCATGGCTTGCCCCCTCTTCCACCAAAACCGGCATTGTTAAAAAATCAGCCGAGTATACGTCCCGCCCTGGCTTCTATACGTGCTTGCCTTTCCAGCAACCTGCGAGCACGTTCGATAACAGGTACGTCGATCATCTTGCCGTCCAACTGGAATGAAGCCCGTCCTTCAGACTGCGCAATACTGCCCTGCTCGATAACGCGGCGAGCATAGGCAAGGTCATCCGGCCGTGGGCCATATTCTTCGTTAACGACGACGACCTGACCAGGATGAATACAACTGGCGCCATCAAAACCGAACTGCCGCGAACGCCTCACCATCGCGCGAAAGCGCTCCCAGTTGGAAAAATCCGCAATGGTGCCGATGTAACCCAGTGGCATGACGCCGGCTGCGCGCGCGGCAAGAATCATTCGTTGTTTGGGCATCAGCAAAGCCTCGTCGGTAGGCTCGAAGCCGCCATTGAGCGCGAAGTCTTCGCCGCCGATATTGATACCCACCACACGAGGGGACGCCTTGGCGATTTCCGTCATTTCCTCGAAAGCTTCGGGCGTCTCGATCATGACGATAAACTTCGTATGCCCCAATGACAGAGAGCGGTTCGTCTCAAGCTCAGTAACCAACTCATCGAGCAGGCGCACATGTGAGGGCCCATCCACTTTGGGAATAGCCAAGCCATTGACCTGCTGCGAGACGCTGGCCTCGATGTCGCGCACGCACATCGACAGCGGACGATTGATACGCACCAATACGTCGGCGCCGCCTCTGCATACTTGGAGCGCTGCGGTCTGAACCACGGATCGGGCCGATTCCTTTTCATGGGCCGGCACACTATCTTCCAGGTCCAGGACAATCGCGTCGGCGCCACGGGTGTGCGCTTTCTCAACAAATTTAGGCACATTGGCCGGAACGTATAAAAGAGAACGCCACACAGGAAGTTCACGCTTGCGGGCTTGCTCGGCCATACTCATTTGAAAAATTCTCCTCCACCTTTGTCAGTGCACCGCGTGCGTACTACCGACGTAGTCGACCAGCGCTCCGGCACTGGCAAGCTCATCGATTTCATCCTGCGTATAGCCTATGCTTTTCAGCACTTCGGCGCTGTGTTCGCCAATGTGCGGCGCCGGCCATTTCAGTTCAGGAGCATAAGACGAAAATCTGATCGGATTACGCAGATTGGTGATCGTACCTTCGGTAGGGTGCTCGATCTTTTGAAACAAGCCGGTGTCCGCCAGATGCGGATCTTCCAGAACTGAGTCCAGCGTATGCATGGGCATAGCGGGAATGTCCGCCGCTTCCAGAATCTCCAGCCACTGCGCCGTAGTCTTGGTTCTGAACTCCTCGTTGCGGATACGGAACATTTCGCCAATGTTTTCGAAGCGGTCCTTCTTGTCGGCAAACCGCGGATCGGTACGCAAATCAGAACGGCCCATCGCATCGAACATGGCAAAAACCTGCTGATCGGTATTGGCCGTGACACACATATAGCCATCCAGCGTACGCACTGGGCGCGAGTTCGGATCAAGCAGGCGCGAGTCTCCAGTGCTGCCCAGAGGCGGCTCAAAAGTCTTGAGAAACATGTGTTCAGCCAGAACGAATGCAGTCATGCTTTCGAACATCGGGACTTCTATGGTTTGCGGCCCGCCGTGCCTGAAACGTTGCAACACCGCCATCACGATAGTGTTAGCCACCGTAATGCCAACCGTGCGGTCGGCAATAACCATGGGCACGAATTGCGGCTCGCCATTGTCTCCGTCATTGATTGCGGCCAAACCCGACGCGCCCTGGATGATGGAGTCGTAGGCGGGTTTGTCGCGGTAGCGGCCTTCCTGGCCGAAACCCACAATGCTGCAATAGATCAGGTCGGGCTTGATCTTGAGCAGATCCTCAACCGACAAGCCTAAGCGCGCCGCGGCCGGCGGCCGCATGTTATGCACCACGATATCGGCGGTCGCTATCAAGCGCTTTAACGAAGTCAGCGCGCCCGGCTTTTTGAGATCAAGCGCCACACTTTTCTTGTTGCGGTTCAAATGCAAATATTTGGCGGCCATACCGCTGGTGGGCGAACGCCCCCCGATCCAGCGCGCCAGGTCGCCGGACGGATGCTCGATCTTGATGACTTCAGCGCCAAAGTCGGCCAGGACTTGCGTCGCATAAGGCCCCACCACCACCTGGGTCAAATCCACAACCCGTATACCGTCCAGCGGCGCCTTGTTCTGGCTGCTCATTACTGCTCTCCTGCAAGCCTTGCGGAGCCGACCAAGGTGGTCTTCCCCGCTTCGGTCACCACACGAAACTCAATCTGACCGGCTTCATCGCCCTGCTTGCTTTCAACGCAAAAAACATTGCCTTCGAACAAGGGCGAGGTATTGCGTGTCGTGATCTGTGCAAGCTTGCCGCCCCAGGCGCTATGCAGATGTTCTGCCGCGCACAACGCCGACAAGCCGCCATTGACCACCAGCGACGGGTAGCCTTCGATGCCAGTCGCGTAGGGTTGATCGTAATGAATGCGGTGGCCGTTGAAGCACAAAGCGCTGTAGCGAAAGATCATGACCGGATCGGCGCTAATTGGCGCAGACTGATGCTGCGCCACAAATACCGGCGCGGCAGTCGCCTTGGCCGATGCGCTGTCCTTGCCGAGAGTACTGCTGCGATAGACGACGTCCTGCTCCTCTATCACAACCACGCCCGCCGCATTGCTGACGGTATGGCGCACGGTTACGAACACCAGCGGCCCAGAACTGCCCTGCTTCGGAGTTACCGAAACAATGGCGGAGAGCCGCTCTAATTCATCACCCACCAATATGGGCGACACAAACTGAATACGCTTGCCGGCAAACATCCGCTTGGGCAACTTGACTGGCGGCAGGAAGTCTCCCAATGCCGGGTGGCCATCGCGCCCCAGTTGGGAGCGCGGCACCACACGCGGAAACAGCACGCTGTACCACATCTGCGGCAGTTCCTGTCCTTTGGCAAACGCCAAACCACGCGGCGATTCTATCGTTGCCGATAGCCGTTCAGCCAACTGCGGCGTCACCGTGTCGATCGCGGTTTCAGTGCGGCCGATCCAAGCTTGGAGATCATCGTCTGGAGAAGAGGGAGCGGAGCTCACTGCGTAACCTTTGTTCAGCGTGTAGTTGCCATATGGTAGGGGCGCCAGGAATATCCAGGAAGTGATAAATTGAACAGGTCTATTCCATAACGTTATACCCTCCCTCTATGAAGCTCCAGCAATTGCGGGCATTCCTGGCCGTTGTCGACGAGAACATGAGCATTTCGCGGGCGGCCCGGGTGCTATTTACGACCCAGCCGGCGGTCAGCAAGCAGATACGCCAGTTGGAAGACAGCCTGGGCACCGCGCTCTTGATCCGTTCCAAGAGCCGCATACTCGGCTTGACCGACGTCGGCAAAGAAGTTTTGCTGCGGGTTCGAACCATGATGGCCGCCACCGACGATATCGCCCAGATTGTGGGCGACCACCGACGCGAAGCCAGTGGCAGGCTCGCCATCGCCACCACTCATACCCATGCGCGCTACGCTTTGCAGGAAATCATCCCGGCCTTCGCCCAGCGCCATCCTGATGTCGCGCTACATCTGGTACAGGCAACGCCGAACGAAATCGGCGAATTGGTCCTGACTGGTCAAGTGGCTCTGGGTATTTGCACCGCACCGCTTACGCTGCCGCCATCGCTGGCTACGATCCCGTGCTACGAGCTCAAGCACGTACTGATCGGTGCACGCGACCACCCGGTATTCGCCGACCAGCCCGCGACCCTGGAAGCCATCTCGCGCTATCCGCTGATCACCTATAGCGAACAACACGCTATAGGCCGCAAAATGATTGAAGCTTTCGATACGGCCGGACTGGACCTGAAAGTGGCGGTACGCGGCACCGACGTGGAAATCATGAAATATTACGCCTCAACCGGCCTGGGCCTGGCGGTTATTCCAGGTATCGCCTATTCGGCCATCCACGATCGCAAGCTGGATGCCTGCCCGGTGGATCATCTGTTTCCCACCAGTATCGTCTATGCCCTAGCGCGCCGCGGCGCTTACTGGCCGCGCCACCTATACGAATTCGTCGGCGACTTGGCACCTGCCCTGACCCGGGACGCAATTGAAGACGCCTTGATGAATACCGCTACGCCGTCCTGACGGCACACGGGCCATTTATATCCATACTGGCCTAAGGCCCGAGCCCCTCCGCACAAGCGCTCAGTTCGGCCTGGATTGCCGCGGCGCGAATTGAGCCTGAAGCCATCGTCAGCAATGCTAGAATGCGGAGCTTGCCGGGAAGCACGCACCGCTTGCCTCCCGGGACCAGCCATCTCGCCATAGTTCAACGGATAGAACAGGGTCCTCCTAAGACTCAGATGCAGGTTCGATTCCTGCTGGCGAGACCACAGCCGCATCAGCCGCCCGTGGTCCGCCACCCATCCATCGTCTTCTGCGCCAAGCTCGCTCGCAAACACGGCGATTTGCGAGCGCCGAGACTTATTCGATATCGCTCTCGGCCAACAACTCCGGCAACTCGAACGCTTGTACCTCTGGCGCCTCGCCTTCCCATCGCTGCACCTGCACCAAAGCAGTCTGAGCGCTCGGTCCTTGCGTCAATTTTGAGGTTCCGATATCCACGGTCAACACATTGGGGTTGCCATGGCGCTCAAGCAGCGCGCTTTGAGGATCGAACCACGCTCCGGTCGATATCACCGCAACCCCGGGCAAAATGCCGTCGTCGATCACCGCAGCCGCCACACAAGCGCCTCGCGTATTGAATACCTTGACCAGATCGCCTGTGGCAATTCCGCGTGCCAGGGCGTCAGGCGGTGCAAGCAAGACCCGCTCGCGCCCTTTGATTTTGGCGGCCACCGATACGACTCCGGCATCCATCTGGGCGTGCAGTTTGTCGGCCGGTTGCGGAGTCAGCAGATGCAGCGGGAACTCGCTCTTATCCGGTGCGCCCAGCCACTCAAGCGGCTCTATCCAGCTAGGGTGCGGTGGGCAGTCGGCATAGCCGAAACCGGCCAGACGCTCGGAATAGATTTCAATTTTCCCAGAAGGAGTTTTTAAGGGGTTGGCAACCGGATCTTGGCGGAACTCTTCAAACAAAATGAAATCTTTTTCCGGCAGAGGTAGTTCGACATAGCCTGCTTCCCAGAACTCTTCGAACTCCGGCGCCTGGATACCGCTCTCACGCCAACTGGCGACCATACCCTCATAGATATGGCGTATCCATTGCCCCTCATCGCGCCCTTCGGTAAACGCGTCCTCAAATCCAGCCATCGCTGCAAGCTCACGGTAAATGTCGAAATCATTGCGGCTCTGTGCATGCGGGGCTAGCGCTTGCTGCATGGCAAGGACGAAGCGATCACGCGACGAGCCGCCGATATCGTTGCGCTCGAGCGTGGTCGTCGCGGGCAGGACGATGTCTGCGCGGCGCGCCGTCGGCGTCCACCAGTTTTCGTGAACGACGATGGTCTGCGGCTTTTGCCAACCGCGCACCAAGCGGTTCAGATCCTGATGATGATGGAATGGGTTGCCGCCGGCCCAATACACCATCTGGATATCGGGATAGACGTCTTCGCGCCCGTTGAACTCGAAGCTCTCGCCCGGCTGCAACAACATGTCGGCGATACGCGCAACAGGGATAGAACGCCCGAGCGGATTTTTAACCCCTGACATTTCCGGACCTGGCACATTGGGCCGGGGGTTGCCGACACCGTTCATGGAAGCGTGCCCAAATGCAAACCCGCCTCCCGGCAGGCCGATTTGCCCCAGCGCCGCGGCCAGGGCAATGCACGCCCAATAAGGCTGTTCGCCATGATGCGCGCGCTGCAAAGACCAGGCGCAAGTCATCAAGGTGCGCTTGGCTACGGCTTGCAAGGCCAATTGGCGGATATCCGCCGCCGGCACGCCACAGATGGCTTGGGCCCATTCGGCCGTCTTGGCCACGCCATCGATCTTGCCCAACACATAGTCGGCGAATCGATCAAAGCCCGAGCAGTGCGTCTGTACGAAATCGCGTGCGTGGTGCCCCCCCACAAGCAAGCTGTGCACCATCGCCAACATCATTGCCGCGTCGGTGTTCGGGCGAATCGGTATCCATCGGGCATTGCTGCCCTCCGGCACGTCGGAGCGATTAGGGCTGACAACAACGAACTCGATTCCGGCGTCCACTGCTCGCCGCACCCAGCCAGGCGCGGCGTGTTCGCCGGCACCGCCCGACGTGATCTGTGTATTGCGCAGCGGCAGACCGCCGAAAGCAATCAGCAACTGGGTGTTGGCTTCTACGTTTTTCCAATCCGTGACCCGGCCGGTAACGGGGCCATACGTACCCAAGACATGGGGTAGAAAGAATTGCGCGGTCCCCCAGCTGTAATTGCCCGCTTGGCCGATGCAGCCACCGCCCAGATTCAGAAAACGCTGTGTCAGCGTGCGCGCGTGATGCAAGCGCCCAGCAGACGACCAACCATACGAACCGCCGAAAATGGCGGCATCGCCGTAGTCAGACCTTACTCGACGCAGTTCTTCTGAAACCAGGGATAGAGCCAGTTCCCAACTGACTTCGACGAAGGCTTCACTTCCGCGCAAACTGGTGTCGCTGCCGTGGCGCTGCCTTAACCAGCTGCGCCGCACGGCGGGACGCGCCACGCGTAGCTCGGAGTGCACCATGCCCGGCATCGAATGGATGATGGCGGATGGCGCCGGATCGAACTTGAACGGTTCGCAAGCCAGCAATCTTCCATTACCGACCACGGCGGTGAAAGCGCCCCAATGCGACAAAGAGGGAAAACGTTTAATGTCCACAAGCATAGCCAAACCGTTTCCGGTGGCCCCGAAGAAATTTATGCGTAGTCGAGCGGCAAAGCCGTCGTGTATTTAAGTTCTTCCATCGCAAAACTCGAGCTCACATCGAAAAGATCTGCGATCTGTATAAGTTTCTTGTACACCAGATCGAAGCCCTGGATATCGGGCACCACCACCTTCAAAAGGTAATCGGTATCGCCGCTCATCCGGTAGAACTCGACCACTTCGGGCATATCGCGCACTCCCATTGCAAATGTTTCGAACCACTGCAAGTCATGGTGATTGGTCTTGATCGCCACGAAAACCGTCACACCCACGCCCAGCTTTCGGTTATCAAGCAGGCATACCTGTTTGCGGATGACTCCTTCCTGGGTCAGGCGCTGAATCCGCTTCCAACATGCTGTCGGAGACAAGCTGACACGTTCGGCCATGTCATTGACGGAAAGGGTGGCGTCTTCCTGAAGGATTGAAAGGATATTTCTGTCTTTTTTATCCACTGGAAAATTTCCTTTATTATAAAAATAAAATTCGAAATAATTTTCCCATTTTCTACCATAAAAGAGTCAAAAAGGAAAAATTATTGACGCCTTTCCGGCCTAAACTTTTCATCTAAGCAAGCCAATGAAAAAGCAGGTCGCAATGAAAGAAAAAACCCTAATGGTCTCGGCCGGTCGCCACCCCGAGCGTTTTGAAGGTCTCGTGAACACTCCAGTGTTCCGCGGCTCAACCATTCTGCATGGCTCTATGGCCGAATGGGAACAAAAGAAAAAGCGGCGCGCCGCCGATGAACACGGGGCCAGCACCTACGGCCGCTTCGGCACCCCTACCCATCATGCGTTGGAAGAAGCCATTGCCGAAATCGAGGGCGGCTATCGTTCATGGGTTTACCCATCGGGTCTGGCAGCTTGCGCCACTGCGCTGACCGCCTTGCTGGCCGCTGGCGATCACGTCTTGCTGACTGATAGCGCCTATTCGCCCACCCGAACCTTCCTGACTCGGGTCATGGCTCGCTTCGGCGTCGAAGTCACGGTCTATGACCCAAGGGCTGCGGGGGGCATCGAAGCCTTTATCCGTCCGAACACTCGCGTCGTCTATGTTGAGTCACCCGGTTCGGAAACGTTTGAAATCCAGGACATCCCGGCCATTGCCGAAGTTGCACATCGCCACGGCGCCAAAGTGGTCATGGACAACACCTGGGGCACCCCCTTGTTCTTCAAACCATTCGAACACGGCGTCGACGTTTCGATCCAAGCCGCCACGAAATATATAGTGGGCCATTCGGACGCCATGCTCGGCATCGTCACCTGCACCAAAGAGGTATGGCCCCTGCTCAAGCAAACCAGCCAAGACCTGGGCCAGACCGCCGGCCCGGACGATTGCTACCTGGCTTTGCGCGGTCTGCGCACCATGAGCGTACGTCTGCACCAGCACTGGAAAGCCGGCATGCAAGTGGCGCAATGGCTTGAGTCCCGGCCCGAAGTCGAAGCCGTACTGCATCCCGCCTTGCCAAGCCACCCTGGACATGCTTTGTGGAAGCGCGATTTCCTGGGGGCTTGCGGCCTGTTCGCCATGGTGTTGCAAACTGCCTCGCCCGCCGCCGTAGAAGCCTTCATCGATAATCTGCAGTTGTTTGGCATCGGCGTTTCGTGGGGCGGCTATGAAAGCCTTGTGATCCCGTTCAACCCGGCGGGCGATCGCACCACTGCTCAATGGAAATACACCGGCCAGGCGATTCGCCTGCATATCGGCCTGGAAGACCCTGCCGACCTCATCGCCGACCTGGAACAAGGCTTCGCCGCGCTGGCGCAGGCTGAGTCCGCCCAGTTGCAACGCCGCGCATAAACCGTGGCCGGTGGCTGCGCGGTATCATGTCAGAAATCCATAATGTGTAGGAATTGCAATGGCTAAGATGAAAATCGAAGGGTCGTTCGTTGCCCTGATTACTCCTTTCAACAAAGACGGCAGTGTCGACTTCGAAGGTTTTCGCACTCTGCTGAAATTCCAGGAAGACAACGGCACAGCCGCGGTGCTGCTGATGGGGTCGACCGGCGAAGTTTCGATGCTGTCGCAGCAAGAACGCCAACAGATCATTGTCGAAACCGCCAAGATGAAAACCGGGAAGATGAAGTTCTTCTATGGTTGCACAGGCAATAACACCGACACCACCATCGACTACCTGCGGTTTGCCCACGCAAACGGCGCCGACGGCGCGATCCTGGCTGCGCCCGCTTATATTTGCGGGCCCGAAGCCGACCTCGAAGACTACTTCCTCGAAGTTGCCGACGCCACCGACCTCCCCTTGGGCATCTATAACAACCCGCCCCGCGTAAAAACCGACCTGCATTGGGACAACCTGCTGCGCATTTTCAAGCATCCCAACTACGTCGTACACAAAGAATCCACCACACGCGTGGGCCAGGTTGCACAGGTCCTGGCGGCGCGTCCCGACGTCGCTGTCATGTGCTGCGACTCGCCCAACCTCGGCCTGGTTGTTCCCACCATGAGCCTGGGCGGTCACGGCACGGCCAACATGACCGGCAACATCGCTCCTGCAGAATTGGCCACGATCTCCACCCCTTGGAAAACGCCTGAAGTCTCGGTCAGCTTCCGTGACGCCTACCTGCGCAACCTGCCGATGCTGCATTACTCGTACTCGGCCATCAACCCGGTTGCCATCAAGGCGCTGATGAAAGCCGTCGGTTTGCCCGCGGGCGAACTGCGCAAGCCGCTCAAGGGCCTGCAAGGCGAGCCTTTGCTCAAGGGTCTGCGCATCGTGCGTGAACTCGAACTCGACAAAAAGTACGGCTGGAGCTCCGCCGAACTGAAGTCGATCTGATCGAAAACGGGAACATCGGACATGGATCTGGGTATTTCAGGCAAAACCGCACTGATTTTCGGCGGTAGCCGAGGCATGGGGCGCGCCTGCGCGCTCCAACTCTCAAGCGAAGGTGTGCGCGTCACCATCGCGGCACGCACCCAAGCTACGCTGGAACAGGCCGCGGCCGAGATCGGCGCCCTATCGGGCACGCCGGTTACCTACGTCGTGGCGGACATCACCACGCAGGCCGGCCGCGATGCTGCTCTGGCGGCGTGCCCTGCGCCCGATATTCTGGTCAATAACGCAGATGGTCCCGAACCCGGCGATTTCCGCACCTGGACGCAAGACGATTGGCACCAGGCGCTGGACTCCATGATGCTGGGCCCGATAGAAATGATTCGACGTACGGTCGACGGCATGATCGAACGCAAGTTCGGCCGTATCATCAACATCGTGTCGCGCAGCGTAAAAACACCTCAGATCGAGCTGGGCTTATCCAATGGCGCGCGCTCGGGCCTGGTTGGGTTCGTGTCGGGTCTGGCACGCCAGACCGTGCGCCACAACGTCACCATCAACAACTTGCTTCCCGGCGTTTTCGCCACCGATGCGCAGCGCCGCCACATCATGGGCATGCTGGAAAGCACGGGCAAGACCTTCGACCAGTTATGGGAAGAACGCGGCAGCAACAATCCGGCGGGGCGCTATGGCCAGCCTGAAGAGTTAGGAGCGCTCTGCGCATTCATGTGTTCAGCACACACGGGCTACATGACCGGCCAGAGCATTCTTATCGATGGCGGGGGCTACCCCGGTACGTTCTGAGTACGGAACGCACAAAAAGCTTAGTAGTTTTTGGGCATTTCCTTATAACCGAAAAATATATTGAAAACGGTAATAATATCGGCTTGGATATATGGGGAACAACATGAACCGTCGTAATTTTGTACGTAACAGCATCGCCTTGATCGGCCTGGCAGGCACCACCTATGCCGGAGCACTGTCCGCCCAGCCGGCCTACCCGACGCGTCCGATCACTATCGTTGTTCCCCATGCCCCCGGCGGCGCGGTGGATAGCGTTGCCCGCTTCTTCGCCGACAAGCTGAAGGACGAATTGCACGAATCCGTCGTCGTCGAAAATCGCGCGGGCGCTTCGGGCATGATCGGCGCTGCCCACGTTGCCCGTCAAGATCCTGATGGCTACACCCTGTACGTCAATGCATCGATTCACTCGATCAACCCCTTGCTGTACAAGAAAAGCATCAAGTTCGACGCCGTCAAGGACTTCACCGCCGTCAGCATGTTGACCCAGGGCGCGCTGATTTTCAGCGTCAACCAAAAGGTCCCGGCCACTACCGTCAAAGAATTCGTTTCCATCCTGAAAGCCAATCCCGAGAAATACACATTCGTCACCAGCGGCTTCGGCTCGGCCGGCCACTTGGGCATTGCCCAGTTCCGCCACGACATCGGCTTGGACCAGATTCCGATCGCTTTGTACAAGGGCGCCGCGCCGGCTTTGCAAGATCTGGTCGGCGGTCAGGTATCGGCCATGATGGATCCGATGCTGTCATCCTTGCCGCACGTCAAATCCGGCAAGCTGCGCGCTCTGGCGGTCACCGGGGCCAAACGTAGCCCTCTGCTGCCCGACGTTCCGACCATGATCGAATCAGGCGTGAAGGGCTTCGAGCTTTATTCCTGGTACGGACTCTGGGCTCCCGCAAAACTGCCTGCACCTATCCTGAAGAAGCTGGAAGATGCCACGGCGCGCATCATTGCCTCGCCTGACATGCAAGCACGCTTGAGCAGCTTCGGCTTCGAGCCCGCCTACAAGAATTCCGTCGACTTCAACAAATTCATCAGCGCTGAAATGACGCGGTATGAAGCGATCATCAAAGCTGCCGACATTACCGTCGACTAACTTTCAAGACTCAGTATGAAACAGCCCTGCCGTTCTCCACGTTCGCTGCCCCCCGGGGGGGCATCATCTCCTTGCGGTGGCCCGGCAGTGCTGATTGACATGCCTCCTACGCTCTCTCCCATCGCTGCCTCCCTAGCAGGCGCGGCGAGTCCTTGGGATGGCTCGGCGGCGCTGATATGAAAGTTCTTGTATTGGGCGCCGGCGTTGTCGGCGTCGCAAGCGCCTACTATCTCTGGAAGGACGGCCACGAAGTCACGGTGATAGACCGTCAGGCCGGCCCGGGCCAGGAAACCAGTTTCGGCAACGCTGGCGGCATTTGCCCCAGTTTTGCCGGCCCCTGGGCGGCTCCTGGCATGATCCCCAAGGTGCTGAAGCTTTCCCTGCAGCGCAATTCTCCCATTCGCTTTTCGCCCAGCCTTGAGCCGCGCAAAGTCGCCTGGGTGCTGCAATGGATGCGTAACTGCAATACCGAACGCTTCCGTATCAATAAGCTGCGCATGCAGCGCGTAGCTCACTACAGCCTGAGTTGTCTCCGCGATATCGCCAATCAGGCACCTATTACCGATTTCGATTTCTACGATGGCGGAGTCCTCCAGATATTCCGGACACCGGCTGAACTCGAAATGGGGCGGATATCGGCCAAGACTCTGGAAGAGTATGGCGTTCCCTGGCACCTCTTGAATGCGGACCAACTCAGTGAAGTTGAACCCGCCATGGCCAATAGCTCTGTTGATGTGGCCGGCGCTTTGCATATGCCCGCGGACGCTTCCGGCGACAGCCACAAGTTCTCCTCGCAACTGGCCTCCTTCCTTGCCCAGCGCGGCGTGAACTTCGTCTACAACACCCGTATCGACGCATTGCAGTACCAAGGCGATGTTATTTCGGGTGTTTCCACGTCGCACGGCCAGCTTCAGGCCGATGCCTATGTAGTGGCCTTAGGCAGTTATGCACCTAACTTGCTGGAGCCGCTCGGTCTGCGGCTGCCCGTCTATCCGCTCAAGGGTTATTCTATTACCGTACCCATTACCGATGGCCAGGCGGTTCCGCGCATGGCGGTGATGGACGAGCACAACAAGGTCATGATCTCGCGTCTTGGCGACCGCATCCGTGCGGCCGGCATGGCCGAGCTCACCGGTTACGGCCTGGAATTGAAACCCGCCCGCAAAGCCTTGCTGATGAAGGTCGTGAACGAGCTTTTTCCAAGCGGATTGGACATGCGCAATGTTTCATTCTGGGCTGGACTGAGGCCCATGACCCCCGACGGTCCTCCGATTCTGGGTAAAACGCGCTGGAACAATCTTTTTCTCAATAGTGGCCACGGCTCCAATGGTTGGACGCAAGCTTGTGGCACCTCGAAAATCGTGGCCGACATTGTGGCGGGCCGCCAGGCAGACATTGACCTGGAAGGATTAACCGCGGAACGCTTCAGTAGCTAGGAAAGCACCAGATTCTTGCCTGCGGTTTGGCCTAAGTAAAAACGCAGCGGCGCCTGGTATAGGCGCCAACGCATGCCGAAAATTATTACTTTTCTTACCCGGCAAATACTGCAGCAGGGTCGCAATTGGGCCATGCTGAACCCAGGTCTTCACTGGTAGCCAGAGCATGAGCCACAATCAATACCGTCTGGCCGAAGGTAATCCCTACCCTCTTGGCGCAAACTGGGATGGACAAGGCACCAACTTCTCGCTTTTCTCGGCCCACGCAGACAAAGTAGAGCTCTGCCTGTTCGACGACTCGGGCAAACATGAAACCCAGCGCGTCGAACTTCCCGAATATACCGACGAGGTATGGCACGGCTACTTGCATGGATTGCCCCCGGGCACCGTGTACGGCTACAGGGTATATGGGCCTTATGCTCCTGATGAAGGGCATAGATTCAATCCCAACAAATTACTGCTGGACCCCTACGCCAAAGCGCATATCGGCACTCTGAACTGGGCGCCCGAAGTATTCGGCTATGAAGTCGGCTCGCCCGATGGCGATCTTTCATACGACGAACGCGATAGCGCAAACTTCGTGCCGAAATGCTTGGTGGTCGACACGACGGCATCCCCCGAGCGCCCCGGCCACCTAAGGGTTCCCTGGGACAGCACCATCATTTACGAAGCGCATGCGGCGGGCTTCACTCGTCGCCACCCCGGTGTGCCGAAGCACTTACGCGGAACGTTTGCCGGCTTGCAACAAGCGTCAGTCATCGACTATATCCGCTCGCTCGGCGTTACTTCGGTTGAACTGCTGCCCATTCATACTTTCATCAACGACAGCCATTTGCTGGAGCAAGGCCTGAGCAATTACTGGGGCTATAACACCTTGGGCTTCTTCGCGCCTGATCCCCGCTATTTTTCGGGGGCTACGGTGCCGGAATTCCGCGGCCTGGTCGATCATTTGCACCGAGCAGGGCTGGAGCTCATTCTGGACGTGGTGTACAACCACACGGCCGAAGGCAATGAGCTGGGGCCGACGCTTTCGTTCAAAGGCATAGACAATGCTTCGTACTATCGTTTGCCGCCAGAATCCAAGCGCTACTACGTCAATGACACCGGCACCGGCAATACGCTCAATCTCAGTCACCCCCGCACCCTGCAGATGGTGACCGATAGTCTGCGTTATTGGGCAAGCGATATGAAAGTGGATGGATTCCGCTTCGACCTTGCCACTATTCTGGGCCGCGAAATCCACGGCTTTGATGAAGGCGGCGGCTTCCTGGACACTTGCCGCCAAGACCCCGTTTTATCCAACGTCAAACTGATTGCCGAACCCTGGGACTGCGGACCGGGCGGCTATCAAGTCGGGGGATTTCCTCCGGGCTGGGCCGAATGGAACGACAGATTTCGCGATACTGTGCGCGCTTTCTGGAAAAGCGACCCCGGCATGGTGGCCGATTTCGCCACCCGGGTTACCGCATCGGCCGACAAATTCAATCGACGTGGAAGAAAACCTTGGGCGAGCGTCAATTTCGTCACCGCGCATGACGGCTTCACGCTGCAAGATCTGGTCTCATATAACGACAAACACAATGAGGCAAACGGCGAAGACAACCGCGACGGGCACTCGGACAACAAATCCTGGAACTGCGGCGTGGAAGGACCCAGCGACGACCCTGCCATCCTTGCATTGCGCGAACGGCAAAAGCGGAACCTGCTGGCCACCCTACTATTATCCCAAGGCACGCCTATGCTAATGGCGGGCGACGAATTCGGCCGCACTCAACACGGCAATAACAATGCCTACTGTCAGGACAATGAAATCAGTTGGCTGGACTGGGAAGGCATTGATGAAAACGGACAAGCCTTGCAAGAGTTCGTCCGCAAACTGAGCTATTTGCGCAAACAATTACCGGTCTTGCGACGCAACCGTTTCCTAACCGGTGAATACAACGCCGACCTGGATGTGACGGATGTTCGCTGGCTCTCGCCCGACGCAACACCTTTAAGCCCCGAGCAATGGGACGACGACACCATGCACTGCTTCGCGATGCTGATCGACGGGCGCGCCCAAGCCACCGGCATCAAGCGCTTGGCGTCGGACGCGACTCTACTGCTTGTGTTCAATGCTTATTACGATGCCGTCAATGTCACCTTGCCCGACGTTACCGGCCCCGACCAATGGACCTGTCTACTCGACACCAATATGCCTGTGCGTGAAGACTTACCAGTCTTCAACGCAGGCGATACTTATCAGGTAACGGGCAATTCGATGTTGATGTTCGCCCTCGAGGCCAAGGGCGCCACAGGCCGCGTGTTCGAGCGCATCGAAACTCGCATGACGGACAACTCGAAGTAAGCCGCCTGCCACGCCCCCACGCATGAGAGTGCGCTGGCAACGCTATCGCGCTTCGTACGCAGCCAGCGTGGCTATTTTTACTTGAGTTCTTTTTGGTAGCTTTCGATACCGGAGGAAATTTCGAGACGCGCCGCGTCGGGGCCATCCCAGCCCTTGACCTTGACCCATTTGCCCTTTTCCAGATCTTTGTAATGCTCGAAAAAATGCTGGATACGCATCAGATGTTCGGGCTGTAGATCTTCCGGCTTTTGCCAGTGACGATAGATGGGCAGCACTTTGTCGATGGGCACTGCCAGTACTTTGGCATCGCCGCCGGCTTCGTCGTCCATCTGCAGAACGCCGATCGGACGGCAGCGCACCACGGCGCCCACTGTGACAGGATGCGGCGTAATCACCAGCACATCAACGGGGTCGCCATCATCGGACAAGGTTTGGGGCACGTAACCGTAATTGCAGGGGTAATGCATGGCCGTGATCATGAAACGATCAACGAACAAGGCGCCCGTTTCCTTATCGACCTCATATTTGATCGGATCCGCATTCATGGGGATCTCTATGATGACGTTGAATTCTTCCGGAGCTTTTTTCCCGGGGCCGACACGATCGAGGTTCATAACTGCCTGAAAAGTTGGATAAAAAAATTTGGGCACGGACCAGGTGAAACACCAGTCCGGCCCTAAGAGAGGCTTAAAGCCTAGAGCCCTGCGGCGCGATCCGGTGCGATAAGGTCATCGCTTTCGAACTGCGGCAAAACAGGGCCAAACAATACCGCTTCGTCAGATTGAAGCACGGGCAAGCCAATCATTCCCTGAGTGGCCAGCCGCCAATGGCGAACCGCTTCGACTGCGCGATTGGTTCGGTCGTACAAACTGGCCAGTAGTGCGTGCGTACGGGGATCATCGCGCTCGCTCAGGCTGCGTTCAAGATATCTTTGAGCTGGTCCCCACAAGCGGCCGCACAGGCACAAAGCGCCCAGGGTCTGCAACACGTCGGCGTCTCGTGGATTGGCCCGCAGCCAAGCTTCAGCCTTTTCGAGCCGAGGTGCGATATGTTCGGGCTCGCACCGCGCATAAGCATGCAACAGTACCGGCGACAATTCAGTATCGAGAGCCGCCTCAAGGGTCTTGCGCACACGCAACTCATCCCCTTCGGCTTCGAACTCAGTTGCTGCCGCCAAGGCCACTTCCGGCAAAACCCGCTCATCGTCTTTCAGGTCTTTCCAGATGGCGCGACGGGTAGCGCCATCGGTGGCGGATTGCAGCAACTCGGCGGCGGCAGTCGCGATCATCCTGGAACTTGCGGCCGGATGCAGGGCATTGCGCTTGGACAAGGTGCGCGCCAGCTTCAACACTTCTGCCCAATGCCCAAGGTCGCGGTGCGCACGCAAGGTCAGACGCAAAGAATGCATATGGCGGGGGCCGCTTTCGTGCAATCGGGACAGCAAGGTCAACGCCTCGGCAGGCCTATGTTGATCAAGCAACATATCGGCATGAACGATGGTGATGGCGGGCTTGAGCGTTACATCGGCCTCAGCGGCCTGATTCGCCTGCTCAAGCAATGCATCGCGCCGCTCGAACTCTTGCATGGCATGTGCGGCACGCGCCGCTGACAGATGGGCCAGGACCTTTCTGGATGCAACGTCGGTTTGTCCGGCCACGTTGCTCATATCGGCTTCTGCGCGCGCATAGCGCCCTTCCAGCAGATTGATCCAGCCGCGTTCCAACAAGGCTTGTTGCTGCGTAAGCGCGCGCCGGGCACGCCAGCGTCGTACCCGTACGGGCAGATCGAGTGTCCAGGACAGCGCCCTCAGCGCAACATACAGAGCCGCGAACAACAAAAGCAGGATAAGCGCAGCCAAACTGGCCGACAGCTCCACCCGATAAGGCGGCAACAACAAGGCGACATTGCCCGAGTGATAACGCAGGCCCACCGCCAAGCCGACGGCGGCAACCAACAAG
Organism: Pigmentiphaga sp.; assembly: GCA_040391825.1. Taxonomy (GTDB): domain Bacteria; phylum Pseudomonadota; class Gammaproteobacteria; order Burkholderiales; family Burkholderiaceae_B; genus Pigmentiphaga. Next base: position 43,205 of record JBEBXA010000022.1, read on the forward strand.
AGAAAAGTCCAGAACCAAGTACGCATGCTTACCTTTGCTGCGATGCCGGGACACCGCTACGTGGCAGCACCGCGCGGACCGCCGCCAGACTATCGTTGAGGCTAGGCAACTCGATGGAGATATCGGTGTCCTCTATCTGCTTGAGCAGAGTCAGCGCATTTTTTGTAGCGGGTGCGGCTGTATCGAAATAGGCGGACAGCCCCTGGGAAACAATTTTCAGATCAGCCTGCCAGGCTTGTTCCTGTCGGGCCAAGAGCGCTTGACGGGCATTCAATAATCTTAGCTTGAGATTCTCGCGCAACAGCGCGCCTTGCTCAGGGGAGACCAGCAAAGCATCAGGAGTAGAGATCGTACGGATGCGGATCAGGTCGCGCGAATCACTCAAGAAACTGTCTCGCAAAGGCCCCCACCAGGCGAATATCCGCTTCCACCAGGGATCGGCCGCCTGGCTGCCGGCTTCAACCGGTGCCGATGGCGCCACGCCCGCTTCAACGGGCGACTTCTTGGTTTGATCGCTGGCCTGTACGCTGGCCAGCAGCGGCACTTTGTCGAGCAAGCCGATCAATTGATCGGTCTTGAACACCAGACCCGATACATCAACCGAGGGCAAACCGCGCAGGCGTTCCAGATCTTGCGCAATGGCACGGCGCACCACGGTGAACTGCGGGCGATCGGCACGCGCCAAGCGAGCATCGGCAACCTGTAGCGCGGCAATCGAGTTTTTCACATTGCCGGCCAATTGCAACTGCTGGGCCGCGATGGAGAGCGCCTGCTCAACCTCGATCAGGGTCCATTCGTCTTCACCACGGGACAAATCTTGGTATAGCTGCTCGAGCGCCGCCTGCTGGCTTTGCGACTCCAACATTTTGGACTCCAACACTGCCAGCTTGTCGGTATTAGCTTGCGAGATAGACAAGGACTGACGCGCGCGGGCTTGCGCATCGCGTGAGAACGAGTCGAGTTCATTGAAACGCCGGGCGGACTCGCGCCCAATCGCATCGACCAACTGTTGCTGGCGCCACAAGGCGGCAGCCAGCACGATAATGATGATCAACGCAAACGCCAAGCCCGTGCCCAACCACGGAAAAGACCGTGCCGGACGGCTCTTGGACGGCCTGCTGGCCAGCCTTTCAGGAGCGGGACGGGATTCGTTCGGCGCGGGCGCCGCAGCGGAATTAGAGTCTATCTCGGATGCAGTCATGACGCCGATTCTATCGCGGCCAGGATGTCATCATCCTGTGGCGAGCAAATTTGTAACATTGACGGCCCCGGGCTTGCGGGAAGCCGTGCCGCCACCACTGATATTAGATGCTGGGCGATGCGTGGATGGGTTGCTAACAGACGACACCCAAGCCACCAAGGTAGCAATTCCTGGCTTGCCAATTGCTCAGAGACAGCATCTACGCCCTCCTTACTGGTCAAAACCCAGGTACTTGGCACGCCTGCGAGGGCAAGATCGCGTAATGTTTGCACCTGAGCCGCGCTCCAGGGTTCGGGTGCCCGCGCATAAGCACGGTGGAAGGCAAGGGGGATGCCGGCGGCGCGAAAACGCTCAGCCAGCCAACCGCGCCCGCTACCGTCGGCACCGCTGCCGCCACGCACGATCAAGACTTTACCCGGCGCTTGAGACAAGCTGCTCAGCCGCTTCCAAAGCGCTTCAGAATCAAAATACGAGCTATTGGCCGGCGGCTGCAAAATTTCCGGATGCGCGCCGAACGCGACGTGACTGCGCAAAGCCGCTGCGCTAGCCGGCCCCACTACCGCTGCCGGCACGCGCAAGGGCCAATGCCAGCTATCGCCCCTTTCCACTCGGCAGGCTTGCAGGAACATACGCACGGCGTTGCCACTGACAAATACCACCAAGTCGAAATCGCCAGGATCAGGGGTCGGCCCGGCCACCGCCGTCAAACGCAGGGCGGGCAGATCAAGCACAGTCCAGCCCTTCTGCACAAGACGCGTCGCGACGCCATCATTTTGCCCGCTCGGGCGGGTCAATACGGCGACATGAGCCGAGCTGGCAAAGGAGAAGGACGGGTCAGTCATACGGCACGGGACTCAAGTCAGGTTGGCGAGTATCTCTGCTGCGCCAGCGCTCAACAGCTCCTCGGCGATCCGCTGGCCCAGGGCCTCTGCCTCCGCCAACGGCGCCGAACCCTCGGCACGAATCACCCTGCCACCATCGGGCATGGCCACCAAAGCGCGCAGGCGCAGCGTTGTCTCGCCAGCCTGCGCATAGGCGGCCAGCGGTACCTGGCAGGAACCGCCCAGAGCGCGCGACACCGCCCTTTCAGCCAAAGCTTCCGCAGTAGTGGCGGCGTCGACCAAAGGCGCCAAGAGCGCGCGCAGGTCATCGCGGTCGGCTCGGATCTCTATGCCCAAGGCGCCTTGGCCGGCCGCCGGCAGGCTATCTTCAGGTTCCAGCAGACCTCGTATGCGTGCAGCCAGCCCCAATCGGCGCAGCCCCGCTGCAGCCAGCACGATGACGTCATACTCGCCCCGATCAAGCTTGGCCAGGCGGGTATCCAGATTGCCGCGCAGCGGCTTTACCTGCAAATGCGGATAACGCAGGCGAATCTGGGATTCGCGGCGCAAGCTGGACGTGCCCACGACCCCGCCGGCGGGCATCGCCGCCAGGCTGTCATAAGTGTTGGATACCAAGGCATCACGCGGGTCTTCACGCGTCATGACGGCGCATAGCGAAAACTCCGGCGACATATCTACCGGCATGTCCTTGAGAGAATGCACGGCCAAATCGGCCCTTCCATCCAGCAAGGCTGTTTCCAGCTCCTTGACGAACAAACCCTTGCCACCGACCTTGGACAAGGTGCGGTCGAGGATCTGGTCGCCCCGCGTGGTCATGCCGAGCAACTCGACGGCGCGGTCCGGATAAAGGGTGCGCAACGTGGTCTGCACGTATTCAGCCTGCCAAAGAGCAAGGCGGCTTTCACGTGTGGCGATGATCAAGCGGTCGTTTTTCAATGTTTCGGGTCTCGGGATGAAGTCGGACAGGTCTGCCCCGCAGACCTTCCAGTACAAACTGGATTATAGAAGTATTCGATTCCAGCCCCGCTTTCATGGCATCCTTAGCCTGGCGTGCGATCTATGCCGCGCTCCCTGAAGACACTCGACAACCACGAAACCCGCGCTTCATGACCACACACCTCGACTCCGACCTCCCCCTACGTAACGATATCCGCCTGCTGGGCCGCTTGCTGGGCGACGTCATTCGCGCCAGCGAAGGCGCAACGGTTTTCGACACGATTGAAACCGTCAGAACCACTGCGGTACGCTTTCGCCGCGACGGCAATGCGGTGGATGGCCGCGCTCTCGAAAAGCGCCTGAAGCAACTTACGCAAGCCGACACCAATTCCGTGGCTCGGGCATTCACCTACTTCCTTCATCTAGCCAATATCGCGGAAGATCGCGACCAGAACCGCCGACGCCGTGCCAACCTGCTAAGCAGCGACACTCCCGCGCGCGGCAGCCTGAAAGACGCAATCGCGCGGCTGCGTGCCGATGGATCAAGCACTGCGCGCGTCCGCCAATGGCTGGAAAGCGCAATGGTGATGCCGGTCTTGACGGCTCACCCCACCGAAGTGCAGCGCAAAAGTACGCTGGATGTTCATCGCGAAATTGCAAAATTGCTGCATGAGCGCGACCTGCAGCCCACCCCGGACGAAACCCTGGAACAGATACAAGCCATGCTGGGGAGAATTGCTACTTTGTGGCAGACCCGGCTGCTGCGCGCTTCGCGCCTGACCGTCGCCGATGAAATCGAAAACTCGCTGTCGTATTACCGCAGCACCTTCCTGGCGGTCATTCCACAGCTGTATGCCCATCTTTCTCGTCTGCTTGGCCGTGACGGCAATGATCCCTTCGGCCCATTGCCCCCCCCTCTTGCACCGTTCCTGCGCATGGGAAGCTGGATAGGCGGGGACCGCGACGGCAATCCCAACGTCGACGCAGGCACGTTCAATCTTGCCTTGCTACGCCAGACTGCCACCGCCTTCGAGTTCTACCTGGACGAGACCCATGCCCTGGGCGCCGAGCTGTCGATGAGCGGGCAACTGACTCCTGCTTCGGCCGAGCTGCTGGCGCTGGCGAAGATCGGTGGAGACGAGTCCGAGCATCGCCGCGACGAACCTTACCGGCGCGCTTTGATCGGCGTCTACGCCCGGCTGGCCGCCACGGCCAGCACGCTGACCGGACGCCAACTGGCACGTAGAGAGGCGCCCGCGGCAGCCCCTTATGACAATGCCGAAGCCTTCGATGCCGACCTGGCCCTTATCGCGCAATCCCTGGCCGACCATCATGCTTCGCCTGTTGCTCGCTTGCGTTTATCGGCCCTTCGCCAAGCAGTCGAGGTGTTCGGCTTTCATCTGGCAACGATAGACCTGCGTCAAAGTTCAGACGTACATGAGCGAACCCTGACAGAGCTCTTCTCCAGTGCGAATGTTGAAACCGACTACGCATCACTAGACGAAGCCTCGCGCATAGCCTTGCTGCGCAAGGAGTTGAGAGAAGTCAGGCCGCTGGTTTCGCCATGGATGCAGTACAGCGACGAAACCACGCGTGAACTCGATATTTTCCGTACGGCTGCACAGGCCCGCCGACGCTATGGTGCACTGGCAGTGCACCATGCCATCGTTTCGCATACCGAAACCGTCAGCGATCTGCTGGAAGTACTGGTGCTGCAAAAAGAGACCGGTCTCATTGCCCCAGGCTACGATCCGAGCTCGAAAACCTCGCCGGCACCAGGCGAAGGCCTGATCGTAGTTCCACTATTCGAAACCATACCCGACCTGGAAAACGGTCCGCAGATCATGGCGCAATACCTCGATCTGCCTGAGGTTCGTGCACGCGTTCGACACGCCCAAAATGGGTCGCAAGAGGTCATGCTGGGCTATTCGGACAGTAACAAGGACGGCGGTTTTCTCACTTCCAACTGGTCGCTGTATCAGGCTGAGCGGGCCCTGGTCGAAGTCTTCAAGACCCGCAAGGTCAGGCTGCGCCTGTTCCACGGCCGCGGCGGCACGGTAGGCCGCGGCGGCGGCTCCAGCTTCGATGCCATCCTGGCGCAACCGCCCGGCACGGTAGCCGGCCAAATACGTTTGACTGAACAGGGCGAAGTCATACAAAGCAAATACAAGGATGCCGACATCGGTCGCTGGCACCTGGAATTGCTGACCGCAGCCACCCTTGAAACAAGCCTGGGCAACAGTATGGAAGCCGCCTCAGCCGAAGACACGCTGTTCGAGCGCTACGGCGCTACCATGGCGCGCCTTTCGGAAGTGGCGATGCGCAGCTATCGCAAGCTGGTCTATGAAACGCCCGGCTTTGCCGAGTATTTCTTTGCATCCACGCCTCTTTCCGAAATCGCCGAACTCAATATCGGATCGCGTCCCGCCGCACGCAAAGCGACTGGGCGTATCGAGGATTTGCGCGCCATACCCTGGGGATTTTCATGGGGCCAGTGCCGCCTCTTGCTTCCTGGCTGGTATGGCATGGGCGCCGCGATAGACGACTACGTCAAAAACGGCGACGGCGCGCGTCGCGAGCGTATCCAGCATCTACGCGATATGGCCAGCGAATGGCCCTTCTTCCGCACTTTGCTATCGAATATGGAAATGGTCTTGGCCAAGACCGATCTGGTGATCGCCGCGCGCTATGCCCAGCTCGTACCGGACGCCGCCTTGCGCAAGCGCATCTTCAACACCATCAGCGATGAATGGACACGCAGCACTTCTGCCTTGAAGCTGGTTACCGGCCAGCGTCAGTTGCTGGCCAACAACCCTTCGCTTGCACGCTCGATTCGCGATCGCATCGCCTACATTGATCCTTTGAATCACTTGCAGATCGAGTTGCTAAGGCGATATCGCGCCAATCGGGGAAGTGCATCCAAATCTCGCGCAAAAACCGAAGATCGCGTGCAGAGTGGTGTGCATCTGACGATCAACGGCATCGCGGCCGGGCTACGCAACACGGGTTAGGCGCAGCTCCAAGCCGAGGCGGCGTATTTCTCAGGGCATGTTCACAATTTTTTGTGATGCTGGCGGGGGTGGAGTTCTTTAGTCAGGCCGTTGTGTGGCCCCGTTGCCGGCGGCTCAGAGGCTTGCGGTCCGGCA
>JBEBXA010000023.1:0-49137 GCA_040391825.1 Pigmentiphaga sp.
TACAAGGATCTGAATGAAACACGCCGCGACTTGGTGGATCTGGTCAGCTGCTGAGGGATCCGACAGCGAACGACAGCCATGCAATGCTCCGCGGCGCAGAACCAAGACAACATCAAATCATGCCTAGCGAGTCTGCAGTCTTCAGCGGCTTAGTGGCAACCCACAGTCGCCGCAAAGCCCTGAGCCTCCCCCCGATTAGCACAAAACAATAAAGATCGCTTAGGGGGCTTACCCACTCAATCGTTCTTTAAATAGAACGATGATGGCAAATTTAGCCAACTAGCGGAACCATCGTTCATAAATCATATTGCTCACATGGCAGTTTTTCTGCCAACGTGCAGGAACCAGCTCCTAAAGAAGGTTCTTGGCATGTACAGCCACGCCCACCCCAGGGCGGATTCCCCGCGGGCATATTGCCAACGCCCAAACGGGCTTTGTTTATCACTTGAGGAAAATAGCCATGTCAACTCCATACCGCCGTCTCGACAAAGACCAAGCCGCTGTGCTGCTGGTCGACCACCAAGCTGGCTTGTTGTCACTCGTGCGCGACAGCGATCCCGACAAGTTCAAGAACAACGTACTGGCAGTGGCCGACATCGCCAAGTACTTCCAGCTACCCACCGTGCTAACCACTAGTTTCGAGGACGGCCCCAACGGCCCCCTCGTACCCGAACTCAAACAGACCTTGCCCGATGCAGCTTTCATCCCGCGCCCTGGGCAGATCAATGCCTGGGACAACGACGACTTCGTGAAGGCAGTCAAGGCCACCGGTCGCAAGCAACTGATCATTGCCGGCGTTGTGACCGAAGTCTGCGTGGCCTTCCCCGCTCTGTCGGCACTGGCCGAGGGTTATGAGGTGTTTGTAGTAACCGATGCCTCAGGCACCTTCAACGAAGTCACCCGCGACTCAGCCTGGAACCGCATGTCGGAAGCCGGAGCTCAGTTAATGACATGGTTCGGCCTGGCCTGCGAGCTGCACCGCGACTGGCGCAACGATGTGGAAGGACTGGGCACTTTGTTCTCCAACCACATTCCCGACTACCGCAACCTGATGACCAGTTACAGCGCGAACAAGGCGTCGAAGTAAATCTAACGACCGCCATCGGCCTGACGCGATGAACATCAATGCCCGCCAGGCCGAATTGCCCCTTTTCAACACCGGAGTTCATCATGGGGCCCAAAAGCTCAGCCGCCATAGCCGCCATCCTCTGGGGCTTCACCTACATTATCTCGACCACCTTATTGCCGCCCAACCCCTTGTTGGTCGCTGCGGTGCGCGCGCTTGGCGGCGCCCTTGCCTTGCTGCTTATTGCCCGCCATTTGCCGCCGCCAACATGGTGGCTCAAGCTCACTGTACTGGGCACACTGAACGCAGGCCTGTTCTTTGCCCTGTTCTTTATTTCGGTCATGCGCCTACCCGGTGGCGTGGCGGCAATTTTTCAGGCGCTGGGACCGCTGTTTGCGATCCTTTTGGGCTGGGCTATCTTGAAAATCAAACCGACCCCATTGAAAGTTGCCAGCGTGTTGATTGGTGTAATCGGCGTGGCGCTGGTGGTGCTCAAGGGCAATGCCGGCTTGGACACAATTGGCATCATTGCCGCGCTGGGCGGAACTCTGTCGCTGGCTTTTGGGGGCATATTGATGAACAAATGGGGCAAGCCGCCGATCTCAATGCTCGCTTTCACTGGCTGGCAGTTAGGAGTGGCCGGCATAGAGTTGCTGCTAGTCGCTTTGCTGGCAGGGGACCTGCCTAGCGTGATCACTCCCACAAACATCGCGGGCCTCGTGATCCTGGCAGTGTTGCTGACCGCCGTGCCTTTTGCATTGTGGTTCCGCGCCATAGACTCGGGGGGAATGGTCCTGGTCGCACCCTACTTCCTGCTCGTTCCCATAACAGCCTTTGCGCTGGATGCGATTGTTAAGGGCTTTGTGCCGACCGGCTTGCAGATCATGGGGGCTGCCATTGTGGTGGCCGGGCTATTACTTAGCCAATGGGTTCCCAAGGCGCAGAGCAAGAACCCTGGCAAGTCGCTCGCCAGACAGTGTTGACACTACCTCTGCGCCAAACGGCAATACCAGCTGGAGTCGTTGAGGCCACCATTTGATTTCATTCGGTGTGAAATCATGGAGCCCTCTACTGAACTCGTCCCACTACAGTGCGGTGCCGACTTCAGGTGAAAAGCTGGAGCTTTGGCTGGCGGAATCTGCCTAAAGCTATTCGAGCTGGGCCGTATCACGCCGCCCGCTCTGCCAGGGCCGTCCCAGAGGGTGCAGGCCGCAGTGCAGGTTCGCGCTGCGAACCAGTCCAGAAGCTCTGACAAATGCGGCACCTGAGCCACCTGGAGCTTCAACCAGGAGGTGGATGACAGCGGAGCTGCCGCTGGTTGGCGGTTTTGCCACCTCTACCTAAGGAAACGTATTGGGCCAGCATCCAACACGCTTGACCCCTTGCTACAGGTGAATTTGTAGATGAAAAATCATCTACCACCATGCAAGTGAGAATTTCCACGCAAATTACTAATCTTCCTCCTCATTAATTTATTTGAATATTCATGAAATTTACATGTATATTCAAATAAATTCGGTCGAACCATCACGGCATCGCAGACGCAAGGGAGGAGTCAATGAGTAAGTGGAACAAAGGCCCGTGGGGCTATACCCAAGAATGGGATGTGAAAAAACTGGGCCCAACCATCAACGATGTTGAGGAGCAGAAGCGCTGGACACGGCAGATCCTTATTGGAGGGCTGCCATACATCTGGCGAGAGCTGGGTGCTGCGATGAATACGATCGTTTACAGCCTTTTGGAAGTCAAACCGGGGGACCGCGTATTGCTCATCGGAGAATCTCTTGGTCCTTGTGGCTGGGTAGAAGACTTCAAGAATATGGTTGGTCCTACGGGGGAGGTTGTCGCTATCGAGTTGCTCGAAGAAGCAAGGGACGCTTACGACGCGCAGATCAGAGGCCGAAACGGGAAGAGAGCATGCTGGGGGTGGAACTACACCAGGGAATATCAGGATGCCAGTTTTGACGTTGTCGTGGTTATGCAAGCAGTACAGCATTGTGACGACTGGCAGGAGGGCGGCACTGAACTGCTACGCGTCCTTAAGCCGGGTAAACGGATTGTCCTCGCCGAAGCTTACATATTTGGGAAACCGTTTATGCCGCGAATGGAAGCAGACCTGCATCTCATCTATTGGGTCAACAAGCTCACGGCCTATTTCCCCCCATTCGATATGCGGGAGACGCCGTATTACAGTCCAGAGGAGCTCCACACAGCATTCGACGGGCTACTAGAAGACACGCAGAACATTGAATGGAAAGGCGTCGAACTCTTTTGGGGTCGAAAGCCAACCTTGGCTTGAGCCTCCAAATCATTCCCCTTGCCCCTGGAATCCAAAGATGTCCCCGGCTTAGAGCTCCAAGCCACCGTTTTTCAACATCCATTGATTCAAAAACATCATAAATAACGGAAACGAGCCATGATAAAGATCTTTAAGAATGCCATCTGTGTGCTTTCGGCCCTGCTTATCACCACAGGCTACTCGACAGCCCAACAATTCCCCACCAAGCCAGTAAAACTGGTCGTAGGATCAGCAGCCGGAGCAACACCGGACGTCTTCGCCAGAATCGTTGCGCATAAACTCAGTGACGCTTGGAACGGCAGCTCCGTGATTGTCGAAAACAAATCCGGAGCTGCGGGCACGATCGCGGCTGATTACGTTGCCAAGTCGCCCGCCGATGGCTACACAATTCTGTTTAGTGACAACTCTGCTTGGGGCATCAACCCTCACCTGTTCTCACAGCTTCCGTATGATCCCTTGAAAGATTTGAGTCCGGTTGTGCAGGTTGGGATTCTCCCTCTATTTTTAGTCGTGAAGAAGGGAGTGCCGGCAACGAACGTGGAAGAACTGATTGCGTATGCGAAAAAAAATCCGGGAAAGTTGCACTATGGCTCAGCCGGTCCTGGCTCCATCCATCACTTAACGGGTGAGATGTTCAAATCCATGGCTGGCGTTGATTTGGTGCACGTGCCATACAGAGGAGCGCCACAGATGGGAACTGCCTTGCTAGCGGGGGAAATCGAGATGGGTTTCATGGGTTACACGGGAGCCGCTGCTGCAATAGCAAAAGACAAAGCTAGGATGCTTGGCATCAGTACTGAACGGCGTGTTGCGCACTATGCAGACGTGCCCACCATCGCTGAGTCTGGGGTGCTCAACTTCAGCATTTCAGCAAATGTCGGGATGATGGTACCAGTGGGAACTCCTCCAGAGGTAATTCAAAAGATCAGTTCGGCCGCCACCGAAGCAGTCAAGAGCATTGATGTGGCGGCGAAGCTGGCCACACTCGGGATTATGCCTACCCCGTCGTCGACGTCGCTTCAGTTCTCTCAAGTGGTGAAAGCTGATTACGAGAAGTTCGGCAGGTTGGTTAAGCAATCGGGCACAAAGGTCGATAATTAAAGCACCTGGGACTTCATGCATGACCATTTGGCCGATGGTCGGAGTATTCGGACATTCAACGTGATCGATGACTTCAACCGCGAAGCGCTGGGCATTGCGGCGGACTTCTCGCTGCCGGCAACGCGGGAGGGAAGGCCTGAAGCAAGTGCAGGACCATGCTACGCGATGGATGTGGTCCTACAATTACGAACTCCCGAATATGGCCTTGGGTGGGCTCACGCTAAAACAGCGGTTAGCCATGGCCGCATCAGTTTCTACTTCTGCGACCCAGTAAGAATGGGGCATTACCCTCCCATCTGCGTAGCCAGGACTTCGTTATCATATTGCCCAAATGAGCCTTAAACTTCCTAATTATAAATCCCGACACGACTCTTCAAACCTGGAAAGCGCGGGGAAGCACGACAAAGGGCAGCATGATTTTTCGAAACGACTCACCTTCATGCTCAATCGAATCGTCAGCTTGGCCAACAGCGTTGGCGCGCCATTCTTTAAGAGTCTGGGTATCAGCATCCCTGAAGCGCGCGCGTTGATTTGCTTGCTGGAGGCTGAAAGTCTCAAAATGAGCGATCTTTCGCAAATGATCAGTGTTGATGTTTCGACAACGTCTTATATGGTCGGTCGACTGGAGAAGCTCAACCTTCTATTGCGAATGCCGGACGAAAAGGATGCGCGGGCCGTTCGTATTCAATTAACGGCGAAAGGCCGAAGTCTCGGAGCGTTGTGTCGTGATGCGAGTGTCGAGCATGAACGGGTATTAATCGCGAACATGAGGCAGGTGGATGTCGAGCATCTCAAGAAGCTGCTTGAGGTGTTATATAACAATGCATCTACTGGCTTCGGAGGCAATTAGATAGCTCCGCTCAGTTAAGGATGGCGAACGCCGTGCGCAAGTCCATCTCTGGATCGAAGAACGGGTTGTGCTTTCGCATCTTCGACTGCATAGATGGGACACCACCGTCACCTTGGCGGCTACTACCTCAAGGCCTGCACCGACCACCTTGGTTTGCTCAGGCTTGGAAAGGTGAGAAGACTTTCAACAGAGCTGAGCGAGATAGAGCCTTGCTCTACCGCCTGACTAGGTCTTTGGTGCCTGCTCTCTGAGTTTTGCTGGCCGCGTTCACAGCGTGTCGCCCCACACCTAATTGGCAGGCGCGACAGCGAGTGAGAGCAAACTGGCTACTTCGTCACTCTTTAGCGAAGCTGATGCAGGCCGCTTTCGACCCGAAGAGCAGCCTCATCCGACTGAAAGCGTCCGACTCCGCGGCGACAGGCGCCCGCTGAGTCTCAACCCGTCACGCATATTGAGAGCGAGCAAGGTGACATTGAAGGCACCCGCAAGGAGTTCAAGTCCCTGAACGGTATAGAACAACGTATCGAACTGGCCGCTGTTCGCCATTTTTGCGAGAAAAAATGCAGACGGCAGCAGAATCAGAAGCCCATTCGCGGCAATGAGCTTCATGCGGCGCGTCTTGGTTTCCAGCAAGGAGCCTCTGCGGCCACGGGCCAGTGCAAACCCACTTCCTCCAGTCGCAGCCATGGCGGGAATTAACAGCCACATGGCGGCGAGGACGCCGTTCTTCACGGCCACGACGCTCTCCTGCCCCAGGAAGAGCTCCGACACGAGCGTCGATATCCAAAACGTACTGATGCATAAGAGTGCGATAGAGCCAAGCAGCGCGTGCATTTTCGATTTCATGAGGCCTCCGGAGGGTTCGTTGAAGAATTGAAGTGGCGCAGCATCGTGTCGAGAGTGTCCTTCGCCGCTAGTGCATCCGCCGCCAAGACTTCGCTAGCGAGTGCAGCAATTCGAGTGGTCCACAGCTCTTCCACCCGCTCGTAAAGCTGACGCCCACGTGCTGTGAGCGCATACAGGGGGGAGCGCTGGTGAGCCGGGTTTCGCACGGCTTCCACAAGCCCGAGCTCAAGCAGTAGGTTCAGCTGCTTCTGGGCCCCTTGGCGAGTCACCCCCATGGCCCCACCAATTTGGGGTGCTGTGAGAGGCCTGTCGGCAAGCGCAATCGCGCCCAGCACTTGCCAACGCGCACTGGTCAGCCCAAGCGGTTCAACGAGCTTATCTCCCCATTGAAGTAAGGCGCCGTGGAGTTTGAAGACGGTGAGCGTCAAGCCCGTTAGTGCCGCGACATCCTCACGGGACTTGGTGCTGGAAGTTAATCTCTTATTCATGACAACCAGTTTCCATTAATGGAAACTGGTTGTCAACTCCCGCGAACACTTCGCGGCCTCATAGCAACTGATGATCAGCGATACGAGGCTCGCCATGCACGGCTACGCGCTTGCTTTGACTAAGGGGTGGCGTTGCTTAGTGGCTGAGAAGTCAGCTACATTTGAGTAATTGCTATGCACAGGCTGGAGCAGGCCAGCATCACAGCGGCGCAACCTGGAACGGTTGGGCTCACTGATTAATCTCACGTGGCGTGAGATGGTTTGATCTTCACTTCTGAAGTGTTTGTGGCAGCCTAGTGCCAAATTCAGAGCGAAAACAACGTTTTTCTATTAATCCGGCACTTCGCTGCACACAGAAAAAACCAGATAAAAACCTTTAAAATCAAGGCTTTATATGGTCGGGGCGAGAGGATTCGAACCTCCGACTCCTGCGTCCCGAACGCAGTACTCTACCAGGCTGAGCTACGCCCCGACTTGAAACCAGTCTTGCCAAACACACCAAAAAACCGGTGTTTGAGTATCAGCCACCTGCTCGAAAGCTTGCTTCTGACACCCCCACAAGACTGCGGGAAAACAACTTCAAAGCTTACTTCTTTACTTCTTCACTGCTTTTTCTCTCAACGATCTCGATTGATCGCGAAAGCGCAAAATTCTAGCAGAGATTCACGAAAAGCGGAAACTGGAAAACCGGCAATCGCCTTACGGGCCGCATCGGCTTCTTCCACGGCGCGGGCCCGAGTGTAATCCAGCGCGTCGGAATGACGGATCGCAGTCGCCACCGCGGCAAAATCACCTTCGCCTTTTTCAATCGCCTGGCGCACCAGGGCCTGCTGGGCCGGCGTGCCGACCTCCAGCAGCCGGATCAAGGGCAGTGTCGGCTTGCCCTCCCGCAGATCGTCGCCCACGTTCTTGCCCAGAGCCTCTGCATCGCCGCTGTAGTCCAGCACATCGTCAATCAATTGAAATGCAGTACCGACGCGCCGGCCATATTCGGCGGCGGCCTCTTCCGTGGCCTCATCAACACCCGCCAGCACGGCTCCCAATTGGGAAGAGGCCTCGAACAGGCGCGCGGTTTTGTAGCGCACCACTTGCATATAGCGTTCTTCGGTAACCGCGGGATCATGCACGTTCAGCAACTGCAAAACTTCACCTTCGGCGATGACGTTGGTGGCATCGGCCAGGATCTTCATCACACGAACCGAACCCGTTTCGACCATCATCTGGAAGGATCGCGAATGCAGAAAATCGCCCACCAACACACTGGCGGCATTGCCGAACACCGCATTGGCTGTTGGGTGACCCCGGCGCAGACTGGACTCGTCGACGACGTCGTCATGCAGCAAGGTCGCGGTGTGGATGAATTCCACGACGGCGGCCAAAAGATGATGATGGCTGCCCTGATAGCCCAGCGCACGTGCGATCATCAACAACAGTGCAGGACGCATCCGCTTGCCGCCCGCGCCGATGATGTAATCGGCAATAGTGCGAATAAGAGAGACGTCGGAATCAAGCCGCTTGCGAATGACAGCGTCAACACGCGTCATATCGTCGGCGATCGGGGCGAACAGGGTCGGCAGGCTCAAGGGGGAATCCGTGGCAAACAGACTGCCGCGGCAGCCTGAACATGGGACAAAGATCGAACAAAACGACTGTTGCAAAAAAAGAAACCGCCGTAGATTCGAGCCGAGGGGGGCGAAATCACCCCGCAGCAACGGAATTATACGGGGCTAGGTAGAAAGCAAGGTAATTATTGACGCAGTAAAACAACTCTTGCTATAGTCTATGGTTCAGCCCCCAACTGGGGGAATTTATGTGTAGAGGTAAACCCATGTACGCGGTCATAAAAACCGGCGGTAAACAGTATCGTGTTTACGCTGGTGAAAAACTCAAGATAGAACAGATACCGGCAGACATTGGGCAAGAAATCACGCTGGACCAAGTCCTGGCAGTGGGAGAAGGCGATCAGATCCAGATCGGCGCCCCCCTTCTGACCAGCGCAGTGGTTACGGCTACGGTTCTTGCACACGGTCGGCACGACAAGATTCGCATCTTCAAAATGCGTCGGCGCAAGCATTATCAAAAGCGTCAAGGCCACCGTCAGAACTATACCGAAATCCAGATCGGCAATATTTCCGCCTGATCGCGCTTACGCAAACCGGTAACGGTATAGCTGGCAAGAATCGGTAACGAACAAGCAGGAGTGCAAACATGGCACAGAAAAAGGGCGGCGGTTCCACACGGAACGGCCGCGACTCCGAAGCAAAACGCCTGGGCGTCAAAGCCTACGGCGGTGAATTGATCCCCGCAGGCTCGATCATTGTGCGTCAGCGCGGTACGCGCTTCCACCCCGGCGTCAATGTTGGCATCGGCAAGGACCACACTTTGTTCGCGCTGACCGACGGTCGCGTTGCATTTGCGATCCGCGGCGCTCTGCGCAAGCACGTCGTATCGATCGAACCCGTATAAGCATTTCCCGAGACGGGCATTACATTTCCCGTCAACGGACTGTAGTACTTAGGTCAGGTCGTGCACAATAAGGGTCCTGTCGCTCGTGCGGCAGGACTTTTTCGTTTTCGGGCAAAATCGCCCCAGGCATCTCCAGTCGCCGGCTATTCCCGGCTGCTGTCACTTTCCCCCACAAGGCCATGAAATTCGTTGACGAAGCAACCATTGAAGTAATTGCCGGCAAGGGCGGCAATGGCGTGGCCAGCTTTCGCCGCGAAAAATTCATCCCCTTTGGCGGACCAGACGGCGGCGACGGCGGGCGCGGCGGCCATATTTACGCGATTGCGGACCGCAACATCAACACCCTGATCGACTATCGCTATGCGCGACTGCATCGCGCGCAGGGTGGCGAACAGGGCAGCGGCTCCGACCGCTACGGGGCCGGTGGCAGCGACATTACGCTACGCATGCCGGTGGGCACCATGGTGTTCGACGCCGAAACCAATGAACTGCTGTTCGACCTGTCCACTCATGGCGAAAAAGTCGTGTTGGCGGCTGGCGGTAGCGGCGGCCTGGGCAATCTGCACTTCAAGTCCAGCACCAATCGCGCACCACGTCAGTTCACCCCCGGCCAACCGGGCGAGCAACGCAAGCTGCGGCTGGAGCTCAAGATATTGGCCGACGTCGGTTTGCTTGGCATGCCCAATGCCGGCAAGTCCACCTTGATCCGCAAGCTGTCCAATGCGCGCCCCAAGGTTGCGGACTACCCCTTCACCACATTGCACCCAAACTTGGGCGTGGTGCGGATGGACACCAATCGCAGCTTTGTCATTGCCGACATCCCTGGTCTGATCGAAGGCGCTGCGGAAGGCGCCGGGCTGGGCCACCAGTTCCTGCGCCATCTGTCACGCACCCGCGTGCTGCTGCATCTGGTTGACGTTGCCCCGCTAGACCCCTCCACCGACCCCATCCACGAGGCCCGTGCCATCGTGGAAGAGTTGCGTAAGTACGACCAAGCACTGTATGAAAAACCGCGCTGGCTGGTACTCAACAAGACAGACATGGTGGATGACCCGCAAGGGTTAAAAGAAGCATTCTGTCTTGAGTTCGGCTGGGAAGGGCCCGTGTTCTGCATTTCGGCATTGTCCGGCGAGGGCACCCAGGAGCTTGCATGGGCCGTTCAGAACTGGATGGACGAGCAACGACAGGCTGAGCAGGCCTTCGATGAAGACACTCGCTTCACCCGCACAAACACCGCTGCAGATAAGGCCGGCGGCAGCCCCCAGCCCGATGATGCTCCGGCAAACGGTTCTAGCGCCGATGCCGATGGCGACGACTGAAGCACCACTCTTACAAAAACTCTGGCACTAGCGCCCTGATGAATAAGACTTCCGTGATCGCCGATGCCACGCGGCTCGTGATCAAAGTAGGCTCTTCACTTGTTACAGATGAAGGGCGCGGCCTGGATCACCAAGCGCTCGCGCGTTGGGCCGCGCAGATCGCGCGTTTACGAACCCTGGGCAAGGAAGTCGTGCTGGTGTCCAGCGGCGCGATTGCCGAAGGCATGTTGCGTCTGGGATGGCCCACCCGCCCCACTCTCATTCCTGAGCTGCAGGCCGCCGCTGCGGTCGGCCAGATGGGTTTGGCACAGGCCTACCAAACCAGCTTTGCCCAACACGGCGTTCATACGGCCCAGGTCTTGCTAACCCATGACGACCTATCCGATCGACGCCGTTACCTAAATTCGCGCTCGGCGCTGTTTACGCTATTGCGCCTGAGCGTCGTCCCCATCATCAACGAAAACGATACGGTTGTTACCGACGAAATCAAGTTCGGCGACAACGATACGCTGGGGGCCTTGGTTACCAATCTGATCGAAGCCGATGCACTGATCATCTTGACGGATCAGACCGGTTTGTACTCAGCGGATCCACGCAAGGACCCTAACGCGCGCTTTATCTCGCATGCCGCCGCGGGCGACCCTGCGCTGGAATCGATGGCTGGTGGCGCCGGCAGCAGTTTGGGCAAGGGTGGCATGCTGACCAAAGTCATTGCAGCCAAGCGCGCCGCAGGCAGTGGCGCCCACACCATCATCGCCTCGGGGCGTGAACCCGATGTGTTGGTGCGGTTGGCGCAAGGCGAATGCATAGGCACGGAATTGCGCGCATCCATGCCGCAGTTGTCAGCCCGCAAACAATGGATTGCCGACCACCTGCAATTACGCGGCCGCGTCATCCTGGACGCTGGCGCCGTCCGCGCCTTGACCCACGACCACAAGAGCTTGCTGCCCATCGGCGTTACCGCTGTCGAAGGTGATTTCGAGCGCGGTGACGTCGTCGCTTGCGTCGACGCAAGCGGCAAAGAACTGGCGCGCGGCCTGATCAACTATTCGGCCAATGAGACGCGGCGCATCATGCGCAAAGCGTCCAGCCAGATCGAAGCCATTCTGGGCAATATGGAAGATCCGGAACTGATGCACCGCGACAATATGGTGTTGCGCTAGATGCTGGACAGGCCGCTGACGATCTGCGGCATTTGTTCATCATCACGAAGCGCCGCCCTTAACAAACAGGGCGGCTCTTGCAATCAAGGCTCGCGGGTAGCCGCAAGAGCGTCCGAGTAGCGTTCCCAATTGCGCAAACGCGTCACCAGATCCGCCGACTTGGCTCCAGCTGGCCCACCCCCGCTGCAAAACACACCGTTGCGCAAGATACTCTGGATGGTGCCACGCATGACCGGACGCCAATCATCCTGCGTAGGACGCTGCCATCCAGCACCAGGACGGTTCAACGCCACCACCCGCCACTCGCGCGTGCCGCAACGCAGGGATTCATAGGTAATGTTTTCCGCGCCGCGATCACTGACGCTGCGCAGGGTATAGCGAACGATCAGGCCGGGCGCGATCTGCACCGATTTCGGGTCAACACCATAGCGAAAGTGCTCGTTGCGCTCTAGAGTTTCGATGGGCAGCGTATCGGCCTGGGTGGGAACCGGCGGCAATTCGGCTTTCAAGGCATCCCAGCCTGCATCGGGAAGATTGCGCTGGGCATCGATATCATCAAGCAGATACGTGCCCTGCGGACGCGGCTGGCTGCTGCAGGCCGCCAAACCCAGCGCCATGCAAACCAGCATGGAAACACGTAGCTTACGAGCCCACACCGGGCGCGTAAGCGCCCCCTGCCGGCCATGCGCAAAAAGACTAAATACAGAATTCAAAAACATATCAAGGTTCCGGCACCACCCCGGGTAGAGGTGTTTGTTCTTCAGACTGGTTGTGTCGATAAGCGCCGACATGCTGGCGCAGATAGCGGGTTTCATGACTGCGGCGAAACAGCACCAGGGCCAGCTCGTTCAAGGCCAGCGTATAGACATCCCGCTTGAACTCGATGACAGCCTCAAGCGGAACCCAGTAACTGCTCCAGCGCCAGGCATCGAACTCGGGATGCGTGGACGCGCGCAGACACACGTCGTTGTCACGACCCAGCATCCTGAGCAGAAACCAGATCTGTTTCTGCCCTTTGTAGTGCCCCCGCCATTCACGTCGAACAAAATGGTCGGGAACGTTATAGCGCAACCAGTCGCGCGTTCTTCCCAAGATTCGGACATGCTCGGGCCTTAGGCCCACTTCTTCGTGGAGCTCGCGAAACATGGCTTGGGCAGGACTTTCTCCGTGCTTGATGCCCCCCTGCGGAAACTGCCAGGAGTGTTCGTTGATTCGCTTACCCCAAAAGACCTCGTTTTTGTGGTTGACGAGGATGATGCCGACGTTGGGACGGTAACCTTCGCGGTCCAGCATGAGGCCACCCCAGCGATTCTCATACAATTAGACCGATTATAGGCCCGAGGGGGCCAAACCCACACCTATTGAAGTGAGCAACTCAATGCGCGCATCGCAATTCCACATCGGCACGCTCAAAGAAGCGCCGTCTGACGCCGAAATCGTCAGCCACCAGCTCATGACCAGAGCGGGCATGATCCGCAAGCTGGCCGGCGGCATATACAGCTACATGCCGATCGGCTTGCGGGTTATTCGCAAGGTTGAAGGCATTATTCGTGAAGAAATGAACCGGGCCGGTTCTCTGGAATTGCTGATGCCTGTCGTGCAGCCTGCGGAACTCTGGCAGGAATCCGGGCGCTGGGAACAGTACGGCCCCGAATTGCTGCGCATGAAAGATCGCCATGGCCGCGATTTCGTCTTGCAACCCACCTCGGAAGAGGTGATTACGGACATCGCCCGCAACGAAATCCACAGCTGGCGCCAGCTTCCCAAGAACTTCTATCACATTCAGACCAAGTTCCGTGACGAACGCCGTCCGCGCTTCGGCGTCATGCGGGGCCGCGAATTCACCATGAAGGACGCCTACTCCTTCGATCGCAGTGAAGAAGCCGCGCAAAAAAGCTACGACGTCATGTACGACGCCTATATGCGCATCTTCACGCGCCTCGGGCTGAATTTTCGTGCCGTGGCCGCGGACACCGGCTCGATTGGCGGATCGCGCAGCCATGAGTTTCAGGTCATTGCCGACACGGGCGAAGACCTGATCGTCTACAACCCGGCAACCCAATACGCCGCCAACATTGAACTGGCCGAAGCACCCTGCCTGATTGCGCAGCGCGGCGCCGCGACCCAAACCCTGCAGAAAACACCCACCCCCGGCGCCGCCAAATGCGAGGCCGTAGCCGAACTGCTGGGCTTGCCGCTGACGCAGCACGTAAAAGCCTTGGCCCTGGCCGTAGAGCCCGAAGAAGCAGGCGGTCCGGTGGAAATCTGGGTGCTCTTGCTGCGCGCGGATCATGAACTCAACGAAATCAAGGCGGGCAAGCTCGCGGGCTTGAATCGTGGCTACCGATTCGCTTCCGACGCCGAGATCATCGAACACTTCGGCTGCGCACCCGGCTTCATCGGCCCGATCGGCACTGCCAAGCCGGTTCGAGTCGTGGCCGACCATACCGTGGCCAACATGCACGACTTCGTTTGCGGCGCCAACCAGATCGACCACCATTACACGGGTGCGAACTGGGGACGCGACTTACCCGAACCCGAGGTGGTGGCCGACTTGCGCAATGTAGTCGCCGGTGACCCCGCACCCGACGGCAACGGTTCACTGGCTATTCAACGCGGCATCGAAGTAGGCCATGTGTTTTTCCTCGGCACCAAGTATTCGGAAGCGCTGAAAGCGACCTTTCTGGACGAAACCGGCAAACCGGCCCTCATGCAAATGGGCTGCTACGGCATTGGCGTCACCCGCTTGCTTGGGGCCGCCATCGAGCAGCATCATGATGCCAAAGGCATCATCTGGCCGCGTGCGCTGGCGCCTTTCGAAGTCGTGATCTGCCCAGTGGGCTGGGGCAAGAGCGAAGCTGTCCGTAACGCAGCCACCCAGCTCTACCAAGACCTGCAAACACAAGGGGTCGACGTCATCCTGGATGATCGCGATGAACGACCGGGCGTGATGTTTGCCGATTGGGAACTGATCGGCGCACCCGTTCGTGTAACCGTCGGCGACCGCGGCTTGAAGGAAGGCTTGATCGAGTTGCAAGGACGACGAGACGAAGCTGCCGACAAAATCGCCGTGGCTGAAGGGCTGGCAGCCACGCTGAAAAAACTGGAAGCAAGCGACAGCGTAACGCCCTGACAGCTGAAAGCACAGGGCACGCAGCCTTTGCCGACTGCCCTGTCCTCAGATCCGTGGACGATAGGCTATATCGCACAAGCGCCGATCTAAGCTACCCAGAGGCCGCTACTCCAAAAAAGGACTCGCTGCCTCGCAGTCAAGTCTGGCGCTTGCCTTGCTGCGCCAGACCGCCCGCTCTGCATCCGGCAAAGCGAATTGCGATTTCCCAGCACCAGCGTGGCTATCCGCGAAAGCGCGGCTCTGGCAGCCCTTTCACACCCACATCCAGTGCAAACAAACCGCCGGCCATAGGTTCGGCTGCGAGCTGTTCACCGCTTAGACGCTGTGAATGACTAGTCACGAAAAGGGTATCCAGCTTGACTCCGCCGAAGGCTGGGCAGGTAGGATTCGTAACAGGCAGTTGAATCACCCGGTCGACAGAACCGTCCGGCGCATGACGCACAAGCTGGCCTGTAGCGACCATGGCATTCCAAAGGTAACCCTCGGCATCAACCGTAGCGCCATCCGGCCGCCCAAGCTGATGCGTCCAATCCTTGAATACGCGCCGATTGGAAATCACTCCATCGTCAATATCGAAGTCGAAAGCCCAGATCAATTGTCTATGGGTATCGGCAAAGTACATGGTGCGGTCGTCTGGGCTCCAGGCAATCGAGTTGGGCACAACGATTTCACCCATTACCGCCTGGCACTCCAGCTCTGGCGTCAAACGGTAGAGCGTTCCCTCCGGCAGACGCTGAGCATCGAGCATGCTACCCACCCAGAAGCGGCCGCGACGGTCGCACTTGCCATCATTCAAACGATTCTGAGGCTTGTCCGACTCGGGATGGAACAGGAATTGCGGAGCCTGCCCATTGGCTGGATCGTAGGTGTAGAACCCGGTATTGGTTGCCAGCAGAAACCCGCCCTGTTCGCGCAGGGCAATACTGCCTATCAGCATGCCTTCCTGCAAGCGCCGCGCGCGATGGCTGCCAGAGACCGGATCGTAGCTTTGCAGCGCTGCCCGCCTCACATCTATCCACCACAACAGCTTTGTTTTCTGGCACCACAGCGGGACCTCGCCCAAGATGTCCGCACCTGCAACAACACATCGAATATCGGCTTGCATCTTGCCTCCGTATAAAAATTTATGGGCGTTTTTGATTTAAGACCAGCGTGGCCCCGCATGAAAGGCCGCTATTTTCTCTGGGCTCTTCAACGCTGAAAAAAGCAAATTGCCGTTTGCTCGGCAACCGTCTTTAGTTGACGATATCAACAATGTAAGCTAATGTAGTTGCTATACGCAACAAAATAATATCGTCGACGCCCAGCCACCGCAAAGTCGTCAAAAACCATTCATGAAGGAGGAAGACATGTTTTTCGGCCAATCGCCACTTGCTCGCCACCCCAGACTCAGCCTTGCATTGGCTGCCTTGACCGGCGGGTCCCTATTAAGCATCGCACTGGCGCCCGGCCTAGCCTGCGCTCAAGCCTTTCCGGTAAAAACCGTGCAGGTCGTGGTGCCCTACCCACCGGGTGGATTGACCGATGGCCTGGTCCGGCACCTGGCCGTTGAGCTGGGCGCCAAATGGAAGCAAACCGTAGTCGTGGAAAACAAAGGGGGCGGCGGCACAACCATAGGCACCGGACAGGTATCCCGAGCCCCTGCCGATGGCCACACTTTGCTATTTACCAGCACTGGGTTCGTCACCAATCAAGTACTGATGAAGTCGCTACCCTATGACTCGGCCACCTTAAGTCCAGTCGCCATGGGAGCCACCGCCCCCAACGTGCTGTATGTCCATCCTTCGCTGCCGGTCAAGTCGGTAAAGGAACTCGTGGCCTATGCCAAGGCGCACCCCGAGGATCTCAAGTTCGCCTCTACGGGCAATGGCTCCAGCCCACACCTGACTGCAGAGCTGCTCGCGGCACAAACCGGCATCTCGATGATTCATGTTCCCTATAAAGGTGCGGGACCGGCCCTGGCCGACTTGCTGGCCGGCCACGTCAACGCCATGTTCCATTTCCCGGCCTCACTGGCCCTGGCAAAGGAAGGTAAATTGCGCGCCTTGGCGGTAGCTAGCGATACGCGGCTGCACAATGCCCCTGACTTGCCGACCTTCGCTGACGCAGATGTAAAAGGCGTCGTATCCAGCAGTTGGTTCGGCTTTTTCGCACCGGCAGCTACGCCTGACGCCGTCAAAGAAAAAATTTACCGCGACGTGAATGAAGCCTTGAACTCGCCCAAGGTAAAGCAATATATCAATGAGGCCGGGCTGACCTTGACCGGTATGACCCGCGCGGATTTTGCCGGTTTCATTACCTCTGAGCGCGACAAATGGGCACGCGTGATCAAGGAAAGAAACATCAAAACCGAGTAAACGGCAGGTCACCCATGGATGCTTGCGCTTGACGGCAAACATCCATGGCGGGCCAGGGCTGCGCGCAACCCTGGCCCGCCAACCAAGCCTTGCTTCAGGCTACCGTGTGCGTGTCGTAGGCAAAATGCTTGACCGCCGACCGATCCAGGATTGGGCGATAACCCGCCGCCAGCACCATTGCGCCATCCCTGACTGTCAAAGGGTTCAAGAACAATGGCGTTTCCAGCTTCAACCAACCATTCATCTCTCCCGCATTGCTTATCGTGCTGCGCGCCACACAGGCTTCCATCCAACACGAAATATCAGTAGCTACGCCATTACCCAAGACCGGCTCCAAGCCACGGGCACGGATATGGTCCAGACCGTGTTTCAGACGGTCCAAGCCGCCCAACTTATTGATCTTGACCTTCACATAGCCGACGCCTGGCAACGATGCCGCTCGATCGATATCACTCAAGTTATAGATAGACTCATCCAGCATCAAAGGCACGGATGCAGCACGAGCCACCGCGGCATTCGCAGCCCAGTCAGCCTTGGCACACGGCTGTTCGAGCAATTCGATGCAATCCGCGGCAAGTGCCCGTACGAACTGAATGCCTTCACCTTCGTCATAAGCCTGATTGGCATCCAGGCGCAAGCAAGCGCGCCCCGCTACGGCCTGCTGGATCCAGGCAACCCGCTCGAGGTCTTCCTTCACGCCAAATCCCGTCTTGACCTTGAGCGTGCGGAAACCCGACTCTATGTGCCGCTCGACCTCGTCTTTAATCGCATCACGAGACATCGCCTGCACAGGCACCAGTAAAGGAACGCTCGTCTCGGCTTCGATATCAAGTAGCGGGTTCGACTCCATCATTTCCAACGCGGAGATGATGACCGACGCGGCATGGGAATGCTCTGCCAGATATCCTTCCAACAGCAGCTTGGCGCTGACCGGCTGCATACCCTTGATGCGACGGGACATCTCTTTGCAGAAGGCCCAGGCGCCATCTTCGGTTTCCTCGGTATAGCCCGGACCCACCACGGTTTCCGCCCAACCGGAACGCCCGTCCTCGTCGCGGACCTCAACCACAATGGGCTCGAAGGTATGGAATATATGCGACGAAACCTTATAAGGCGTATTCAAACGCAGATTCAAGCGAGACAAGAACACTTCACGGATAACCATGGCTCAATGAAGCTCCGTTCCGAGAATCTGGGTTCGATGCATGACGCGACGCGAGTCCCGCGGGAAAGCATCGCGACGATGCATGGTGGCCAGGTTGTCCCAAAAAATCACGTCCCCCACCTTCCACTGCTGATACCAGGTGTTCTGCGCCTGGGTTACGTGTTCCCAGATAGCGTTAAGCAAGGCCTCGCTCTCATCAAGATCGAGGCCGATCAGATACGCGTTGCGGCGACGTCCAAGCAAAAGCATCTTGCGACCGCTGCGGGGATGGGTCACCACCAAAGAATGCACCCTGCCCGGTGTATGGCGAGGATCCGATCGCTCGGTTATTCCCCGGCGTACTTCCCCGGCGCTATTGTAGGTAGCGTCGTGCTTCAACTGCAGCCCGTCCAGCCGCTTGCGCAACGTTGGCTCTAGCGTTTCATAGGCATGGCTCAGGCTGAGAAACCCCGTGTCCCCACCAGCGGGAGGAACCTCCAGCGCATATAACAGACAAGCAGCCGGGGGAGCCGCAATATAGGTCATGTCCGCATGCCATATCGCCTCGCCATCACCCAAACCCCCGATGGGCACCCCATTCTCAATAACATTGGAGATCACGGCTACGTACTTGCCGGTTTCGTCTGCCTGATTGGCTTCTTTTTCCGGCTCCACGCCCAGGGACGGCACCGCATAGCCAGGATTGATATCCAGATCCCCGAAATTGCGCGAAAACTGCAGCAGTTGTGCATCGCTAAGATTCTGCCCGCGAAAGCGCAGCACCCCATGTTCTCCCAGTGCCCGACGCAGGCGGTCGATCGCGCCTGGCTCAGCGGGATGAGCCAGATCAATTCCTGAAATATCGGCCCCTACCGATGCGGACATAGGTGTAATGTCAAAGGTTCGCGCAGTTGTCATTGCCGTGTTTCTCCCTTATTTTTTTGTTCGAGCCAGAAGCTGCTTCCACTGCTCGGCCTGGCTGTCGAGCAAAGCCTGCAGCTTGTCACCGGTATGCGCCTCGGCAACCAAGGTCAGGTTGTTTTCAAGGAATGCCTTGAACTCAGGTGTTTGAGCCACGTCCTTTATCACCTGCTGCAACTTGTTTGCAATCGGCTCAGGGGTGCCTCGCGGTAGCATGAACAGCGCCACAGACTCTTCCGAAACCGGATAGCCCAGTTCGGTCAATGTGGGCACATTGGGGTAGGACTTGATGCGGTCCGGAGCCGTGGTTGCCAATATGGCGAGCTTGCCGGAATCAACCTCGGCCTTGTAACCGGCGCCTACGTATCCCACGTCTATTTGCCCGGTCATGGCCGCCACGCGTACATCTATGCCGCCTTTGTAAGAAACCAGGTTGAACTCCACCTTCTCGACATCCATGACTCCGCGCACCACCAACTCGTCAACCAAGGCCTGCTTGCCAAAATGGGCGTAGCCCTGACGTCGCGCATAGCCGATCAACTCAGGAAAAGTCTTGTATGGGCGGTCTGTTGCCGCTACCAGCACACTTTGAAAGCGAGCGACCGAGGCCAGCGGCTGAACGCGATCCGCTTTAAAAGGAACGAGTCCGGCCTGGGCATCCAACACGACGTTGAGTGAGGTGGTGAAGCCGAGGGTGTAGCCATCAGGACGCACGTTACCCAAAGCTTGCGACATCACGATGCCCCCTGCGCCTGGCCGGGAGATCACCACCACCGGCTGCCCCAAGCGCTGTTGCATGCCTTCCGCGATCTTGCGAGCCATCAGGTCATAACTACCCCCTGCTGTGAATCCCGTCATGATGGTTATTGCATGCGCAGGAAAAGAATCTGCGTTCGCGCTTTGCGCGCCGCTCAAGCCGACCGTCAAAAGTAGTAGTGACGCGCTGTGCCGCCAAAGACCTTGATGCACTATGCTCTCCTAGCCGTGTGAGCTTATTTGCGATACAACGAATTCTAGGTAGGCTCAGCAGGACAAGCGAACGAAATCTCTGAGGGAGCCATAAGAAAAACTTGTAGCAACCCCAAGCGCCCAAACACTATGCTTCTGGCTGAACACTCTATCCACGCCGATCCGGGCCTTACCTTATGAACGGACCCTCACCTAGCCGTCTCCCTCCCTTGAATGCGCTTAGAGCATTCGAGGCGGCGGCACGCCATCGAAGCCTGACCCGGGCGGCGAAAGAACTTAACGTGACCCAAGCCGCCGTCAGCGCCCAGGTAAAACTACTTGAGCAACGCCTGGGTATCCGACTTTTTTACCGTCACAGCGGCGGATTGAAGCCCACCCCCCAAGCTGAGGACTACTTCTCGGCCTTGCGCCAAGCTTTCTTGTTGATGAATGAGGCGACCGATGCTTTGCTGCATTCCGCTCCAACGACTCATCTGACCGTCAGCTGTTTCCCCAACATCGCCATGCGCTGGTTACTGCCGCGACTGCATTCCTTCAATCGCCTGCACCCCCACTTCGAAGTCAACGTCCTGACCTCGACTCGCAGCGATGACTTCGATCAGGAGCAAATAGACGTCGCCATACGATGGGGAAATCACTGGCCACAGTTTGAGGCGCACTACCTGCTTTCAGCGGAAATGGTGCCTGTTTGCAGTCCGTCGCTATTGCAAGGCGATAAGGCGCTGAAAGAGCCGAAGGATCTTGCCCACGCCACGCTGCTGCACGTTCAAGGAACAATGGAAGATTGGGGCTTGTGGTTGGATTATGCGCAAGTAAAGAATGTGGACCCGCTGAATGGCCCGCGGTTTGATTCTCTTACTTTCGCGCTGCAAGCCGCGTCCGAAGGCTTGGGTGTAGCCGTAGGCCGCCTGCCGCTGGTAGAAGACGACCTGAAGTTAGGCCGTCTGGTCATGCCCTTTTCCTGCCGCTATTTAGCATCTAAAGCTTGGCATCTGGTTTATCCCAACTCCATGGCTTATGCCCCGAAGGTAAAGGCTTTCACGGACTGGATCCTTGGCGAAGCGCGACAGAGCCCTTATCACATCGTGCGTTAAATTACGCCCCATCACCGGAGAAACCCATGACACTCAAAGCCCACTACGCGGCGTCTTTGCCCAAACCCCGCTTTCGCTATACGCCTTGCATTCAGGCCGGCCCGATTTACCAGTTGTCGGGCATGATCGCGCTCGACGCCGCTAGTGGCCAACTTGAAACCGAAGGCGTTGCAGCCGAAACAAAGAAAATCATGGAAAACATGCTGGCGGCATTGCCCGAGTATGGGCTTGCGCTGGATCAAATGATGATTGCGCGCATCTTCACCACCAAGTTCGAGCAGTTTGGCGACATCAATCAAGTCTGGGAAAGCTATTTCCCAGATGCTGTCAGGCCGCCGGCGCGAACCGCCATGGGCGTAAGCGCGCTTCCCTTGAACGCCAGCGTCGAAATCGAATTCTGCTTCTATAAGGCCTGACCAGGGCTAGCCCTGGTTCGCAGCGAAGGGGCTTCATGAGCCCTGAGCACGTCGCCGCTGCGCTGAAGGGCACCCGCAGCGTCCGAGCCCCGAAGCGCGCCAAAGTCGAACTTGCAAGGCGGTGCCTCACCTGTCGGCACCGCCATAGCGGCATGGGGCAAATATCAAGTTCACGAAATGTGCGCTTCCGGTAACCTTCACGGTCTGTCTGTGACGACTATCCCTACAACCCGTCGGAAGGAAGCGCCATGCCGTTCAAGTCTATTGCCTACCTGAGCCTCGCTGTTCTGGCTACGGTTTCGAGCCCTGATTCTTATGCGCAGGCCTACCCCAGCAAGCCGGTACGCGTAATCGTTCCCTATCCCGCGGGCTCGGGTCTGGACACCCTGGCACGCAGCCTCGCCCAGAAGCTGGGGCCACGTTGGAACGAAACCGTCATCGTCGAGAACAAGCCGGGTTCAAGCACCATCGCCGGCGCGGTCGCGGTCAAGAACGCGCCAGCCGACGGCTACACCTTGCTGCTCACCAGCGATGCCACTATTTCGACCAACCCCCATCTGTATTCCAAGCTGCCTTATGAGCCGGCCAAGGATTTCGTGCCGATTACCGAGCTGATCGTTCTGAATCAATTGCTCTTGGCCAATATCGACGTACCCGCCAATACGCTGGCAGAAGTCATCAGCTACGCGAAAAAGAACCCCGGCAAACTGAACTACGCTTCCTACGGCAACGGCAGCCAACCGCATCTGGCCATGGAAACCTTGAAGAACCAAGCGGACATCAATATCGTCCACGTGCCCTACAAGGGAATTCCCCAGGCGGTGCCGGCCGCGATTGCGGGTGAAGTGCAGTTCACTTTTTCAGGGGCAGCGTCTTCGCTGGCACACATCAAGGCCAAGCGCCTGAAGGCGATCGCCATAGGCGGAGAGCAAAGACTGGGCTTGGTACCCGATGTGCCAACCTTTGCCGAGCTGGGCTATCCCGATGTCCCGGCAGGGGCTTGGTTCGGCTTGTTCGCGCCGGCGGGAACCCCCAAGGATATAGTGGAAAAACTCTACCGGGACGTCACCTCGGTACTCAAGGAAGCTGACTTTCATCAGTCTCAAGTTGAAGCCAAGGGCTATACGCCGGTGTTGAGCTCACCGGCAGAGTTTGCCGCTTTCCTGGTCGGAGACAGCAAGCGCATGGCAAAAGCGGTCAAGGTATCGGGCGCCACGGTAGAGTAGCCCGTGCCCGGTCAGATTACCCATTGTCGTTGAAACGGTAGAGCCAAACCGGGGCGACTGGCATCGCCCCGGAGTACACAAGCCGTGCCAGGCGCTATTTGAACCCGCCCGGCAGCTTCATACCCTTGAGAGCTTTCATGCCCCCCATGGCGCGCATCATTTTCGCCATGCCGCCTTTTTTCATCTGCTTCATCATGCCCTGCATCTGGTCGAATTGCGCCAGCATGCGGTTGACTTCCTGCACCTGCACGCCGGCCCCCGCAGCAATGCGACGCTTGCGCGAGGCCTTGAGCAGTTCGGGTTTAGCACGCTCAACATCCGTCATGGAGCTGAGGATGCCCTCCATGCGACGGATCTGCTTGGAGGCTTGTTTGCTGTCAACCTGCGAGGCCGCTTGCGAAAACTGGGCAGGCAGCTTTTCCAGCAGGGATCCCATATCGCCCAGGTTTTTCATCTGCGCAATTTGCGAACGGAAGTCGTTCAGGTCGAACTTGTCACCCGCCTTGAGCTTGGCCGCGAGCTTTTGCGCTTCGTCGACGTCGATGGCTTTGTGGGCTTCTTCCACCAATGACAGGATGTCGCCCATGCCCAATACGCGCTGCGCCATCCGTTCCGGATGAAAAGCTTCCAGACCGGACAGTTTTTCCGAAACACCGACGAACTTGAGCGGTTTGCCGGTGACATGGCGCACTGACAACGCGGCACCACCGCGCGCATCGCCATCAAGTTTGGTCAGCACCACGCCGGTCAAGGGCAAGGCGTCGTTGAAGGCCTTGGCGACGTTGATGGCGTCCTGGCCCAACATGGCATCAACCACGAACAGGGTTTCGATGGGATTGAGCAAGGCGTGCAAAGCACGGATCTCGTTCATCAGGACTTCGTCGATACCCAAGCGACCGGCGGTATCGACGATCAGCACTTCGTAGTGGTGGCGACGTGCGTGATCAATGGCGTTGCGCGCGATATCTTCCGGTTTCTGGTCGGTGGAAGACGGCAGAAAATCGACGCCCGCCTGCCCAGCCACGGTCTTGAGCTGTTCAATAGCCGCGGGTCGATAGACGTCGGCGCTAACCACCAGCACTTTTTTCTTGCCGGTCTTGCGCCCGCCTTGGCTGTGGCCGCCTTCGGCCAGCCAGCGCGCCAGCTTGCCGGTCGTGGTGGTTTTACCCGAACCTTGCAAACCCGCCATCAGGATGACGGCAGGCGGCTGCTGGGCCAGCGACAGCTCGCTGGCGTGCTCGCCAAGGTCACCCCCCATGAGCGAGGTCAGCTCTTTATGCACGACCCCCACCAGGGCTT
This sequence comes from Pigmentiphaga sp., assembly GCA_040391825.1. Classification (GTDB taxonomy): domain Bacteria; phylum Pseudomonadota; class Gammaproteobacteria; order Burkholderiales; family Burkholderiaceae_B; genus Pigmentiphaga. The sequence continues at coordinate 24,158 of JBEBXA010000023.1, forward strand.
GTCCCGGCGTAAGACTGCCGGCAACGTCTTCACCCAGGGCCTTTTCCTTGACCCGTGCAACGAACTCGCGCACGACTGGCAAGGCAACGTCGGCTTCAAGCAGAGCCAGCCGGACTTCACGCAGCATTTCCTGCGTATTGGCTTCAGTCAGGCGGGCTTCGCCGCGCAAAGTTTTGACAACACGCGAAAGGCGGGTAGTAAGGTTATCAAGCATGAATAGGATTCGCTTACACTTCCATATGGATATGGGAATTGTATTGCACTCACTGGCCGCTGTCGGATATGCCGTTTTGGCAGTACTGGCATGGCGCGCCGTCTCCTCACACCCGGAAGCCCGGGCTGGCGCCATCGAACGCTACGGACTGGTGCTGGTGCTGCTCGTGCACGGCGCGGCGGTTCAGCAGGCCATGCTGGGCGACGGCGATCTGCGGCTCGGGTTCGCGGCCGGAGTTTCCGCCGCATTGCTGCTGGGATTAATTGTTTTCTGGGTAGAAAGCCTGTGGGTGGCAATCGATGGCCTGCGTCTGTGGCTGATGCCGTTGGCCGTCATCGCCACCCTGCTGCCGCTGCTGTTTCCCCAGGGCCAGATCATCGCCCACGCCGACAGCGGCTGGCTGCGGGTGCACCTGGCAATTGCGCTGGCGGCATACAGCATCATCACGATTGCGGCGCTGCACGCGCTGCTGATGGCCTCTACCGACCGGCGGCTGCACGACATTTCCAGCAAACCGCCCGCCCCAAAAGGGGCCGTGGGGCAGGTCTACACCCGGCTGTTCGACGCCATGCCGCCGCTGCTCATGCTGGAACAGCTTCTATTCAGGCTGATCTGGGTAGGTTTCGTATTGCTTACGCTGGCAGTCATCAGCGGCATCGTCATTTCGATGGCGCTGACGGGCCACCCCCTTCCTTTTGACCACAAGACGGTTTTCACGCTGCTTTCATGGCTGACTTTCGGCCTGCTCTTGCTTGGCAGGCAGATCTGGGGGTGGCGGGGACGCATTGCGCTGCGCTGGACGCTTATTGGCTTCGCCTTCCTGCTTCTAGCCTACACCGGCAGCCGCTTCGTGCTGGAAGTCATACTTCACCGCTAATATCGCAGGCTCGATCTTCGGGCATAAGTCATGGGCAAGCTACTTTTCTGGATAGTGATCATTATTGGCGCGCTGGTCATTGCGCGCATTGCCGCGCGCAGCGCCGCCCAAGGGCGGCCACCTGCCGGCCGTACGCGCCGCGGGCCGGATCTGCCTCCGGAAACCATGGTGCGCTGCGCTCACTGCGGCATACACCTGCCCGCGGCGGAGGCCGTCCGGCGCAAAGGCTACAACTATTGCACCCTGGCCCATTCCCTGCGAGGCCGCCGTTCGTGAAGCGAGCCGCGGCACCAGCCCGGATCGACCGCCAGGGCTGGATCGACCACCCTATGGTGCGCAAGGTCATCTCGCCTAACGCCGATGAGCGCCCACCCGCCACCGAAATCTCGCTGCTGGTCCTGCACAACATCAGTCTGCCCCCTAATGAATACGGCGGCCCCCACATTGAAGCCCTGTTTTCCAACACGCTGGACTGCAATGCCCACCCTTGGTTCGAGCGCCTGCGGGACCTGAAGGTCTCGGCCCACTTCCTGATTCGGCGCGACGGCCATGTCGTACAATTCGTCAGTACTGATCGCCGTGCGTGGCATGCGGGGGCGTCTTTGTTTGAAGGACGCGAACGCTGCAATGACTTTTCGATCGGGATCGAACTCGAAGGATGCGACACGCAACCCTTCACTCCCGAGCAATACCAGGGATTGGCGTGGTTGACGCCGGCGCTGCGCGCCCGCTATCCCTTACAAGCGGTTCGGGGGCATGAACACATCGCGCCGGGCCGCAAGAGCGATCCCGGCCCTTGCTTCGACTGGCAGCGTTATGCGCTTGCCACCGGCTGGCAGCGGCGGCAATTACCGCCTGTTTAGCGATTGTTCCACGAGACAAGAGTGACGATTTAATGCGCAACACATGCCCTTTTTGGCGTGAAACATGCATGGATATTGGCTGTCTAAAATTTATGCGACTATCCATGGGCCTCTAACGGCCAACTCCCCCTTTAAGCAACATTTTGTCACTTGCCCTACAATTGAGCCCCCCCTAGAATTAGGGCCTTGCAGCCTTCACACCACTAGATGTAGTGGCAAGGCCGTGAAAAATGGGGGAAAACTGGTGTATTCCTTTACCGGCCCGGCTGCGCAGCCTTTATTGGCTTCGCGCGTCTATTACTTATTGAATAACCCCAAGTACCCAGTGCCTCGTACCACGCACGGCATCTCGCAGTTCCAGTTTCGTTATCCGCTTTAAACCCCAGACAACCCGAGTACCGGCGCGGTTCACTCCGCGCCCTCATAGCATCCAGGAGGCCTTATGCAACTCTCGACCCCCTCGGCCCAACCGACCGTTGCCCCGCTAGCTCCCAAGCCCGCAACAGTCGCCGCCGACACCACGGTTTACTCTGACCACAAAGTCATTCGGCGCAATGGCGCTGTGGTCGGTTTCGAACCAGGCAAAATCTCGATCGCTCTGACCAAAGCCTTTTTGGCTGTCAATGGTGGCCAAGGCGCAGCCTCCGCGCGTGTGCGCGAGCTGGTCGAAGTCATGACTGGTCAGGTCGTGAACGCCCTCGTTCGCCGACAACCCAGCGGCGGCACCGTCCATATAGAAGATATCCAAGACCAGGTTGAACTGGCCTTGATGCGCTCCGGCGAGCACGACGTGGCACGCGCCTATGTGCTTTACCGTGAAAAGCGCGCGCAGCAACGCGCCGTACTGAACACCGATTCGAACCAGGCCATCCTGCACGTAAGCGACAACGGCATGCGCATGCCGCTCGACCCGCAGCGCCTGTACTCCGTCATTCAAGCCGCCTGCGTCGGCCTGGAAGAGTTCGTATCGGCCGAAACCATTTTCCAGGAAACCGTCAAAAACCTGTACGACGGCGTTCCCACCGATGAAGTTTTCAAGTCGGCGATTCTGGCTTCGCGGTCACAACTTGAAAAAGATCCGGCTTACAGCACCGTAACGGCACGTCTGCTGCTGCATACGATCCGCAAGGAAGTCCTCGGCGAAGAAGTCGAACAAGCGGCGATGGAAACTCGCTACGCCGAATACTTCCCGCAATTCATCGCACGCGGCATTGAAGGCGGCCTGCTCGACGCCAAATTGGGCACTTTCGATCTGGCTCGCATCAGCGCGGCCCTCGACCACAGCCGCGATCTGCAGTTCACCTACCTGGGCCTGCAAACGCTGTACGACCGCTACTTCCTGCACCTCAAAGGCCAGCGCATCGAACTGCCGCAAGCGTTCTTTATGCGCGTCGCGATGGGCCTGGCCATTGCCGAAACCGATCGCGAAGCCCGCGCCATCGAGTTCTACCAAATCCTGTCGTCCTTCGACTTCATGAGCTCGACCCCGACCTTGTTCAATTCGGGCACGCTGCACTCGCAATTGTCGTCTTGCTACCTGACCACGGTCGCGGACAATCTTGAAGGCATCTACGACGCCATCAAGGAAAATGCGCTGCTGGCCAAATATGCCGGCGGCCTGGGCAACGACTGGACGCCCGTGCGCGCGCTGCGCAGCCACATCAAGGGCACCAATGGCGAAAGCCAAGGCGTCGTGCCCTTCCTCAAAGTCGTCAACGACACTGCCGTGGCCGTCAACCAAGGTGGCAAGCGCAAGGGCGCGGTGTGCACCTACCTTGAAACCTGGCACCTGGACATCGAAGAATTCCTGGAGTTGCGCAAGAACACCGGTGACGAACGCCGCCGCACGCACGACATGAACACCGCGAACTGGATTCCCGACCTGTTCATGAAGCGCGTCATGGAAGGAGGCGACTGGACGCTGTTCTCGCCGTCCGACACGCCTGACCTGCACGACAAGGTAGGCCGTGCCTTCGAAGAAGCCTACACAGGCTACGAAGCCAAAGCCGCTTCCGGCGAGCTCACGCTGTTCAAGAAAATGCCCGCGCTGAATCTGTGGCGCAAAATGTTGTCGATGCTGTTTGAAACCGGCCATCCCTGGATCACGTTCAAGGATCCTTGCAACATTCGCTCACCTCAGCAACATGTTGGCGTCGTTCACAGCTCCAACCTGTGCACCGAGATCACACTGAACACCAATGAAAACGAAATCGCAGTCTGCAACCTGGGCTCGGTCAACCTCATTGCGCACTTGAAGACCAACGCCGACGGCTCGACCTCACTCGACCACGACAAACTCAAGCGCACCATCGGCATCGCCATGCGCATGCTCGACAACGTGATCGACATCAACTATTACGCCGTCGCCAAGGCCCGCAACTCCAACGAACGCCACCGTCCGGTGGGCATGGGCATCATGGGCTTCCAGGACGCACTGCACATCATGCGGGTACCCTACGCCTCGGATGCAGCGGTTGAATTCGCCGATCGTTCAATGGAAGCCGTGTGCTACTACGCCTATCTTGCGTCTACCGATCTCGCCGCTGAACGAGGCCGCTATGCCACGTTTGAAGGTTCGCTATGGGACCGCGGCATCTTGCCGCAAGACTCGGTCGCGCTGCTGCGTGAAGAGCGCGGCGGCTATGTCGACGTCGATTCCAGCGTCACTCTGGACTGGGATACGTTGCGAGAACGCATCAAAGCACACGGTATGCGCAACTCCAATTGCGTAGCTATTGCCCCGACCGCCACTATTTCCAATATCATTGGTGTGTCTGCGTGCATTGAACCGACTTTCCAAAACTTGTACGTCAAATCAAACCTCTCCGGCGAATTCACCATCGTCAACGACTACTTGGTCCGTGACCTCAAAAAACTCGGCCTCTGGGACGAGGTGATGGTTGCCGACCTGAAGTACTTTGACGGTAGCCTCGCAAAGATTGATCGGGTCCCTGCCGAGCTGCGCAAGCTGTATGCGACAGCCTTCGAAGTGGAGCCGAGCTGGCTGGTGGAATGCGCATCGCGTCGCCAGAAGTGGATCGACCAATCTCAATCGCTCAATATCTACATGGCGGGTGCCTCGGGCAAGAAGCTCGACGAAACCTACAAGCTGGCATGGCAGCGTGGCCTGAAAACCACCTACTACCTGCGCACCATGGGCGCAACCAGCGCGGAAAAATCCACGGGTCGTGGTGGAGAATTGAACGCTGTACCGAATGCATCGTCCAATGCAAGAACCTCTGCAGTGGGCGCCGCAAATCTTCCCGAACCGGAAATCCTCGGGGCGGCCTGCACCATGAGACCAGGCGATCCTGGTTTCGAAGAGTGCGAAGCTTGCCAGTAAACCGTAGAAACACCGGAGTTTGAAAATGTTGTCCTGGGACGAAGAAGTTACCTCCAACACCGCCTCACCGGCCTCGCGGCCGGCGGCGGCTGCCGCGCCCCGGTCGATCGCTGATAGCGCTTTCGATCAGCTTGCCTTGGCAACGGCCAACGCCGCGCCAGTCGCCCCGGTTGCCGCGCATCGCGTCAACGTTGCTGACAAGCGCATCATCAACGGCCAGACTGACGTCAATCAGTTGGTGCCGTTCAAATACAAATGGGCGTGGGAAAAATACCTCGCCACCTGCTCCAACCACTGGATGCCGCAGGAAATCAACATGTCGCGCGATATCGCGCTGTGGAAGAACCCTGAAGGCCTGACCGAAGACGAACGCCGCATCGTCAAGCGCAACCTGGGTTTCTTCGTCACGGCCGATTCGCTCGCCGCCAACAATATCGTGCTGGGCACCTATCGCCATATCACTGCGCCCGAATGCAGGCAATTCCTGCTGCGCCAGGCGTTTGAAGAAGCGATCCACACCCACGCCTATCAGTACATCGTCGAAAGTCTGGACCTGGACGAGTCGGAAATCTTCAATGCCTACAATGAAGTTCCGTCCATCCGCGCTAAAGACGAGTTCCTGATTCCCTTCATTGATGCCATTGCCGACCCGCACTTCAAAACCGGCACGCCCGAAGACGATCAAACGCTGCTGAAATCGCTGATTGTGTTCGCGTGCTTGATGGAAGGCCTGTTCTTTTACGTCGGCTTCACCCAGATTCTTGCCTTGGGCCGCCAGAACAAGATGACGGGCGCGGCGGAGCAGTACATGTACATCCTGCGGGATGAGTCCATGCACTGCAACTTCGGCATCGACCTCATCAACACGATCAAACTCGAGAATCCGCATCTGTGGACGCCGGAATTCCGCGAAGAAATCCGCGGACTCTTTCGCAAAGCGGTCGATCTCGAATACGCTTATGCCGAAGACACCATGCCGCGTGGCGTGTTGGGGCTGAATGCGCCGATGTTCAAGTCGTATCTGCGCTTCATCGCCAATCGTCGCTGCCAGCAAATCGGTATCGAGCCGCTGTTCGCCCAGGAAGAGAACCCCTTCCCATGGATGGCGGAGATGATCGACTTGAAGAAAGAACGTAATTTCTTTGAAACACGTGTGATCGAATACCAGACCGGCGGAGCGCTGAACTGGGATTAAGACGCACGTAGAACAGGATCAGGCGCCTTGTGCGCCCGACTGCAGGGCCTGGATGATGTCAGACGCGAGCGGGAGAGGCAAACGCCCCCGCACCGCGCACCATCCAAACCCTAGCGCTCTATGCTTTGCCGATGGCAAAGCAAGCGACAGTCGGGAATGCAAGGCGCCATCCGGCATGCGGGAAACCGTATGCCAAGTCATTCGACATGGGTCGCACCCGGTGCGGGACATGTCGAATGGCTGTGTGCCTCATTCATTAGCGCAAACTGATTCCGCTGCTTGAAGCATGTTCAACAGCAGGGCTTGCGCCGATGAATAGCCCGTGCGGATGGTCCAAGCGGGTTTGTGTTCTGAGTCCCTGAACATCTCGTAAAGGAGCAGATCATGGCGACAGCCAAGAAAGCCGTGAAAGCGGCAGCGAAAAAGCCGGCAGCAAAAAAAGCACCGGCCAAGAAAGCCCCGGCTAAAAAGGCTGCGGTGAAGAAAGTTGCAGCCAAGAAAGCACCGGCCAAAAAAGCCGTGGTGAAGAAGGCAGCAGTGAAGAAAGTCGCTGCCAAGAAAGCACCGGCAAAGAAAGCCGCAGTGAAGAAGGTCGCCGCCAAAAAAGCACCGGCTAAAAAAGCCGCGGTGAAAAAAGTTGCCGCCAAGAAAGCGCCAGCTAAAAAAGCCGTAGTGAAAAAAGCCGCCGTGAAGAAAGTCGCTGCCAAGAAAGCACCGGCTAAGAAAGCCGCGGTGAAGAAGGTCGCTGCCAAGAAAGCGCCGGCGAAGAAGGCCGTCGTAAAGAAGGCAGCAGCCAAGAAAGCACCGGCAAAGAAGGCGGCCGCGGCCTCCAAGGCTCCAGCAAAGAAGGCGGCGACCAAGAAGCCGGCTCCTAAAAAGCCTGCCCCGGCGCCTTCCACCACAGCAGCCCCTGGCGCCAAAACCTCGCTTAACCCAGCCGCCGCATGGCCTTTCCCTACCGGCAGCCGTCCCTAAGCGATTAATCGGAGCGCTTGACGCACCGATCCGGGCCCCGCTAAAGCATAGCTTTAGCGGGGCTTTTTACCACCAACGCCAAACCTGACGATTGACGGCTGCCCCCTTCGTCCACCTAACTCATGTCCGCTATAACTCGCGGCAACTAACATGAGACAATCGATGCCCTAAGCATTTGCTTCCTGCTGAACGAACAACGCACTGGAGTCCTCATGTTCGGCGAAATCGCCCGTTTCCTGCTCAATATCGCTTTCACCCTGTTTGGTGCAGTTCTATTACTTCGCCTGTGGATGCAATTTGTCCGCATGCCGGCGTTCAACCCAATTTCGCGCACCATCTTCCAGATCAGCGACTGGATCGTCGTTCCCCTGCGGCGGCTCTTGGGGGGGCGAGGTGGAATCGACTGGGCGAGCCTGGCCGCAGCATGGTTGACGGCCCTGGCGTTTTTGTTTGCTACCGCAGTCGTAGCCGGCATCAACCCGATGTCCCTGTTTCCTGCCGGACTGTGGATAGCGCTGCTGCTGGTATTGAAATGGGCAGTCAACCTGGTGATGTGGGTCACCCTATTGATGGTGATCTTGTCGTGGGTCAACCCCAGCGCACCCGCCATGCCCGTTCTGGACGCGCTCACCGCTCCGCTACTCGACCCTCTGCGGCGCGTACTGCCCAAGCTAGGCAGCCTGGACCTGTCACCCCTGGTGCTGTTCGTACTGACGCAAATAGCCCTGATGGTGCTGGCGCAGTTGGGATTGCCCTTGTTCGGGCTCTAATCTGGGCAAGAAGGGCATTGCAGAGCAAATACAGCCGCCCTTCTTACGTAAGCTAAGACATTACACAGAAAAGCCGCCTGATTGCTAAGCAGCCAGGCGGCTTTCACTTTTACTTAGACAGAACTTCCTGTACAGGCAATGTGCTGGAATCTTGGCTTTAACGATGAGTGATCCGCGTAGCGCCCGTACCGCTAAGCACTCGAACACGATCGCCCGCGTAAAACATCTCATCAGCCTCCTGGACAATCGAGCGGACCTCGCCATTCTCGAAACGGACCGTGATTTCCAGACCGGTTTTTTTCGACAAGCCACCTTCCATCGCTTGCCCTGCGATGCCGCCCGCGATGGCTCCGAGCACCGAGGTAATGATCTGCCCGCGTCCGCCGCCTATGCTGCTGCCGGCAACCCCGCCGATGACTGCGCCACCAGCCGTGCCTACCCCGGTCTGGCCACGATCTATGCTTACCTGACGCACCGACTCAACCGTTCCGTAGCGAACGACCTGCTCGCGCTGGGCTTGGCTGCTGCCGTAGACTGACGCCGAATTACTTCCTGTGGCGCACCCGGCCAGCACGGTAAGGGCGGACAAGGTTGCAGCCAAGAATACGACACGACCACTGCGGGCCGTACCAGCAAAAGAACCGAAAAAAGTACTCATAGATATATCCTGAATAAGACGGACCACACTCTACCGTCGTACCGCCAACTCTAATTAGGGTTTGACGAGGTTTATACCCTGTTGGTTCTGCTGGCGGGGAATCAAGTAGCCCCTAGGCCGTGCCAGGTTGTTTCAAACCATGACGCCAACAGCTCAGGGCAGGGCCAATCCGTAGTGCTTCTGCAGCCGCAGAGAAATATCGGCACGCGAAAAATGATGATTCTGCGGGCCGCGCTCGGCAACTTTCAGCGCCCCCATCAAGCTGGCCAGTTTGCAACTGTCTTCCCAGCTCCAGCCTAGGGTTACACCATACAACAGGCCGGCGCGATACGCATCACCGCAACCTGTCGGATCCACCACCGCGTCCGCAGGCGCGGGGGCGATATGGATTTCCTCCCCCTTGGTCAGCAAGGTGGAGCCCTTCTCGCCCATGGTAACAATTGCCGCCTGCAAGCCTTCGGCAATCTGCGCCATGCTGCGCCCGGTACGCTGCTCGACCACATGCGCTTCGTAGTCATTGACCGTAATCACTTGCGCGAGCGTAAGCATTTCTTCCAGATCTTCGCCGCTGAACAGCGGCATCGCCTGCCCCAAGTCAAAAATAAAGGGAATGCCGCGACCATGCAAACGACGGGCATGGGCAAACATGCCTTCTTTAGCATCGGGGGCGACAATTCCCCAAGTCCCGGGCGCCTGCGTCAGGTCATTGCTGGCCGACGCACTCATCGCCCCTGGATGGAACGCGGTAATCTGGTTATCGGCCAGGTCGGTCGTGATGAAGCATTGCGCCGTAAAAGTACCCGGTACAACCTTTACCCAATCGGTATTGGTGCCCTGCTCTTGCATGCGGCGCAGATAATCGCCTGCGTCTTCGCCTACGGTGGCCACCGGTATCGGGGTTCCACCAAGCAGGCGCATGTTGTAGGCAATATTGCCCGCACATCCGCCGTACTCTTTACGCATGGAGGGCACCAGGAACGATACGCTTAGCGCATGAACCTGCTCAGGCAGGATGTGCTCCTGAAACTTGCCTTCGAACACCATGATCGTGTCGAAAGCGACAGAGCCGCAAATAATGACAGGGGCAGTTACAGGTGCAGACATGGCAGGAGATCAAGGAAAAAAGAGAGCGATGCGGTAGCCGGAAGCGTGCGCATCGAGAGTGTCGACGGGAATTCGCAATACGCGTTCCTCGCCGGCGTGCAGGGGTTGGGACAACTCGCCCGGCGCCAGATAGACCGATGGTAGCAAAACCCGCCGCGCCACCACGTTTTCCGAAAGATCGGTCAAAGACAGCTCTATTGCCGGCCAAGCCTGCGCAAAGGGAGCCCGATTACGCAGTACCGCACGCAAAGCCAGGCGGCGAGCCGGCACGGTTGCCCCCGCGGCTTCGGGTAAAGCGCCTTGTGCTTCAGCGTCCGCAAACTGAGCGGGGCCGCTAAGGGTTGCGGGTAAATGCGGTGTCCAGGGTTCGATTGAAGAAGACTCAATCGCCAACAAAGCGGGCTCACGCGGATACCCCACCGTGCACGCGAACTCTTGGCAGATCTGCTCGAGCAGCGGCCGCAGGATGGGTACTCTCGTCGCCAACTCAGCCCGAAACATCCACACAGCCTGCGCCAGCAGCAGCACCAGTGCCAACACCGACGCAATCGCCCACACCACACGCATATACCCTGCTCGCGGCTTGGCCTCTTCTTTCAGAAAAGCCGCTGGCGGGATAGCTTCTGAAGGGGGGGCGGAAGCGTAGATAGGTTCGATCACGTCGCCGGACGCGGGCTCGGTGTCGGCCAACATTACGTCGGGTGCCGTATCTACCAACGGACTGGCAATGCCGGTACGCGGTACGGCACGAAAAACCATAGGTTCTGCTTGCGTCGCGATGGGAAGCGAGACGGCAGGCGGGTCGTCGGCAACAACAGTTTCTGCGGGGAGCTCTTCCTCGACTCGCGGCGCAACACTTGCTTGGAGGCGCGCACCTGCGCCAAGCGGATCGGCTTCAGCCGCGGCGCCCAGAGACGAGTCCGCTCCGTATAACTGAGGCAGTTCATGGTCGACGGTTTGCGATGACTGCAAACCTTCACCGCGCCGCCGCATGACGACGGGGCCTGCCGATTCCGTTTGCAAATGCGAGCTGCTTGCAGGCATGGGGGCCTGCAAGACCGCCTGGTCAATCTCAATCAGGCCGATGTTGCCGTCGAATACTTCATTGCACACACCGCAGCGCACCAAGCCGTTGCGCAACCGTATCTGATCGGCAACGACCTTGAAGGCCGTTGAGCAATGAGGACAACGAGTAGCCAGGACCATGACCGGAAGCGCGGGTGTCAATCGCGGCGACCGTGCAGGCAGACCCAGCCATCGCGCGCTTGCCAGACCGACAAGGAAATCCAGGGGGCATAGGCCGCGGCGACTTCTTCAGCCTGCCGCTCAAGGACACCGGAAAGCACCAGATCGCCGCCAGATAGCACCCGCTCGCACAACATGGGCGCCAGCACCTTCAGGGGGTTGGAAAGAATGTTGGCAACGACCACGTCAGCCCTCCATCCAGGCAACACATCGGGCAAACCGGCCTGGACCTCGACCTCGTTGGCCAGGGCGTTGTCCTGCGTGGACTGCACCGCCTGGGGATCAATATCTATCCCCACTGTTGGGCCTGCGCCCAGCTTGCGTGCAGCAATGGCAAGAATACCCGAGCCGCAGCCATAATCCAACACACGGCCCCCTGGACGCACATTGCTGGCCAACCAAGCCAAGCAAAGATGCGTGGTCGGGTGACTGCCGGTGCCGAACGCCAGGCCGGGGTCCAGGCGAATCGAAATCGTGCCGGGACGGTCAGGTACTTCATGCCAGGTGGGCACAATCCAGATACGTTCATCGACTTCGATCGGTTCAAACTGAGATTGCGTCAAGCGCACCCAGTCCGCATCCGGAACATTACGTAGCGTCCAGACAGGAATGTCGCCAAACCCGCAAGCCGCGCAAGCATCGGCCAGCAATTGCGCGGGATCTTCGCCATCAGGCAAAAGCGCCACGACACGATTACGTAGCCAGGCCTGTGTTTCGGGCTCCAGACCAGGCTCGCCAAACAAAGGCTGCTCGGCATCGGTGCCAAGGTCGGCGTCCTCTACCGAAACCGACAGTAGGCCGACCTCCAGCAGTGCGTCGGATAGCCCTTCGGCCAATTGCTCAGGGCAATCGAACACCAGTTCGCGCATGGTGGCCTCTTATTCCGGGCGCTGGGCCAAACGATGCTCCAGATAATGGATGTTGGTACCGCCTTCGATGAAGCGGGCATCCTGGAGCAACTCGCGGTGCAGCGCGATGTTGGTAGAAATACCTTCGACCGCCATTTCGGATAAGGCAATGCGCATCCGGGCCAAAGCCTGGTCGCGGGTATCGCCATAAGCGATCACTTTGCCAATCATTGAATCGTAATTGGGTGGTACGAAATAGCCGTTATAGACGTGTGAATCGACACGGATGCCTGGGCCGCCGGGAACGTGCCAGCTATGAATACGACCTGGGCTGGGCGTAAAACGGAAAGGATCTTCGGCGTTGATCCGGCATTCGATGGCATGGCCCCGGAAGACGATATCGCGCTGGCGCAACTTGAACTTTTCACCCGCGGCAATACGGATCTGCTCTTGCACGAGATCGATGCCGGTAATCATTTCGGTTACCGGATGTTCAACCTGAATACGGGTATTCATTTCAATGAAATAGAACTCGCCATTCTCGTACAGGAATTCGAAAGTGCCGGCCCCGCGATAACCGATCTTGCGGCAAGCATCCGCGCAACGATCGCCGATACGGTCGATCAAACGGCGCGGAACGTGGGGTGCCGGCGCTTCTTCAATGATTTTCTGATGGCGGCGCTGCATCGAGCAGTCGCGCTCACCCAGCCATACCGCGCTGCGTATCCCGTCGGCCAGAACCTGGATCTCGATGTGACGAGGATTCTCCAGGTACTTCTCCATGTAGACATCAGGATTATTGAAAGCTGCAGCGGCTTCGGAGCGCGTCATGGCGACCGCGTTGAGGACGGCTGCCTCGGTGTGAACCACCCGCATCCCGCGACCACCGCCACCACCCGCGGCCTTGATGATGACCGGATAACCGATCTTGCGCGCGATCTGAATGATTTCCTTGGGATCGTCGGACAGAGCTCCTTCGGAGCCAGGCACGACCGGCACGCCGGTAGCGATCATCGCCTGCTTGGCGCTGACCTTATCACCCATCAAACGGATGGACTCGGGCTTGGGCCCGATGAACACAAAGCCGCTTTTTTCGACGCGTTCCGCAAAGTCGGCGTTTTCCGCCAGGAATCCGTAGCCGGGATGGATGGCTTCGGCATCGGTAACCTCAGCGGCCGAAATAATGGCCGGCATATTGAGGTAGCTGTCGCGCGACGGAGCCGGGCCGATACACACCGACTCGTCAGCAAGCTTGACGTATTTGGCTTCGCGGTCGGCCTCGGAGTGCACCACCACGCTCTTGATCCCCAGCTCGCGGCAGGCGCGCTGGATACGCAGGGCGATTTCCCCACGGTTGGCGATCAGGATCTTCTCAAACATGAACGGATGTCCTGAAAAAGTCGGGCAAAGGCGCTCTGGCCGCGTAGCATCCACAACGATGCAGCAAGATGCTGGCTCGCGCCATCTGGCGCCGCGCCCTGTGTTCGACTGATAAACGGTATACGGCGCACCACGCAAGCGTGGGCACGCACGGTATGGTGAACGGCTTAACCGATCACGAACAACGGTTGGCCATACTCGACCGGTTGGCCGTTTTCAACCAGAATTTCCTTGATTGTGCCTGCTTTGTCGGCCTCAATTTCATTCAGCAGCTTCATGGCTTCGATAATGCACAGCGGATCGCCTTCCTTGACGGCCTGGCCCACTTCAACGAATGCCGGCGAGCCGGGATTGGGGGAGCGATAGAAAGTGCCCACCATAGGCGACTTGACGACATGCCCTTGCGGCACCGCCGGGGCGGCGGCAGGCACAGGGGCCGCTTCCGCTGGGGCGGTTCCAGCCACGGGCTGCTGCATGACCTGATAGGTCTGGACGCCGGGCGCCGTGCCAACTTGCCCGTTCTGCGCAAACTTGACAATACGAACCTTGCCTTCGCCTTCGGTAATTTCGAGCTCGGCGATACCGGACTCGGAAACCAGGTCGATGAGGGTTTTCAGTTTTCTTAGATCCATGGGGGTTCCCCAAAAAATTCTTTAATGCGACAGCGCGTAACGCACCGCCGCCTCGTAGCCATCAGCACCCAGCCCGGCAATAACGCCTATGGCCAGATCGGAAAAATAGGAGTGTTGCCGGAAAGGCTCACGCTTGTGCACATTCGACAAATGAACTTCTATGAAAGGCAGCGCCACTGCCGCCAGCGCATCCCGCACTGCCACGCTGGTATGCGTGAAGGCAGCAGGATTGATCACGATGAAATCGGTACCGTCACTCGCCGCAGCGTGGACACGATCGACCAGCACCCCTTCGTGATTGGTCTGAAACGAGTCGAGCACAGCCCCCTGCTGTTGCGCCAGGGCAAGCAGACGCGCCTCAATGTCGGCCAAAGTGCTTGCCCCATACACACCGGGCTCACGCGTGCCGAGCAAATTCAGATTGGGGCCGTGCAGAACCAGTATGCGATGGGCCATATTGCCTGGGATGCGATGCAGAAGGGCGCGATTTTTACGCAAAACGCGCCACATTGTCTATCATTTGTAACTAAAAGCCCAAAAAAACAAGGGTCAAAGCGCCAACATTTTGCCCTAGGCAAAGCAAATTCAGGCCAAGGGAGCCTTCAACACAGAACGCAGGGTTTCGGCCTTGATACGGCCGGAATGTTGATGAATAAGTTTACCTTCTTCATCAATAATCACCGTAAAAGGCAGCCCCCCGGTAGTATTGCCAAGCTCACGCGCCAATTCTGAACCAACGTTGCCTGCAACCAACAAAGGATAACGCACCGGTACTTTTTTGACGAATTCCAGCATATTAGCTGCGGAATCTATACCGATCCCAACAAATTGCGCCTTTCCTGAGAATTCCTGCTGAAGCTCGTCCAGCTCAGGCATCTCGTCCACGCAAGGCGGACACCAAGTCGCCCAGAAGTTAACCACCAAACGCTGGCCGCGCCACTGTGAAAACGCTTGAGGCGTACCATCCAGCGCGTTCAGACTTTGCGCGAATAAAACGTCCATAGCCTGGCTGGACGCGGCCTGGGGTGCGACCATTTTCCATTTCAGGGCAGCCCCGGCCAAGGCAGCGACAGCCCCGACTCCAACATAGGCAAAAACCTGCCTGCGCTTCATGCATGTTCTCCGTGTATATCGTTGGCGACGTCCGCCAAAAGGCGCGCGACGGCGCGCGCATTGCCGCGCTCAGGGCGCCGGTCCGGGCCCGGCTTCAGGGCGCCGCGCAAAGCGTGAGCATCATAAATGCTAAGCATCACACCTTCTCCTTGCCACATGAAGTAAAGCGTCTCGACCTTGCCGCGTCCGCGAAAATCTGGACGTTCACCTACTTCATATTTAATACCGTTGTTAATGAGGAATATCTCTATTTCTTTGGACGAATCGGCAAAACACTGGAGCGCGATGTCGGAATGCTCGCCCGCGGTGCCATTCCATACCGGGCCCACCAGATAGGGCTGGAAACGCTCAAGATATTCCATGACCGACAAGGCTGCCTGACGCAGCAGCGCAAGCCGGACAGGTTGCGTATCGCCCATGAAAAGCGCTTGATATTCGCGGACGCCTGATTCGATTTCATCATTATCAGGAAGCAGATCGCCCCGTGGCATCGGGCCTTGCCCGACCAGCAGCTTGACTGCCTTGCGTTTGGCCGAGCTGTAATCCAGCCCGTCCTCGGCGATCATTCGGGCCGCCGCTGCGGCGATTTCCTGGCGCAAAGAAGAAAACGTCATGATTGCTCCGGGGGTGCGACCCCTCCATGATACTTCCTGTCCATGCCAGAACACGTTCTACAATCCAATCCCTTACCGGAAACACGCGACCATGCATTTACACATCCTTGGCATCTGCGGCACATTCATGGGCGGCCTGGCGCTGATAGCCCGTGCCGCCGGCCACCGGGTCACGGGCTGCGACGCCGGTGTCTACCCCCCCATGAGCACACAGCTCATGGAGCAAGGCATAGACCTGATTGAAGGTTTCGACGCCTCCCAGACAGCCTTGCGCCCAGACCTCTTCATCATCGGCAACGTAGTCAGCCGCGGCAACCCCTTGATGGAAGAAATTCTGAATCAAGGGCTGCCCTATACCTCGGGGCCACAATGGCTGGGTGAACATGTTCTTGCCCGCCACCACGTCCTGGCCGTCGCAGGCACCCATGGAAAGACCACGACCACCGCGATGCTGGCCTGGATACTGGAAGCCGCCGGCATGAACCCATCGTTCCTGGTGGGCGGCGTACCGCAGGATTTTGGCCTCTCGGCCCGGCTATCTCCACCCGATACCACTGCACGTCCTCTGTTTGCGATCGAAGCCGATGAATACGATACGGCTTTTTTCGATAAACGCTCGAAATTCGTCCATTACCGGCCACGCACGGCGATCCTGAACAATCTGGAATACGATCATGCAGACATTTTCCCGGATTTAGCAGCGATCGAAACCCAATTCCATCATTTGTTGCGGACTATTCCGGCCCAAGGCCGAGTCATCGTGCCTACTCATACTGAATCGCTAACTCGGGTACTTCAGCGAGGATGCTGGTCAGAAACCGTCAGTTTTGGCACAGATGGGCAATGGCAAGCGGGGCCGGAGCAAACTTCGGGGGCCTTTGAAGTGGCTCGCTCCGGAAAAGCCGTAGGCACCGTCTCGTGGGCGTTGGGGGGCGAACACAATCGCATGAATGCTCTGGCCGCCATAGCCGCGGCTGAACACGTGGGTGTCTTGCCTGAACAAGCGGTAGAAGCCCTGAGCCGCTTTGCCGGAGTCAAGCGACGCATGGAATTGCGCGGCACAGTGGATGACATCCGGGTCTATGACGATTTTGCCCACCATCCCACCGCCATCGCCACCACCGTTGCAGGCCTGCGTACGCGCATGCCGCAAGGCCGAATTCTGGCGGTACTCGAACCCCGCTCCAACACCATGAAACTGGGCGCCATGAAAACCCAGTTGCCGGATTCCTTGGCGCAAGCTGACCGAATTTTCTGCTTTGGCCAGAACGATGGCCGCAATGCACTCGGCTGGGACCCCGCCGAAGCCCTTGCCCCTTTAGGTGCGCGCGCCATGGTTTTCGACGATCTTGCGCGCCTGATCAAAGAAGTTGTGCAGACGGCTCGTCCCGGCGATCACATCCTGGTCATGAGCAACGGCGGATTCGGCGGCATTCACGACAAACTATTGCAATCGCTGGCCCAAGCCCAGCGAAGCCGAGTTGCGTCATGATCCTTTATCTGCACGGTTTTCGCTCTTCACCCTCGTCTTACAAGGCGCGGCTATTCGCGCAGACCATGGCTCAACAGGGCCGGGCAAACGAATGGGCATGCCCTCAGTTGCCTGCCAGCCCACGCCAGGCAATCGAGCTCGCGGAACAATTAGCGACGACCATGCTGGCGCGGAGCGCCTCTGGCGCCCCGGCAGCAGCGCAGACACTAACACTGGTCGGCTCCTCGCTGGGCGGTTACTACGCCACTTGGCTAGCCGAACGGCTGGGCTGCCGGGCGGCCTTGCTCAACCCGGTAGTGCATGGGGCACGAGACCTTGCCACGCAAGTAGGCGAACATGTCTCGTATCATGACGGTCTGCCCTTTATTTTCGAGCCCGCCTATATTGACGAGTTGAAAGCCCTGGCCATTACCCGTATTACCCAGCCGCAACGCTACTACCTGTTGGCGGCGACTGGCGATGAAGTACTGGACTGGCGCGAAATGCGCGATCATTTCCCCGGTGCACAACAACGAATCCTACAAGGCAGCGATCACGGCATCAGCGACTTCGCCACTTGGTTGCCAGAAGTCCTGGCTTTCGCCGACGCGCCTCCAAGCAACGACTAATCCCATCCGGACAAGCCAGCAAATGCATGTTTTCTACGAGGATGACGGCGGCTTCAAGGCCGCTACCGTCCTGAGCGAAACCGATACCAGCCTGCAGGTTGAGGCCGCCAGCGGCAAACGCAGCAAGATCAAGAAATCCAGCGTGATCGTGCGCTTTGCCCAACCCAGCCCCGAAGCCTTGGTCAAGGAAGCCGACGCCGCGGCAAGCGAGCTCGACCTTGAGTTCCTGTGGGAGTGCGCCCCCAAGGACGAGTTCGACGTAACCGCCTTGGCCGAGGAATACTATGGCAAGCCGCCCAGTGCGGTAGAACAAGCCGCGCTACTGCTGCGCGTCCATGGCGCCCCGGTCTACTTCCACAGGCGCGGCAAAGGTAAATACCGCCCCGCCCCACCAGACATTCTGGCCGCCGCACTGGCCGCTGTCGAAAAGAAAAAACGCCAGGCGGAGCAGCAACAAGCCTGGGTCGACGAAATCAAAGGTGGCAAGCTGCCAGAGCCCTTGGCTGCCCATGCCGAAGCGCTGCTGTTCAAACCCGACAAGAACACCCTGGAATGGAAAGCGCTGGACGCCGCCTGCACGCAAATACAGATCAGGCCAGACCGTCTATTGCTTAATCTGGGCGCCTTTCCCAGCGCACTGTCCATCCACAAGCGGCGCTTTTATGGCGAACATTTCCCGCGTGGAGCTGGCTTTGCACCGGCCGTTATCCCGGCCATCGACCGCGACATGCCCATCGCCAACGTCGAAGCCTATTCCATCGACGACATCACCACCACCGAAGTCGACGATGCCTTATCCGTGATCGAACTGGACGACGGCACGGTGCGCGTGGGCATCCATATTGCCGCACCTGGACTGGCTGTTCAGCGCGATACCGAACTGGACGCGCTGGCGCGCACGCGCATGTCGACGGTCTACATGCCCGGCGAAAAAATCCCCATGCAGCCGGAAGCATTGATCGAGGCATTTTCGCTCGATGCGGGCAAACCGGTTCCCGCCATTTCGCTCTATGTCGTAGCTAACCCCGAAACGGGCGAAATCGTCTCCAGCGATACCCGCATTGAACGCGTCGTCGTCAAAGAAAACCTGCGCCATAACGACCTAGACGAACTCATTACCGAAGCCGCACTGGACGATACCTCGGTCGACGTACCCTACGGCGCTCTGCTGCGCCCCTTGTGGCGTGTCGCCAAGGCCTTGTCGGCCCGCCGTGACGAGGTGCGCGGCAAGCCCGAGTCCAACAATCGGATCGATTTCAGTTTCTACGTCGATGGCGATCCCGACCAACCCGAACAAGCCCGGGTGCGCATCGAGCAACGCAAACGCAACGCACCGCTGGACCGTCTGGTGGCCGAATACATGATTCTGGCCAACAATCTGTGGGGCGGGCTACTGGCAACATGTGGTGTGCCAGGCATTTATCGCTCGCAGCAAATGGGCCGGGTGCGCATGGGCACCGCTGCCGCTCCGCATGACTCCATCGGCGTGCCGCAATACGCCTGGTTTACCTCGCCCCTGCGTCGTTATGTGGATCTGATTAATCAGGGGCAATTGATCGCGGCTGTCGACCATGGCGTGTCGGCGCGCCTGGTTGCCCCTTTCAAACCCCGCGAAGCCGACCTGTTCGCCATCATCAGCGCCTTCGAGGCCAAGTACTCGGCCTACTCCGACTTCCAGCAGGCGATGGAACGCTTTTGGTGCCTGCGCTGGCTCAAGCAAGAAGGCGTGACCCGAGTCGAGGCAGTAGTTTTGCGCGAAGATGGGGTCCGCCTGCAAGACATCCCCTTCTTCACTCGCGTCGGCACTTTGCCTAGCCTGGAGCGGGGCCAACACGTCATGCTCGATATCATGGGTGCCGACGAACTCGACCTGACGCTGGATTGCCGCTTCATCGCAGTGGTGGATAGCGGGCTGCCCGACACCAGCGACCTCGAAGATGAGGTTTCTGAAGTGGAACAGGCGGAAATAGCGGAAGTAGATGCCGCCGACGGCCCTGACCCTGGAGACCAACCGCTGGACACAGCCCCTGTTGCCGAGGAAAGCAAGGATCAGCCACAGGCATCCTGACACCGCCCAAGCCATCGCGGGTCTCTGCTACTTAAAGACTTTAGACACGATGGTAGTTGCTCATGGCTTCCAAGCCTTGCGCAACTACCTCGCAGCGCTGCAATAGGCGGGATTAGGGCTCTTTGCAAGGCGGATCCCGCCCCCTTAACACCCTATACAATCGCGGGGTGTCGCAAACCCAGCCCCCTCACTTCTCCGAACCCAGGCATGTCGCCGGCCCTTCGCGGCCCGTGGCCCGCATTCGTCTCGCTTCTTTATCCAGTTTACCCAGACGCCTGCTAAAACGGCTGCATGAGGACTGGACGCAAAGCCCTGCGCGCCGCTACTTCATTAGCGCTGTGCTGATCTCCATCGCTTGTCACGGCATTGCGCTCGCGCTGCACTTCACTACGCCATCAGCCAAACGGCCGCCACTGAAAGACGCGGGGCTTGAGGTGATCCTGCTCAACGCCGGTTCACAATCGGTGCCAAGCGAAGCCCAGTTGCTGGCCCAGGTGTCGAGCAATGGCGGCGGCGACGCTCAAAGCGGTCGCGCAAAATCTCCACTGGAGCGCTCGCCACAAAACCGGAAGGGCGAGCTACTTGCCGAGCTTCGCGAACGCCAAGCCGCGCTCGAAAAACAACAGCGTCTACTGGCTGCGCAGCTTGCGCAACGGTCTGCAACGCCACCGCCCCTGCCCGATGCACCTCCGGGACTACCTTCCCATGTGCCGGTTCATGCCAACAGTCGAGCCGAACAATTGACGCGGCAATTCGCAGAAATCGCGGATCGGATTGAAGACTACAACAAACGCCCCCGCAAACATTTCTTTGCGCCATCAACCTCGGAATACCGCTTCGCCACCTATGTCGAGCAATGGCGGCGCCGGATCGAGACCGTGGGTAATCGAAACTACCCTGCCGCGGCCCGCGGCAAGACGTATGGCTCTTTGCGAATGACGGTCTATATTCGATCGGACGGCTCTATTGAAAGCCTGGACATCGACCGCCCCTCGGACCATAAAATACTGAACGACGCAGCCCGCCGCATCGTTGCACTGTCGGCGCCTTTTGCACCATTTCCGCCCCAAATCGCCCGCGATACCGATATCCTTGCCATTACCCGTACCTGGTACTTCACCAACGACACCCTGACAGCGAAGCCCGGCTGATGACATTCCACGACCATCCCTCCCGTTATGCCGTCATCGGCAATCCGATCGGACACAGCAAGTCCCCCTGGATCCACGCTCGCTTTGCCGAACAAACCGGGCAAGCCTTGGTGTATGAAGCCATCAGTGCGGAACTGGACGGCTTCACCCCCGCCATCCACAGTTTCTTCGCGCAAGGTGGCCGCGGTCTGAACGTAACGGTGCCCTTTAAGCTGCAAGCCTTCGAGTTGGCTCGCGAACATCTCAGCGAACGCGCGCAAGCGGCCGGGGCCGTCAATACCCTATGGATGGTCGGAGATCAATTGCACGGCTGCAATACCGATGGTGTCGGCCTACTTAACGATCTGATGCGCCTGGGCGGCAAGCTGCGCGGATCACGAATATTATTGGCCGGCGCGGGCGGCGCCGCTCGCGGCATTTTGCTGCCTCTGATCAAGGCCGGTTGCATCCAACTGCGTATTGCCAACCGCACGCCCGCGCGCGCGCAGGCACTCGCCACCGCCTTTGCGGACCATGCCAGGAGTATCGACATTCAGGGCGGCAGCTACGCAGATATCCCCGCAGGCTCTCAGTGGGACCTGGTCATCAACGCCACTGCCGGTAGTCTGCAGGACGAGGCGCCTCCCCTGCCTTCCGGGCTCTACGCAGCAGGCGCCTTGGCCTATGACTTGGTCTATGGCGCGCAAGCCACCGTTTTCATGCGACAGGCAAGCGCCGATGGCGCCCACAGCACGGCAGACGGCCTGGGGATGTTGGTTGAGCAGGCCGCTGAGAGCTTCTTCATTTGGCGGGGTATACGGCCGCAGGCCGCCCCTGTGTTGAAAGCCTTACGCGCCGCACTTCAGTCTTAATCTGACATGAAACAGCAGCCCCCACGCTCACTACGTTCGCTGCCCCCCAAGGGGGCACATCAGCCCCTTGGGGCGGCCCGGCGGGGCTGATATGGCCACTCGTCGCCCCATGGCCGTCAGGCGCGCCCGGAGTCCGAAGCGCTCGATTTCTTCGCGGTTTGTTCGCGCGGGTGTCAAACTGGTGGGTTTGGCGGTGCTGTTGGTTTTGCTTTATCAGGTCTGGTTGTTCGGTTGGGTGGTCTGGTATGCCTATCAGCCGCCGGGCACGACCTCGGTCATGCGCAGTGAAATTTCTCGCCTCAAGCAAAGCGATAAGAAGGCCACTCTGCGCTATCAGTGGGTAGACTACAAACGGATCAGCAACAATCTGAAGCGGGCCGCTATTTCGGCTGAAGATGCAAATTTTCTCGAGCATGGCGGTATTGACTGGGACGCCGTCGAGCGTGCCTACGCCCACAACCGCCAACTTGCGGAAGCCACGGAACGAGCCCTTGCCCGGGGCCGCAAGCCCCCCAGTCGGCCCATGCGCGGCGGCTCCACCATCACCCAGCAAGTAGCGAAAAACCTGTTCCTGTCGAACTCGCGCAACTATGTGCGCAAAGCGCAGGAGGTCGTCATTACCTACATGATGGAACTGGTCATGAGCAAGCAGCGCATTCTCGAGCTTTACCTGAATATTGCCGAGTGGGGTGAAGGCGTATTCGGAGCCGAAGCCGCCGCCCGCCATTACTTCAATACTTCGGCCTCCAATTTGTCTGCCTGGCAGGCCGCTCGATTGGCTTCCATGCTGCCGCGCCCGCGCTTCTACGATAGAAACCGCGGGTCGGCCTACCTGGCCTCGCGCACCGACATTCTCGTGCGCCGCATGCCCGGCGCCGCGATTCCGTAACCCATTTGCAACCAAAGCCACACAAGTGATGCAAGCGCTGACTAATGTCATGCTCCACGCGTACAATTCGGGCATCGTCAACTTCGCAGCGCTTTCACGCTGCTTATTGGTATGGCCTTACAGCCACCGCCTAATCCTTATTCATTCACCGGTCCCTGTTACCAGGCACCCGCTTGAGCCTTTACTGATTTCACCCTAAGCGGTGGGTTCCTGAGGCTGGGCGGGGCCACTTTATGCCTCCCCGCCGATGGTCGAACAAAAAAAACTTAACCAGACACTCGAGCGAAATCGACTCGAGCCCGAAGACGCCCAGGAAGCCCTGGAGCACGTGCAGGAACTGCTGCGCCGCCAGCATTTGGTAGAAGGCCTGGTTCAGCGCCAAGAAGTCGGCGATAGCCGCGCCCCCCTGGTCGAAGCCCTGGTTCATCGCCAGCATGACGCCGAACTTGGCGCGCTGCTGGATGATCTGCACTCAGCCGATGTCGCGTTCATTCTTGAGTCCCTGCCCAAAGAAGACCGGCAAATCGTCTGGCAATTGGTGCGCGCCGAACGCGACGGCGAAATTCTGCTGGAAGTGGCTGACTGGGTGCGCGAATCCCTCATCGCCACCATGGATCAGCAAGAGCTGCTTGCTGCCACCGAAAACCTTGAAGCCGACGAGTTGGCCGATCTGGCGCCCGACCTGCCAGCCGAGGTGGTGGCCGAAGTCCAGAAAGGCCTGACCGACGAAGAGCGCGCTCGCCTGACCGCGGTCATGAGCTACCCCGACGACTCGGTGGGAGCGATCATGGACTTCGAAATGGTCAGGGTACGCAACGACGTCACATTGGAAGTAGTTCTGCGCTACCTGCGCCGGCTACAAGAACTGCCCGACCATACCGACCAGATATTCGTGGTCGACCGCTTCGACAAACTGATGGGCAGCCTGGCCATCAGCCGCCTGGTGGTCAGCGACCCCGAAACACAGGTGGTCAGCGTAATGGATACCGAGATTCTGACGCTGGCCCCACTGGATGAGGCCGACGAAGCGGCCGCGGCTTTCGAGCGCTATGACTTGGTGTCCGCGCCGGTCGTCGATGCCGTGGGACGGCTCATCGGCCGCGTTACCGTCAACGACGTGGTTGACGTGATTCGCGAAGCGTCCGACGAACAAACCTTGTCTAAAGCCGGTCTGCAGGAAGAAGATATTTTCGCTTCGGTTCCTCAAGCCATCCGCAACCGAGCACCCTGGCTGCTCGTCAATCTGTGTACAGCGTCGATTGCGGCATTTGTAGCGTCGCGCTTCGAAGACACCGTGGGCCAGATCGTCATCCTGGCCTTCCTGATGTCCATCGTAGCGGGCATAGGCGGCAACTCGGGCAACCAAACCATGACCCTCATCATTCGTGCCCTGGCAGTTGGCCGCATCAACGGTGCCAACGTCGGCAAGCTGGTGCGGCGCGAACTGCAGATCGCGCTTAGCGTGGGCCTTGGGGGCGGCGCTGTGGCCGCCTTGTTCGCTTGGGCAATCTCGGGGCGGTATTCTTTGGGTCTGGTCATGATGGCCGCCATGACTCTGAACCTGCTGGTAGGCGCCAGTATCGGCATGCTGGTGCCACTGGCAAGAACGCGCTTCGGCAAAGACCCCGCGATAGGGTCATCGGTATTGCTGACCTTCGCCACCGACACCATGGGTTTCCTGATTTTTCTCGGCTTGGCGACGATTTTCTTGCTTTAAACAGAGTGGACGTCAAGGTTGCCCCTCCTTGCGCAGGTTATGGCCTCTGGCCTATGCCATAAACCGGCTTGCGCTTGCTATCGGGGCAATTGCACAATCAGCAGCGTAGCGTTTTTCGTACGGCCAACCGGCGCTCGTCCTTAGCTTGCGCCGCTGCCGGCTTATCCACAAAAAAACGCTTGGCAGCCTCTACTCCCATGGCCTCAGAAGGAGATTCCTCCATGGAACCCAAAGCGACGGGCCTGGCACTTACCTTGATCCTGCTGTTCCCGCTGATGGCCATCGTTATCTTCGGCTTGAGTTGGCGCTACACCAATTTGAACAACACCGCCCTGAGCTGGGTACTGCCCGGCATCTGCATTGCAGTGGGACT
>JBEBXA010000024.1:0-48248 GCA_040391825.1 Pigmentiphaga sp.
GCATCAAGTCCGATCTTCCGGGCGACGTGATCGCCACGGTGACGGAGCCGGTCTATGACTCGGCCACGGGCACGTTCCTGCTGATCCCGCAGGGATCGCGCATCCTCAAGCGCTACAACAGCCGGGTCAGCCACGTGCAGAGCCGCGTGCAGGTGGTGTGGAACCGGGTCATCCTGCCCGATACGTCCTCGCTGACGCTCGACAACCTCATCGGCACCGACCTGGCCGGTTACTCCGGCCAGGAGGATGACGTGGACTGGCACTGGGATCGCGTCGTCGCGGGCGCGGTGCTAACGACGCTGCTGGGCGTCGGTGCCGAGCTGGCCGCGCCCGAAAACCGCCAGCACGGCAGCCGCATCGTCATCGCCGGGCGCGACAGCGCCCAGGACAGCATCAATCAAGTCGGCCAAGAGATCACCCGGTGCAACATGGACATCCAGCCGACGCTGACCATCAGGCCGGGCCTGCCGGTTCGCGTCATCGTGAATCGGGATCTGGTGCTGCGGCCGTACCAGCCGCTGTTCTTCAACCGAGGGGCTTCCCAATTAGCACGAAGAAACTGCGGCCCGGGCCGCTACCCAAGACCGAGAGCGTCAAGCTGACCTTTGCCTGCCCGGCCAGCCTGAAAACCGACTTCGACCGCTATGCCGCGCTGCACGCGCAGACCTACGGCGAGGCGGTCGATGCGGCAACGCTGATCCCGCACATGCTGGAGGCGTTCATTGCGGGAGACCGGAGATTTAGGCATGGCACCACGACGCGGAGCGTGCCGTCCAAACCGACGTGATGGCCCTCGAAGCCTGCCCAGCAACATCCATCGAACGCGCACAGCCCAAGGCTGCGCGTTCTCCATTCTGGATGCCGCCAAGAACCGCCGGGTCTATGATGACAAGACAAGCCCGCAGTCCCTCGGCAATCCAGCACTACACAGTGCGATGCGGCTTTCTCTCCCAATGCTCCTACTGGCTCCTAGCACACGAGGCCACACCTCGCCAAAGTGGCCTAAAAGAGAGCTAACCTACTGCCCCATATGCGGTTTCAAGCCCTGCGTGATTTTCATGAAGGACTTGACACCGGAACTTTTTTGAGTGGCCTCAATCGCCCTGCTTGCACGATTATCGGCCAGCCAGGTTCACGCCATGCTCGGGAAAGATGCTTTGCCGAGTCAGCGATCCAGCAAAAACGGTTTACCGAGCGAGGCCGGCATACGGCGTAGCGTGGCGCCCGCTCCACGCGCGCGCATGGCCAGGACAGCGACCGTGCAGATATAGGGCAACATGGCAATAAACTGCGGAGCCAGCGCAATGCCTGTGCCCTGCAATTGGAACTGCAAAATGGTCAAGCCGCCAAACAGATAAGCGCCCAGCAAGATCCATCCAGGGTGCCAGGCGCCAAAGGCAATCATTGCCAAGGCCATCCAACCGCGTCCCGCCACCATGCCCTCCACCCACAATTGCGTGTAAACCACGGACAAATAGGCGCCGGCCAGGCCACAACATGCTCCACCACCGAGAATGGCCAGGGCGCGCACCATGCGCACGGGATGCCCAAGAGCATAGGCGGACTCGGGTGACTCGCCCACTGCCCGCAACACCAGGCCGGGGCGGGTGCGGTAGATGAACCACGCCAGGACCGCCGCCAGCAAAAGGGTCAGGTAGACCATGGGATGGGGCGACGCCAAGGTCTCGCCCAGCACCGGTATGCCGCTTAACCACGAAGAATCAGCTCGCCCGCCTTCTAGTGCACGTCCGGCATATGAAACCCCGCCAAATGCCGACACCCCGGTTCCAAACAACATCAAAGCGAGGCCGCTAGCGTGTTGATTGGCCCCCATTACGACAACCAAAAAGGCGAACCCGGCTGCCAACACCATCCCTGCTATCGCACCCGCAGCTAAACCCCACCAGGGGCTGCCGGTCGTCACTGCGGCGGCGAAACCAACCATGGCGGCAGCCAACATCATGCCTTCCGCCCCCAGATTGACGACACCGCTGCGCTCATTGAGAAGCAGACCCAGCGCAGCCAAAGCCAAAGGCGTACCGGCATTCATGGTGGCGACGATAAGTAGCAACATAGTATCCATCGTGCTTATCCCGCGCCCAGGAAAGCGGAGGCGCGCCAGCGCAGACGATAGGTGACCAGAGTGTCAACCAGCAGCAGCAAAGCCAACATCAAGCCCTGGAACATACCCACCATGGAACTAGGCAAACCCAGGCGCGACTGCGCCAGTTCGCCACCGATGTAGAACGCCGACATGAGCACACTGGCAATCACGATACCCAGCGGATGCAAGCGTCCAAGGAAAGCCACGATAATCGCTGCAAACCCATAACCGGGCGAGACGGTAATCGTCAATCGCTGGATAGGTCCCGCCACTTCGACAATGCCGGCCAAGCCTGCCAGCGCGCCACAAGCCAACATGGACACCCACAGGGCCTGACGTGAGGAATAGCCCGCATAGCGTGCAGCCAGCGGCGCCGTACCCCCAACCCGAAGACGAAAGCCCGCGTAGGATCGAGCCAGGAACAACCATGCTCCGATTGCTGCAACACAAGCCAGCAGCAAACCGACATGGGCTCGCGAACCAGCAAACAAGGTAGGCAGTGTTGCCGCCTGCTCGAACATTTTCGATTGCGGAAAATTAAAGCCCATGGGATCCCGCCAAGGGCCAAACGCCAAATAGCTCAGCAGTAGTTGTATGACATAGGTCAGCATCAGGCTGACCAGTATTTCATTGGCCTGGAAACGGTCTCGTAGCCAGGCGGTCAAGGCCGCCCACGCCGCCCCGCCTGCCATGCCCGCCAGCAAAACCAGCGCTACATAGGCGCGCGAGCTATCGGGCCCAGCCAACAGCGCCACGCCGCCGCCCACGATCGCCCCGGCAATCAACTGGCCTTCCGCCCCGATATTCCACACATTGGCCCGAAAACACAGGGCCAGGCCCACGGCGCACAACAGCAAGGGCGCAGCCTTGACCGAAAGCTCACCCAGGGCATACAGATCGCGAAAAGGTTCGAACAAGAACAGGCTCAAACCCTGGGCCGGGTCGATACCCAGGCTAGCGAACAACACCGCCCCACCCGCCATCGTCAGGGTCAGCGCGAGCAGCGGCGACAGCCACAACATAAGCTGCGAGGGGTGCGTGCGACGCTCAAGCCGCAACACGATCACCCTCCCATCGTCCACCCATCCAGCGGCCTATCGTTTCCACGTTTGCCTGGGCCCGCGTCAGAACGGGAGACAAGCGGCCCTCGGCCATCACCGCCAGGCGATCGCAAACCTGGAACAACTCATCGAGGTCTTCCGACACCAGCAAGATTGCGCAGCCCTGATCACGCAGGGCAATCAACTCTTGGTGAATGCGCGCGCTGGCCGCTACATCCACCCCCCAGGTGGGCTGTGCCGCCAGCAACACCGTAGGCCGCCCTTCAACTTCCCGGGCCACAAGGTATTTCTGCAGATTCCCACCCGACAAACTGTGAGCCTGCGCCTGCGGACCCGCAGCGCGTATGCGATAGCGGTCGAGCAAGCGGCCAGTGGCAGCGGCTAGATAACGGCGTCTTATCCAACCTCGCCAAGTCGTAAGCCGTGGAAGCGCCGTCAACAGCAAATTATCGACCAAACTCATGTCCGGTACGCATCCCTTACCCAGGCGCTCTTCGGGAATACTGCGCAGGCCAAGTTCTCGGCGTCGCTGCACCGACAGTTTTCCAACATTCTTTCCGAACAAACGCACCGCGCAAGCCGATGTGCTTACGTGTTCGCCGGAAAGCACCGACAACAGCAGCCCTTGTCCGCTTCCCGAAGCCCCGGCTATACCCAGGATCTCGCCAGTGCGCAACACCAGCGACACATTTTTCAACCCTAAACCACCCCGATCAGGGGCGGGTAGCGACACGTCATGGATGCTCAATGCCGGTTCGTGAGTTTGCGTTTCATCCCATGCACCGGGGACAGGCTCGGCTACGGCTTCGCCTATCATCAAAGTGGCCAATTCGTCCTGGCTGGCCAGCCGCGGATCGACCCGGCCCACTTGCCTACCTGCCCGCAAAATGGTGCAGCTGTGGCAAAGCTGGCGGATCTCATCCAGCTTATGGCTGATATAGATAATGCTGCGGCCCTCGGCCGCCAACTGACGCAATGTGGAAAACAACTTTTCCTTGGCCTGGGGTGCAAGCACCGAGGTAGGTTCATCCAAAATCAATAGCTGAGGATTGCCCGCCAAAGCGCGCAACAGCTCCACGCGCTGGCGCTCCCCTACCGATAGGGCGGCCACTGTTTGAGTGGGATCTATCTCCAGCTGATAGCGCTCGATCAAACCCAGCAACTCCGCTTGCAGAGTGGACAGCCGATGGCCCGGCGGCAGGCCCAATAGCACGTTCTCCGCCACTGTCAGTGCATCAAACAGCATGAAGTGCTGAAAAACCATGCCTATGCCCAAGGCTCGCGCTGCCGCCGGCGAACGCAGCTCTACCCGCACACCGTTCCAGAGCATCTGGCCGCTATCGGGCCGAAGCGCGCCGTAGACGATTTTCATCAAGGTCGATTTACCAGCGCCGTTCTCGCCCAGCACCGCATGAATTTCTCCGGGTTCTACCCCCAGTGAAACCTCATCATTGGCAAGAACGCCAGGATAGCGCTTGCTGATCCCCCGCAATTCAAGTCGATAGCTCATGTCGATCGATTTATCCACGACGCAAAGCCCGGCGCGCCGATGGATACCCGCGCATGCCGAAAACACAAATAAGAAAGCGGCGCCCGATATCACCGGACGCCGCTTGAACTCTACCGCAAAACGCCGCCGCTAGACTGGCGGCATTTTTGCTTACTCTTGGGTCTGCTCAGGCTCAGCGACCACAATCGCCTTGATCGACAGACGCAAGCGGCCCTTGTCATCAGCCTCGATGACCTTGACGCGCACTTGCTGGCCAACCTTCAACACGTCGTTGATATTGGCAATACGATGGTTGGCGATTTCGGAAATGTGCAACAGACCGTCGCGGCCGGGCAGCACTTGCACGATCGCGCCGAAATCCAGCAGACGCAAGACGCTGCCGTCATAAACCTGGCCAACTTCGACATCAGCGGTCAGGTCAGCGATACGACGCTGGGCTTCTTTGGCGCGATCCAGATCGACGCTGGAGATAACGATGGTGCCATCATCCGAGATATCGATCTGGGTGCCGGTTTCTTCCGTCAATGCACGGATGGTTGCACCACCCTTGCCGATCACGTCACGGATTTTTTCCGGATTGATCTTCATCGACAGCATGCGTGGAGCAAAGGCCGACAGTTCGCCGCGTGAACCGTCAAGGGCCTCGCGCATCTTTTCCAGAATATGCAAGCGGCCATCGCGGGCTTGTGCCAGCGCGACCTGCATGATTTCCTTAGTGATGCCTTGGATCTTGATGTCCATCTGCAGCGCGGTAATACCATTGACGGTACCGGCCACCTTGAAGTCCATATCGCCCAGGTGGTCTTCGTCACCCAGGATGTCGGTCAGGACCGCGAACTTACCGCCGTCCTTGATCAGGCCCATAGCCACACCAGCGACGTGATCCTTCACCGGCACGCCGGCGTCCATCATCGCGAGCGAGCCGCCGCACACCGAAGCCATGGACGACGAGCCATTGGATTCCGTGATTTCGGACACTACGCGTATGGTGTATTGGAAGTCTTGCGGTGCCGGCAGCAGGGGCGACAAAGCGCGCTTGGCCAATCGGCCGTGGCCAATTTCGCGACGCTTGGGCGTACCGATACGACCGGTTTCGCCAGTGGCGAACGGAGGCATGTTGTAGTGAAGCATGAAGCGGTCACGGTATTCGCCCATGAGCGCATCGATGATCTGCTCATCTTGCTTGGTGCCCAAGGTGGCGATTACCAGAGCCTGCGTTTCGCCACGGGTGAACAAGGCGCTGCCATGCGCACGGGGCAAAACGCCCAGACGCACGCTGATCGGGCGCACGGTGCGCGTATCGCGTCCGTCGATACGCGGCTCACCGTTCAAGACTTGGCTGCGAACGATTTCCGATTCGAAGTCGAACAAGATGTTGTCGACAGCAACCGCGTTCGGGGCTTCGCCGCCCGCAGCCGCGGCCTGCTGAGCCAAAGTGGCTTGCACTTGTGCGGTGACTTCACGCAGCTTGGTGGTGCGAGCTTGTTTGTCGCGCACTTGATAGGCGGCTTGCAGACCTTCGTAGCCTGCTGCGCGCACAGCGGCGATCAGCGGCTCATTCTTGGGTGCAGGCTGCCAGTCCCATTCGGGCTTGCCGGCTTCGCGCACCATGTCATTGATGACATTGATGACGGTTTGCATCTGCTCGTGGCCAAACACCACGCCACCCAGCATGACTTCTTCCGTCAGTTGTTGGGCTTCGGACTCCACCATCAACACGGCGGCATCGGTACCCGCAACAACCAGGTCCAACGCCGAGTTTTTGAGCTGGGTCGCGGTGGGGTTCAACACGTATTGGCCGTCGATCCAGCCAACGCGGGCGGCGCCGATCGGGCCATTGAATGGCAGACCGGAGATAGCCATCGCTGCCGACGCGCCGATCATGGCGGCGATGTCGGGATCAATTTCAGGGTTGACCGACAGTGTGTGGATGACCACGTGCACGTCGTTGTAGAAACCCTCGGGAAACAGCGGACGCAGCGGGCGGTCGATCAGGCGGGAAGTGAGCGTCTCTTTTTCAGAGGGTTTGCCTTCGCGCTTGAAAAAACCACCCGGAATACGACCGGCAGCATAGGTTTTTTCAATGTAGTCGACGGTAAGCGGGAAAAAATCCTGACCCGGCTTGACGCGCTTGGAACCAACCACCGTCGCAAGCACGACGGTATCTTCGATGGACACCACTACGGCACCCGACGCCTGGCGCGCGATCTCGCCGGTTTCTAGGGTGACGGTGTGCTGGCCGTATTGAAAAGTTTTTGTGACTTTATTGAACATGACAGGCATCCTGTACGGTTGCCCCTCTGAAACGAAAATGCCTGTGACAGGACCACCTGACACAGGCATTTTCTACTTCATGAGGGTTTTTTTGCAGTGCCGACCCGGCCGCGTCCATGATGGAAGCAGCAAGGCCGGAAACCAGCGGGAACACCATACGACGCTGCGACCGCAGCGCCGGCGGGCTTCCCGAGCCCCTGGAAACTCACTTACGCAGACCGAGCTTCTCGATGAGGCCACGATATGCATCGGCATTGCGGCCCTTCAGGTAGTCGAGCAATTTACGACGACGGCTGACCATACGCAGCAAACCGCGGCGCGAATGGTGGTCTTTGGTGTGTTCTTTGAAGTGACCGGTAAGTTCGTTGATACGGGCGGTCAGCAGGGCAACTTGCACTTCGGGCGAACCAGTGTCGCCTTGGGCACGTTGAAATTCGGTAACGATATTGGCTTTATTGATGTCAGCTACGGACATTATTCCTCTCCAGACAGGCGGCGGGGCCGAGGCGCCCCGTCGTGAATGTTAAAAAACGGACTGCTTACATAAGCAGCCCAGAAGTATAGCCTATTGTGGAAGACTTGCCATATTGCATCGGGTGGGCAGTGTCAATTCCTGCGCAGGGACCTTCAGCGTGGTCTCGAATCCGTAGCCGCTTCCCTCCACATCCAGGCGCGCGCTCCCTACCCCCTGCTTCTGCATGGTAAATACATAGAGCGGCTTGATCGCCTGGTGATCCGTCGGACGCATCCAAAGTTGCGCACCTTCATTCTGCCAGTTCATACCCGATAAACTCCTGGCAATGGCGGCGGCATCAACCGACCCGGCTTTTTCCAGAGCCGCGACCAACATGTCCACCATGTGCAGCATCCGCGCATTAAAGTAATCATCCGCCGGGCTGGGGTACATCTTGCGATAAGCCTGATAAGCGCGCTCCATGGCAGGCTCGCCGGCATTGTAATGCCACTCGGCCACGGCTCTTACCTTACCGACCCCGGCCTCGCCAATAGCCGCCGGCGCCCCCAGGGCATTGCCGTAAAAGGTATAGAAGCTTGCTTTTACCCCAGCCTCGCGAGCGGCCTTGATAAGCAAGGTCAAATCGTTACCCCAGTTACCGGTAATAACGGCATCAGCCCCGCTAGCAACGATCTTGGCCGCATACGGAGCGAAGTCTTTCACCTTGCCTATGGGATGAAGTTCATCGGCCACAATTTTTACATCGGGTCTCTTTTCGCTCAGCATCGACCGGGCACTGCGCGCCACCTCATGTCCGAAGCTGTAGTCCTGATTGATTAGGTAGACCTTGTGCACGCCGGCATCGCGCTTCATCACTTCAGTCAGGGCAGCCATGCGCATATCCGAACTGGCGTCAAAACGGAAGTGCCATGGGCTGCACTTCTCATTGGTCAAGCTAGGATCCACCGCGGAATAATTCAGGAAAACCATCCGCTTGCCGGGGTTGCGCTGATTGTGCCGGTTAACCCCCTCGATAAGGCCGGCGGCCACAGCCGAACTGTTCCCCTGCATGACTATCCTGATCGACTGGTCGGCGGCATCGCGCAACAGCAGCACGGCATCTTCCACGCTGTTCTTGCTATCGAAGGACACCAATTCCAGAGGATGTTGCCCGTCAGCCAAACGCACGCCCCCTCGAGCATTCACACGCTCAACCGCAAAGCGCAGGTTACGCATGATGGCGACGCCCGTGTTCGCAAACGGGCCCGACATAGCCTCGATCACGGCGACTCGCACCGGCGCTTGCGCCGCGGCGGTCCCCATACAAAGGCCCCCCAAGGTAAGGCCTACAATTAGCTTATATACACAACGTCGGTACGACAAAACCACAATTTGTCTCCAGCAAACAGGATGGATAGGAGAATTGTATGGTCATCGCTAAAACCTTGCGCCGGACAGCGTTCATGCTAGCTGTCGCGGCAGTGTTGGGAGCCTGCGCCTCTCCCGCCAATATCCAGCCCGGCGAATCCAGCTCCGCAGTGATTTCTCGTCTGGGCCAACCCACACTGCAGCGTCCGCTGCCCGGCGGCGGCGAACGCCTTATCTGGTCTGGCCAGCCCATGGGCCAATTTGTATGGATTTCCGACACCGACGCCAGCGGGCGCGTGGTGTCGACCTTCCAGGCGCTTACCAGCGAACGCTTTCAGATGCTGGACAAAGGCCGCTGGGATAAGGACCGCCTCTTGTTCGAGTTCGGCCC
Organism: Pigmentiphaga sp.; assembly: GCA_040391825.1. Taxonomy (GTDB): domain Bacteria; phylum Pseudomonadota; class Gammaproteobacteria; order Burkholderiales; family Burkholderiaceae_B; genus Pigmentiphaga. The sequence continues at coordinate 9,163 of JBEBXA010000024.1, forward strand.
GCCCGCGGAGATCAATCGGGTCGGCCTGAAGGGTGAACACATCGTCTGGAATTACCGCTTCCGCGAGGACGGCGTCTGGAATTCCTTAATGTACGTGTACACGGATGCAAACGGGATCGTGACCAAACATCACCCTGGTCCCGACCCGATGTTCGAGCCGCGCTTCATGATGGACCGTTGAACGTTTAATCAGCATCTCAGGCCCAAGCACTCTCTCGATGTCTACACGCCCTGCACGTAGATTTTCTCGACTGACGAGTACAGCTTGTTCAGTGCGCCCAGATACGCCTTGGCAGCCGCCACGACGATATCTGGGTCCGCACCGATGCCGTTTACGACACGCCCCCCTTTTGACAGGCGCATGGTGACTTCGCCCTGAGACTCAGTGCCGGTGGTAATGGCGTTGACCGAGAACAAAAGCAGTTCTGCGCCGCTCTTCACATGACTTTCAATCGCCTGGACGGTAGCGTCCACCGGCCCATTGCCCATGCCTTCGGCGATAACTTCCTTGCCCGCCTCGGAGAACACCACACGCGACTGGGGCCGCTCGCCTGTTTCGGACCTTTGCGCCAGAGCCACGAAACGGTAGTGCCCTTCGCCAGCGTCTACGTGTTCGTCCGACACCAGAGCGTGAATGTCTTCGTCGAAAATTTCCGACTTGCGATCGGCAAGATCCTTGAAGCGGGAAAAAGCATCGTTAAGGGCCTGCTCCGAATCCAGTTCTATACCCAGCTCCTGCAAACGCTGCTTGAACGCATTGCGGCCCGAGAGCTTGCCCAGCACGATCTTGTTGGCGGCCCAGCCCACGTCTTCCGCGCGCATGATCTCGTAGGTTTGCCTAGCCTTCAGCACGCCATCCTGGTGAATGCCGGATGCGTGCGCAAACGCGTTGGCGCCCACAATGGCCTTGTTAGGTTGCACGACGAAGCCGGTAATACCCGACACCAGGCGCGAGGCCGGCATGATCTGGGTCGTGTCGATGCCGACGTCCAGGCCGAAGTAGTCTCGACGCGTTCGCACTGCCATCACGACTTCTTCCAACGAGCAATTGCCGGCGCGCTCGCCCAGGGCATTGATCGTGCACTCGACCTGACGCGCGCCGCCTATCTTGATACCCGCCAGCGAATTGGCTACGGCCAGGCCGAGGTCGTCGTGGCAATGAACAGACCAGACAGCCTTGTCGGAATTGGGAATGCGTTCGCGCAGGCTACGTATGAACTCGCCGTATTGTTCGGGGATGGCGTAGCCGACCGTGTCGGCCACGTTGATGGTGGTAGCCCCTTCAGCGATGACGGCTTCCAGAATGCGGCACAGGAAATCGGGGTCGGAACGGCTGCCATCCTCAGGAGAGAACTCGATGTCGTCCGTGTACTGGCGGGCAAAGCGCACGGCAAGCTTCGCTTGCTCGAACACCTGGTCCGGCGTCATGCGCAGCTTTTTTTCCATGTGCAAGGCGCTGGTCGCAATGAAAGTATGAATGCGTGAGCTATTGGCGCCGCGCAGAGCTTCGCCGGCCCGCGCAATATCGCGATCATTGGCTCGGGTAAGCGAACAGACGGTTGAGTCCTTGATGGTGGCGGCGATGGCCTTGACGGCTTCGAAGTCGCCATTGCTGGCAGCGGCAAAGCCCGCCTCAATCACATCGACACGCATTTTTTCCAGCTGCTTGGCGATCCGTATTTTTTCTTCGCGCGTCATGGACGCGCCCGGACTCTGCTCGCCATCGCGCAGCGTAGTGTCGAAAATAATCAGTTTATCGCTCATCGGGATCCCCTTGGTTCAGCCTATTTTACCGCCCCAAAAGTAAAAAGCCCCCTGGGGGGCAGCGCCGGCACGCAGTGCCGAGCGTGGGGGCGCCTTCCCCCGAGAGCAACCGGCCAGCGCTACCTTATTGCGCGCGCCGCGCCTGCTGCAGGCGGCGGGCCTGATTCCATCGCAAAGCCCACATCACATAGCCGGAAATACCGTAGATGACGAACAAGCCGAACAAGACGATGGGAGGATCGCTGGAGATGAACACAAAGGCCAATACCACCACCAGCATCATCCAGAAAGGCACGCTGCGGCCCAGTGCAAACGATTTGCCGCTGAAGAACATGGCATTGGAGACCATGCTGACGCCGGCATAGACAGTCAGGCCGAATGCGACCCACGGCATCCATAGCTCGCGAATGGGAAGCTTGTTGTCGACTGCCAACCATACGAAGCCTGCTACCAGTGCAGCCGCAGCCGGGCTAGGCAGCCCCTGGAAGAAACGCTTGTCGACAACGCCGATATTGGTATTGAAGCGAGCCAGCCGCAACGCGGCCCCGGCCACATAGATGAAGGCGGCCAACCAGCCCCATCGCCCCAAGCCCGACAATATCCATTCATACATGACCAAGGCCGGCGCCACGCCGAAGGAGGTCATGTCGGACAAGGAATCGTACTGTTCGCCAAAGGCGGACTGGGTATTGGTGAGACGCGCGACCCGGCCGTCCATACCATCCAGCACCATCGCCACGAAGATTGCAATGGCGGCAGCTTCGAAGCGGTTGTTCATGGCCTGAACAATGGCGTAGAAGCCAGCAAACAGAGCAGCCGTGGTGAACGCATTGGGCAGCAGGTAAATGCCGCGATGGCGATGCTCAAGATCATTCATCGTTGAGCTTTTCCGAAAATGGAATCGTCGGGGAGCTGGCATGTTGCGACTTTGTCCCGAAAATAGTGAAGATAAACGCTATTGTGCATGAAATGAAGGCCCGCAGAGGACATGTATTCAACCAGTGGCCAGCCAGGTTACATGGAAATGCCATTGAAAACGCCCCGCTTCCTTGCCGGAAACGGGGCGCAGAGTCATCACGGCAAGCGCCTGGGCGCCCGCTGGCAATGATTAGTTCTTGCTTTGATCGACCATCTTGTTCTTGCGAATCCAGGGCATCATCTCGCGCAGCTTGCCACCAACTTGCTCGATATCGTGCTCGGCCGTCAGGCGGCGACGCGACTTGAGGGTCGGAGCACCAGCGATGTTTTCGAGCAGGAAGCTCTTGGCGTATTCACCGGTCTGGATGTCTTTCAATACGGCGCGCATGGCGTTCTTGGTCTCTTCGGTCACGATACGGGGGCCCGTGACGTACTCGCCATATTCGGCGTTGTTCGAGATCGAGTAGTTCATGTCGGCAATGCCGCCTTCATAGATCAGGTCTACGATCAGCTTGAGTTCGTGCAGGCACTCGAAATAGGCCATTTCAGGTGCGTAGCCGGCTTCCACCAGCGTCTCGAAACCGGCTTTGATCAGCTCGACCGTACCGCCGCACAGAACCGCTTGTTCGCCGAACAGGTCGGTTTCGGTTTCTTCGCGGAAGTTGGTTTCGATGATGCCGGCACGGCCGCCGCCATTGGCCATGGCATACGACAGGGCGATGTCCCGGGCAGCGCCGGACTTGTCCTGATACACGGCCACCAGGTGGGGCACGCCGCCGCCCTGGGTGTAGGTAGCGCGCACGGTATGGCCCGGGGCCTTGGGTGCGATCATGATGACGTCAATGTCGGCGCGCGGCACAACTGCGCCGTAGTGCACGTTGAAGCCGTGAGCGAAGGCCAGTACGGCGCCATTCTTCAGGTTGGGGGCGACGCTTTCGGTGTAGACCTTGGCGATGTTCTCGTCAGGCAACAGCATCATGACAACGTCGGCGCTCTTGACAGCTTCGTTGACTTCCTTGACGTTCAGGCCGGCCTTCTTGGCCTTGTCCCAGGAAGCGCCGTCCTTGCGTACGCCAACCGTCACGTTGACACCTGAATCGTTCAGGTTTTGCGCGTGGGCGTGACCTTGCGAACCGTAGCCGATGATGGCGACGGTCTTGCCCTTGATCAGCGACAGATCGCAATCTTTATCGTAAAAAACTTTCATGAGGTGTTCTCCGAACTCTTTAATATCGAAAAATCAAATCTTGAGTACACGTTCGCCACGGCCCACGCCACAGCTTCCGGTACGCACAGTTTCCAGGATGCAGGCGCGGTCAAGCGCCTCAATGAAAGCATCCAGTTTGCTCTTGTTGCCAGTCAGTTCAACCGTATAACTCTTGTCGGTCACGTCGACGATATGGCCGCGGAAAATATCGACCATACGCTTCATTTCCTCACGCTCTTTGCCCACCGCGCGGACCTTGATCAACATCAGCTCACGCTCGATGTGCGGCCCTTCAGTCAGGTCCACCACCTTCACCACCTCGACCAGGCGGTTCAAGTGCTTGGTGATCTGCTCGATGACATCGTCGGACCCGAAGGTAACGATGGTCATGCGCGACAAGGTCGGATCTTCCGTCGGGGCAACCGTCAGTGTCTCAATGTTGTAGCCGCGCGCGGAAAACAGACCCACCACCCGGGACAACGCCCCTGCTTCGTTCTCAAGAAGCACAGATATGCCGTGTCTCATTTGTGCTCCTTAAAGATCTTCCGAACCGAGCAGCATCTCGGTCAGGCCTTTGCCGGCTTTGACCATGGGCCAGACGTTTTCGGTACGGTCGGTAATGAAGTCCAAGAAGACCAGGCGATTCTTGTGCGTGGTAAACGCCTCGCGCAGCGCGCCTTCCACGTCAGCCGGGTTTTCGATACGCATGCCTATGTGGCCGTAAGCTTCAACCAGTTTGACGAAATCAGGCAGCGAATCCATGTAGGACTCTGCATAACGCGAGCCGTAGTCGATCTGTTGCCATTGACGCACCATGCCCAGATAGCGATTGTTCAGGCAGAGAATCTTGGGCGAAAGACCGTATTGCTGGCAGGTGGAGAGCTCCTGGATATTCATCTGGATGGAGCCCTCGCCGGTAATGACGGCAACATCTGCGCCAGGGTGCGCCATCTGCACGCCCATGGCGTAGGGCAAACCGACGCCCATGGTGCCCAGGCCGCCGGAATTGAGCCAGCGGCGCGGCTTGTTGAAGCGGTAATACTGGGCAGCCCACATCTGGTGCTGGCCGACGTCAGAAGTGACGAAAGCTTCGCCCTTCGTGATTTCGCACAGTTTTTCCACCACGTACTGGGGCTTGATGAGTTCTTTCGAACCTTGATATTTCAGGCACTCTTTTTCGCGCCAGACGCCAACCTGTTTCCACCAAGCCGCGTACTTGCCTGCATCGAACCGGTTTTCCTTCAAGGAAAGCTCAAGTTGGGCCAGCAAATCGGTCAGGACGTCCTTGACGTCGCCCACGATCGGCACGTCGACCTTGACACGCTTGGAGATCGACGAAGGATCGATATCGATATGGACGATCTTGCGGGCATTCTGGGCGAAGTGCTTGGGGTTGCCGATGACACGGTCGTCGAAGCGCGCGCCCACTGCGATCAGTACATCGCAGTGCTGCATGGCCATATTGGCTTCATAGGTGCCGTGCATGCCGGGCATACCCATGAAACGCTTGTCGTCAGCCGGAAAGGCCCCCAAGGCCATCAAGGTAGTGGTGCAAGGCACGTCCAGCGTCTGAACCAGTTTGGTCAGCTCGGGAGCCGCATCGGACAGCGTGACGCCGCCACCGGCATATATCATGGGGCGTTCGGCCTGCAGCAGCAGTTGAACCGCCTTCTTGATTTGTCCTTGGTGCCCCTTCACGACCGGCGCATAGGAACGCATCTTGATTTCGCCCGGCGGATGATACTTGCAGCGGGCAATCGTGATGTCTTTGGGAATATCGACCAACACCGGGCCTGGACGGCCGGTACGGGCGATATAGAACGCCTTGCGGATGACCTCGGCCAGATCCTTGACGTCTTTGACCAGGAAGTTGTGCTTGACGCACGGACGGGTGATCCCGACCGTATCGGCTTCCTGGAAAGCATCTTGCCCAATGGCGGCGGTCGGCACCTGGCCGGTCAGCACCACCATGGGGATGGAGTCCATATAGGCGGTAGCGATGCCGGTTACCGCATTGGTGACACCCGGGCCGCTGGTCACGAGCGCTACGCCTACGCGATTGGACGAGCGCGAATACGCGTCGGCCGCGTGGACGGCAGCTTGCTCGTGCCGCACCAGAATGTGCTTGAATTTGTCTTGCTTGAAGATTTCGTCGTAGATGTACAAAACCGAGCCGCCCGGGTAACCGAACACATGTTCGACCCCTTCATCGGCAAGGCTGCGCACGACGATCTCGGCGCCTGTAAGTTCCATTGGATTTTCGTCCATTCAAAGTTCGCGCATCACCCCGGGCGGTACTGTCCATGACAGGGAAACCAGACTTATGCTGGGTATCGACAACATGCATCAACGCTTTGCGGCTCACGGAGCCACTCTGCTCGAACACCTTGTCGGCCTCGCACACGTCCACCGGAACGGGCACTGAAGGTTGAAACGGAAGGCCAAGACCGGACCACATTTCGCTTTATACGAATGTGGCCACAGCGCTTTTGGCGCGGACCTGGACTAAGTTGTTGCCAAGCATGGGTGCAAACTACGTAAGGCGGCACCACAAGAAGCGCTCTGCCGTTGGCTTTTGTATCGCCTTCGGAGAGCCCGCTAGGCTAGCGCGTTGTTGCGTCGCGGTCAAGTTCCAGCCGAAAATGGCCGGAGTCGGTTATCGTAGCGCCCCATGAACTCACCTTCCTTAGCCTCTGCACACCAAACCCCCAGTCGCTGGCGGCGCTTCGCCTGCATGATGTATGAGGCCATCCTGCTATTCGGCGTGGTTTTTGTCGCCGATTATCTGTTCGACACCCTGACCCAGAGCAAGCACGCACTCATGCTCAGGCATGAACGGCAAGCGTGGCTGTTCCTGGCTATAGGCATCTACTTCGTGTTGTGCTGGCGCATCGGCGGTCAAACCTTGCCAATGAAAACCTGGCATATCCGCCTGGTCGATAGCAGCGGCGCAAAGCTTCCGCTGTGGAAAGCGGTCGCTCGCTACGTGCTGGCCTGGCCCTTCACCTTGACCGGCTTCAGTTTCATCTGGTCGTTCTTCGACCGCGAACGCCAGTTTCCGCAAGATAGAATCCTGGGCACTCGCCTGATTTCCTCCCGTTAAGCCTCAGGCCCTCCCGGCGCGGCCTCCCTCGCCGCCGGGATTATCCGGCCCTTGCAAACTCGACGTTTTTTTCGACGCTCAGTGTTGCGATTTTCATGATTTATTCATTTTTTCAGCTTGCCGTAAGCGAGCTGCAATTACCTTCACCGCTCGCGGACAAATCAAACGCGAATCATTCTTCATACGAATTCAATTTCTATGAACGGGCGTAACCGGGAGGTAGCGCTCGCACCGATTTTTACGCTTATGGGGCATCGGCATGCCTTATCTTGGGGGGAGAGATTTACAGTGATGCATAAGAGCCCGTTCCGGTTCAACACCTTGCTTGCAGCCATCAGCAGCGCCATGGCTCTTATGCCATCGGCCCAGGCACAAACAAGCAACAAAGAAACACCAGCGTCCGCGACACAACTGGCGCCCATTTCCGTTCAGGGCCAATCCGAAAGCAGCTACAAAGCCAACGAATCGGCTTCGCCCAAATTCACGGCCCCGCTGGTAGACACACCCAAGAGCATCACCGTCATCCCCCAAGAAGTCATCGAAAACACGGCCTCCTCCACCCTGACCGAGGCACTGCGCCTGACCCCAGGCATCACCTTCGGGGCAGGCGAAGGCGGTAACCCGCTTGGCGACCGGCCGTTCATTCGTGGCTACGACGCACAGGCCAGCACTTTCATCGATGGCATGCGCGATATCGGTGCGACCTCGCGCGAGATATTCAACATCGAGCAGATTGAAATCACCAAAGGGCCGGATGGCGCCTACGGTGGACGCGGCGGAGCAGGCGGCAGTATCAACCTGATCACCAAGGCGCCGAAAGCGGAAAATTTCGTTAACGCGGGCGTGGGCCTGGGCACTGACGCATACAAGCGAGCAACCGTCGACGGCAACTGGCTGCTGTCCGACAACTTGGCTTTCCGCTTGAATGCAATGGGACATGACGCCGATGTACCCGGCCGCGATGCCGTCGACACCTCGCGTTGGGGCATTGCACCTTCGTTGACCTGGGGTTTAGGCTCGCCCACTCGGGTCACGCTCAGCTACTACCACATGCAGACCAACGACCTTCCGGACTCCGGCATTCCGTTCAAGTACGGCAATGCGGCGAACATCCCCGCCGGCGTCACTGAAATCGGTCCTGTCGACGTAAACATGAACAACTTCTACGGTCTGGCCAATAGCGATTTCCGCAAAACCAAGTCCGACATCGCCACCGCCCGGATCGAGCACGACCTGGACAATGGGCTGACATTGCGCAATACGCTGCGCTATACCAAGTCCAGCCAAAACTACGTTTGGACCCAGCCCGACGACAGCCAGGGCAACGTCAACAACGGCCTGGTGTGGCGCCGCGCCAATACTCGTGCCAGCGCCGTACACAGTATCGCCAACCAGACCGAGGTCTACGGCAAGCTCAATTTGGGTGGCTATGAAAACAGCTTCACCGCCGGCATCGAAGTTTCTCAAGAGAAAAATGCCCAGGGCAGCTACACCCTGAACCGGTCCAATGCAGCCTCCTGTGCGCTGGGCGCCGGCGCCGCGTCGAACTACAACTGCACGGATCTATACAACCCCAACCCCAACGATCCGTGGACGGGTTCGATTACCGAGGGCGACAAGGCGACGCGCAACAAGAACACGACCAAGTCGATATATGTTTTCGACACCATCAAACTGAACGAAAAATGGCAGACCAACCTGGGCTTGCGTCTGGACGACTACAAGACCAGCTATCACAACGCCACCAGCGATCTCAGCCGCAATGACACCTTGCTCAACTATCAGTTGGGTGTAGCGTATAAGCCGGCCTCCAACGGCAGCATCTACGTTTCGTACGCCACCTCATCGACGCCTGCCGGCGCCATGTTGGGCGAAGGTAGCGGCGCAGCTCTGACGCCGGGGCGCAACGGCGTCGGCCTCAATGCCGCCGACCTTGGACCAGAGAAGAACCGTTCCGTTGAACTCGGCACCAAGTGGAACATGCTGGATAATCGTCTGGCGGTGACCGGAGCGATCTTCCGCATCGATACCACCAACGCCCGCGTAACTTTGCCCGACAACAGCTACGCCCTTGCTGGGGATCGTCGCATCAACGGCCTCGAAGTAGGTATTTCTGGCAACATTACCTCCGCGTGGCAGGTGTTTGGTGGCTACACCTTGCTGGACAGTGAAGTGCGTGGCGCCGGTAAAGATACTGCGACGGTACAAGGCCAAGAGTTCCCCAATACGCCCAAACACAGTGCCAGCCTCTGGACGACCTACGCCGTCAACAGCGACTTCTCGCTAGGTGGCGGCATCTTTGTGGTTGGCAAGCAGTACGGCTCTAACGCCGCTGTGCGCCGCTACATCCCGGGCTACACGCGCTTTGATGCAATGGTGGCCTACCGCATCAACAAGAATGCAAGCCTGCAACTGAACTTGCTAAACCTGACCGACAAGCGTTACTACACCTCGACCTACTCGACGCACTATGCATCGGTCGGCGCAGGCCGGGCGGCCATTCTCAACCTGAATCTGAAATATTAGAATCAGTCGCTGATGCACCGGGCCGTCAAGCGCCCGGAATAGCAAGCGGCCCCGAGCGGGCCGCTTTTTTTGCTAAGGCGCAAGTCTGCATGAGTGCACAATTCGTGACGGGCTACCTACCAAGCGGGTACAAATTGCCATGCAAACTCCAAGCATCTCCACACAACAATTGAACGCCGCATCCGCCGAGGACTTCGCCGCCATTCTTGCCGGCCCCCCAGAACAAACGGCGGCATGGCTACGCACCGCGGCCGAAGGAGGCGTCGGCGAGGCCCAGGCGGTCTATGCGCAAATGCTGTTGGATGGCCAAGGCGTGAAACAAGACCTCGAACAAGCGGCGTACTGGTTCAAACGCGCCGCAGAGGGCAATCACCCCATGGCGATGAATATGCTGGGCCAATGCCACCACTACGCTTGGGGCGTGCCACACAATGCCGTGCTCGCCGCCTACTGGTATCAATTGGCGGCGCGGGCGGGGCTAGACTGGGGCATGTACAACTACGCTACTGCGCTGGCTTTGGGCGAAGGTATCACCGAAAACCGGGCACAGGCTCTGGTTTGGTTTCGTCGCGCCGCCGATCTTGGCCACGCCAAATCGATCAACATCGTAGGTGGCTTTCACGAAGACGGCTGGGAAGGTCCCATTGACATGGAAGCTGCGTTCGACCACTACCGCCGCGCCGCGCTAGGCGGTGACTTTCGCGGGCAATTCAACTATGCGCGCCTGCTGATCGAACGCGCCGAGCTCAGCGAAGCTCTGCTCTGGCTGGAAAGCGTGCCAGCCACCGCCACCCCGGCCTTTCTGGAAAAAACAATCGCCTTTCTATCTCAGTCTCCACACGCAGCCGTTCGCGAAAAAGGTCAGTGGATGCGCCAGCAGCTAATGCCGAGAACCTGACGATGGCGACAGCGGCGATGCGCGCTTTCTTGCTTGTTGTCCTGACTCTGGGAAGCGTGATCAGTTATCTGCTCTCTGGCCGGCTGGGTTGGCCGCTTGCCATCCTTAGCAGCTTCTGCGCCGCAGTCGCCATTCATGCATTGGTCGTCGCACTTGGTTTTTTTCTGGCTCGCGTCAGGGCATTCGGACAACACGCTTCCAAACCGGGTTGGCTAGCGGCACTGCCATTCGAAACCATAATCTCGATGCGCAATATGTACCTGGACATTCCGTGGAGGCACCGTTGGCCCACCCACCGTCCGGCCCAAGCATTCGGCGCCATCCTGCTGGTTCATGGCTATGGCTGCAATCGTGGCATCTGGCATGGCTTCCATCAATGGCTAGCCGGCAAGAACTGGATTGTGGCGGGCATCACCCTAGAGCCCCTGCATGCGGATATTGACGAACTTGGCAAGCAGCTTGCCTTGGGCATTCGGGCTCTAGCGCGAGACTCTGGCCAGGACTCGATCATCGTGATTGCGCACAGTATGGGGGGCCTGGCCATACGTGCAGCCATGCACGCCGAACCCAACCTTCCCATTCATCATGTGATCACCATCGCCACCCCTCACCATGGCACCTGGCACGCCAGACTGGCACTAGGCGAATGCGCCACACAGATGCTGCCTGGCAGCACCTGGCTGGATAAGCTTGCCATCCACTCTCCCAACCTCGCCGACAAGTTCAGTTGCATCGCGTCGGTGCATGACAACATCGTCACACCGCCCACAACCGCACTGCTCGAACACTCGCCATACCTCTTGCGCGACAAGGTGGGACACATGGCGCTTCTGCATGACAAACAGGTACGCGCCTTCATCGCCCTGCGTTTGCAGCAATTGCTGGATGCTGTGTAATACCTCTGCCTCGGGCTAGTCACGAATACGTCACCACGGCATGTTTCCATTCACGGAACAGCAATACGGCGACCTTCATCGTGATCACTAGCAGTCCCGCCCAATGGCGCTCCCTCTGGATTTCCGATCTGCACCTGGGCGACCCGGAATGCAATGCCGCCGCCCTTCTCGATTTTCTTAAGCACAATGAAACCGAGACGATGTTTCTACTTGGCGACATCATCAACAACAGTCTATTGCGCAAGAGCCGGGTATTACCGCCAACCCACAACGATGTCGTCCAGACCATTCTGCGCAAAGCGCGCAGGGGAACCCGAATCGTATTCATCCCCAGCAATCACGACCCGATCACTCGCGGCTTGCTTGACTACGTGTTCAGCAGCTCCGACATACAAAGCGATGCGGTGCACGTAACCGCGGATAGCATGCGGCTTTGGGTAACCCATGGGGGCCAGTTCAGCGCCGCGCATCAGGCCGCCCCCCGTCTGGCTCGCTTGGGCGCTTCCGTTTATCCCTGGGCTAGCTGGCTAAGCGTGGCCGCCTGCCGCTTGCGTTGGCACCTGGGCCTGCCGCCCTGGCTGCGGATTAGCCATCTCAAACACGAGACAAACTCTGCTGCTTGCGTTTCCAGCTTTGAGACCATCCTTGCTCACGAAGCACGCCGACAAGGTTATGACGGCGTGGTTTGCGGACATATTCACCAGCCCTGCATCAGAAGCGTGGACGGCATCCTGTATTGCAATGATGGCGACTGGGTGAAAAGCAGATCTGCGCTGGCGGAAGACCGCGATGGCCGTCTGCAGTTACTGTGCTGGCCACCATTCGCCGCGAGCGATGACGCAGCTCCGGTGAAAACTCGTCGCCACCGCCCTATAGAGCTTCCGGCGCTGCCTTCGGCGTTGGGGCCGGCTCCCCCTCCCTCATCAGAGGCGCGTCAAGGCTAGCCCGAGACGAGGAAGGTCGCCCGCGCCTGAACTCGCAAGCTCAAATTGGCGGCCCGATGGGCAGGCCGCGACGCGGTTTGCAGCAAATGACCCGCAGACGTAGCACAGCCAGCAAACCTACCCGGCCTTCGCCCCACGCTGCAAGAGGCGATTCAACGGCGCCTGCCAGCCACGATAACGGCTGCGCCGATAAGGATCGCCGCAATGCCCGCCCAGGCTGGGATACCCACGGTCTTGCGTGTGTCGGCAGTGGCTTCTACCGGCCCGATCTTGAGCAAAGTTTCTTCAGACGTATAGGAAAAGCTTTTATAGCCCAGGGCCACTACTCCCAGCACAATCAGCAAAGCACCCACTACTAATGACGCTTTCATACGACTCCCCCGTGCAGTAATTGCAAGACAGTTGATGATGAGTGACAGACGCGTACCCTGCCCCTACCGTATCAATTCCTTACACCGTCTATTGAAAACACTATTTGTTCAGGACCTGTGGATTGACCAAGGTACGGGGGGACTTGCCCTCCAGCCAGTCTACGATATTGGCTACAGCCAACTTAGCCATCCCGCGCCGGGCCCTTTGCGTTGAACTGCCGATATGCGGCGTCAACACCGTATTCGGGGCGGCCAGCAAGGCTGGATTGATCTCAGGCTCACCTTCGAACACGTCCAGCCCGGCAGCACCCAACTTGCCCGCGCTAAGAGCCTCTGCGAGCGCGACTTCGTCAACCAGGCCACCGCGGCCGATATTGACCAGTACGGCGTCGGGTTTCATGGATGCCAGTTCTGGCGCAGCAATGACGTGGTGGGTGGCGGGTGAATAGGGCAAGACCAACATGACGTGGTCGGAGCTGCGCAACAATTCGTCCTTAGCGACCCAGCGGGCACCTTCGCTTTCAGAGGCCGGTAATTCACGCCGATTATGATAAATGACCGTCATGCCAAAACCGCTTGCCCGTCGAGCAATAGCTCGACCGATACGGCCCATGCCCACTATCCCCAGCGTGGTGCCGTATAGATCGGCGCCCAACCACAAATCCATAGCCCAGTTGTTCCATTTTCCGGCCCTCAACCAGCGGTCGGCTTCCCCCACTCGCCGGCCTGCGGCAAGCAACAATGCCCAAGCCATATCTGCCGTCGCCTCGGTCAGTACGTCAGGCGTGTTGCTGACCATGATGCCGTGCTCACTAGCGGCCTGCACGTCAATATTGTTATAGCCGACCCCGATATTCGCGATCAGCTTCAACGACGGCAGCTGCTCGATAGCCGCTCGCGTTACCACACATGCCGCGGTAGGCACGAGCACATCACAACCCTTGGCGTGCGCTACGATGCCCGCGGTATCCAGAGCCGTATCCGCCTCATTCAGCCTAAGCTGAGCCCGACCTTCCAGGGAGTGCATGCTGTCAGAGAAAAGACGGCGGGTAACAGCCACGATGGGGTCAGTCATAAGATTTCCCGGCTAAATCGAAGAATCGGCACTACGTTTGAATGGCAAGCGCACGGGCGCTGGACGGATCAATGGCCAAACCTCGCCGACTAATGATTACATGAAAAAAGCGCTTTTCGCGGCTCTTGCGCTACTGGATATCTTATCCAGGCAAAGTCGTCGTATTGCTTTTATAATTAGAAATCGTTTTCATTTAGCATTACCCAAAATACTATGGCGCTACGCCTTTCCGAACTGCCTTACGGCCAGGAGGCCGCCGTCCACGCAGTGGAAGACGCCACGACGCTCGATACGATCGCCACCCGCCTGCGCGACCTCGGTTTCGTTGCGGGTGAGCGAGTACGCATCGTCGCACGCGGCCCGATCGGGGCTGACCCCTTGCTCATCCAGATAGGTTTTACCCGCTTTGCCCTGCGCCGCTCAGAAGCCGCTCGCATTGTGGTCGAACCCATTAACGCTTCCTGAACCTGTCCATGTCGACTCTCGCCCTTTCTGCCTTGCGCGTTGCTCTGGTTGGCAACCCTAACTGCGGCAAAACCGCGCTTTTCAACCTCCTTACGGGTAGCCGTCAAAAGGTCGCCAACTATGCCGGGGTCACCGTCGAACGCAAAGAAGGCCGCTTCGTCACTCCCGCCGGCCGCACCCTGAGCATTCTTGACCTGCCCGGCGCATATAGCCTGCACGCGACCAGTCCCGACGAAGCCATTACGCGCGATGTCTGCATGGGCAATTTCGCGGGTGAAGAGCGCCCGGACATGATAGTTGCCGTAGTGGACGCCACCAACCTGCGGCTGCACTTGCATTTCGTCCTGGAGCTCCAAAGACTGGGCCTGCCGATGGTGCTGGCGCTCAATATGAGCGATGCTGCCGCCAAGCGCGGCATTCTCATCGACCGGCAAAAGCTGGAAAGCGCGCTGGGCATGCCTATCGTGGAAACTATTGCGGTCAAGCGCAATGGCGCTGCAGACCTGCTGGCCAGCCTAGACGGTAGTGTCCCTCCTGCGCCGCCGCGTTTGCCCGACGGCGCCGACCTCCATGCCGAAGTCAACCGCCTGCTCCAGGCTGCGGTCTCGATTCCGCGCCGCACCGCGGCCCTCGACGACGCCATTGATCGATGGGTGCTGCATCCCGTTCTGGGGCTGCTGACACTGGCCGTCGTCATGTTCCTGATGTTCCAGGCGGTCTTTTCTTGGGCCGAGCCACTTATGGACCTGATTGAATCCTCTATCAGTTCCCTGGGCGCTTTCGTGGGCGCATTCCTGCCCGAAGGCCTGCTTAACAGCCTGCTGGTCGACGGCATCATTGCGGGCGTAGGCAGCGTACTCGTTTTCCTGCCCCAGATTCTCTTCCTGTTTTTCTTCATCCTGCTGCTGGAAGAATCCGGCTACCTGCCCCGCGCCGCCTTTCTGCTGGACAGGATGATGGTGGGCGCCGGCCTGACCGGGCGCTCATTCATTCCGCTGCTGTCCAGCTTCGCCTGCGCAATTCCTGGCATCATGGCTGCCCGCACCATCCAGGACCCGCGCGACCGCCTCGCCACCATCCTGGTTGCGCCTCTCATGACCTGCTCGGCCCGCCTGCCCGTTTATACGCTGCTGATCGGAGCCTTCGTCCCAGCCCGGCCCGTGCTGGGCATCTTCAACCTGCAAGGCGTGACGCTATTCGTACTGTACGTGGCGGGCATGGTAAGCGCCCTGGCTGTGGCCTGGATGATGAAGTGGCTGCGCAAGGACAAGATCGAACATTCGCTGCTGCTGGAACTGCCCTCTTACCGCATACCCAAGCCTCGCGACATCATGACCGGCCTTTGGGAACGGGCGAGGATTTTCCTAGCGCGCGTGGGCGGCATCATCCTGACCTTGACCGTGCTTATCTGGTTCTTGTCCAGCTTCCCAGCCCCTCCGGACGGCGCAAGCGGCCCTGCCATCGAGTACAGTTTTGCAGGCCGTATAGGCGCCATGCTGCAAACTGTTTTCGAGCCTATCGGCTTTAACTGGCAGATATCCATAGCGCTCGTCCCCGGACTAGCCGCACGGGAAGTTGCGGTCGGGGCGCTGGCCACGGTCTACGCGCTGTCGGCCGCCAGCGAGGAAGCAGCATCGACCTTGCTCACTCCGCTGATCGCAGCCCAGTGGTCGCTGGCGACTGCGTTTTCCCTCCTGGCTTGGTTCATCTTCGCACCGCAGTGCCTATCGACGCTGGCGGTCATCCGACGGGAAACCAACTCCTGGAAGATCGTCGCGATCGCCACTACCTACCTGTTCGGCCTGGCTTATCTCGCGTCGTTCATCACTTATCACGTCACGAGGATGCTGACATGACAAGCTACTCCGTACTTGAAGCCGGCATCGTAGGCGCAGTTGTCCTCGTTTGCCTGCTCAAGGTGTTTGGTCGATTCGCGCCCCGGCTACGCGCCCGCGTCCACACGCGTCTGGGTAATTGGGCTCAGGCCTCCGGGCACCCCGCCTGGTTGCAAACCCTCGGCCGCAAGCTTGCACAGGCCCCAATGGCGTCAGGCCACTGCGGCAGCGGCTGCAACACATGCGGTAGTTGCGAACCTCAAGAGGACGTCAATATCCGGCCAGTGCGCATCGAGCGTCACCGGCCAGGCAAGCAGCACTAATCCTCAGGCGCTAGCCTCATCGCTGCTATCGCCGTCGTTGTCCGGCGCCGGGCTTGACGAGATTTCGAATACTTGCCGCAGATACGCCAGATAGGCTTGGTCTTCGCACATGGTTTTTTCTGGCGTGTCAGACACTTTGGCTACTGGCTGGCCATTGCATCTCACCATCTTCATAACGACCTGCAAAGGCTTGTAGCTGAGATCGTTGGTGAGATTCGTGCCTATGCCAAACGCAGTCATACAGCGCCCCGCAAAACGCTTGGCCAGGCTGATGGCCAGCGGAAACGTCAGGCCGTCGGAAAACACCAGGGTTTTGGTGCGCGGGTCGCAGCGGTTTTTCTGATAGTGCTCGATCAAACGCTCCCCCCAACTGAAGGGATCCCCCGAGTCGTGGCGCGCACCGTCGAACAGCTTGCAAAAATACATGTCGAAATCGCGCAAAAACGCATTCATTCCATAGACATCGGAAAGCGCGATGCCTAGATCGCCTCGATACTCACGCGCCCAGACCTCGAAGCCGAAGATTTGCGAATCGCGCAAACGTGGCCCCAAGGACTGGCACGCTTGCAGATACTCGTGCGCCATGGTGCCCAAAGGCGTAAGGCCGTGCTTCATAGCAAAAAAAACGTTGCTGGTGCCTGTGAAGTTCGCCCCCATCTGCTCTTTCAGAGTCACGATGACTTCTTCGTGCCAAGCCTTGGAAAAACGGCGGCGTGTGCCGTAGTCGGCAAGATTGAAATTGTGCAGATCGGGATCCTGACGAACCAGGTCCACCTTGGCTTGCAAACGTTGCCGCCCTTCGCCATAGGCGGGCGCCAAGTGGTTGTTGCGAAAATAGACTTCATTGATGATTGCCAGCACCGGGATTTCGAACAAGATGGTGTGCAACCATGGCCCGACCACGACGATATCGAGTTCACCCGGTGCCGAAGCCGATTTTTCGATGGAGATACAGCGCTCGGGTAGATGGAACAAGCGCAAGAAATCGACGAAATCGCTTTTGATGAAGCGCATCCCACTGAGGTAGTCCAGCTCTTCGTCAGTGAATCGTAACTGGCATAAAGAGCGCACTTCCTCCCGAATTTCATCAACATAAGGCCGCAGATCCACCCCCGGGGTGCGGCACTTGTATTTGTACTCGACTTGGGCGGCAGGAAACTGATGCAACACGACCTGCATCATCGTGAACTTGTACAGGTCGGTGTCCAGCAAAGACGTGATGATCATGGTTGCACGGCGGTCGTGGCGGCTCCGTAGAGAGCGGTTACCTCGCTGCTGGCCAGCCCATAAACATGTTCAGCCGCCGGGAACGCGCCGGTCTCCACTTCCTGCGCGTAGCGCTTGAACGCCTGCAGGATCGCGTCGCCCTCGGCAGGAGCGCCAACCATATAGTTCTTCACGAACTTGGCCGGCGATGCGGTCAGGCCCAGCATATCGTGCACAACCAGCACCTGCCCACTGCAAGCCACGCTGGCGCCTATACCGATGGTGATCAGACTCGTAGCCTCGCAAACCTGGCGCGCCACAGAATCGGGAACCGCCTCGATCACCACCATGGCGGCTCCGGCCTCTTCGAGCGCCTTGGCATCGGCCACGATGCGTGCGGCCTCGGCCTGCGCCTTACCCTGAACACGGTAACCACCAAGCGCATGCACGTGCGAAGGCAGCAGGCCGATATGCCCACAAACCGGGATACCGCTTTGGGTGAGCAGTTTGATGGCCGGAGCGATTTCTGCACCACCTTCAAGCTTGACCATCTGGGCGCCTGCCTGCATCAGGATAACGGCATTGTGCAAGGCCTGCTGTGGGCTTTCCTGGTAGGAGCCGAACGGCATATCGGCCAGCAGGAAGGCCGACGATGCGCCACGCGCTATGCACCCTGTGTGATAAGCGATGTCTTCCAGTTGCACGGGCAAGGTGGAGTCACGTCCCTGGACCACCATTCCCAGCGAATCGCCTACCAGCAGGCAATCAATACCCGCTTCGTCCATGACCCGCGCAAAACCGGCGTCATAGCAAGTCAGCATGGAAATCTTGCGGCCAGCGGCGAGCTTTTTTCGCAAGGCGCTGAGGGTGCTTCGCATCGTACGGTCTCCTGAATCGTCGTTTGGGGATAGCCAAAGAACATAGCATAGAGCAGCCCGACAAGTTGGCGCCCGCCGGCCTGCCGGGCATGGACAAAGCCGGCAACAAGCGGGGGCAAGCAGGCTTGACCTGTTCCTCTATAGGGGTATGAAGGGGAAAACCCTCAAGTCCGGTAAAATGAAAAACTGACTTGAATATTTCCTTTTCTGCTGTGCCCGGAGCAAACCATGACCCACGTCGTCACTGAAAACTGCATTAAATGCAAATACACCGATTGCGTGGACGTCTGCCCGGTCGATTGTTTTCGCGAAGGCCCGAATTTCCTGGTGATCGATCCCGATGAGTGCATCGATTGCGCTGTCTGTATCCCGGAATGCCCGGTCAACGCGATCGTGGCCGAAGAAGACGTTCCCGCCGATCAACTGCACTTCATCCAGATCAATACCGAATTGTCGCAATCCTGGCCCAGCATTACGCGTACCAAAATGCCCTTGCCTGACGCCGATGATTGGAAAGACAAGGAAGACAAGCTCCAGTTCCTGGAGCGCTGACCTAGTCGATGAGTTCAGATAAATATACGACGGAAACCGTAACCTGGGTTAAGACCTGGGTACCTCACAAGCTGTTCTCGTTTCGCACCACGCGTGCGCCGGGCTTTCGCTTCGTGCCCGGCCAATTTGCCCGTTTGGGACTGCGCCGAGCCGACCCCACGGCCAAAGACGGCTCAGGCACCAGCATCGCCTGGCGAGCTTACTCGATCGTCTCGGCTAGCTACGACGACTTCCTTGAGTTCTACTCCATCGTCGTTCCTGATGGCGAGTTCACCAGCGAACTCGAACGCCTGCACGAAGGCGATACCATCTATGTCGAAAAAAACAGTTTCGGCTTCCTGACCACCGCCGCCTTTCCTTCGGGCAAGGATTTATGGATGTTGTCCTCGGGAACCGGCCTGGCGCCCTTCATTTCCGTTTTGTACGACCTGGATGTCTGGGACACCTACGATCACCTTATTGTGGTCCATAGTGTGCGCACCGCAGACGAACTGGCGTACCGGGAAACCATAGAAGGATTGCGTACCCACGAATATTTCGGCGAATTCTGCCGAGCACAGCCAGACAAGCTGATTTATCTGCCGTCGGCTACCCGTGAAGAGGTGCCTGGCGCCCTGAGTAGCCGCATCACTACGCTGCTTGCCAATGGCGAATTGGAACGTCAGGCCGGCGTTACACTCGCCCCTGAACATTCCAGGGTGATGTTGTGTGGAAATCCCGACATGGTGACCGACATACGAAAATTGCTTACCGCCCGCGGATTTGGTACGTCCCGCCGAGGTAAACCAGGAAATCTGGCGGTGGAAAATTACTGGTAATTGCATTTCACAATAAAATTGTGCATTGCAATAAATCATCTTGCGGCGCAATAATCGATTTCTGTTATCGCTGTCTGGAGCAACAATGCTGTACCAATTGCATGAAATGCAGCGCGCACTATTGACGCCTTTCGCGCATTTCGCGGACGCTACTGCCCAGCTTTTCTCGAATCCCTACAGTCCGCTGGCCTATACCCCGATTTCACGTCGGATGGCTGCTGGCTATGAACTTCTGTATCGCCTGGGTAAAGATTACGAAAAACCCGCATGGGGCCTACCTACCACGACGGTCAACGGTGTTGCCATGGCCGTTACCGAAAAGGTGGCCCTGGCCCGGCCTTTCTGTAAGCTGATCCACTTCGAGCGCACTCCCACCGTCGCGGTGGATGACGCTGCGCCGATGGCAGCGGACCCAACCGTATTGCTGGTGGCCCCTCTGTCGGGCCACCACGCCACCTTGTTGCGCGATACGGTACGTACCCTTATTACCCAACACGACGTCTACGTGACGGACTGGGTCGATGCACGCATGGTGCCGCAGTCGGCTGGCCCCTTCCATCTGGCTGACTACGTCGACTACATTCGCGACTTCATCCGCGAACTCGGGCCCGAGGTGCACGTTATTTCGGTTTGCCAACCCACTGTGCCGGTCTTGGCGGCAGTTTCGCTCATGGCATCCGAGCATGATCCCAAACTGCCCCGCAGCATGATCATGATGGGTGGCCCGATAGACCCGCGAAAATCGCCGACGCAAGTGAACAACCTGGCTACCACCAAGCCCTACTCCTGGTTTGAAAACCAGTTGATACATCGCGTACCGCCACGTTTTCCCGGAGCTGGCCGCAAAGTCTATCCAGGATTCCTACAGCACGCGGGGTTTGTCACCATGAACCCTGATCGCCACCTGAATTCGCACTACGACTTCTACCTGGATCTGCTACGTGGCGATGATGATGACGCCGAAGCGCATCGCCGCTTTTATGACGAGTACAACGCTGTCCTGGACATGCCTGCCGAGTACTACCTGGACACCATTCAGACTGTGTTCCAAGAGTTTCAATTGCCGCGTGGCACCTGGAAAGTCCATGGCAAGCTCGTCAAGCCGGCCGACATCGAATCTGTGGCGCTCCTGACGATCGAAGGCGAATTGGACGACATCTCCGGATCTGGCCAAACGCGCGCCGCCCAGGATTTGTGCAGCGGCATCCCGGCCGCCAACAAACGCCACTTCACCGCTCCGGCTTGCGGGCACTATGGCATTTTCTCCGGCCGCAGGTGGCGCCAGATTATCAGTCCCAAGATTGCCGAGTTCATACGCGAACACGACAAGGCTGCCTGAACGGATGGCCGAGCCGTGAACCTGGTCGAATTGATCGATGCGGTCCTGCCCCAGACCCAATGCACCAAATGCGGATACCAAGGCTGCCGTCCCTACGCGCAGGCCATCGTACAAGGCGAAGCCGACATCAACCGCTGCCCGCCAGGCGGCGATGCCGGCGTGGCAAAGTTGGCAACGCTGCTGAAAACCGGGCCCCTTCCGCTGGATGAAACACGGGGGCCGCACCTGCCCTTACAGCTAGCGGTCATCGATGAACGCCACTGCATAGGGTGCACCCTGTGTATCCAAGCCTGTCCGGTAGACGCCATCCTCGGGGCTAACAAACACATGCACACGGTGCTGCCCGAGCTGTGCACCGGCTGCGACCTTTGCGTAGCGCCCTGCCCGGTAGATTGCATCACCATGATCGATGTCGCACCAACTCGGCCGTGGAGCGCTCTGGACGCGGCGCAAGCCCGTCAACGCTATCATCAGCGCAACGACCGGCTGCGGCGCGAAGAGCGGGAAAACAATGAGCGCCTGCAGACCAAGGCGCTGGACAAATTGCAACAGCTGCCGCAGGATGACGGCGCTGCCGAACGCAAGCGGGCAGTCCTTGACGCCGCGCTTGCGCGGGCTCGGGCGCGGCGCACCACCGATACGAGCAATAACAGCGGCTAGCAAGCCGCGCCTCCAGCCACAATGAACTCTGCAAAACGATACGAAATTTTCAGCAGGCTACGCGCCGCCAACCCCGATCCCAAGACCGAACTCGAATACGAATCGACTTTTCAACTATTGATCGCGGTCATCCTGTCGGCTCAAGCTACCGATAAATCCGTGAATCTGGCCACACGCCGCTTCTTTCCGGACTATGGCACGCCAGAAAAATTAGCGGCGCTAGGGGAAGAAGGACTCACCGACTATATTCGCACCATAGGCTTGTACAAGACCAAGGCCAAGAACGTAATCGCCACCTGCAAGATCCTGCTGGAACACTATCACGGAGAGGTTCCTCAAGACCGGGATGCCCTGCAATCCTTGCCCGGCGTCGGACGCAAAACGGCTAACGTCGTACTGAACACGGCATTCCGCGAAGTGGCCATGGCAGTTGATACGCATATCTTTCGTATTAGCAACCGCACTGGAATCGCACCCGGAAAAAACGTAGTCGAAGTCGAACAAAAGCTGCTCAAATTCGTCCCGCGGGAATTTTTACTGGACGCCCATCATTGGTTGATCTTGCATGGCCGCTATATCTGCGTGGCTCGCAAACCGAAATGCCCGCAATGCGGCATTGCGGATCTGTGCGAATACCGTTCGAAAACACCTGCCTGATTTCCAAGCTGCGGTTCAGCAGTACGCTGCCAGTAAAAATAGCCTCAGGGCGCCGGGTCCCTCCTGGCCAGGGATTTTTCCGGGCACGCTGCTTGCTCATGACTCCTGCCGGCAACACCCATTCCTCGGGTGATATGCCGGATCCCCATTTTTGAAACAGGGAGTCACTATGCCGTCTATCCAATCCAGTCTTGGACTTGCCCTTCTCTCGTGCTGTGCAATGGCGTTTAGCGCCCATGCCGCAGACGACGCCCACAAAGCTCAACGCGATCAAATCGAAGCCAGATACGACAGCGCGAAAAAGCAATGCGATAGCTTGTCGGGCAAGGCCGAAGATGTCTGCGAGACCAAGGCCAAGGCTGATCGCGATAAAGCCCTGGCCGACGCCAAGGCCGACGAAAAAACCCGAGAAGCCCGCACTGAGGCCAACAAGGACAAGCGTGATGCCGATTACAAATTGGCCAAGGAAAAATGCGACACCATGAAAGGTGACGCCAAGGACAATTGCATGAAGCAAGCCAAGGCTAGCCACGAGACCATGCATAGGTAGTCCGCTTAAACCAAGTCGAGAGTTGCCTGGCAGGTCCAGGCAACTAAAGCCTTCTGGTGCATGGTCCCGATACGTCGGCCTCACGCACCTAGGCTACGGAGATACGTCATGACTGACAGGCCATTGAGCAAAGAAAACCCGCGGCAAACACCGGCCGTGTCCGAAAACAAGCCTGCCGAACCTGCAAGAGGTGGCACGAGTGGTCGGTTCGATTCAAACGCCAAGCCCGGTTCCGGCGGCGCGGATGAACAAACAAGCATGAACCCAGGCGAAGAGGAAAAAACCGGCAGCGCTGTCCTGCCCGATGAAGTCGTCGATGAAGAACGCCTGGTGCGATCTCATCCTGGCGATAGGGAAGACGACGCGACCTGAATGCGCAATCGGGATTTCACCCCGGCACTGAACGCACCTTGTCGCTGAGGATAGGCGCCGCAACCGGATCGAAGTCCACCCAATTGCCTGCCAACCAATTACCAGCAGCCTTTTCCACATCTTTGCCGCCGGCGTCGCGCAGTGTTTCAGCAACGCGGGCTTCGGACTCGACGGTCACATGGACGGCTATCAGTACTCCCGCCCGACGGACGGCTCCAGTGCTCTGGCCAGCTTGCTCAGCGCGGGCGGTGGCGCGGGTAGCCAGTAAGGCTCCCGCCAAAGAACCGATATAGGCGCCGACACCTACGGCCGGCAATAAAGTCCAAATGGATCCGTCCGCAGCCAAGGAAATCAACAAACCGATCAGGGCCCCTACTGTCCCCAGCAAAGCAGCGCCGCCTATGGCGCCGCGCAGAGCTGAGCGCGCGCTGGGATCGGAAGCCTCGTCTCCACCTAGCGGGTACCGCCCATGCTGGCCACCAGGATTCACAAAGAAAATCGAAACATCCTCTTCAGGGAAGCCGAGAGCAAAGAGTCGGCGAGCAGCACTTTCAGCATCGGCGAAGGCATCGAAACGAGCAGCTACGATAAGAGACATGGCAGTCTCCTCGAAAAGGCGTAGCTATCATTCAGCACAAAACGTGCCGCCTTCCGCGGCGATCACTCTCCAGGCGGAGTTGGAGGTGGCGGCGTTTGATCCGGGTCGATCGGGTCGGGTTGCTGAGACGGCGGCACCGGCGGGTCACCCACGGGCGGGCGAGGTGGATCACCGATAGGGTCTATCGGTGGATCATCAACGGGCGGTACAGGGGGTGTAGTATGCATCCACATCTCGTGCATAGCAGCTCCTACCAGTAAGGAAATCAGGGATCCGGGCAAAGCGTGGCGTCATCGGCACGCGTAGCATTTTCCGCGTACTCTTCCAGCCGGTTGTACAAAGTCTTCAAACTGATGCCGAGCACTTCGGCGGCATGCTTCTTCACGCCTCCACACTGTTCCAGGGTCGCGAAGATCAATCGTCTATCAGCTTCAGCAAGCGACATTCCCACCGGAATACTGACTGTCGCGTCCTTGTTTGCCCTCGCCGTCGGCACCAGTTGCATGGGCGCAGACCCAGCGCTGATCAAGCCATCTTCCGACATGATGAAAGCGCGCTGCACGTAATTCTTGAGTTCGCGCACATTTCCCGGCCAAGCATGTCCTGCCAGGCTTTCCAACATCTCGGGGGCAATTTTCTTGGATGTCTTGTGAATCTCATTTAATTGATCCAGAAAGCTCTGTGCCAATAACTCGACATCATTCACGCGCTCACGCAACGGCGGTAACTGCACGGGGAAAACATTCAGGCGATGATATAGATCTTCCCGTAATTTTCCCTCGGCCACTGCCTCTTGCGGATTTCGATTGGTTGCGGCGATGATGCGCACGTCACTTTCTATTTCCTGGTTGGTCCCCACCCTCATGAAGAACCCGGTCTCAAGAACGCGCAACAGTTTGACCTGAAGCTCTATCGGCATTTCGGTGATTTCGTCCAGAAAGAGGGTGCCGCCGTGCGAGCGTTCGAAATAGCCTTTGTGCTGGCGCTCGGCTCCAGTGAAACTGCCGCGCTCGTGACCAAACATTTCACTTTCGATCAAGTTTGGAGAAATTGCTCCGCAGTTGACGGCAAGGAATGCCCGCTTTCGACGCAAACTCAATTCGTGCAAAGTTTGCGCCGCCAATTCCTTACCGGTGCCGCTCTCTCCGATCAGCAGCACGGTCGCCTCGGTAGGCGCCACTTTGCCGATTTGATCGTAGAGTTCTTGCATGGACGACGAGTTGCCCAACATGCGGCCAAAGCGGCCGAAACGCCTCAACTCACCTCTCAAAGAGCCGATTTGAGCCTTTAGCTCGCCAGCCCGGGGAATGCGGTCGAGGATGGACTTGAGACGCTGTATATTGATAGGCTTCACGAGATAATCAGCCGCGCCCATGCGCAAGGCATCCACCGCGCTTTCCACGCTGGCATGCCCCGTAATCAATATGAATTCGACAGGGATGTCGGGATCGAGCTCTTTGAATAGATCCATACCTGAACCGTCGGGCAACTTCAGGTCGGTCAGCACCACATCAGGGGCTTGCCGAACAATGTGGATGCGAGCTTCTCTGAGATCTCCGGCAACTGCCGTCGTCATGCCCTCATCCGCCACGATTTCCGCCAAAGCTGCGCAGGTATTCGGTTCATCGTCCACGATCAAGACATGAGGCATGCGTACAAACTCCAATCAAAAAATACGATTAATCGCGAGGATCTCGGCTCGGCCCGGCAGGCCATGCCAGCTTCCCCGCCTTTACTGAGCATTGAAAGACGTCGTCATCCGGAACTCTGGATGACGACGCTGCCTTGCCGGATCAGCGACGCGCGACAAGCAAGCTGATCAGAGCACCGATTCCGGCCGCAATACCTACCGAACGCCAGGGATTGGCCTTCACATAAGCTTCCGTGTGTGTTGCGGCATTCCGATACGAATCTACCGCCGAGGATTCCAAATCACTATACAAGCTGTGCGCCCTGGATAGTTGCTCATTGAGCTTTCCTCGCGCCGCCTCCACCTCATCCCCGGTATAAGAAGCGGTCGTACGAAGCAGGGCCTCCGCGCCTTCAACCAGTCCGCGCATGTTGTTTGCGATTTTTTCCCTGCTTTGTTCAAATTCTGCTGAATGCCGATTCATGATTTCTCCTGTGCGAGTGTAGGGTTGGACGCCATTAATACTTTGAAATTCCAAGTATTAAGGTAATCAGAAGCATAATCACGCACCATCGCTTTCTTGTTTGACTGTTTTATCGTCAAGCAAGCATTTTCCATGCCATTTCCTCTGGACCAGCTCGCAGCTCAGTAGGAATATCCCATGTAGAGTCGACTCGGTCGCCGTGGAAAGATGTAAAAATTGCCGCTCTGCATGTAATTTCCCTGGCTGCCCCAGAATTGCGACAACCTGTTACCAAGCTTCCCATCTTGAAGCGCCTGACTTTGCCCCGACCCCTTAGAATTGTTTGATCAAGCAAGCAGAACGGTAGAAAGCAACGATGCGATCCGACGTTTGTCCCAATACGGGCCACAAGCACAAGGACGGGAAAAAAAAGCTTCCGACGCCCGGCAGGAACTCGTCTACGACGCGTGCGGCAACCCATGGCAGCCCCCTTCCCTACGGGCTGCTATATGGCGCGACGCCACCCATGCTGAAACTGTACGAGCAAATAGACAAAGTCGCCCCGACCTTGCTGACTGTCCTGATCATGGGCGAAAGTGGCACGGGTAAGGAACTCATCGCCAAGACCGTCCACGAAAAGAGCTCAAGACGCGATGCTCCCTTCATTCCGGTCAATTGTGGCGCTATTCCGGCGCAACTGATAGAAGGTGAATTATTCGGCCATGAAAAAGGCAGCTTTACCGGCGCCTATCAGCAGCACATAGGCTACTTCGAGTACGCCGTCGGAGGAACGCTGTTCCTGGATGAAATTACGGAGATGGCACCCGACATGCAGATAAAACTGCTACGCGTGCTTGAAACCGGTAGTTTTCATCGCGTGGGCGGCTCAGAACAGATCGACACCGACGTCAGAGTGATTGCAGCGACGAACCAAGACCCCCAGCTTGCCGTCAAGGAAGGAAACCTGCGTGAAGATTTGCTTTACCGCCTGGCCGTTTTTCCACTGCACATCCCTCCATTAAGAGAACGCCACGCCGACATCGAATTGCTGGCACAACGCTTTTTGCAGCAATTTAACGCCGCTGAAAAGACTGATAAATTTTTCTCGCGGCATGCGCTCGAAACACTGCGCCAGCAGCCTTGGCCTGGCAACGTACGAGAACTGAAAAACACGGTCCATCGCGCCTTCATCCTGGCCGATACCGAAATCGAAGTGGCTCACTCCGCGCCTGTCAATAACCGCAAACACGTAGTGCGCCGCGATGACTGCCTGGATTTGAAAGTGGGAATACCTCTGCTTGATGCGCAGCGAGAGATCATCCTGGCCACGCTGTCGCACTTTCATGGAGATAAACGCCAGGCGGCGAGTACGCTGGGGATCAGCCTCAAAACTCTTTATAACCGGCTCGACACCTACAAGATCGACAACCCCGCGCGTTAGTCATTACTGCGCGCCAAGCTTGGATCAGCCCCTTGGCCGACTGATGCGGGGCACAGCCGACGCGGCTCAAAGCCAGCGCTCCGCGAAGCGTGATATGAACTCCATGAACCGCGATGATAAGGGACGGCGTGCCCAGTTTTCCGGGGTAATCTCGTCTGACACCGTCCGGTCGGCTTCAAATAGCCTTTCCATTTCCTTGCCGAAATCCGCTCCAAGAATCACCGCGTTGATTTCATGATTCAGAGTGAAGCTGCGCCAATCCAGATTACTGGATCCCGCAGTTGACCAGACGCCATCGACCACCGCCGTCTTGGCATGCAGCAAAGCATCTTTGCGTTCATAGATTTTTACTCCTGCCTGCAGCAGCTCAGCGTAATGAGACCGCCCGGCGTTGAAAACGAGTGCGGAGTCGCTGAATCCTGGCAGCAGTAAAACGACGTCGACGCCGCGCTTGGCCGCATCGCACAAAGCTGCAATAAAAGCCGGGTCGGGAACGAAATAAGCCATCGTGATGTGTATGGACTGCGCAGCGCTGGTGATAGCCGAGAGCAAGGTCAGATAGATGGAGTGGCTGTCGCCAGCCCCGGGCTGATTGACCAAGATCCTCACCACGTGGGGCCCTGACCGTGGTTGACTAGGTAAAAAATCAATATCCCCCAGCGCGGGGCCGTTTTGGCTGCGCCATCCATCCAGAAACACCCGCTCGGCCTCGGTCGCTGCCGGTCCGCGGATACTCAAGTGTGTATCCCGCCAAGGAGCGCCTGCGTCTTGGCCGCCGTTCCGGGCTTTCTGCTGGGCTCGCACCTTGGCTTTGGAGCCACCAGGCCGCGACGAATAAACATCGCTCATATTGATGCCGCCCACGAAGGCTATGGCCCCGTCGACTACCAATATCTTGCGATGGCTGCGTTCGTTGAGCGTCCATCTCCCAAGGCTATCAAGCGGATTGATGGGATTGAAAATCACCACCTTAATCCCTGCTGCCCGCATCCGGTTGAACAAACTATCCGGAACGGCAAACGTGCCAACGGCATCCACCATGACCGCGACCAAAACGCCTTGTGCGCGCTTGGCGATAAGGGCATCGGTCAAACGATTGCCTACTTCGTCATCTTCAAAAATATAACTTTCAAGATGAATGTAGTGTTTGGCGCTTTCGATGGCTTTACCCATCGCGCGGTAGGTACTGGGCCCATCGGAAAACAGGGTGACCTGGTTGCCCAGCACCAGCGAGGCCTGGGATACGGCTTCTTCCACCTGAAGATGTCGGGCCAAGAAATCGTTTCCTGTGGTCCCGCCATCCAACTGCTTGATGATGCGCTGACTCTGCCTATAAGACAACCACCCGGAATCGGTAAACAAGCGTACGGCCTCTCGCCTCTGCGCAAGCTCATCAAAATCGGGCAAGGTCGCACAGTGGCTCAGCAGCAAAACACTCAGGCTAGCCAGAAAAACCCGGAAAATTATTGTCATTGGCGCGCCGGTAAAAGTTACCGCCACCTGGCAAGTCATGCACGCCTGGCACTGGCCAGGCGACGACTGGACTTGGGGAATCGGGTGGCACGAAGCTTGCAACTTGCACTGTACCCATTCTTTGTCCTAGAGGAAATCACCAGCAAAGTCAGGCTGAACCAGCGTTAGGACTCACACTCTGGAGATCGTCTTGGTACAAGCTACATACGAATTACGAACGCGCCAACAGCTTTCGCTAACACCGAGGCTACAACAATCGGTGAAATTGTTGCAGATGTCCGCACTGGAGTTCACGCAGGAGTTGCAACAAGCCATTGCCACCAATCCCTTCCTACTTGAAGAAGAGGACCTTAGCGTTGAGCAGACTTCCGCCGAAACCGACGGCGCCTCTCCACAGACTGGCGAATCCCCTTCTCAAGACAGCGTGGTCAACGAGGGGGAAACCAACGATAGGCCCACCGATCAGGCAAATTCAGTCTCTTACGCCAGCGATTACGGTGGAGGCCGGCGCAGCAATGATGATGAGGCTCAGGACGCCAGCCAATGGACACAAGCCGCCACCAGTTTGCATGATCATCTGCACCACGAGCTATGTGGCTACCGCCTGGGTGAGCGCGATCACCTGCTAGCCCAGTGCCTGATCGAGGCTCTCGACGATGATGGCTACCTTCGGCAAGATTTCCACGAACTGGCAATGGCCTTG
This sequence comes from Pigmentiphaga sp., assembly GCA_040391825.1. GTDB lineage: Bacteria > Pseudomonadota > Gammaproteobacteria > Burkholderiales > Burkholderiaceae_B > Pigmentiphaga. The sequence goes on from JBEBXA010000024.1 coordinate 38,828, forward strand.
GATATCAAGCCGGCTCCCGCCGAAGCCGAGTGGCTGCTGGCGCTGACGCTGGTTCAGCAACTTGACGTCCCCGGCCTGGCGGCACGGGATCTGAGCGAATGCCTGGCATTGCAACTGGAGGCGCTGGTCCCCGATACCCCGGGGCGAGACCTGGCCTTACGCATTGTTGCTCAACACCTGCCGCTGCTGGCCAAGCGGGAAACGGCTGAGATGAAACGCCGGTTGGCTTGCACCGAATCGCAGCAAACCACAGCCTGCCAGTTGATACGCAGCCTCGATCCCAAGCCGGGCTTGCGTTTTTCCGCAGTTGAAACCGACCATATCGTGCCCGACGTCATTGTCCAGAAAGTGAAGGGGCAATGGCTGGTCAGTACCAATCCCGCCGTCATGCCCAAAGCCCGGCTGCATCATGCTTACGCCGACTTGTTTCGGCGGGCGCGTTGCGACGATCGCGCTCCACTGGCGCAAGAGCTGCAAGAGGCCAGATGGCTGATACGCAATGTGGAACAGCGTTTCGTCACTATTCAGCGCGTGGCGGAAGCAATTGTTGCTTATCAGAAAACCTTCTTCGATTATGGGGACGTAGCCATGCGGCCTTTGGTACTGCGCAAGGTGGCTGAAGAGCTGGATCTGCACGAGTCCACGGTTTCTCGCGCCACCAATAATAAGTACATGGCGACTCCCCGCGGGGTTTTCGAGTTCAAGCATTTTTTTTCGCGGGAACTCGCCACCGACACCGGTGGCAGATGCTCGGCAGCGGCGGTGCGTGCCTTGATCAAAGATATGATCGCCACCGAACAAGCACCCGAGCCTTTGTCCGATGTGGCGCTGACCCGAATGCTTGCCCAGCAAGGCGTGGTCGTGGCGCGGCGCACGGTTACCAAATACCGTGATCAGATGAAGCTGCCACCTGCCGATTTGCGCAAACAGCCATGAGGCATTAAAACGCCCATATCCAGAACAGGCGGCGATCTTGGCCGGTACCCGATGCGTATAGCAAAGATCCTTGTGTTTGTACTGATTGTGCCCCTCATTCTTATTATTGCGGCACTTATTACTGACTGGGGGTTTTTGCGGCAGCCTTTAGAGCGAATCGCCAGCGAAAAAATCGGCAGGCAAGTCACGCTCGAAGACTTCAGCATGCGCTTGCGACCGCTTACCCGTATCCACCTGCAAGGCCTTAAGGTGGCGAATATCGCCGACGCCGAACCTACGCAAATGGCCGCACTGGAAGCGGTGGACGTACAACTGAGGTTGCTGCCGCTGCTCAAACGCGCCGTGGATTTGGAAAGCCTTTCCCTTCACGGCGGCGAGCTTCATTTGATGCGTGACGCGACGGGGCACAACAACTGGACATTGCCGCAGCAGGACGATAAAGGCCCAGGAGTCGACCTTAACGTGCGTGCGCTCTCTCTGGACCGTATCGGCATCCATCTGGATGATCGTTCCCAAAAACTGAGCGCACACATTCGCGCCGACACTATCCCGCTGGAGAAACCCGAAGACCCCTACACCATGAAACTAGAGTTCGATGGCCGGTACAACGGTGGGAGCTTTGGCGGTATAGCCCGCACCGGCGGTGTCATGACATTGCGTGATTCAGGGACTCCTTTTCCTTTTTTCATCGATGCCAAGGGCGGTTCGACCAAGGTGTGGGCGCAAGGCCAAGTAGGCGACATCCTTGGCGAAGCCCAAATCGATGTAGACCTGGATGTGGCTGGCCCCACTTTGTCCAATCTGTATCCTTTCATCAACCTGCCTCTCCCCACCACTCCGGCCTACCGCATCAAAGGCCATCTCAAGCGCGACGGAATGAACTTCCATCTTTCGCGCATGGATGGACGTATCGGATCCACCGATATAGCGGGCAGTGCCAGCTACGAAAAACGCGCCGAGCGCCCCTTGTTGAAAGCACAGCTGACGAGCCGCTTACTCGACATGAAAGATCTTGGCCCCCTGATAGGCGTTGACGAAAGCGCCACCACAGCCCAAGCTGCAGGTAAACCCAAGAAGGCGGCCTCCGACGGACGCGTACTACCCGACGCAGAGTTCAGGCTGGACCGCATCAACGCCATCGATGCAGACGTTACCCTGGCCGCCGCCGACGTAAAAATACGTGGGCCATGGGCCTTCGATAACTTCGCGGCCCACTTGATCCTGACTGATGGCGTGCTCAAGCTTGCGCCATTGAATTTCGGTTACGCGGGCGGCCAGTTGAGATCCGACATCACATTGGATGCACGTGAAAAAAGCATTCGGGCCGATGCCCGCATCGCAGTGCAGAAAGCACGCCTGAATAAGCTGTTTCCTGACGTCGAGCTCATGAAAAGCAGCGATGGCACCCTGGGTGCAGACATTCGCTTGAAGAGCCGTGGCAACTCGATACGCAGCATGCTCGGCCGAGCCAATGGCGAGGTCGGTCTGGCGGTTACCGGCGGAGAAATCTCCAACCTGTTGGTGGAGGTGATTGGCCTGGATGCCAGCCAGGCTTTGGGCTTCCTTCTGGGAGGCGACAAGAAAACCCATTTGCGCTGCGCAGTCTCCACCTTCGAGGTCAAAAATGGTTTGGGCACGGCACAAGTCTTGGTCATCGACACCGACGATACTCGGATAGACGGCAGTGGCACCATCAGCTTGGCAGACGAGAAGCTGAACCTGCGCCTTGAACCCAAGCCCAAGGACAAAAGCATTCTGGTAGCGCGTTCTCCCATCAACATCGTCGGCACATTTGCTGACCCCGGATTCAAGATCGACAAAGCCAGTCTGCTTACACGCGCGGGCGCGGCCCTGGGACTGGCCCTCATCAACCCGCTGGCCGCGCTGATTCCTCTGATTGAGACCGGGCCAGGCACGGACGCAAACTGCCAACAACTACTGGCGGCTACTCGCCAAGCCAGCAAAAACTCCGGAGCGGCGCAACAAAAGCGCTAAACGCGAATCTTCGTCAGCGTTCGTTTTTTGGAACCGAGTTGATCCGGCGGCCCTGAGTGGAGCGCAGGTCAGTGTCTTCCTTTCCCGATTGCACATCGTCGTAGGCTTGCTTGATAACCGGACGCGGCGGGCTGCTTTGACTCTCATGCGATTCGTCATGTTCATGAGGCAGCTTGGATTGAATATGGCCGGCCTCGTCCTCTTGCCGGGTCTTCCTTCCAAGCGTGAGGGTATTTTTTGCCGCAGGGCCGCCCCAAGGCAAAAAGCGTCCCCTTGGGGGGCAGCGCCGGTACGCAGTGCCAAGCGTGGGGGTATTTATAGTGGGCATTTTTCAACTCCTTATGAACGAGCCAGCCTCAAACCTGAAAACTGCCAACGAGACCCTGGCCCGAAAAAATTCCGGTAGCTGTTGCGTATATGGCTTTGAGGGGTAGCGCAGGAGCCTCCTCTCAACACCATTTGGTTGACCATGAATTTGCCGTTGTATTCGCCCACCGCGCCATCGGCAATCCGGAACCCCGGATAAGGCAAATACGCGCTTTGCGTCCATTCCCACACGCCACCCAGAAAAAAACCTGCTTGCGCATTCATTGCCATGGGATGGAAACGATTTTGCTCCGCAAAGTCTTGGCCACAGTTGTCGCCGTCTCGGCTCTGTGCATATCGATTGGCGGCAAGCTCCCATTCCTGCTCGGTAGGCAGTCGAGCTCCTGCCCACCGAGCATACGCATCAGCTTCGTAGTAACTAAGATGGCAAACCGGTTCAGAGAGCCGCACCGGCTTTGCGCCTGTTGCGCCAAAGCAGAGCCACTGACCTTCTTCCTGCCACCAGTAGAGCGGCGCCTGCCACCCCTCCCGACCACGTGCATCCCAGCCGTCGGACAACCATAGTTCGGCACGCTCGTAACCCGCGTCCTTGATGAATGCAAGATATTCGCCATTCGACACCGGGCGGCAAGCCAGCTCAAAGGGCTCGATCCACACCCGATGGCGCGGACGTTCATTGTCGAAGGCAAACGCTGCGCCTGCATGCCCTAATTCCACCTGACCACTTTCATAAAACAAGAACTTTAGAGGCGCTAGCGTCGTGGATGCTTCGTCTGGGCAATCTCGCCAAACTGGAAGCAAAGGGTTATGCCAAAAATGATGCTTCAGGTCCGTTACGATCAGCTCCTGGTGTTGCTGTTCGTGATGCACCCCCAACTCGATCAAATCCAAGCAGGAATCATCGACGCGTCCGTTTTGCAGAAGCTCCAGCAGACGGGTACTGACCGACTCCTGATAAGCCATCACCTCGGATAAAGGCGGGCGCGAGAGCAGACCGCGTTCCGCACGCGGATGCCGGCTTCCGACCCCCACGTAGTAAGAATTGAATATTTCTCGGAATCGAGGATGAAAGGCGCGATAGTCGACTTGAAAGGGTTCAAGCACAAAGGTTTCGAAAAACCATGACACGTGACCTAAGTGCCATTTGATCGGGCTTGCTTCGGGCATGGATTGCAACATGCAGTCTTCGGCGGATAGACCTTCCAGCATTGCCAAGGTCGTACGCCGAACTGCCGCGACGCGTTCCGCCAAGTACACGCTGCGATCAACGGAAGAATGGGACAGCATTATTGCTGCGCCAGAAAAACGCCGAACCAGCCACGCGGATCGGTCCAACAGCGCCGCATGCCAAACCCGGCCGCGCTCAACAATTGATCAAACTGTTCCAGAGTGTATTTGTAAGAATGCTCGGTAACGATCGCCTCTTGCGGCTCGAACATCCGCACTTCGCCAGCCCACTGGACACGCTGCCGGCATCGGGCCACCAGTCGCATTTGTATACAACCCTCGTCCTTGTCATAGATCGACTGATGTTGAAAATTTTCAGGCTGGAAATCGCTACCCAAGACGCGATTGCATACTCGCAACACATTGCGATTGAATGCGGCGGTTACTCCCAAAGCATCGGCGTAAGCGCGCTCCATGATTCCCTGGTCCTTGCGCAAATCCACACTAATCAGCAGCGAACCTCGCGCACCCGCCTGTTTCCCTACTTCAGTCATCATCGCAAGCGCCGCATCAGGCTTGAAGTTGCCGATGGACGAACCTGGATAGAAAAAAACTGGTGGAATCTTTTCCACATTGCCCAGCACATCGCGCAGGTCGAAAACCTGGGTGAAGTCGGCACCTATTGGTACGCACTCGACGGTTGGAAACTGCTGGGCCAGTCGCGCAACCTCCTTGGCAACCCAATCGGCGGCTATGTCAACGCCCAAATAGCGGCGCGCTTGCACATGGCCTAGCCAGCCTTCAGATTTGACGCAGTCGCCGCAGCCCAGGTCGACCCACTGCAGGCCCACAGGCAAAGCTGCGGCGATGGCCTGGCGATGCTGCGCGAATATCTCGCGCTCGATCCGAGTAGGGTAATACTCGTCAAGCTCGCAAATAGCGTTAAACAGCACACAGCCCTGTGCATCGTAAAGAAACTTGGGATTTATCTGCGCCTCGGGCTTGAGCAAGCCAGCCCGCAGCTCATCGGCACGCGCATCCTTCGCTCTGCTGGCGGGGCTTATCCCCTGACCTGGTGAATGTCCGTGACGCGAACCTGAAGAAGCGTCCCCCGCCGAGAGTCCTGCATTATTGCCAACGCTGCGCTGCGCCGTCCCGTGAGCTGTCGCCACTATGCGCTCCAAAAAATGGTGAGCGAAACCTGATGTCTAGCTCGTATGCTATGGGCAGAAACCATCTTGATCTGCCCAAAAAACGAAACAAATTGTCGCCAATCCAGCTATTTCTTCAAGACGAGGAAATCTCAACGCTAGTACCCATCGAACATCCATTGGCCTCGTCATCGGCCCGACTCTTGATGCCTTGTGCCATAAAAACTAATTGGGCCTCTTTCCGCTTCCGCATTGTTCGTGCCTGGACCACGCACTGCGGTTGTTCGCTTGGGCCATGGCAGTTTTTTGAGCTCGGCGGATGGCAAAATTAGTAAAGTTGAGCGACCGCGATATTGGACGAACTGGAAAGATCCACTCGAGCGGGTCAAGACTTCCCACTAGGATATTGCATTACTCCGTTCCCTGAGCTGCAATATCAACAACAAGGTCGTGTCGCTGTGCGCTAGAACCGAGTGGGGCTCCGCGGCGGGTAAAACAAGCAGCTTTCCCGAAGTCAGCACGCAAGTCCGCCGGGGTGTTATCACGCTTGCATGGCCAAGCAGGCACTGAATGACGGCTTCGTCCATAACATGATGTTCGGGCAGCTTGTCCCCCGCCGCCAACACCAAACGCATCAACTGCAAGCTGCCGGTTTTGAGCAGACTGTTGCTTGCTGAAGTTCCCAGCACTTCGTCGCTGGCATGTAGGTCGATAATATCCAGTGCTTGGGCATGCTTCAAGGCCATGGGCTTGCTCCTGGAACATCCTGGCCTCCGGGCCAGGAAAGCGGCGCTCGTTGGGGCCAGTCGATTGAGACCCTGGCAGTAGCGCCTACTGAGTTATTTACCGGGCCTTTATTTGTTGACTTGCAAGACACCTTTCATGATGCTCGAATGGCCAGGGAACGAGCAGAAATAGGTATAGCTTTCGCCCGCCTTGAGCTTGCTGAGCGGGATCGTGATCGTATCGGTTTCCCCAGCTCCAATTACCTTGGTGTGTGCAATGACGCGGCTATCGCCCACCTTTACGTAGTCGTTGTTCAAGCCGGCGGCTATGCCATCATTCGCTACACCCTGCATATCGGCGGTTTTAGTCAAGACCCAGTTGTGGCCCATGGCATTCCTGGGGAGTTTTCCTGAATGCTTGATCGTGACTTTGAACTCCTTGCAGCTCGCGCTGACCGACATGACCTTCTTATCGAACTGCATAGTATCGGTGCCGGTGATATCAGCGGCGCATTCCGCTGCCCATAATGGCCCAGCCAGAGCGGCCGAGCCAGCCACGAAAACCGCAGCGACGAACTTCCCTGCTTTCTTCATCGTCAACCCCTGTAGAAAACGCTGGTAAGGTCACCCAGCTTAACGCTTTCTATTTGCCAAGGTCGCTTCAACCCCCTCGGCAGCAGGGGCTCTTGCGGCAGCCTGGCGCAGGCGACCAAGGTTTCCACACCCACACGGCGACCAAGCCGGCCGCAGGCAGCGCTGCCAGGGCCGGGCTTTTCAAGCAAGCCCGCGGACCGGCTCTTCCTTGCCCCATTCGGCCCTGAAATTGCAGCGCAGTCTCAGTTGTCGAGCACCATATTTTCAATCAAGGATTCGCCAAAGCCCGAACACGAAACCTGAGTCGCACCCTCCAATTGCCTGGCGAAGTCGTACGTAACCCGTTTCGACAAAATGGTTTTCTCCATGGCGGGCACGATCAGCTCAGCCGCTTCATGCCATCCCATGTGCGCCAGCATCATGCCTGCCGACAGAATTACAGAGCTGGGATTGACATAGTCCTTGCCGGCATATTTGGCAGACGTGCCGTGCGTGGCTTCGAAGACCGCCACCGAATCATTCATGTTTGCACCCGGAGCTATGCCTGCGCCGCCCACCTGCGCCGCCAAGGCGGAGGACAGATAATCCCCATTCAAATTAAGCGTGGCGATCACATCGAACTCTACGGGGCGCAACAACATGCTTTGCGAAAAAGTATCGACCAGGCAGTCCTTGACGATAAGGTCGCGGCCAGTGCGGGGATTGCGAATCTTGCACCACGGCCCCGCATCAATGGTTTCCGCATTGAACTCACGGCGGGCCACTTCGTAGCCCCAGTCACGGAATGCGCCTTCCGTGAACTTCATGATGTTGCCCTTGTGCACCAACGTAACCGACCGGCGATTATTGTCGATTGCATACTGAATGGCCTTGCGCACCAGGCGTTCGGTGCCTTCGCGCGAAACCGGCTTGATACCGATGCCCGAAGTTGCGGGGAAACGCAACTGCTTGGCCCCCAGCTTGTCCTCCAGAACCGACATCAATTCGACGGCTTCCGGCGAGCCGGCTGCGTACTCGATCCCGGCATAGATGTCCTCCGAGTTTTCACGGAAAATCACCATATTGGTTTTTTCGGGTTGTTTGAGCGGCGACGGAACACCCCGTATGTAGCGGATGGGTCGCAGGCAGACATACAAGTCCAGAGCTTGCCGCAGCATTACGTTCAAGGAACGGTAATCGCCCCCTGGTGGCGTGCCCAGCGGACCTTTCAGCGCAACGACATATTCCTGCAAGGCGGACACGGTTTCGTCGGGTAACCAGACACTGGCTCCGTAAAGCGTGGTGGCTTTGCGGCCCGCGTAGATTTCCATCCAATGGATCTTGCGAATATCCCCGTACGCCTTGGCTACCGCCGCATCCACCACTCGCATTGCGACAGGAGTGATATCACGCCCGGTACCATCACCCTCGATATAGGCGATGATGGCTTGGTCGGGCACGTTCAGGGAGAAGTCGGCATTGACGGTGATGCGGCTGCCCTCGGCGGGCACCTTGATATGCTTGTAGGACATTCGGTGGGTATTCCAGATGATGCGCTGAAGAGAAAGCGAAGACAGCCGCTTGCGTTCCAGCCTGGATTATCACGTATTCGCCCCGACATTTCCAAACCGGCCTGCGCGGGCCCACTGCCGCTACCCGGTACAATAAAACCATGATGTTCAATCCTACCCGGGACCAGGTCCGCCAGTTTTTCATCGACACATGGCGCAAGCATCGCGCCAGCGAGGTCTTGACGCCGCTTGAAGCGATGGCGCTGGACTGGATTCTGGAGCACCCCGAATACCACGCCGACCTGGAAAACCCCGACACGGCCCAGGCCGATTACAGTGTCGAGGCGGGCCGCACCAACCCCTTCCTGCACTTGTCCATGCATCTGGCCATCGCGGAACAACTGTCGATCGACCACCCCCCTGGCATCCGCGCCGCTTATCAGGCATTGGCCCAGCGTAGCGATGCCCACCAAGCTGCCCACGAAGTGATGGAATGCCTTGGTCAGGTCGTCTGGGAATCTCAGCGCCTTGGCACCCCCATGGATACCGAGGCATACATCGACCTGATTCGGCAACGGGCCTCTCGCTAGTCGCAGCGCATCACATCGGAGCCTGTTTTCATGGAGCTGAAACAACTCCGATACTTCATCGCCATCGCCGAACAAGGCAGTCTATCGGCCGCCGCCCGCCGCCTGCACATCGTTCAACCTGCGCTGAGCCAAGCCTTGGCGGTGCTTGAACGCGAACTTGGAGCGGAGTTGTTCACACGCAGCCACGGTGGGGTTGTACTGACTCGCGCAGGCAGCGAACTTCTGCATCACGCCAGATCCATCCTGAAGCAAGCCTCTTTCGCAAAAACCGCGGTGCAATCCCTGATGGAAGACGCCCGCGGCCCGATCAATATAGGCATTCTGCACAGCGCTGCATCGACAGTGTGCGAGCAGCTTTTCCGCAAACTAAGAACAGAAGCCCCCTTGATACAACCACAATTGGTGGTGGGCTATTCCAATGACCTAAGCACTCGTCTTCAAAAGGG
>JBEBXA010000025.1:0-46041 GCA_040391825.1 Pigmentiphaga sp.
TTCCTCTTAAAGTAGCGCGCCCATGAAGAAAAACCATTCTTGCTCAACAGCGCGATCGCGACGATCACCGGCCCCATCAGCAGCATCCAGTGTTGCGTCACACCTTTGAAGAATTCCTCAAGCACCAGAAAAACGATCGCGCCGAAAATCGGCCCGGTGACCAGGCCAACACCGCCTATCACCAGCATCACGATCAAGTCGCCAGACATCTGCCACGACATATAGCTAGGCGACGCAAATGCCGCCAGATTAGCCAGCAAAAACCCGGATAACCCTGCCAACACGCCAGACAATACATAAGCCATCAACTGGATCCGGAACACCGAATAGCCAAAGGCGTTGACGCGGCGTGGATTGATATGGGTAGCTTGCAGCACCATGCCGAATGGCGAGCGTTTGAAACGCGCCAGGAAAACGGTGGCCACCAGCAGCACGCCCCAAGCAGCCCAATACACCTCGGTACTGCCAGACAACTCGAAGAAGCCGAAGTCGCTCGGCGCGATGATATTCAGTCCGTCATCGCCACCGAAGGCCGTCATGCTGACCATCAGGAAATAGAACATCTGGGCGAACGCCAGCGTAATCATGATGAAACCGATACCCGACGTGCGCAGACATACGGAACCCACCAGCAGGCCGATGGCGGCACATACGGCAACACACACTGCCAACTGGATCCAGCCGTTGCTGATGTCGTAGAAAGTCAGGATACCTACCGCGTAGCAACCCAAACCGATAAACATCGCGTGGCCGAAACTGACCAGGCCCGCAAAGCCCAGCACGACATTGAGCGCGCAAGCCGCCAGGGCATAGACCAACACTCGGGCAAAGAAGGTGATGTAGAACGGCTCATCCATCGCCTGCGCCACGAAGGGTACAGCCGCCAAGACAAGAAATAGAACCGGTATGACCCAATTCCCGAATTTCACTCGATTCATTGTCGATACCTTACAAAGGGCTCAGCGTTTAGCCGAAGCCATGATGCCGTTGGGTTTGAATGCCAGCACCAGAGCCATCAAGACATAGATAAGCATGGAGGCCAGCGCCGGGCCCACCGCGTTGGCGGCCGACGGCAACATGACGGTAGCCAGGATATGGGGCATGTAGGCGCGGCCCAAGGTATCGATGACAGCGATAAGCATCGCTGCAACCAGGGCCCCGCGTATCGATCCTATTCCGCCCACCACGATCACCACCAAAGCCAGGATAAGCACCGGTTCGCCCATTCCCGACTGCACCGACAAGATGGGGCCCGCCAGCGCGCCGGCCAGACCGCTCAAGCCAGCGCCGATCATGAACAGCACTTTCTTAAGCAAATCGATATTGGTTCCAAGCACGCTGACCATGGCCGAATTACTGGCGCCGGCGCGTACCAACATGCCGAACCGCGTCTTCTGGATTAAATACCAAGCCCCCAGCGCAACCACCACACCCACCGCAATGATCAGTATCCGGAACACGGGGTAAGGCGCGCCGAATATAGTCACCGCTCCTTCCAGACTGGCGGGGATGGCGGCGTAATAGGGGCGGTTGCCAAAAATGACAATGGCCAGTTCATTGAAAAACATCATCAAACCGAACGTGGCCAGGACTTGGTAGAGGTGATCGTAGCGGTACAAGGGCCTTGCAATGAAATGCTCAAGCAAGAGACCCACAAACCCGCTGGCCACGATGGCCGCGCCTACGGCGAAGATGAAAGAACCGCTGGCGTTATAGCTGGCTGCGCCGATAAAGGCGCCCACCATGTATAGAGAGCCATGCGCCAGGTTGATGAAGTTCATGATGCCGAAGATCAGCGTCAAGCCCGACGACAACAGAAACAGCAATACACCTAGTTGCACGCCATTGAGCAACTGAGACAGAAACAGCGAACTATCCATGAGTAGCTTCCGGATACGGTGAAGCAGGCACGTCCGCCATGGACATGCCTGGCATTTGCATACTTACTGCGCTTGCTTCTACTGATTACTACTGCTTGCAGTCGCCAACGTAGGCGTCCTGGTGATCGGTCAAGACTTGCGCAAGCTGCTTGAAGCCGACGCCGTCGCCCTGCTCGACCACCTGAAAGGCATAGTAATTCTGAATCGGCATATTGTTCTTATTGAATGCAAATTTCCCGCGTACCGTCGGAAACTCCGAACCAGCCGCTTTGATGGCAGCGGTCAGCGCCTTGTGATCGGAAACCTTGCCCTTGACCTTGCGCACCGCCGTATCCAGCAAATAGGCGGCATCGTAGCCATTGACCGCGTACTCTGAAGGAAGACGTTTGTACTTGGCCTGGAAGGATTCAACAAATTTTTTATTCTGCGGGTTTTCCAGGATAGTTGCCCAAGTGGCGCCATAAATAGCACCCACCGCTTGCGTTTTCAAGGCAGGCAAGGTGGTGGCATCGATCAAGCTATCCGAGAAAAACGGAAGCTTGCCCATCAGCCCGGCCTGGCGCAATTGGCGCACGAAGTTCACCCCAATGCCGCCTGTATAAAACGCAAACAGCGCGTCGGGATTGGCAGCCTGCAAGGTGGAGATTTCAGCCGAATAATCAAGCTGGCCTAATTGCGTGTAGACCTCGTTGGCGATCTTGCCCTTGTAGAAACGCTTGAAGCCGCTGAGCTTGTCCTTGCCCGCTTGGTAGTTGGAGGACATCAGATAGACATTCTTGTAGCCCTGATTCTGGACATACTGCCCCATGGCCTCCGACATGCCATCGTTCTGCCAACCCATGACGAACAAATTGCGGGTGCACATCTTGCCTGCGATAGGCGCGGGCCCCGCGACGGTCGTCAGGGCGGGAATGCCGCTTTCCTTGATACGGCGCACCTGAGCCATCAGCACATTGGAAAAACCCAAACCGACCACGGCGTCGACCTTGTCGCGTTCGATGAATTTTTGCAGGATCTGCGCGCCGACATCCGGCTTGAGCTGATCGTCTTCGCTGATAACCGTCACTTTCTGACCGCCGAGCGCGCCGCCCAATTGTTCGACAGCCAACATGAAGCCGTCATACTGGTCTTGCCCCAGCGCCGCTTGCGGCCCGGACATCACACCCGAAAAACCGATCTTCATGTCGGCTTGAGCATTGGCAACCGCAAACAAAGCAGCAGCAGTCAAAACCGCGGTAACTTGTTTTTTCATCGATCTCGTCTCCGTCTCATTGAGCTAATGCAAATCAGCGGCCCAAGGCCTTGGCAGTTTTGCCGCCGATTCCGAAATTGGTTTTGGGAACCTCAACCAGCACCACCCTCACGGATTCGCGAGGCGCGCCAATCGCTTGATGGGTAGCCTCGGTCAAAGCTTCGATCAGGGCGGAGCGCTGTTCGTCGCTGCGGCCTTCCATCATTGATACCTGAATAATCGGCATGAAAATTTCCTTGGCTGGATTAAACGAAACGCACGTAAGACCACGTTCAAAGTTTGATACATACGTTGCGCAGCTCGGTATAGAACTCGAGCGAATGCACACCACCTTCACGCCCGATACCGGACTGTTTGGCGCCGCCGAATGAAGTACGCAGATCGCGCAGGAACCAAGAATTCACCCAGCAGATGCCCACATTCAAGGCCTGCCCCAGGCGGTGCGCCGTACCAACGTTCTGGGTCCACACGGTCGCGGCCAGACCATAAGGCGTATCGTTGGCCAATGCGATGACTTCTTCCTCGGTATCGAACGGCGCAATATGGCAGCAAGGACCAAAGATTTCTTCACGAATGACCGCAGCGCTTTCCGGCAGGCCCGTCCAGATGGTGGGCTGCACCCACGCCCCTTCAGACATCGCGCCCGGCATATCAGGCACGCCGCCGCCGGTAACGATGGTGGCGCCGGCTTCACGCGCCTTGCCGTAGTAGCTCAGCACCTTCTCGCGGTGGATCTGCGAAACCAGTGGCCCGAAATTAACCGCGTGATCATTGGGATCGCCCAGCTTGAACGACTCGGCGCGTGCTTTTAGCGCAGCCACGAAGCGCTCGAAAATCGGCCGTTGCACGTAGACGCGTTCAGTGCCCAGGCAGACCTGGCCGCTGTTTTCAAAAGCGGAACGCGCAATACCCGCTACCGCCTTGTCGAAATCAGCATCGGCAAAAACAATGCCGGCGTTCTTGCCACCCAGCTCGAACGACACCGGCCGCACACCCTTGGCCGCAGCCTTCATGATGGCTTCGCCCGTGCGGGTTTCACCGGTGAAGGTAATACCATCGACATCAGGGTGATTGGTCAGGAACTCGCCAGCCGAGTCGGGACCGAAACCATGCACGACGTTGTACACCCCTGCCGGCACCCCGACTTCATTCATGACTTCGCCCAGCAACGTCGCCGTGGCGGGAGTCTCTTCAGAGGGCTTCACCACGACAGTGTTGCCGCAGGCAAGCGCCGGCCCCACCTTCCAGGTCATCAGCAACAGCGGCAGATTCCACGGGCAGACCACACCGATCACGCCGCGCGGTACACGCACGCCATAATTGATGGCTTGGCCGTTGTCCGGCGTTTCCATGCTGAAGGTTTCATTCGGCACATTGCGGATCAAATCGGCAAACACCTTGAAGTTCGCCGCGCCACGTGGAATATCGACATGGCTGGCCAACACGTGCGGCTTGCCCGTGTCCGCCATCTCGGCGGCAAGAAACTCATCGAAGCGGCGATTAATACCATCGGCAATGGCGTGCAGCAACTCGACCCTATCCTGCACCTTGAAAGATCCCCAAGGGCCATTCAAGGCAGCGCGTGCGGCTTTGACCGCGGCGTCGACCTCATTGCGGCCCGCTTCGAACACCGGCCCGATCAGGCGGTTATCCATCGGGTTGCGGTTCTCAAACGTTTTGCCGGTGGTAACCCACTGCCCATTGATGAAATTCTTGAACTCGTTCATTTTCTTTGACTCGCTGATAGAGAAATGCCTGGGAATTGACTCAAAGGATGTCGGAAAACTCGGGATCGCCCGCGCACAGGTATTCCCACATCCGCTCGAAAATACGGCCTGCTCCGGTAGCACGTGCCGCAGCCTCTTCTTGCGAGAGCACCGGACCACCGGCCAAACCCGCCGCACGCAATTGCAGTTCGATGCGCGCCGCGTCTTCCAAATACCAGGTCAGTACCACGGCCTGTTCGATATTGGCGCCCGCCACCACCGCGCCGTTACCACGCATCACCACTGCGGGCGCCTGCCCCATGGTTTCGGCCACACCAGCCGCCTGGGCCTGCGAGCGAACCAACTGGGGATCATCCCAAAGCGGTACTGCGGGTGAAAAATAAGAACCCATCCCATGGCGGGGCAAGGGCGTGACCCGAGCGCTGGACAAGGTCATGACATCGCGCGGCATGCTGCGCACCACCGCGCCGACTTCCGGGCGATGGCGATAAATATGCTGATGAATGCGAACCTCGCCCAGCACGCCTTCGGGCAGTTCGCCGGTAACCGGCACGACCGTACCCAATTCGGTGGAGTCGATCAGCCCCATGGGCTTGGCCGCGCACACCAGGAAGAAGTCCTCGTCCAGGCGCAAACTGCAATGGCCATAAGCGTGAACCAGATTGGCCCGTGCCAAGGCACGCGCGGCGGCCCGCACCTGGCTTTGTTGCCTGGGCGACGGCGTAGGAAACGACGTAGTCAAGTCTTGAACTCCGGAATATCGGGTTTGGAACCCCACATGCAAAAAGATGAAGGCACTGCGGGAAAAGCACGGGGAAGATAGGTTTTTTCATCCTCCTCGGTAATCAGCCGTACCCCGGTGGAGTATTCGTAGATCATCCCGTCTGGCCCTTCGAAATACAGAAACATCGCGCCCGAGGTGGGGTGGCGCCCCGGCCCGAAACGAATCGGAATCTTCTTTTCCAACAGGATGTAATAAGCGCGCATCACATCGTCGATGCTTTCGACCTGATGATTAATGTGCTGCACCCCTGGATAGGCCGAGGGGAACAAGGCTATCTTGTGATGGACCTCATCAATACGCAGCAAAGGGGCTTCACCGATGCGGTCGCTGACCTTGGCGCTAAGCAATCCCGTCCAGAAGGCTTCGTCGCGGCGCGCATCAAGCGTGCGCAGCCCGATATGGCTGAAGCCCGTGATCCCCGCATCACGCGAGGGAAAATACCGCCGGCCGCTATGCTGCGGCGCATAGACCAAATCAACACTGTTGCCTGACGGGTCCTTGAAATTGACGAACTCACGCACATAGCGCTGCTCAGCCTCTTCCGCAGTGCCCTTGCGCACCGAATAACCCGCCTCTTGCAAACTGGCCAGGGCATGATCCAGTTCGCTAGAACTATCCACCTCGAAAGCGGCAGTATGGTCGCGGGTATCCCCATCGAAATAGCATAAGGTGTGGTCACGGCTATCAGAGCGCAAATACACGGCCTTACCTTCCCGGCGCGCCACCTCAAGCCCAAGAACTTCCCTTGCGTAGCGCACTGAACCCTCAAGATCGGACGTGCCCAGTCTTACATAGCGAATATCGTGCAAATGAATCACAAGGTCTCCTGCATGGCTGAAGCAGCCATAGTTGTTGCGGTCTACGATACCCGACAAAATATCGGATATAAAGATTTTTATCGAGATTTACAGGATTTCCCTAGGTAACTAGAATTTTTTCGAGAATCCTCTAAAATCTTTTCTCGATGAAACAATCCTTACCCGCAGCATGTCCCATGCCCTGATGAATGCATTGCCGCCCCTGGCGCACGCCGCCGCGCCAACCACCTTGGTGGGAACCGCGTATGCCGCCCTGCGCCGCGACATCATCGAAGGGCGACTGGCGCCAGGTTCGCGCTTAAGGGTCGAACACCTGAAGGACTCTTATGGGGTCGGCGCAGGCACCTTGCGCGAGGCGCTGGCCTTGCTGGTGTCCGACGCACTGGTGGTCTCTCACGGCCAACGCGGGTTTCACGTCACCCCGATATCCATGGAAGATTTTCTGGATATCACCCGTAATCGCATGCTGCTGGAAAGCGAAGCGCTCAGGCAATCCATAGAAGTGGGCGACGACGTCTGGGAAAGCCGCATCCTTGCCGCCTTTCACCGCCTGAGCCGCGCAGAAGAACGCTTGGTGGACAACCCTGCGGGACGCTTCGATGAATGGGAAGACCGCAATCGCGAATTCCACCAGGCACTCATCAGCGCCTGTCATTCACGCTGGATGCACCATTTTCTGGGCATTCTGTACCAACAGGCCGAACGCTATCGCCGCCTGGTCGTCACCCGCAAGCCCATTCCACGTGATGTTCATGATGAACATCAAAATATCTTGAATGCCGCATTGGCGCGTGATGCCGAGCTGGCTACCCGCCTGCTGTCGGAACATATAGGCACCACTTACGAGGCGGTCAAACACCTGCCTGCCGACTTATTCAGCGGTAGCTTGCAGGCGGGACAAGCGGTAAGCGAGGACCTGGCCTCTCCCAGCGCCTGATTACTCTCTAAGTTGAATCAGGCCTGATAGCGGCCAGCAGCCGCGCGGATATCGGCCGGTATTTCGATGGGTTTGAGCCCATCCATATCCACACACACGATAACCAGTTTGGCGCTCATGCGCAGCGTTCCCGCAGGCTCAGCGCCTGAAAGCACTACGTCAAGTGACAGCGAGGAACGCCCAAGCTTTGCTACCGACAGTGCGGCATTGAGCTGCTCGCCCAGACGGCTAGGCGCTTTGAAATCACATTGCAGATTGGCGGTAGGAACGGCGATTTTTCGCTCGCCATGCAGCGATGCGAAACCTGCCCGCAGTCCGTACTTGAACCAGTGCTCGACCGTGTCGTTGATCATTTCCACATAACGTGGATAAAACACGATGCCGGCCGGATCGCAGTGCTTGAAACCGATCTCGATGGGCATGATGTACGGGCTGGACATGCGGGGGGCCTTGATGGAGGGGGACGAGGTAGCAGTCTAATCTCAATGCTTGAATGAATGGGTGGGTGGGATGGGGCCAATTGGTGTTTTTGTCGTCCAACCAAGCAGAATTACAGGCTTTCGTGCTTGATTACATTGGAATGGTATTGCCCCCTAAAAACCCGGGAAATCAGAAGTAGAATTTTCTCGCACAGGGAGTTCTACAGATGAAGCAACGCCCTCACGACAGGCCTTATAGAGATCCCCGATGGCTGCTGTAGCCGCATCATTCTCGAACTTGCCTCCACCAATTACTGAGACTGTTCCGTCCGCGACCGTAGCAAAGGCAAACTCCGAGACACTCCCACTCTCCAACACCTGATTAGTGACCCATTTGCCAGCCACAGCCGATGCAGCTGTGAAACAAAGCCACCGCAAATCCCCAGCCTCCCCTCAACGGCTGTGACTCAACAACTGGTGGCTTTTTTGCTATTTTTCCACATTGGTCACCCACGCTTCACCCGTATAACGACTGACTGAAATCGTTACTGCTGGGCATGCTTTTTCTTTTCCAGGAATTGGATGAAATATGAATTGACACGCCCCTGGTTTATCGATGTCACTACTCGAATTCAATAACTCAACTTGTTCAGAATAAGATGACCTTTCACACGTCTCACTGTAAAGCCTTTTCCCAAGAACATCCTCCTCAACAAATTTCAAGCAAGTCTCAAAGCTCAATAAACTCTTGCCGCTATACACGTATTCGTAGTTACGCCAAAGAGCAAACGCCACGCCCGCAAAGACTAAGAGCCAAAGCATTAAATATCGTAAAAGCTTACTAAGCATTTCATCACTTTGGTAAGTTTTTGGGAGCCGGTATAGAGCCAGTGAATTCAGCAAAAAAAATAGCCCTGCGTGCCCATCACAAAGATAAACACTCAAGGCCATCCATCATTCATAGCCGCCCAAGGCGGCCCCAAACACAGCCTACAAATCAAGCACCAGTCGCTTGCCCTTGCAACCCGATACGCAAACCATCATCGTCTTGTTCGAAGCGCGCTCACGATCGGTCAAGACCGAATCACGATGCTCAGGCTCGCCTTCCAGCACAGCTGTTTCACAAGCACCGCACACCCCTTCCCGGCAGCTATAGTCGGCATCGATACCGGCATCCAGCAGCGCATCCAGCAAGGCTTTGCCAGCGGGCACTTCGATGGTTTTTCCGGAACGCGACAGTTCAACCACATAACCGCTTTCTTGCGACACTTCCAGATCCGCGGCGGCGGCGAAGCGTTCGACGTGGACGTTTTCAAAGCCCAGGTCTTTGCAGGTGGCTTCGAAGGCGCCAATCATGGGCGTGGGGCCACAGCAGTAAAAATGGGTATCGGCCGGATACTTCGACAAAAACGCTTTCAAATCGGGCGGGCCGCCGCGTTCGTCGTCAAAGTGCGTATGAACGATTTCGCCAGCTTCGACCAGTTCTTTACTGAAAGCGGCTTCCTTGCGCGAGCGGGCGCAATAAACCACCTCGACGTCCTTGTCGATGTTGCGCAGGCGATTGAACATGCAGAAGATCGGGGTTACACCGATGCCGCCGGCAACCAGCACCGACTTCGGTGCGGCTTCATCCAGGGCGAAGTTGTTGCGGGGCGGAGCAATCTGGATCGTGCTGCCCACCCGCAGTTGCTCGTGCACGTAGCGCGAGCCGCCGCGGCTATTGCGGTCGTTGAGCACACCCACCACATAGCGATGGTGCTCTAAGGGGGAGTTGCACAGCGAGTAACTCCGGACCAGTCCGTTACCCAGATGCAGATCAATGTGTGAACCGGCTGCGAAGGCGGGAAGATCGCTGCCATCGGGCGAGCGGAACTCAACACTGACGATGCCCTGGGCTTCAAAGCGAATGGCGTGAACCAAAACCGTAATAAGTGAGCTGCTGTTCATTGGGGTCAGAAAAAGGCGTTATGCGTCGGTACGCAAGGCGACGTCGAGCCGTGCGAACGCGTCGATTTCCACGGTAAGGCTGGGAAACACGAGCGCACGGACTTCAACCAACGTAGAACAAGGGTAAGGCGATTGGAAGAATGCTTTGCGAGCCCGTCCGACTTCGTCCTTATCCTCGATGTTCGTCACGTAAATGACAAGTTTATAAACATTTTGCACCCCGCCGCCAGCGGCTTCCACCAAACTGCGAATTTTGCCTAGCACCACGAGGGTCTGGTCGTAGGTGCTCAAAGGCGCCTCGACCGTGGTCTCGGGGTTGGCGGTGACCCCTGACATCACCACTTCATTGCCCAGAACGAGACAGTTCGACCAAGTGGCCGTTTCCCGTTCAGGCAAGGATGCCGCTATTACACGGCGGGCGGGAGTCACACTATTCATGCAGGTTTGCTTTCGTTTTGGGCGACTTGCTCAGCGGCCAGATTATGCAGATGACGGCGCAAGCGCACTACACCAACATCGTGCTGATACAGGTTTTCGCGCTGGTTGGCGTCAGGTTCCATATCCTCAAGCATAACCCGGTCTTGCTCCAACACGGCCCAGTGGCGCGCTTCCAGGCGGTTGCGGTACAGGAATTGCCAGGCATCGCGCTGCCATCCGGACACTTTTCGGGTGCGCCAGTGGAACACCGCAGCCAGATTTTCGCTGATGGGGGTGTAGGTGCCGACAATGCCGAAACTGCCGCCCGGGCCGCCGGTTGCCGGATACGGGATTTCCAGGCGCATCCAGTGCAAACCGGTGTCAGCCCATTCCGTCCAGTCGAAGTTCACGCCACGCTGGCCTTTTTTCTCGAAGACGAAGCCGGTGTCGGTATTGCGCACGCCGAACTCGGCTACGGAGGAACCCTCAGCCATAGAGTGCGACTGTTTATGCAGGTAGGTACCGTGCATGGGGTCCATCACGTTGTCCATCACGTAGCGATAGTCGCCGCGCCATTCGGTGTAGCACAGGAAAGAGGCGTATTCGTCCGAGGCCAGCTCTTCCGGCAAGGTGAACGGCGGCGCCGTTTCGACGTTCTCGCTGGAGTTGTACAGGAACACGGCCCCGTTGCATTCCTTGACGTGGAAAGAGCGCGCTGCGCGCTGGCCTTCCAGGCGACAGCCGGGGCTGCCCGGCACGCTGGTAACCACACCGTCAAAGCGGATTTGCACGCCGTGATAGCCGCAGGCGATGCGATCGCCCATCAACACGCCCCTGGACAAGGGTGCGCCACGGTGAGGACAGTGGTCTTCCAGTGCGTACAGTTTGCCTGCCAGATCGCGCCAGAACACCAGTTTCATACCCAGGCGCCGCAACGATACCGGCTGCTCCTTGATGAAGTGGGACGGACATATGGCATACCAGATATTTTTCAGGCCGGTCGCCAACAAGGCATCGGCGCTATCGATTTGCGTAGTCATGGCTTTCTCTTAAAGGATTACTTGGCCAAGCGGGCAAGTTCCGCTTCCAGGTGCTCGACGGTCCAGGGCTTGCCTTCGGCCGCGGGGGGGCCCGCGTCGTTCAGGTAGGCCACGATGCCGGCCAGATCATGGGTGCCGGCGGCGAAGGCACGCTCAAGCGAATCGCCCAACAGGCTTTCATATTCACTAGGGGGACGACGCCGCGCCTGATGCGGGTCAAGATAACGATCTTGCATCACTTACCTCCGTTACGAACCCGTTCGCGGATCAGTTCGCGCACGGGAACAAAGTCATAAGTCGGAAAACACTCGGTAGTAAACACACCCCAGGCCGAGCGTTCGAGCTCGACGTTGACGGCAGGCAGCAAGTGCGCCGGCACGTCGAGCGTCACGATTTGGCCGAACCCCATGGCTACCGTCCATGAGACCACCTTGACGCCTTCGGGCGGAAAACGCTCCCACCAGTCGGCCTCTTTCAGCTTGGTCTGGACCGCTTCGAGATTGTTGGACTGATCATGCTTCAGGAACACAGTCAGCAAAACATTGGATGTGGTCGACATGTTGTTGTTCTCGAATGGGCAGGGCCGATTACTTCTTCTCGGTCAGGAATTTGCCATCGGGCGCTTTCGCGTTCTTTTGGCGGCGGGTATTTCCATCCAGACCACCGTCGATCGCCCATTCGGCGAACATGGTGGGGCCAGGCTCGAATTCGCCCGCTTCCCAGTTCTCGTCCAGGTAATCATCGTCGGAGTAGTATTCGATCAAACCGCCGGCCGGACAGTTGAAGTACCAGAAATAGGCCGAGGAAATAGGATGGCGACCGGGGCCCAACTGCGTGCTCCAGCCCAGGCGCGACATATTCATGCCGCCGCCGAACACCTCGTGGATGTCGCGTACGGCGAAAGCCACGTGATTCAGGCCAGCGCGCGGCTGCGGCGGCTGCAACAAGAACAGATCGTGGTGACCGCCTTCGGCGGCACAACGCAGGAACGAGCCCTTGCCGGGGTAGCGATCGGATACCACGAAGCCGAAGTTTTCGGTGTAGAAACGTTCAACGGCCACCACGTCTTTCACGAAGAACACCACGTGCCCGACTTCGATGGGTGTGGCGCGATCGTAGATAGGGCTGCGCTGATTGCGGCGCGACTTGTCGGACCAGCTATTCATGCCTGGGCTTACCGCTTCGACATCGGTTTTGCGGGTGGTCTGGAAGCGCACGGCCAGACCATTCGGGTCGGTGCAGCCGACACGGCCGCCTTCCTTCATGAAGCCTGGTACGTCGTTCAAGCGGGAAGCGAAGCGCTCAAGCACCTCATCGCTGGACACGCCCCACACGACTTCACGTATCGTCGGCCCGTCCTCGATCGCTGGCGGCAATCCGGGAAAGTCAGTCGTCCGGACTATCACCCTGCAACGATTAAGGGTTTCATAAACCAGCGACTGAGAAGTCTCTTCGACCAGCTTCATTCCCCAGTCAGAGAAAAACTTCTTGCAGCTAGCAAGGTCATCGGCACCATAGGTGACTTCGTCAATGCCCAAAACGTCCATATCTATCTCCTGTGCGGGCGAAACTCAATTCGCCCAGGGCAAGGGTTGTTCGTTCATACCCCAATACATGCTCTTTTGTTCCATGTATTGCAGAATGCCCAACCGGCCTTTTTCGCGGCCCATGCCGCTGTCGCGCCAGCCGCCGAAGGGGGTCGAAATCGAGAACTGCTTGTAGGTGTTGATCCAGACCGTACCTGCCTGAACCTCGCGCCCGATCTTCCAGGCTTTTTTGTAGTCGCGCGTCCAGATGCCGGCGGCCAGCGCGTAAACGCTATCGTTGGCCTGTTGGATCAGGTCGCGTTCGTCGGAAAAACGCATGGCCACCAATACCGGCCCGAAGATTTCTTCCTGGCAGGTAAGGTTGTCATTGTTCAGGCCTTCGATGATGGTGGGCCGATAGAAGTATCCGGCGTCGTAGATGCCGCCTTTGGGGCGCTGTCCGCCGCTACGGATACGACCACCTTCGCTGACGCCGAGTTCAACGTAGCGCTCGATCGATTCCCGGTGGCGTTGGGTAATCAAGGGCCCCATCTGGGTGCGTTCGTCGGCGGGGTCTCCCACGCGCAGCGCCGCAGCACCGGCTGCCAGGCGTTCCAACACTTCGTCGTAGATGGAATCGGCAACGAATAACCGGGATCCCGCAATGCAGGATTCACCCGAAGAACTGAAAATGCCGTACAAAATGCCATTGACCGCATGATCGATGTCCGCATCTTCGAACACCATGGTGGGCGACTTGCCCCCCAGTTCGAGCGATACCGGCATCATCTTGTCAGCCGCAATATGGGCAATGTGCTTGCCGGTGCTGGTGCCGCCGGTGAACGATACCCGCTTGACCAAAGGATGTTTGGTGATCGCATCGCCAATGATCGATCCCTTGCCCGGCAGCACGCTGATGATGCCCTTGGGCACCCCAGCCTCTTCGCAAATGGCGGCTAGATCCAGTGCCATCAGGGGCGTGACTTCGGCGGGCTTGACCACCACCGCATTGCCCGCCGCCAGTGCGGGCGCAAGTTTTTGCGCTTCGCTGGCGATAGGCGAATTCCAGGGGGTAATAGCGGCCACGACACCCATCGGGTCGTATACGCTCATGGTGATGAAATCGCCACGCGAAGGCGTGATGGTTTCTTCCAGGGTTTCGCAGGCGGCGGCAAAAAACTGGAAGGTGCCGGCAGCGCTTGCCACCAGACCCCGTGTTTCGCTGATAGGCTTGCCATTGTCCAGACGCTGGCGCTGGGCCAGTTGCTCGGCGCGCTCGCGTATCAGTTGGGCCACACGATACAAAACCGCGGCGCGTTCGTGCGGCTTGCGCTGCGCCCATCCGCTATTGCGAAAAGCCGCATCGGCGCCAGCGACCGCCTCTTCCACGTCATCCAGGTTGGCCGCATTCAGGTAGGCCACCGCTTCGCCCGTTGCGGGGTAAAGCGTCGCATAGCGATCGCCCTTGCCCGGGCGCCAAACGCCAGCCACGCAAATAGGCAGAATCTCGTTTTCGATGCTCATGACTCAGGCCTCTTTTTTGACCGGAGGGCCGGCGAATTTGGTCTTGAAGCTGCCGATCGACAACATGTCGATTTCGACGATGAACGGCCCCTTCGTTTGCAGACCGGTCTTGAGCGCGCCTTCCAGGTCTTCGATCTTGCTGACGCGCGTATGCCCAAGATTGAGCGACTGCGACAACAGTGCGTAATCAGGCGTGTGCAGCTGCACGTAGTGCTTGCGTCCGCCATAGACGGCGTCCTGAATATTCTTGATCACGCCGTAAGCCTGATCGTTCATCAAGATGACCAGCATGTCGGCCTGCTCTTGGACAGCGGTGGCCAATTCACCCAGGTTAAGAATAAAGCCGCCATCGCCCGCCAGGGTGAGGGTTTTCTTGCCTGAGGCAGTTACCGCCGAACCTACCGCCGCACCGATACCCATAGCCAGGCCTTGTCCGATACCCCCGCCCAGCGCGTGCACACCGGCTTTGGGATCGGCAAGGCGCGGCAAGCGATTGCCCCACATGCTGTTCGATAGGGTCACGTCGCGCACCCAATTAAGCGGCGAAGCGCCAAGCAGAGACTGCAGCGTATCGACCAGCTTGCTGTAAGGGCCCAGATCGTCCATCAGGGCCGACATTGCGGCCTTGCGGGTTTGCTGAATGTCTTCGGCCAGTTGGGCATCGACATTCATACGGCCTTCCAGGCGGTCGGCCAGACCCTTGAGGGCCAGCGTCGCGTCAGCAGTCATGAAATAGTCGCTGGTGTAGCCACGGCCATCGGCCTGAGGATCGGCATCGATACGATAGCGGGTTGCGGGCAGCTTGAGCGCGTACTTCAGGGTCTCGTTGCTGCGCAGGCGCGAGCCCACGATCAGCATGGCGTCTATCGTCTGGTACAGGGCTTCTACCGGCTTGGCGACCGTGAACGAGCCCAGCGAGGCAGGATGATCTTCCGCCACTACGCCACGGCCCTGCGTCGTGCTGATTACGCCAAAGCCAAGTTTGACCAGGCGCTCGACCTGAGCACCCGCCAAACGCGTACCGCCGCCCAGCCACAACATGGGCCGCTTGGCCTTGGCCAGCCGGTTGGCCAACTCGTCCAAGGCGGCTTCTGACGGCTGCTGGGAAACGATGGGCAAGGGGTTCAGATCGGCAGGCATATCGATCAAGGCTGCTTGGACGTCAATCGGGATTTCGATACTGACCGGGCCAGTGGGCGCCGTCATGGCGATTTGCACCGCGCGTTTGATCGTGCCGATGGCCGTTTCCGGCGTACGGATACGGAAAGCCGCTTTCGACACAGCCTTGAGCATGTCGAGCTGATCATTGGCTTCATGAATGAAGCCAAGGTTCTGGTCCAGATAGGGGCTGTCGATCTGGCCGGTAAGGTGCAACAGCGGCGTACCCGCGGTAAGGGCTTCCACCATGGCGCCCGATGCGTTGCCGGCGGCGGTGCCGGTGCTGGTTACGGTGACACCCAAGCCGCCTACCGATCGTGCGTAGGAGTCAGCCATATTGGTGGCGCCGGCTTCACCGCGCGCCATCACGAAACGGATATTGCCGCGCTCGCCGAAGGCGTCGAGAATCGGCATGTTGTGGATGGAAATGACGCCGAATGCCGCTTTGACGCCGCAGTTCTCAAGGAAAGCGGCAATGGCGGCGCCGACGGTGACGCGATTGTTATTAGGCATGACGGGAAACCCCTCCGGAAACATCGATATGGCTGCCCGTCGTGTAGGACGACAAGGGCGTTGCAAGGAAAAAGATGGCGCGCGCTGGCTCTTCGGGCCGGCCCAGACGCCCCAGCGGGATCTGTTTTTCCGCGGCGATACGCGCGGTCCACTGTTCCCAGCTTAGAGAGCGGTCTTTGCGCTCTTCGTAGCGGCGACGCCACTGACCAGACTCGACCAGGCCAAGCAGAATGCCGTTGACGCGAATATTCTTGGTGCTGAGTTCAAAAGCCAAGGAACGCACCAGGTTGTAAATACCGGCTCGGGCAGCCGACGTCGCCACCATATGCGGCTCGGGCTGGACGGCCAGCAGCGAATTCACACAAACAATGGCGGCGTCCTCGTTCTGCTCCAGTTGCGGAATAAAGGCGCGCGTCGGATTGATGACCGAGAAAAACTTGAGTTGCATCTCTTCAAGCCAAGCCGCGTTGTCGGTACTTTCAAAAGTGGACACCCGCCCCTGGCCGGCGTTGTTGACCAGAATGGAGACTGGCCCGAGTTCGCTCTGAACGTCGGCAGCGAAACGCGCGACCTGTTCGGGCACTAATACGTCGCAAGGCGCGGCATAAATGCGCGCCTCTGGAAAACGTGCCAGCAAAGATGCCCGCGCTTCGCGTAGCTTGTCTTCGCTGCGTCCGCAAAAAGCCACGGCGGCGCCAGCCTCCAAGAGCAGACCGACGGTAGCCAGGCCTATGCCCGAGGTGCCACCGGTAACGACAGCCACCTTTCCGGCAAGCTTATACATAGTCATTGAGTGATCATTCCGTTCAATTTTCGATCGGCACCGTAGAAAGAATTGCTTCCACGGTAGTTGAGCAAAGCAGAGAGTTCGTTGGCGCTGTGGCAGACTTGCTGTGCCAGCCGCTCCACCTGCGCCGCGTCGATGCGCGGGCCCTGAATGGTGACGCCCAGCGCGGCGGCAACCATGGAAGTCTGGTCTCGGACTGGCGCCGCCAGAGTCGAGATACCTGTTTCGAAAAAACCTTCTTGCATCACATAGCCACGCTCGCGCCCCAGCCGCAGCGCAGCGTACAAATCCGCAACCGTACGTGGCGTGCGCGCAGAATGGCGCGGCAGCGGTTCTTGCGGATAAATATCACGCAGTTGATCCAACCCCAGGTCAGCCATCAACACGTGGCCAAGCACGGTTGCATGCGCAGGCAGGCGTGTGCCGACATTGACCGAACTGGCCAGCGGCGTGTTGGCGGTGGCCTTGGCCACATACACGATATCGGCGCCATCACGCACCACCAGATGGCAGGAGTAGTTGAATTCGTCGCGCAGGCGCTCCAGCAAAGGCAGGCCGAGCTGGGTCAGTTCGAGCGATGCCAGGTATTCAAACCCCAATCGCAACACCGCCATCCCCAGGCCGTACTCCCTGCCGCTATCGCCGCGTTCGATAAAGCCCAAGCGTTCTAAGGTAGCCAGCAGGCGAAATACCGAAGTGCGCGGCACGCCCAGACGGCGCGCGAGTTCAGGCGCACTCAAAGCCTGGCCGCCTTTGCCGATTTCGCAAAGCACACCCAAGCCTCGCTCCAGGCCAGGAACGAGGTATTTGTCGGGCGAAATTTCTGCACCAGGAGGTTTATTCACGCCAGCCAGCAGTCCAAAACGAGCGGAGTCGCTCGATATCACGGCTTCTTTGAAGCGATTTCTAGAGGTTTTTTGTTTGTTCCAAATATGAACTGATAATCCATACACGGAACAGTACGAAATATATCCTCTTGCTCCTTGGGACGCGACTAGGGTATACCCGCAGTTAATTTAGAATTGCATTGGGAAAGCAGCTAGAGCCAGCCCAGCCATCGAAAAACATGGTGCCGCGCAAAATGTTTTCAGTTCGGCCCGAAGTCGGCAAGACGTTCCAATACGTGTAAACGGGCTTTCAAACGACGCACTTCCTGGCTCAAATCCAGGATCAAGGCGGCGGCGTCAAGACTGGCATCAAAATCTTGCTGCAGACGACGCGCGTAGAGCGCCCGCTGCAGATCTCGGCTGCGGAAACGCCAATTGGCGGGCTGCGCGCCATCGGCTTCGATGATGCCGATCTGTACCAGTTGCACGACCCAGGCCTCTTCCGCGCCGCACGCATGGGCAAGTTCGCTGGCATTCAGAGGCTGGTCTCTACCGACCACTGTAGCTACGGTAAGGGTCTTCATCATAAGGCTCCGAATTCTCGACGCGGATCGAAGGCCAGTTCCTGTGCCATGGCCTTATAAGCCTGTTTGGCCTTATCCGTATTGGCAGCGGGCAACACCACTTCGAGCGTCAGGTACAGGTTACCTGGAGGATCGCCTGGAATACCTCGCCCTTTGAGCCGCAAGGAACGGCCATTCGACGAATTGGGTGGGATCGTCATATCAACCGTCCCATGAGGCGTAGGCACTCTAACCGTCGCCCCCAAAGCGGCTTCCCAGGGCGCCACCGGCAAGGACATATACAAATCGCGCCCCTCGGTGCGATAGCGTTTATGCGGTTTGAAGCGGACTTCGAGGTAAAGATCGCCCGCAGGCGCTCCCCCCAGACCAGGCATACCCTGCCCTGCAAGGCGAATAAACTGCCCTTCGCGCACCCCGGGTGGAATCCGCACGCTTAGCGTACGCTGCTGCAGTTGCGGATGCCCTTGGGCGTCGTGCCCTATTGCCCGCAGGCTGATATCCCGGTTGGCGCCGTGCAAGGCGTCTTCCAATTCGATCTCGATAGCCGCGTGGTGGTCTTCGCCACGGGCACGCCCATGCGCCGCCGAGGCAGGCCCGCGCCCCCCGAATAAAGAAGAAAAAAACTCGCTGAAAGCAGCATCATCGGCAGGGCCGGCCCCATGGAACTCGAAACCTCGGTCCCAATCGGGCGGAGGTTGAAACCCACCATCTGCGCTGACACCGGCGGCCAGATTGTCGTATGCCGCCCGCTTTTCCTGGTCGCGCAGTACCTGATACGCCTCATTGACGTCGCGCATGCGCTGCTCGGCGTCGGGTTCCTTGCTGACATCAGGATGATATTTACGGGCTAATTTCCTGTAAGCCCGGCGGATGTCGGCTTCAGAAGCATCACGTTCGACGCCCAGCGCACTGTAATAATCTTTGAACTCCATAGCCATCCCTCGGTAGAGATGAAAGCCTATTGCAGGCTGCAACGGCCTATTACTTGCACATAGGGTGCAATACGGGAATTTCAATGCCAGGTTCGAGCCCCTTTCTCAGTCTATCAGGGAAGATCGAAGCGGCGCAGCGACTGATATCCGCGTTGCAGACAGCCCCTCTCCTGCGAGACAATCCGGGCAGCCGTCAGCCGGCTACATCATCGACCTCACCGCATTTCATCCAATCATGAAGTATCTCGGCCGCTTTGCGCCCAGCCCGACAGGCCCTCTGCACCAGGGCTCACTGGTTGCCGCGCTGGCGAGTTATCTGGACGCCCGCGCCCATCAGGGCCATTGGCTGCTGCGCATCGAAGACATCGACGCGCCTCGGGTCGTGACCGGGGCCGCCGAACATATCTTGCGACAACTTCAAGAGCTCGGCTTGCAATGGGACGGACAAGCGCTCTATCAATCGAACCGTCACCCGGCATATAAGCAGGCGTTCGAGCAACTGAGACAACAAGGCGAACTGTACGGATGCGCCTGCACCCGCAGCGAAATCGCGGATGCTCTACTGCGGACACGCGCCACCCTGCCGCCCGGAGAACTTCCCTATCCTGGCACATGCCGCACAGGACTTGGCGAGCGTCCCGCGCGCGCGTGGCGCCTGCGAGTGGAGCCGGGCGAGATATGCATCAATGATAGGTGGAACGGCACACAGTGCCAGGACGTGGCCGAGGAGGTCGGGGATTTCGTCCTGCTACGGGCAGACGGCCTATGGGCCTACCAGTTGGCCGTAGTCGTGGACGATGCCGCTCAAGGCATCACCCATGTCGTGCGTGGCAAAGACTTGCTGTCCTCGACCCCGCGCCAGCACTTGCTACAGACGCGGCTGGGCCTACCGCATCCAGTATGGATGCACGTGCCAGTCGTTACCAACGCCGAAGGACAAAAACTTTCGAAGCAGACTGGCGCCGCCCCCTTGGACACCCGCCAGCCTTTGAAAGCCCTGCAGACCGCATGGGCGCAGTTAGGTTTCGATGCTTTCCCGGCAGAAAGCATCGACGGTTTCCTACTGGAAGCAAGGCGCCGCTGGGCGCGGCGCTGGATAGACCTACTCTGAAGGTACTTGCTTTTTCCCGCCACCCAGCAATGCCGCCAATTGCCGTTTAGGAGCCGGACGCGTGGAAGCCGCATTGGCTGCCGCGTCGTTTGCTTCCTGCAGCGCACTGGCCGATGGCTGATAGGGACGCAGGAAAAAATCGTCAACGGGTGCCGAAGGGCGCGCTTCATGGCGTCCCCTACCGTTGGTACGTACATCGCGGCCGCCACGCTGAGGGCGCTCGCTGCGTCCAGCCGGACTATGGCTGGGCAAGGCTGATACCGGCAAATCGAGCTGGCCGCGCGGGATTTCGCGCTTGATCAGCTTTTCAACATCCAGCAGATATCTTTCTTCCTCAGCGGTATACAGCGCGATGGCTTCGCCCGAAGCGCCGGCACGGCCCGTGCGGCCGATGCGGTGTACGTAGTCTTCAGCGCTATGCGGCAGATCGTAATTGATGACACAAGGCACGCCCGCCACATCCAGGCCGCGGGCAGCGACGTCAGTGGCCACCAATACTTCAAGCTCGCCTGCCTTGAAGGCTTCCAGGGCCTTCATGCGGTCAGCCTGGGTTTTGTCGCCGTGGATGGACTCGGCGCGCACACCGTCGAGCTCCAATTGACGAGCCAGGCGCGCGGTGCCGATCTTCGTGTTCGAGAACACGATGACCTGCTTAAGACCACGCGACTTGACCAAATGCACGACCGCCGCGCGCTTTGCATCGCTGCGCAGCTTGTAGGCGATCTGGGTAACCGTATCAGCGGTGGCGTTGCGCCCGGCTACTTCGATCTCTACCGGCGCCTTCAGATAAGAGCGCGCCAGCTTGCGGATGTCGTTGCTGAAGGTCGCGGAAAAAAGCAGGGTTTGACGCTGTTGCGGCAACAATCGGATGATGCGCTCCAGGTCTGGCAGGAAGCCCATGTCGAGCATACGATCGGCTTCGTCCAGCACCAGCATGCCAACCTGGCTGAGGTTGATGGTTTTTTGCTCGATATGATCGAGCAAACGCCCCGGGGTGGCGATCAATACCTCGCAGCCACGGCGCACTTCCTCTTTCTGCGGACCGATATCGACACCGCCGAACACCACGGCTGCACGCAAATGCGTGTGCTCGCTATAGCGTTTGACGTTGTCGGCGACCTGATCAGCCAGCTCGCGGGTCGGCGCCAGAATCAGCGCGCGCACCGGATGCCGGGCGGGCGAAGCACTGGCGTTAGCCTGAGGCATGAGCCGATGAAGAATCGGAAGAGTAAAAGCCGCTGTCTTGCCTGTTCCGGTCTGCGCAGCACCCATTACATCGCTGCCGCTTATCACGACCGGAATCGCTTGCGCCTGGATAGGCGTGGGAGTGGTGTATCCGCTGGCAATAATTGCCTTGAGAATGTCTGGATGGAGGCCGAAATCGGCGAAAGAACTGGGCCCGGATACCGCTGTATCTGTCATGGTGGGCGGACCACCAACCGCGCAAGCCGAAAAATGGTTCCGGTGCGAATCAATAGTCCAGAGAAATCAAAGACTTAGATTCTAACTCAAAAGCCAGACCCGAGTGATTCCGCCAATCGGCACCACATAAAAAGCAACACTCGACCACACGGTGCGTTCGCTCGGCGGGAGCCGGCACATAAACCTTGCAGGCCCAAGCCGCGCATGCATGCTGTAATTAGCCCTTGACCATGACCGCCTCCCCATTGCCCTAATGCGCCTGTCCATCATTCTCATCACCCACAACGAAGCCGGCAACATCGGAGCGTGCCTGGAATCAGTGGCCTTCGCCGACGAAATCATCGTGGTCGACTCAGGCAGCACCGACGCCACGGTCCAGATTGCTCGCGACCATGGTGCGCGTGTTGAAATCGCCGCGGATTGGCCGGGCTTCGGCCCCCAGAAGAACCGGGCGCTAGACCTGGCGACGGGAGATTGGGTGTTGTCTTTGGATGCCGACGAACGTGTCACCGCCGAACTTGCACGAGAAATCCAAGCCATACTTGCCGCGCCCTCCCATCAGGCCTACGACCTTCCTCGCCTATCGAGTTTCTGCGGGCGTTTCATCCGCCACAGCGGCTGGTGGCCCGACCGCGTACTGCGGCTATTTCAGCGCGGCAGCGCGCGCTTCAGCAATGATGTCGTACACGAAAAGGTCTTGCCCCAGTCCAGCGTGGGCCAGTTGCAATCGCACTTACTGCACTACACCTATCCGGATCTGGACACAGCCATTGCGAAGATGAACCGCTATTCCTCGGACAGTGCCGCAGCGCTGCACGCGCGCGGAAAACGGGCTTCGATAGCAACAGCCATCGGCCACGGCGCGTGGACCTTCATTCGCCTGTATGTGTTCAAGCGCGGTTTTCTTGATGGACGCCACGGCTTCCTGCTTGCCGCCACCGCGGCCGCGGGCAGTTTCTATCGGTACGCGAAACTCAGCCTGCGATGACTCAAGAGTCCCGCCCGACGCTGGAACGAAAGATCATCCATTGCGACTGCGATTGCTTTTACGCATCCATTGAAATGCGCGATGATCCTAGTTTGCGCGGACGGCCACTGGCGGTGGGGGGCCGCCCCGAATCGCGCGGCGTAGTTGCTACCTGCAATTACGAAGCACGCCGTTTCGGCATTCACTCCGCCATGCCGTCGGCCCGGGCTCTACGCCTCTGCCCGCATCTGCTGATCCTCCCCCCCGCCATGGAGAAATATCGATCAGCGTCGGCGCAGATCATGGCGATCTATCGCGACTACACCGATCTGGTCGAACCGCTCTCGCTGGATGAAGCCTATCTGGACGTCAGTGGAACGGATCGCTGTCACGGCAGCGCCACGCTTATTGCACGAGAAATACGACAACGCGTAGCCGAGACGGTAGGCATTACCGTTTCGGCAGGTGTCGCCTCCAACAAATTCGTGGCCAAAATCGCCAGCGATTGGGACAAACCGGATGGGCTATATGTAGTCAGGCCCGAGCAGGCCGATGCCTTTGTTGCAGCCCTGCCGGTGGCAAAGCTACATGGCGTGGGCAAGGTCACCGGCGCCCGGCTCAAGGCCCTGGGCGTAGACACCTGCAATGACCTGCGCAGTTGGACGCTGGACAACTTGCGCGAGCACTTCGGTGTATTCGGCGAGCGCCTGCATGAGCTGTGCCGGGGTATCGATCACCGCGAAGTGGCTCCCGACCGCGAGCGCAAATCGATCAGTGTGGAACAAACCTTCACGACCGACTTGACGACCCTGGAGCAATGCGAGGCAACGCTGCGCGACCTGCTGGACCAGCTCGACGCCCGCATCCGCCGCGCGGACGCACAGGGCAGCATTCAGAAACTGTTCGTGAAGCTGCGATTCTCGGACTTCAGCCGCACCACGGCGGAAGGCTTGGGCGATAGCGCCAATGAAGAGGAATACCGAATACTGTTATCCACGGCATTCAGGCGCAACCGCCGCCCTGTGCGGCTAATGGGGCTGGGCGTGCGGCTGGGCCAACCGACGGCCCAGCTGGCGCTGTTCACGCCTCAAACGGCCGAACCGGCTTCCGACACTTTGTAGCCGGCCTCTTCGATCAAGCTGGAGACTTGCTCAAGGTCATCGACGTGCTTCAGCGTGACACGCCCGCTGGCCAGATCGATATCGACCTCAGCTTGCGGATACTGAGACACCACCGCCTGGGTGACCGCCTTGACGCAGTGACCGCAGCTCATTCCTTCTACTTTAAGTTGCAACATGGCTGTACTCCCGATGATAGACATCAACAGTATCAAGCTTGACACAGTGGAAAGGTCAAGCCCTCGCTGAGCCCTGCAACCAACGCAAAACACCTTCCCCAGCCTGGTGCCCGCTGGCAAAACAAGCAGTCAGCAGATATCCCCCCGTGGGGGCTTCCCAATCGAGCATTTCTCCGGCGCAGAACACGCCGGGCAGCCGGTCCAGCATCAGGTCGCCATTCAGCTCTGAAAACGGTACGCCGCCGGCGCTGCTGATAGCCTCTTCGATGGGGCGCGGTTTGCGCAAGACCAAAGGCAGCGCTTTGATCCAGGCAGCCAAACGCGCGGGATCGGAAAAATCGGCAGCGGGAACGACTTCGCGCAGCAAGCCTGCCTTGACGCCATCCACACGAATCCGCGCGCGCAGATGATTCGCCATGGAACGAGTTCCTCGCGGCCAGGCCAGCTCATACTCCACCTTTGCCAAATCCAGTCCTGGGGTCAGATCTAGCGACAAGGTAGCGCTGCCCTCACGCACAATCGTGTCGCGCAACTCAGCCGACAAAGCATAGATCAGGCTGCCCTCAATACCGGTTTGGGTGACAACGAATTCGCCCACGCGGCGTTGCGCGCGGCCCTGTGCATCTACGATGCCGGCGCTGACCGCACGCAGTGGCTGCCCTGCGAAGCGGGAGCTGAAGTGCTCGCTCCAGCCGATATCGAAACCGCAATTCGCCGGAGCCAAGGGTTCGAGGCGAATGCCCTTGTCCCTCAGCATAGGCACCCAGGCTGCGTTGGAACCCAAGCGCGGCCAACTGCCGCCGCCCAAAGCCAATACGGTTGCATCGGGTCTTCGATACAAGGGGGCTTCGCCGTTATCGAAAATCAGCTCATCGGCTTGCCAGCCTTGCCAAACATGACGCATATGGAAACGCACGCCCGCATCGCGCAGGCGCTGCAGCCAGGCTCGCAACAAGGGTGCGGCTTTCATTTCAGTGGGAAAGACCCGGCCGGAAGACCCGACAAAGGTATCTATCCCCAGTCCGGCAACCCAATCGCGCAGCGCCTGTGCGCCGAAGGCATCGAGCATGGGCGCCAGCTCCGCGCTACGCGCTCCGTAACGCGTCAAAAAACGCTCGGCCGGTTCGGAATGGGTAATGTTCATCCCCCCGATGCCGGCCAGCAGAAACTTGCGGCCAGCCGACGGCATGGCGTCGTAAACATCCACAGCTACCCCCCCGGCAGCCAGGATTTCCGCGGCCATCAGGCCGGCTGGGCCGGCGCCGATGACGGCGACCGAATAGGAGTTCATGGCATCACCCTACTCGCCTCAAGTGCGACAAAGGTCAGCAACTTTTCCTGCGGCGTACAGCTTTTCGGGGGAATAATTCAACAGCCGGGAAAGCTCCAAAGCGCTACTGCGCACTTTGCTGACGACGCCGTCCAGACGATCGGACTCAAACTTCGAAGAAGGAATCGTGGCTCCTAGAGCAGCAACGATGCGCCCCGAGCCGTCACGCACAGGTGCGGCAACCGAGGAAACTCGCGCTTCGAAAAATGCTTCCTGCAGCACGTAGCCGCGCTCACGATCTTTCTGCACCATCTCGAACAATTGCTGCACCGTCGCAGGCGTATTCGATGAAAAACTCTCCAGGCTGTTTTCCGGGAAGAGCTGGTGCAACTCCTGCAAGCTCAGGTCTTCAAGCAAGACGCGTCCCAGCACCGTGGCGTGGGCAGGCAAACGCGTACCGACGTTGACGGTGCTGGTAAAAGGCGTCACCGCCGATGACTTGGCAACGTAGACAATAGAGCGGCCATCACGCACCACCAGATTGCATGAAAATCCGATTTCACTACGCAAGCGCTCAAGCAGCGGCGCTCCTAATTCAGTCAGTTCGAGCGATGCCAGATACTCAAAACCCAGGCGCAATACGGCCAGGCCCAAACGATAATCATGGCCTCCCTCGGAACGCTGGACAAAGCCCATGGACTCCAAGGTCATCAGCAAGCGGAACACGGTGGAGCGTGGCAAGTTCAGCCGCCGCGCCAATTCCGGGGCCGATAGCTTGCGGTCGCGGTGATTGAATTCGCCCAGCAACAGCAGGCCACGCTCCAACGCCGGAACGAGATACTTATCCTGGGGCTCTTCCGAACTAGTCACTTTGCTCATAGCTGAACCGGGAAACCTGATTGTCTTGGAGAGGCGTGATCATACCGCCCCCGCTCAGGACCAGGCGACAAGCGCCCGCTCACCATTCAATTCATCACAAAGCCACCGTTGACAGGCAGCAATTGCCCGGTCACGAATCGTGCAAGATCGGATAAGGCGAAAATAACCGCACCGCTGACATCAGCCGGCATTTGCTCGCGGCTGATAGCGCGCTGATCGTGATACAGGCGGTGACGATGTTCGGGCACATACTCGGTTGCCTCTACCAACGTCAGCCCCGGAGCGATGACGTTGACAGTAATTTCGCCCGCGCCGAACTCCCTGGCAAGCGATCGGGTCATGGAAATGACGGCGCCCTTGCTGGCCACATACGCCAGCAAGTTGGGCGCGCCCCACATCGCGGTATCCGACGCCAGATTCACGATGCTACCCCGTCCCGAAGCCTTGAGCGCATCATGGCAAGCAACGGACATCAGCCAGGTTCCGCGCACATTGACCTGCATGACACGGTCCCATACCTCGGTGTCCAACTGTTGCGCGCTACGACCGCCGGAGTTGGTAATGGCGGCATTGTTCACCAGACCATCCAAACCGCCCAGTAGCTGTACCGCCTGCGCAGCGCAGGCTTTGATCGAATCAGGATTGCCAAGATCCACTTCGATGCCATGCACCGGCAGCCCCCTATCCTGTAGCGACTTGACCGATGCGTGCAGGACATCAGCCAGAATGTCGGCCATCGCCACTTGGGCGCCTGCTTGCGCCAGGGCCAGGGCAAACTCGAACCCCAGGCCGCGCGCCGCGCCGGTAACCAGGATTCGACGACCTTGCAGCAAACCACTCATGTTTGATTCCAATGTGAACTCACGAATAAAGCGATGCCTACACCGTCGAAGTGACCGCGCGCGGCAGATAATGAAGCACCCGCTTCTCGGCCCACACCACCGCGGCATACGCCACGATACCGATGAGGGTCAAGGCAGCGATTGCCACGAATACAGCGGAAGTATTGCCCTGGCCTTCACCATCTACCAGCAAGAAACCCAGGCCCATATTGCCGCCAACCAACTCACCTACCGTTACGCCGATGACGGCGAGGGTAGATGCAATGCGCAAACCGGAAAACAACGCTGGCATGGCCGATGGAAACTCGACCAGGCGAAAGATCTGCCACCGGCCAGCATTGAGGGTGCGCACCAGATTGACCATGTCCGGATCGACCGTCCGAACCGCGGACAACACGTTGATCATGACGGGAAAGAACACAATCAGGATGGCGACCAGGATCTTGGGATACATGGTGTAGCCCAGCCACATCACAAACAAGGGCGCGAACGCCACCTTGGGTGCAATCTGCAAGGCCAGTATGTAAGGTGACAGAATGGATTCCGTGGTGGGCGACAAACCCAGCACGACCCCCACCAACAAGCCCAGCAGCGCTCCAAGGATGAAACCCACGATGACTTCGAAGAAAGTAATACCGAAATGCATCAACAGATCGCTGCTGTTCCACATGCGCACGGCTTCTTCGGCGACGCGACTGAATTTGGGCAGGATGAACTCAGGCATGCCCAGCAAACCTGGGCCCCATTGCCAGGAAGCCAGAAAAACCACCAGTACTAGCACGCTGCCCATGACAGTAGGCAGCTTGCGCCTGAACGGACTTTTGGGCACAGCAGCCGGGGCCGCCTTGGCGGTGACCACAGCTTCGTTTTCCAATGAGACCGCCATTATCGATCTACCCCTACAAACTGGTTGGTATACAAGTCATTAAGCGGCGTGGCCTTGGTGACGATACCTTCCGATACATAGAATTTCTGCACCGCATCCAGACGCGCACTGTCGATATGGCCAAGCACCTTCTGGTTTGCATAGACGTATTTGTTGTACAAGGCGAACACCTTCTCGACACTGGCTTCCTTGCCCTTGTAGGCAGGCACGGCCTGGGCATAAACCTCGGCCGCCGCCTTCGGATCCTTCATGATGTCCTGCATGCCGCGCAGGGTAGCGCGAACCAGGCGTTTGATCAGCTCGGGGCGATTTTTGATCGTGTCTTCCGAAGCCAGAATAGCCTGCGCCATGCTTTGGAAGCCATCTTGAGCAGGAAGCAAATCGACCTTGCCGCCGGTGGCTTCATTCGCATCTACCACCCAATCCGCCACGCCCGCCATAGCTTGCGCTTTGCCCGCGGCAAACAACTGCCAGACACCCGCCGGGCCTGCGGCCTGGATCGCCAGGTCGCTTTTGCCCAGGCCGTAGCGGCGCAGCGTACCCAGCAAGGCATAGTAGGTGGTATCGGTATAGGCCATCACCGTCACGGTCTTGCCCTTCAGGTCGGCTGCCGACTTGATGCCACTGTTTTTATGGGTAGCGATCAAGGTGAGTGAACCGGCGCCAAGAACCGCCACCGCCTTGACGGGGACCCCATTGGCGCGAACGATAATGGGCGTGTCCCCGATAGCGCCACCGATCACGGCGTTACCCGCCCCAACCTGCTTGGCCACATCTACGCCGCCCTTGCCGGCTACAAAATTCACCTTCAGGTTTTCATCGGCGTAATAGCCTTTCTTCTGCGCGATCATCCAAGGCCCGAAGGCGGGCAAATTGGGCGGCGCAGGCAGCAGATAGGTCACTTCCTCAGGGGCTGCATGCGCAGCAATAGGTGACAGGGCTGCCGCCACCGTGGCCAATGTGAAGCTGAACGAGATCAATGTTTTTTTCATCAGGCATCCCTATTTCTTGTATGGGAGAACGCACACGTTCGCTGAACGTGGCTCAAGGGGTGAATCCGGCAGAACTCAAAGCAAGTCGGCAGTTTCCTTGCCCACTTTCAACAACTCCATTAGTCGTCCTTGCAAGGGCCCGATTTCCGGCAGCTTTCGGCGCTCCAGAGGATTCTCGCGCAGCGGCAGGTCAATCTTGATTTCTTCGATTATCGTGCCGGGGCGCTCACTCATCACCAATAAGCGATCAGACAAGGCGATGGCCTCGACCAGGTCATGGGTGATGAACAAGGCGGTTTTTTTCTTCTCGAACAGCATCTTGGCCAAATCCTGCTGCAGCACCATCTTGGTTTGTGCATCCAGCGCCGAAAAGGGTTCGTCCAGCAGCAAGACCTGCGGGTCGACCGCCAAAGTCCGCGCCAATGCCGCACGCTGACGCATGCCCCCCGACAACTGATAGGGGTAATGGCTTTCGAAACCTTGCAAATGACATTTGGCCAGGAGCTCGTCGGCAATCACCTTGCGGTCGCGCGAGGGCATGCCGTCGATTTCCAGACCGAGCTCAACGTTGGAGCGGATGGTTCGCCATGGCATCAGCAAGTCTTTTTGCAACATGAACGCCACCCGGCGCACCGGTGCGGTGACCAGTTCGCCCCCAATGAACACTTCACCTTCACTAGGCAGGTAAAGGCCCGCACCCATATTGAGCAGCGTGCTTTTTCCGCAGCCGGATGGACCGATAAGGGACACCACTTCGCCCTTGGCGATGGAAAGACTCACATCTGTAACCGCCACACGCGGCTCGGACGTCATACGATCGACAAACTGCTTGCCTACCTTGCGGAATTCAATTTCGTTCATGTGTAAAACACCTTAGAACAACAGCATCCGCTCTCAAGACCATTTACGCCGGGGTCGTTTTAAAT
Organism: Pigmentiphaga sp.; assembly: GCA_040391825.1. Classification (GTDB taxonomy): domain Bacteria; phylum Pseudomonadota; class Gammaproteobacteria; order Burkholderiales; family Burkholderiaceae_B; genus Pigmentiphaga. Next base: position 29,665 of record JBEBXA010000025.1, read on the forward strand.
ACGAAACCCCATCTCATATGCGGAACGAGGCAAAAATATAGCGCCTCGTTTTCAGAAGCGCGACTGGGATAAACCACTATCAATTCAGGCACTTCCTGACGAAGCGCTCGATAAACCAGGCGGGACTCAAGGCCACCCATACGGGGATTGCTCCAGGCAATCAACCCGCGCTACTGAAGCGCGCGGGTCAAGCACAGGCCCGATTATTAGCGGATCAGGTTAAGAAACTCCGCTCGGGTTGCTGGATTGTTACGAAACTCTCCGAGCATCACGGAACTGACCATGGATGAATTCTGCTTCTCGACTCCGCGCATCATCATGCACATATGCTGGGCTTCAATTACCACTGCCACTCCCATGGCATTGGTCACTTGTTGAACCGCATCAGCGATCTGCCGGCTCAGGCTTTCCTGAATCTGCAGGCGACGGGCGAACATGTCGACAATACGAGCCACTTTCGATAAGCCCAGCACCTTGCCGTTAGGTAAATAGGCAACATGCGCCTTACCGATGAAAGGCAGCAAGTGATGCTCGCACAAGGAATACAGTTCGATATTTTTCACGAGCACCATCTCGTTGGTGTCCGAGGTGAACAAGGCGCCGTTGACGATCTCGTCGAGATTCTGCGAATAGCCGCGACACAGATACTGCATGGCCTTGGCGGCGCGCTTGGGGGTACCGATTAGACCTTCGCGTTGGGGGTCTTCGCCCAGTTGTTCAAGAATCGCGGTGTAGTGTTGTTCCAACGACATGGAACCTCCTGGTTCATGTTCCATAAACAGAATGGCAGCTGCGCGACAAACCAACGCCACAAGCTGCCCCCACAAATGCAAGCACGCCGGTAAAAAAGCAAGAGGCTGAGCACAGAGCGGTGAGAATACTCCAATCGCCCCAAGCGAGCTGTTTGACGCGGCGCCTCATTGCCCGGTGTGCAGCCCGCAATACTGCGTAGGCAATCGGGCGACTTCCGCCCTTCTGCCCAGCAGAAACGATGCGCGATCCTGTACCGTCGCCGGTTCGCCACTGGTCAGGAAGCGCACCTCACCCATACCGTCCGCCCTCAGTAGGCCTTGCCGCTGCAATTGCAGACGCAACTGGCGGGCGAAGGGTTCACCCGTTTCCAGCACGGGCAAATCCGGCCCCACGCACTTCCGTATGGGTTCAATCAAGAAAGGAAAGTGTGTACAGCCAAGAACCAGCACATCCGCCCCCTGCGCCAACAGCTCATTCAAAGGTTCCGCCACCAAGGCCTGAGCCTGGTCGGCGTCCCGTGCCCGCTCGACCAGATCGACCCAGCCTGGACACGGTTTGAGCAAGACTTCGATACCGGGGGCCTCCCGTTGCACCAATTCGCGAAACTTGTCGCTGGCAAGAGTACCTGTAGTTGCCAGGACTCCGATCACCCCCGATCGCGTAAGACGCGCAGCCGGCTTGACCGCGGGCTCGATGCCGACGAAGGGCGTACCCGGATAAGTCCGCCGCAACTCCGCAATCGCGGCGGCGGTAGCGGTGTTGCAAGGAATCGCCACCGCCTTCGCCCCTTGCGATAGAAAATACTCGGTAATACGCAAAGCGCGGTCGATGATGTAATGAGCGGGCTTTTCGCCATAAGGCAAATGGCCTGAATCAGCGACGTAAATCACGTTTTCAGCCGGTAGCTGACGGCGGATCGCGGCCAGCACGCTGATGCCCCCGATTCCGGAGTCAAACACCCCCACCGGTGCGGCAGACCGAGAGAACATAGTCGACATGCAGAAATCAGCCAGAAGCCAGCTTGAGCCCGATAATGCCGCAAAGAATAAGGCCGAGGCTGATCAGACGACCCGGGCTGGCTGATTCGCCGAACAGATAAATACCCAGAATAGCCGTGCCCACGGCGCCTATCCCCACCCATACGGCGTAGGCCGTGCCGACCGGCAAGCTTTTCATGGCCAGCCCCAAGAGCACGACGCTGACCGTCATGGACAGGGCAGTCCCGACCGACGGCCACAAGCGAGTGAACCCTTCGGTATATTTCAAGCCGATCGCCCAACCGATCTCAAGCAAACCCGCCAGCACCAGAATGATCCAAGCCATGTCGGCGTCCCTGTCTTATATATGAAAGCGGGGTCGTCCCCGGGTCTTGGATAGCAGCAAGGCCGTCCTCGCGCCAAAAATGGATGGGCTATAGTTTAGCTGGTCCGGCCTTTACACGCGAAACCCAAAGGCACAACCGCGGGGGAAGTTCATGCGACAAGAACACCCGAAGTATTGGCCCGAGCAGCCACTTCCCACAAAAAAAGCGCGATTTAACGGTAAAAACGCGTTTACAATCCGCCTCTGTCGAAAAAATGCCCGTTTTCAAAAATGCCGCACAAGCCAAGTGCGGGAGATGGCATAGACGCCTCGGCTCGACTTCGGCTTCAGCCCACCCTCCAGGTTCGCTACTCACCCGCATCCGTGCGGCACGGTCCACCTGCCCCGGACGGCGGCAACCGGAGTAGCGCCTTTTAGATCGCCTATCCATCCATCCTGAAGGAGCCGATATTGAAGTACGCCAACCTGGATAGTTTTCTTGCCATGGTCGCCCGGCGCGACCCTCAGCAGCCAGAATTCCTGCAAGCCGTCAAAGAGGTGATGATGAGCCTCTGGCCCTTCATCGAACGCAATCCTCACTATGCCGAGCATGGCCTGCTCGAACGTCTGATCGAATCCGAGCGCATTATTCAGTTCCGGGTTTCATGGGTGGATGATCGTGGCCAGACTCAGATCAATCGCGGCTTTCGTGTACAACACAACTCCGCCATCGGCCCCTTCAAGGGCGGCATGCGCCTGCATCCCTCGGTCAACCTTTCCATCCTGAAGTTCCTGGGATTCGAACAGACCTTCAAAAACGCGCTGACCACCCTGCCCATGGGCGGCGGCAAGGGCGGGTCCGACTTCGACCCCAAAGGTAAGAGCGACGGCGAAGTCATGCGCTTTTGCCAGTCTCTGATGCAGGAGCTCTATCGCCACCTTGGTCCTGACACCGACGTGCCCGCGGGCGACATCGGGGTAGGCGCGCGCGAAGTCGGCTTTATGGCCGGCATGATGAAAAAACTTTCGAATAGTTCAGCCAGTGTCTTTACCGGCAAGGGTCTCGCTTTCGGCGGCAGCCTCATGCGTCCGGAAGCCACGGGCTATGGCACTGTCTATTTTGCGGAACAGATGCTGCACCGGTACGGCCAGAACTTCGACGGCAAGACCGTCTCGGTATCGGGTTCCGGCAACGTGGCCCAATATGCCGCGGAAAAGGCCATGGATCTCGGCGCCAAGGTTATTACGTTTTCTGACTCGAATGGCACCCTGCACGTTCCAGAAGGCTTCACGCCCGAGCTGCTGCAAGCCATCATGAATCTGAAAAACGTCAAGCGCGGTCGCCTGTCCGACTTCGCCGCGGAAAACAAACTGCAGTTCGAAGCTGACAAACGCCCCTGGCACATCCCGACCGATATCGCCTTGCCTTGCGCCACCCAGAACGAACTTGACGCCAACGACGCGGAAACCCTGGTCAAAAACGGCGTGAAATGCGTGGCCGAAGGCGCCAACATGCCATCGACCCTGGAAGCCATCAGCGTGTTCCATAAGTCGGGCACCCTTTACGCACCGGGCAAAGCCAGCAATGCAGGAGGCGTGGCCGTCTCAGGGCTGGAAATGTCGCAAAATGCCTTGCGCCTGTCTTGGCACCATGCCGAGGTCGACGAACGCCTGCGCGCCATCATGAAAGACATCCACGAAAACTGCGTGCGCCATGGCTCCCGAGATGGCGGCTCAGTCAACTACGTAAACGGCGCCAACATCGCAGCCTTCGTAAAAATTGCCGACGCAATGCTGGCCCAGGGCGTCTATTGATGATTGCGCCTAGTCCCGATTCAACTAGCAACGCGCCTGTTTAAGGCGCGTTTTTTTGTTCCAAAAAGGGTCAGCCCCTACTGGGTGCGTGGCGAATTGACTATTCTTCTTCGCCGGCGATCACCCACTCGCGCCAGACCGCAACCAGCAGTGCCATCAGGACCGGCCCAACGAACAGGCCGACCAAACCCATGGTCTGCACCCCGCCCACCAAACCGACGAAGGTCGGCAGAAACGGCAGTTTCACTGGCCCACCCACCAAGCGTGGGCGCAAAGTCTTATCCACGATGAACAGCTCGATCGTCCCCCAGGCGAACAAGCCCAGGCCCGCGACCAACTTGCCGGAACCGATCAGATAAAGCGAAACCATGGTGAAAGCCACCGGCGCACCGCCCGGCACCAGCGCCATGAAGCCGGTCGCCAAGCCCAGCAAGGCAGGCGAAGGCACTCCGGCAATCCAGTAGGCAATCCCCAACACCACGGCTTCGCCGATGGCGATCAGGCCCATACCCGTAACGGTGGCGCTGACGGTGGCTGGCACCACCCGCGAAAACCTCATCCAGCGATTCGGCAGCAAACGCTCGCCCAGTATGTCTAACTGGGCCACCATGACCTTGCCGTCCTTGTAGACAAAGAACAGGATGATCAGCATGAACACCACGGTCAACGCCAGATGAAATACGTTTCCGGTCGCCGACAGCACCACTCGATAGATGTTGCCCAGGTGCTCGCCGCTGATCAGTTGCACCCAGGCGCCCAGCGCATGGGGATGGCCCAGGTGCTCTTCCCAATACCCCGCCAGCTTATCGCCCACCAGAGGCAAGCCTATCACCCATTGGGGTACAGGCAGTCCGCCCCGGTTTGCTTCCAGCAACCAGCCGATCAGATTGCCGGCTTCTTCAATGGCGTAGGACAAGGCCAGTGAAAACGGCACGATAAGCACTACGATGATCGCAACCAAGGCGCCGCTGGCCGCTAGCGCCGTGCGCCCGCCACACATCTTGACCCATCGTTGGTACAGGGGCCAGCTTGCAAAACCTATGATCAAGGCCGCCAGGCCGGGAATGAGAAATCCGCTGAAAAAATAGGCGCCGGCAAGCAGAACCAGGATCAACAACCAGCGGACAACGATACGAGCAGAGAATACCGGTGGGGTCATGAGGGAAGCCGTAAGCACAACGCAGGAAATTGACTGGGTAATGTACCAGTAACAAAACCCGAATCGCGCATTTATCGGCAATGCGCCCACGCATCTGGGCCGCAAGACAAAAAATGCGCCCGCCGATGCGCCCACTCCCTGCCTTAGCGAGCCCCTGCCCGCTGGCCGACCACCTGCTCGGCCACTTGCTTGGACACTTCCGCGTAGCGTTTGAACTCCATCGTGTAGGTCGCTCGCCCTTGGGTCAGAGAGCGCAAGGAAGTCGAATAGCCGAACATTTCGGCCAACGGTACTTCAGCGCGGACCACCTTGCCACCGCCACCGGCAATATCCTCCATGCCCTGAACCATGCCGCGACGCGCCGAGAGATCGCCCATGACGTTACCGGTAAAGTCCTCGGGCGTTTCAACCTCGACACTCATCATGGGTTCCAGCAACACCGGCCGGGCACGGCGCATCGCTTCCTTGAAGGCCATCGAACCCGCCATGCGAAAGGCGTTTTCGTTCGAGTCGACGTCGTGCGAAGAGCCGAAGGTCAGGGTCACTTTCACATCAACAACCGGATAACCCGCCACCACCCCCGCCTTGAGTGCTTCCTGAATACCCTTGTCAACCGCGGGAATGAATTCGCGCGGAACGACGCCTCCCTTGGTGGCATCGACAAACTCGTAGCCCGAGCCATCTGGCTGCGGATCAAGGCGGATGACGACGTGCCCGTATTGACCACGGCCACCAGACTGTTTGATGAACTTGCCTTCGACATTTTCCACGCTGGCCCGCGCAGTTTCACGATAGGCCACTTGCGGCTTGCCCACGCTGGCTTGTACGCCGAACTCGCGTTTCATGCGGTCTACCAGAATTTCCAGATGCAGTTCACCCATGCCGGAAATAATCGTCTGCCCTGACTCTTCATCGGTATGAACATGGAAGGACGGATCTTCCTGCGCCAGGCGATTGAGCGCCATCCCCATTTTTTCCTGGTCCAGTTGGGTTCGAGGCTCGACCGCCTGGGAAATAACCGGTTCAGGAAAAACCATACGCTCAAGAATGATGACGTGAGCGGGATCGCACAAAGTGTCGCCCGTGGTCGCTTCCTTCAGACCCACTGCTGCCGCGATGTCGCCCGCGTGGACTTCCTTGATCTCTTTGCGCTCGTTGGCGTGCATCTGCACGATACGCCCCAAGCGCTCCTTTCGATTCTTGAGCGGATTGAAAACAGTATCGCCGGACCTGACCGTTCCGGAATACGCCCGGAAGAAAATCAACTGGCCGACGAAAACATCCGTCATGATCTTGAACGCCAACGCCGAGAACGGCTCATCGTCCAAAGGATGCCGTTCGATTTCCCTATGCTGCTCGTCCACCCCTTTGATCGCCGGGACATCGGCTGGCGACGGCAGGTAGTCGATCACGGCATCCAGCATGGCCTGCACGCCTTTGTTCTTGAAGGCGCTCCCGCACAACATGGGTACGATTTGATTGGCGACCGTGCGTGCTCTTAGACCCTGGCGAATCTCATCTTCGCTCAAGGCGATGCCGCCCAGGTATTTATCCATCAGCGCTTCATTGGCCTCGGCCGCTTCAGCCACCATTTTCTCGCGCCACTCTTGCGCAGTCGAGAGCAGCTCATCGGGAATGTCACGATATTCAAAGTGGATGCCTTGCAGGGCTTCGTCCCAGATGATCGCTTTCATTTTGACCAAATCGACCACTCCTTCGAAGTGGTCTTCAGCTCCTACCGGGATCTGTATCGGCACCGCCCGGCCTTTCAGGCGTTCGCCGATCTGGCGATAGACGCGAAAGAAATCAGCCCCGACCCTGTCCATCTTGTTAACGAAGGCGATACGTGGCACGCCATACTTATTGGCTTGGCGCCAGACAGTTTCCGACTGTGGCTGCACCCCGCCGACCGAGTCATAAACCATGCAGGCGCCATCAAGCACGCGCATGGATCGCTCGACCTCGATGGTGAAATCGACGTGTCCCGGGGTATCGATGATGTTGATCCGGTGCAAGGGATACTGCCCTGCCATCCCTTTCCAAAATGCCGTCGTCGCCGCCGAGGTAATCGTAATACCACGCTCTTGCTCTTGTTCCATCCAGTCCATGGTGGCGTTGCCGTCATGGACTTCCCCGATTTTGTGATTGACGCCGGTATAAAACAGGATGCGTTCGGTCGTGGTCGTCTTTCCCGCATCAATGTGGGCGCTGATACCGATGTTCCGGTAATGCTCAATGGGCGTAATTCGGGTCATGGCTTTCTCTTGACGAGCTTGCGCAACGCACCAGCCAAAACAGTTGGCTATTCACGCAAAGGTACTGTAGTTTGCGCCGATTTTGCGAAACGCGGTGTTGTGCCCCCGCCATTACTTACGTGCTGTTGCCGCAGACAAAACCGGATACCTGGCTGGCGCTGGGCGGTGTAGTCCTGCTTGCAGGCTGATAGCGCCCGCCTGGGCAGTACCATTTAGCGGGATTTCGGCGGATACTCAAGGTTCATGCACGGAATCAGAAAAACGGACGAAGAAGCCGTTTTGAATTGGCAGCTCGCAGCCGCACATTCGTTCATAAGGTCGCTTACGACATCAGGAGATACGCATGACGTTCACGAAAAAAATCTTGGCGGCGATTGCTCTAAGCATCACGCCTTTCGCCGCCTCCTTTGCCGCTCCGGCGAAAGTCATGGCACCCGGCGGGCCAGGCGGCGGCTACGACGCTGCCGCCCGCGTACCTCTGCAAGTCATGCAGGAAGCCGGTATCTTCACTGATGGTTTCCAAGTCACCAACAAAGGTGGCGCCGGCGGCACGATCGGACTTGCGGAATTCGCCCGCACCGGCAAAGGCGATGACAACGCCATCATGTCCATGGGCTCCATCCTCGTGGGCGCCATTATCCTGAACAAGTCCCCCATCACGCTGAACCAATTCGTTCCCCTGGTGCGTCTGACCGACGATGCGGGCGTCCTTGCCGTCCATCCCAACTCGCCCATCAAGACCGTTGCCGACGCCATCAAGGCCTTGGCCGCCAACCCTGGCGCCATGGCCATCGGCGGCGGCTCAGTGGGCGGAGTCGATCATGTCGCGGCGGCGCTCATCGCCAAATCGGCCAAAATCCCCACCAACAAGCTCAACTACGTTCCTTATCCCAGCGGGGCCGAAGTCGTTACCTCTCTGGCTGGCGGCCAAGTGAAGCTTGCCCTTTCGGGCCTGTCTGAATTCAAGCCCTACGCCGACCAAGGCCGTATCCGCATCATTGCCGTCACCTCTGAAAAACGCATTCCCGGCCTTGATGTTCCGACTTTGAAAGAATCGGGCTATGACGTGGTCATCGGCAACTGGCGCGGCATCATCGGCTCTCCCGGCATGAGCAATGCCGGTCGCGATATGTGGCTGGCCCGTTTCGCCAAGATGCATGACTCTGCCCAGTGGAAGAAAGCGCTGGCTGATCGCGGCTGGGATGACGCCTACCTGGCAGGCAAGGATTTCGCCGACTTCCTCGAGAAGGAAAAAGCCCGTCAGACAGAAGTTCTGAAAGACGTCGGTCTGGTGAAATAAGAAAAAGGGCGCTGTATCGACAGCGCCCTTGTCTATGGAGGACAAACAATGACGCTCTCGCATCGCCGCCCCTGGTGGCTGGGCTTGGCCATCATCGGCATTGGCGCTGTCTGGCTATATGAAGGCAGCAGCCTGCCGCAGCTAGGCGGTTACGCAGCGCTTGGCCCCGGCTTTTTCGTGACGCTTATCGGCATCGCACTGATAGGACTCGGCGCAACGCTGCTGGTGCAGATCGCACGTGGCGAGGACTTCCAAGCACAAGACTCCGAGGATGCCGAAGCCAGCATTCCCGCATCCTGGCGCGCGCTGACATTGGCCGCCGCCGCTGCAGCCTTGCCGCTGTTGACTATGGAACCCCTGGGCTTTCCTCTCACTGCCATGGCCAGTTTCGCCCTGGTCACCCGTGCCTTCGGTTCGCGGCGTATCGTGTTCGACTGCTTGATCGGCTTGGTCCTGGGCGCGGTCTGCTGGCTGGGATTCATGAAGCTGGGCGTCAATCTTGGGGGAGCGTTTCCCCCGGCGGGGTGGTAAGCCATGGACTCGATCAATGCACTAATGTCGGGATTCGGCATCGCCTTGCAACCGATGAATCTGTTCTGGGCCTTCCTCGGCTCCGTCCTTGGAACCGCGATAGGGGTCTTGCCCGGCATCGGGCCCGCACTGACGATCGCGCTGCTGCTGCCGGTTACCGTGCAAATCGCTCCCACCGCCGCTTTCATCATGTTCGCCGGCGTTCTGTACGGTGCGATGTACGGAGGCTCCACCACCTCCATCTTGTTGAACACTCCGGGCGAGAGCGGTTCAATGATGACTGCGCTGGAAGGCAACAAGATGGCGAAGTCAGGCCGCGGGGCGGCCGCGCTGGCGACAGCCGCCATCGGCTCTTTCGTTGCCGGCTCCATTGCAACACTGGCCATGACTTTCATCGCACCGGCCATCGCCGAGCTTGCTTTCATATTCGGGCCAGCCGATTACTTTGCCTTGACGGTCCTGGCCTTCACCTCGGTTGCCGTGGTGCTGGGCACCTCTCGCGTGCGCGGCTTCATTGCGCTCTTCCTGGGCCTGGCCATGGGCGTGGTCGGCATCGACGCCCAGACTGGTCAGGCCAGGCTTGCGTTCGGCTCGCCAGACCTGCTTGACGGGGTAGAGTTGACCGTGGTTTTGGTCTCACTCTTCGCCGTCGGCGAAATCATTTATGTCGCGAGCCGCTACCGCGGCACCTCCCGCCAAATGAATCCCTTATCAGGCGGAAAATGGATGACCCGCCAGGACTGGAAGCGTTCGTGGAAGCCCTGGTTGCGGGGCACTGCGCTAGGCTTCCCCATTGGCGCCTTGCCCACCGGCGGCACCGAAATACCCACATTTCTGTCATATACGATAGAGCGCCGGCTCTGCAAGTATCCGGGCGAATTCGGCCAAGGCGCCATCGAAGGAGTAGCCGGCCCGGAAGCGGCCAACAACGCCGCGGCGGCGGGGATACTGGTGCCACTGCTGACCTTGGGTCTACCTACTTCGGCCACTGCGGCAGTCCTGCTTGCAGCCTTCCAAAGTTATGGCCTGCAACCTGGCCCGTTCCTGTTCGTCAATAGCGCCGACCTGGTCTGGGGCTTGATCGCATCACTATACATCGGCAACATCATGCTGCTGGTTTTGAACCTGCCTCTGGTAGGGATATGGGTGCGCCTGTTGTTGATTCCCCGCCCCTATCTGTATGCGGGCATCCTGGTCTTTGCCATGGTCGGGATCTGGGGGGTGGCCAACTCCTGGACCGATCTCGCGCTGATGTTCGGTATCGGTTTGATGGGATACGTAATGCGCGTCTATGACTTCCCGATTGCGCCGGTACTGATTGGGCTGATCCTGGGCCCTATGGCCGAAACGCAACTGCGACGCGCCTTGGCTATAGGCGAAGGTAACCCGCTCATCCTGGTTTCTTCGCCCTTCTCGGCTTGCTTGATGGTTCTTTCAGTGCTTGCTTTCGTCCTGCCCATCTTCTTGCGCAGACTGAAAGCCAAAGCCTGAGCCGCCGCCGAAATATCGAAGCAACTACGGCTGCAGATATTTCGGCCCACTTCTTGGAAAGCGGCCGGCCCAGTTTACGGGCTAGCCGCCCACCGGATTAACCGGTTTTGCGCTTGATCTGGCGCTCTTCCCATTGCCGCAAAGCCAGCCTATAGGCGTCCAGGTATTCGGCATACAGGTCATACACACATGGCACGCATCCACTCTGGCAACATTCGTTGTCGCCCGGCGCCTCGGGTGGTTCGGGACGAGGGTCGTCCTTCGGTAAATCAGACATCGGAAACTCGATCTAAACAATAAGGCGCGGCTGCACAGCACCTGCCGCGCGACAGGCCATCAATCATTATCTTACTTGCTTGCGCCAGCCTCGCGCAGCGCCAGCATGCGGGCAATCTCATCTTCTCCGTAGGGTCGGGCATCTTTTACCCTGATGCTGTCAGCCCACTCGCGGGAAAAATCGCGTTGCAATGAGCGGTTAATGGCGGCGGTAATCAACATTGCCACCGCTGCCCCGCAAGTAGCCAACAGCATATCCTTGTGGGCATCCCAAATATCGCCCTGCGTACCCAAATACGCCACACCCAGATCTCCACCGAAGAATTCGGCGGCGGCCCACTCGAATAATTCAAACAACGCCGAGGTCGCAAGCGTGAATTCCAAAGGCAGGAAATATCCCCAGAATCCGCGCGCATCGCCCACGCGCAAGAATATCTCTCGAATAGGATAGGCCAATAGCAAGCCATAGCAGAAATGCACCAGGCGATCAAAGTGATTGCGCTCCCATCCCCACAAACTATTGAAGGTATGACCGGTCAGGCTGCGCCACCAATCGTCGTAAGGGACCATGGCATAGGTGTAGTGGGCGCCGACTGCGTGCAGGCAAAGAAACAGAAAGATCAGCGTATACGACAGACGGGAAAACACGAATTTTCGATAGCTGAAAGCCAAAGCGATACAAAAGACCACTACCAATAGGTTCTCAAGCGCCCAGTCATGCCTATCCGTTGGGGCGATGGCAAGCGCGATCCAGATCGCGGCAAACAGTAGCGCCAGTGTCCCGACATACTTGCCATACCCTTTATGTACGCCCATTCCCGCCCCCTCTCGTTTTTCCGATACGCAAGTCTACGACAAGCGTCCGCTTATGTGGCCGGAGATCCGTCGCGGCTCGAACACGCAAGGACAAGGCATATATAAGCCAGGCGCCATCACACGGCTTACGGCCTCTCGCCCACGACGCGCTTTTAGCCAGAAGCCGAGTTCAACTGGGTCGGCATGGTCAAGCCCTGGTCAAGGGCCATGGTTTGCGCGCATACGTCCAGCCACGCCCTGGCGGCATGAGACTGATAGCGGCCCGCAGACCAGATATGCCCTACTTCCCATTTCAGAGCAGGTTTGACCAGCCGCGCCGTACTCAAGCCATGCGTTTTGACATGGCGCATCAAAGGCTCAGGCAGCAAGGCCACCCCCAAATCCGCAGAAGCCATGGCCACCAGAAAGTCCCAATGTGCGCTTTGCGCGGCGATGCGCGGCTCGAACCCCGCTGCCGCGAAAGCCTGGCGCAGCCGGCGCGTCATGGCAAAGTCGTCGGTGGGTATGAGCAGCGGCGTGTCAAGCAAAGCAGCAAAGGGCAGGCTTGCCTTGTTGGCCCAAGAAGCACCGCGTGGCCCCACCACCCAGAGGGGATAACTACCGAATTTGTGCGTCTGCAAAGGGCCGTCCGGGTCTACCGGCAAAATCGTCGCGCCTATTTCCAGTTCGCCCGCCGCCACCATTCGCTCGACGGCTTGGCCGGTGTCCTCGCGCAGTGTCAACTGAATATCGGGATATCGCTCGCGAAACGCCTTGACCGCCGGCGTGAACAAAACGTTGATCATGGGTGGGATCCCCACTTGCAAGCTTCCCCGCCGCACATCGGCTACTTCGCGGATTTCGGCGGACAACTGCTCCATCGAACCCAAAATGAGCACGGCGCGGTCAAACATGACTTGTCCCGTATCGGTAAGCCTGGCGGTATGCCCATCGCGGATAAGCAATGGCGCGCCGACCTCCTCTTCCAATTGCCGAATCATCTTGCTGACGGTGGATTGCGTCACGAACAAGGCCCTGGCCGCCGCCGTAAAGCTGGCGCAGCGCGCCGTTTCAACGAAATACCGCAGTGCCCGTACATCCATGCCCTGCCCTCCCTCCGGCAATTGATGAAAAAACCGACTCAATACTATGATTTTAAGTCATTATGAAATATGACTAAGCATTCCTATACTTTGCGCCATTCAGCCCCCATGTCGGGTCTTCGACATGGCTGGGGATCGAGCGCGCCGTAACAAATGAGTGCAGGACCAGCCCACGGCATCCAGCCCCTGTTCGGCCCCAACCGCCTCGAGCGGCCCACTCCATTCAGGAGAGACCATGCACCACGACCGCATCCGCCACCCGCTGCTACGTGACAGGATCACTACTGCCGACCAGGCAGCCCAACTCATTGAAGATGGCATGACCGTTGGAATGAGCGGTTTCACCCGCGCGGGCGACGGTAAAGCGGTACCCGCCGCCATTGCGAAACGCGCCCGCAATGAAACCTTGCGGATCACGCTGATTACCGGTGCCTCGCTAGGCCACGACACCGACAAATTGCTGGTGCAAGCCAACGCCCTGGCCCGCCGCTTGCCCTTCCAGGTAGACACCACATTGCGTCGCACGATTAACGATGGCAGTGTCGCCTTCATTGACCAGCATCTCTCTGAAACCGCCGAGCAATTGCGCGCCGGGCACCTGGCCCCGATCGATGTCGCCATTATCGAAGCCGCTGCAATTACCGAAGACGGCTCCATCATCCCGACCATGTCGGTCGGCAACTCGGCGACGTTTATTGAGCAGGCCGACAAGGTCATCATCGAATTGAATGTGGGCCTGCCCATGTCGATCGAAGGCCTGCACGACATCTACCTGCCCACCGATAGGCCCACGCGCCAACCCATACCCCTGACCGCCGTCGACCAACGCATCGGCCAGGCCGGAATCGCAGTCGACCCGGAAAAAATTGCAGCGATCGTCATTACCCGGCAGCCGGACAGCCCGTCGAACGCTCTGCCCCCGGATACCGAGACCCAAGCCATTGCCGGCCACATCAACAAGCTGCTTTTAAAGGAAGTGCGGGAAGGCCGCCTAAGCCATTCGCTACTGCCTTTGCAGGCAGGTATAGGCACCATCGCCAATGCCGTTCTGCACGGTTTTGGCGACTCGCCATTCGAAAACATGACCATGTATTCGGAGGTGCTGCAAGACAGCGCCATCGAATTACTGGACCAGGGAAAACTGGCTTTTGCCTCGGCCTCGTCCATCACGGTGTCCGAGCCAGTCTACGAGCGCATTCTGGCCAACATCGAACACTACCGCGAGCGCATCATTCTGCGTCCGCAGGAAATCAGCAACGCTCCCGAAATCGTTCGCCGGCTTGGTGTCATCGCCATCAATACCGCGCTGGAAGTCGACATCTACGGCAACGTCAACTCGACCCACGTGGGCGGCACCCATATGATGAATGGCATCGGGGGCTCGGGGGACTTCGCCCGCAATGCTCACCTGGCCATTTTCGTGACGAAATCCATCGCCAAGAATGGCGATATTTCCAGCATCGTACCGATGGTGCCGCACGTTGATCACAACGAGCACGACGTGGACATCGTCGTAACCGAATGCGGCCTTGCCGATCTACGCGGGCTCGCCCCACGGGAACGAGCCCGCGCCATCATAGCGAACTGCGCCCATCCCTCGTACCAGGAAGCATTGCTTGATTATTTCGAACGCGCCTGCAAACGCGGCGGCCAGACACCGCACGTCCTGGAGGAAGCGCTTTCCTGGCATCAACGCTATAACGCTAGCGACTCGATGCTGTTGCCGCAACCCGCAATCATGCAGGTAGCGTAGGGCCTTCCGCTCCAGCTTGCGGCAGGCGCCAGCCTGGACTCGGGGCGCAAGCAGCGCCTGCAAAACACGAAATACGGCGGAACCTAAGAACGGCAACCCTATCTTAATAGGATGCCTACCCATGCACGTATCTCGCTATTACTTTCGTCCATGCTGCTGCTTGCCTCAGTGGCCGGCTATATGGCGCTCGACCGCTGGCAGCGCCAGACCATATTCTCGGTTCAACTCGGCGAGCAGCGCTGGTGGCGCGAACCTCAAGCAGGCACCGAAATCTTCGATCTGAGCACAAGCGGCCAGGAAAGAATCCGGACGTGGTACTGGCAACACCCCTCTCCCGAAGCACCCACCGTCCTCTATCTTCACGGATCACGCTGGAACCTCAATGGCAGTGGATTCCGGATCGAACGCTGGGCTGACATGGGGTTTTCGGTCCTGGCCATCGACTATCGCGGATTTGGCGAATCCAGCCCGCGCCTTCCTTCGCAAGACAGTGTTCGGGAGGATGCAGGCATTGCTTTGCAAGAACTCGTTCGCCGCCAAGCCGACCCAGCCCGCCGTTTTGTATACGGTCACAGCCTAGGGGCCGCCGTCGCCATCGATCTCGCCGCTCAACCCAGCCTTCCCCCGCCAATAGCCGGGCTCATTGTCGAATCGGCCTTCACTAACATTCGCGACATGATCTCCACCACTCAATGGGCCGATATTCCCGGCTTGCCACTGTTGATTACCCAGCCCTTTGATTCCTTGGCTGCGATGGCCCGCCTACGCACGCCCCTATTGCTCCTGCATGGAACTGCCGATCGCGTCGTCCCTCACACCATGAGCGATGTCCTTCTGTCCAGCGCCACCCAAATACCGGACCCTTTGCGCCGCTTGGTAAAGATAGACGGAGCCTCGCACTCCAATGCCAGCCGTAGCGGTGCCATCTATGAAGGCGCCGTAAAAAAATTCGTCAAGGATGCCGGCACCGCCTACGACCATGGCTGAGTCGCGTTCGGCTAACTCTAAAAAGGTACCCGGCTACAGAACGTCATCACATGCGCGTTCATGGGATGCGGCAGCATCAACAAGCGAGCGTGCAGCATCAGCCGGTGGGCCTGCCGCTGTCTAGGCAAAGTCGCGTACAAGGTATCGCCCAAGATCGCATGCCCCAAGGCCTGCATATGAACCCGCAGTTGATGTGAACGACCGGTAACCGGTTCCAGCTCGACCCGTGTCGCCTGCGCCTCGTGCGCCAGGACACGCCATCGCGTCAGGCTAGGCTTGCCATTTTGATGATCAACGATACTTAACGGACGGCGCGGCCAATCCAGGATCAAGGGTAAGTCTATCGTGCCCCACGCCTCGCCGTCCTTCAAAACAGGTGCCACGATGCCCCCCACCACGGCTACATAGCGCTTCAGCACCAGGCGTTCGGCAAAGGCCCGGTTCAAACTACGCTGGGCGTGCGCGCCTCGCGCGAACACCATCAAACCTGAAGTCGCCATATCCAGACGATGGACGACCATGGCATCGGGCCACTTGAGCCGCACCCTCGTGCTCAGGCTGTCTTGCTTGTCCTCGCCTCGACCAGGCACTGACAGCAGGCCCGAAGGCTTGTCCAGCACCACCATCGCGTCGTCCAAGTAGATGGGGTCGAGCGTATCCATTTTTTTGATATCTATTTATCGCGCTGACTTTCGCCGGCAGTTTGCCATCCGGGCGGGAGCAAGCCGGACCCGTCATGAAAACACCCCAGCGGCCAGGGCGAAAACCAGGCGGTTGGGGTGCGAAGTCAAAACTATAACAGCACGGCTAGCGTCTGCGCGTCCCGCTCATGAGCGTCACAGCAGGAAGGTCATATT
>JBEBXA010000026.1:0-45965 GCA_040391825.1 Pigmentiphaga sp.
ACGCGCCGAGAACTCTTCCAACCTGGCGATGCCGCTTTGTTGCGCACGGTTGCACCAGTCTTGAAGATCTTTCAGCAATTGTTCGCTGGTGGCGCTCGAACGCTCCCAGATCGCAGCCAACTCGCGACGCATTTCCACCAGCAAAGCCAGTGAACGATGGTCGGCCAATACAGTATTCAACTCTGAGCGATGGGTATCCGGCAAGGATTCGTCATCGGCACGGTGCAACCATGCACGGGCTCTCGACAATACTTGCCACTGCCCAGCCTGATGCGAATCTTTCGCTGACTTCAAACGATCGATCTCATCGCGGCAGGCATGCTTGAGCAGATCGGCATAGCGAGCCATGATTTCATAGCGGTGGGTAATCACTGCTTGCAGGGTTTCAAGGTCAACCACCGGCTTGCCCTGAGTAAGACGTACTTTCGGAGCAACTTTTTTGACTTTGGCCAAGCGCAGGATTTCGAGGGCGCGAATATAGCCCCAGCCGATATCGAATTCGTACCATTTGCTGGAAAAACGCGCCGATGAAGCATAAGCATGATGATTGTTATGCAGTTCTTCGCCACCGATGATGATGCCCCATGGGAACACATTGCGGCTGGCATCAGGGCTGGCGTAATTGCGATAGCCCCAGAAGTGGCCAACGCCGTTAACCACTCCGGCCGCCCAGAAGGGGATCCACATCATCTGCACCGCCCACACCGTTACGCCAATAGCGCCGAACAGGGCAACGTTGATGATCATCATAAGCGCCACACCTTGCCAGCTGAAGCGCGAATATATATTGCGTTCTACCCAGTCATCAGGGGTGCCATGGCCGAATTTTTCCATGGTTTCGCGGTTTTCCGCTTCCAGCCGATATAGATCGGCCCCTTGGAAAAACACTTTGCCAATACCAAACACCATGGGCGAGTGCGGATCGCCTTCCCGCTCGCAGCGGGCGTGATGCTTACGATGAATGGCCACCCACTCTTTCGTCACCATGCCGGTCGTCAACCACAGCCAGAAACGGAAAAAGTGAGCAATGGCAGGATGCAAATCGAGACCCCGGTGCGCCTGCCCACGATGCAAGTAGATAGTCACCCCTAGTATGGTGATGTGCGTCATCACCAAGGTGAAGGCAACAATTTGCCACCACGATGCATCCAGCAGGCCATCGGCCAGAAACGAAAGCAGAAAATCCATAAAACCTCACAGGCCAAGCGGCAATAGCGCCGTCAGCTCAAGGGATGCCATGACATCCCGGCAGGCGATCCCAAACATCGTGCCTGACAACCAAGCCTGACTTCACTGCAAACGCGCCGGGCTTGTTGCGGAACGCTTGGGACTTAACCCCACCTACAAGATGGGAATCGAGCAAGTTTAGCCTGGGAAAACCAACCCGGGAATAGCACTTGCCCCAACTTAGAACCTGATTGCCTCAGGTGGTTCCCTCGTTTAGGGTTACCACGGCCCACCGAAGGGGCGGTGTCTCCCGCAGGGGAATCTGCCGCACAACAGCTGATTTTACGCCCCCAGGCTAGCCTTTCAGGGCCAATAGCCACACCTAGGATGTGACTATTGCTGAAAAACCACGCTTAAAGACCCTTGTTTGTCGACTCGTCGCCCAACCCGGCTTTGTCCGCAGGCAAGGCCACCTCGTCCTCCCCCAGCGCGATGGTGCTCTGGGCGTCAACCTTGGGCAAAATCTCGGCATCGCCTGTTTCTTCGGATTCCGGTTCAGGCGCCTCGACAGCCGTTTCGGCCGTCTTGGGTTCCACCGGTTTGATACGCCGTTGAAACACTGCGGCGAAAAAACCGTCTGTCCCGTGGATATCAGTACGCAGTTTCAGATAGGGGCCTTCTATGCCAAGCGAGCCGGTACGGTCCGCAAGCAGTTCGGGAGCTGACAGCAGCTCGAAATCCGGGTTAGCGGCCAAAAACGCCTCGGCCTGATTTTCGTTTTCCACCTTCAAGACGCTACAAGTGGCATATACCAGGCGGCCGCCGGGCGCCACACAACGTGCGGCCGATGCCAGGATATTGCGTTGCAACACACACAAATCAGACACACTTTCCGGGCTTTGGCGCCATTTCAGGTCAGGGTTGCGACGCAGCGTACCCGTACCACTACAGGGCGCATCAACCAGGACCCGGTGCGCCTTGCGCGCCAAACGTTTGACGCGAGCGTCGTTTTCGTTGGTGATCGCCACCGGCACTACGTTAGAAAGCCCGCTGCGCGCCATACGTGGTTTGAAGCGTGCCAAGCGTGCCTGCGATACGTCGAAGGCATATAAACGCCCGGTAGAGCGCATCAAGGCGCCCAGCAACAAGGTTTTGCCACCAGCGCCGGCGCAGAAATCGATCACCATTTCCCCGCGCCGTGGCGCCACCAGCAGGGCCAGCAATTGGCTACCTTCGTCCTGAACCTCGATGCTGCCGTCTTCGAACCGGTTCCAGCGATTGAGCGAGGGACGGCCCTGCAAGCGGATACCGAAAGGAGAATACGGCGTCGGCTCGACCTGGGCACCAGACACGCCAACCCTAAGCTCGGACAGAATCGTTTCGCGATCAACTTTCATCGGGTTGATCCGAATGTCCAGAGGCGCAGCCTGGTTGAGCGCAGCCAGCAGCTTTTCGCTATCAGGCTCGATTTCCAGCGCTTCGGACAACCAGTCGGGTACGCTCAGACGGACTTCGCGTGGCAAGGATGCTGGCGCAATGGCCAGGACGCGGCGTAGCCATTCGACCTCGTCGGGATCCAGCACAGGCAGGATCTGGTCACGTCCCAATACTGAAGCAAGCCCCAGAATGGCTAGCCGGCGCGTCGCGGCACCACGGCCACCCTCGGCGATCTGACGGTAGCGGCGCAGGTGTCGCAGCACGTCATAGACGGCTTCGGCCACGGTGCCTCGGTCCTTCACGCCCAGTTTGGGATTGCTCCTGAACCAGCGCGACAAGGTTTGGTCGGCCGGCCCTGCCCACTGGAGGATTTCCCCCAGGGCTAAGCGAACCTGATCGATGCGCACAGCCATGGGCTGGACCTGCGGACGCGGTGGACGAGGCGTCGCCGTACGGGTTTCGCCGTAGGCATGGGTTTCCGGGGCAGACGCGCCATCGGCGCCCCTGGCCTGGGAATCGGAAGACCGGCCGCGCGGGTCGGGACGTCGTCCATCCGGCCTGTTGGGCTTGGCGGGTTTTCTTGAGGCGGTAGGCCGGCCTGACTTCATGCTGTTTCTCCGGTCACCGCCCGCTGAACGGGCAAAGCAAGGGTATCGCCAGGCGTGGCAAAGCCGAACAAGCGGTTCACGCCTCCCGACACACTAACCTGGTCATTGTTCAAGCTGACGCAACCTTGCGCCAGCCAGCCCGCGACTGCGGGATATATCTGGTGTTCGACCTGCAGCACGCGCTCGGCAAGATCGTCTTCGGTATCACCCGCCAGCACAGGAACTACCCCCTGCGCGATGATAGGCCCATGATCAAGCACCGGAGTCACGAAATGCACGGTGCAACCATGCACCTGCACCCCGGCGTCCAGCGCTTGTCTATGCGTGCCCAAACCGGGAAACAAAGGCAATACCGAGGGATGGATATTGATCAGCCGGCCGGCATAATGCCGGACGAACCCCTCTGTGAGGATGCGCATGAAACCGGCCAGCAAAACGTAATCAGCATCGAAGGCGTCGATTTCCCGGGCCAGGGCCGTATCAAAAGCCGCACGATCAGCGTGATCGCGATGGGACACCACACGCGTAGCTATCCCGTATTCCGCCGCCCACTGCAGGCCTGCGGCCTGATCACGGTTGGCGATAACGGCCACAACTTCGGCGGGCCAGCCTTGTTGCCGGCAGGCTCGAACAATCGATTGCATATTGCTGCCGCGCCCGGAAATGAGCAGCACGAAGCGGCACGGGCGAGACGAAGAAAATGAAGGTACTTGCATCGGCGGATTGTAGCATTGGCCCCAGCAGTGAAATCGAAAAAACTCCTATAATTCAAGGTTCTAGACAACAAATCGGGCTATCCCGGCAGGCCGCGGGGCAGCGATTCGAGCGGCATATGCCGCCAATGTCTTTTCCGCCTTTAGAATATGTACCCCAGCAGCCTTCGCGTCCAACCGGTTTGACTTCACCCTCTTCCAACGCCGTGCCCTCTGCCAATTTGCGCATTTTCCGAGGCCTGCCGCCTCCCGCACTGCGTCGTCCTTGCGCGCTCGCCATTGGTAATT
The DNA here is from genome assembly GCA_040391825.1 of Pigmentiphaga sp. Taxonomy (GTDB): domain Bacteria; phylum Pseudomonadota; class Gammaproteobacteria; order Burkholderiales; family Burkholderiaceae_B; genus Pigmentiphaga. The sequence goes on from JBEBXA010000026.1 coordinate 4,214, forward strand.
TCGACGGCGTGCACCTGGGCCACCAAGCCATCCTGGCACGCGTCCGATCGGCCGCCACGCAGCGTGGACTGGTGCCTACCGTCATGACGTTCGAACCTCATCCCCGCGAATTTTTCGCCAAACTGCACAATCGCCCCGAGCTTGCGCCCACCCGCATCGCCGGCTTGCGCGATCAACTTTGCGCACTGGCGCGCAGCGGCATGCAGCATGTGGTGGTCCAACGCTTCAATGCCGCGCTGGCCTCGATGCCGGCGCAAACCTTCATCGATAGCCTGTTGCTGGACGGTCTGCGTGTGCGCTGGCTACTGGTGGGCGACGATTTCCGCTTCGGTGCCCAGCGCAGTGGCGATATCAATCTGCTGCGCGAAAATGCGGCGCGCCATGGCTTTGAGGTCGAATCCATGGAATCGGTGACTCAACAAGGGCAGCGCGTATCCAGTTCGGCTATCCGGACTGCCCTGGCGGTTGGCGACCTCGATCGTGCCACAGCCCTTCTGGGCCACCCCTACAGTGTCAGCGGCCACGTCATACATGGCCAGAAGCTGGGGCGTACGCTGGGCTTTCCTACGATGAACCTGCGCGTTTCGCACCGTTGTCCGGCCCTCTCTGGCATCTTTATCGTGCAGGTGCACGGCCTGGCCGACCAACCCCTGCCTGCCGTGGCAAGTCTGGGCGTGCGCCCCACCGTAGATGACAGCGGCAGAGTACTGCTGGAAGTACACGTCTTCGATTTCAACAGCGACGCTTACGGTAAACTCGTACAGGTGGAATTCCTTCAAAAAATGCGCGACGAAGAAAAATTTGCCGATCTGGCCACCATGACGGCGGCGATCGCCAACGACGCGCGCATGGCCCGCGCCTATTTCAAAGCCGGCCATCTTGGCAAAACAGATCTGGCAACCTCTGCCACCGATCGAATTTGAATCGGTGACGCGGCTGCCTCGGCATCCGCGCTCACCCTCCCGCCTGGCCTTGAGCTTGCCCGCCCCGCAATCGGGGCCGACGTGCAACCCTATGTGTTTCCATGGACTACAAGAAAACCCTAAACCTTCCCGACACTCCGTTCCCCATGCGAGGCGACCTCGCCAAACGCGAACCCAACTGGGTCAAGAACTGGGAAGAAAAACGCATTTACCAGGCCATCCGCGCCGCCAGCGCCGGACGTCCGCGCTTCGTGCTGCACGATGGCCCGCCTTATGCCAACGGCGACATCCACATTGGTCACGCCGTCAACAAGATCCTGAAGGACATCATCGTCAAGAGCCGCACGCTGGCTGGCTTTGATGCGCCTTACGTACCCGGATGGGACTGCCACGGCATGCCCATCGAAATCCAGATCGAAAAGAAGTACGGCAAAGGTTTGCCGGTCGAGGAAGTGCAGGCCAAGGCCCGCGCTTATGCCAGCGAACAAGTCACTCGCCAAATGGCCGACTTCAAGCGTCTGGGCGTGCTGGGCGACTGGGACCACCCCTATCTGACGATGAACCCACGCAACGAAGCCGATGAGCTGCGGGCGCTCGGCACGATTCTCGACAAGGGCTTCGTGTTTCGCGGACTGAAGCCGGTCAACTGGTGTTTTGACTGCGGCTCGGCCCTGGCTGAAGCGGAAGTCGAATACGCGGATCGAACCGACCCGGCCATCGACGTCGCCTTTCCGTTTGCGGACAAACCAGCCCTGGCCCGCGCTTTCGGCTTACCCGAATTGCACGAAGATGGCGCCATCGTCATCTGGACCACCACGCCTTGGACGATTCCCTCCAACCAAGCGCTGAACCTGCATCCGGAGTTCGACTATGCCCTCGTGCGCGTCAGCACGCCGGGCGCCTGGGGCAGCCTGCTGATCCTGGCGCAAGAGCGAGTCGAGGCCTGCCTGCAAGCCTGGGATCTGGAGGGCGGGATCATCGCCACCTGCAAGGGCGCGGCCCTGGATCGCATCGCGTTCAAGCACCCGCTTGCCGGTCTGGACGCTGGCTACGATCGCGTATCGCCGATCTACTTGGGCGAGTACGTGACGCTGGACACCGGTACCGGTATTGTCCACTCCGCACCCGCCTACGGCATCGAAGACTTCCAGTCCTGCAAAGCGCATGGCATGGCTGACGCCGACATCATCAACCCGGTCATGGGCGACGGACGCTACGCGTCTACCCTGCCCTTGTTTGGCGGCCTGTCGATCTGGGACGCCAACCCCAAAATTGTTGAAGCGCTCGAGTCCTCGGGCAATCTGCTGAAGTTCGAAAAAAACCGGCACAGCTATATGCACTGCTGGCGCCACAAAACCCCCATCATCTACCGCGCCACCAGTCAATGGTTCGCCGGCATGGATGTAGAGCCCAAAGAAGATGGCGGCACCTTGCGCGAACGAGCGCTCAACGGCGTCGAAGCCACCCGTTTCTATCCGACCTGGGGCAAAGCGCGACTGCACGCCATGATCGCCAACCGACCCGACTGGACGCTGTCCCGCCAGCGACAGTGGGGCGTACCTATGGCCTTCTTCGTACACAAAGAAACGGGTGCTCTGCACCCCCGCACGCCTGAGTTGATAGAAGAAGTGGCGCAGCTTATCGAGCAAGGCGGGCTGGAAGCGTGGCAAACGCTGGACCCTCGCGAGCTGCTGGGCAACGACGCCGAGCTGTATGAAAAAAATCGCGACACGCTCGATGTCTGGTTCGATTCAGGCACTACCCATCAAACGGTACTGCGCGGATCGCATGCCGAAAAACTGGCTTGGCCCGCCGACCTGTACCTGGAAGGCTCGGATCAGCATCGTGGCTGGTTCCATTCTTCGCTGTTGACCAGTTGCATGATCAACGGCGCCGCGCCCTACAAGGCCTTGCTTACTCATGGCTTTGTAGTAGATGGCCAGGGCAAGAAGATGAGCAAGTCGCTCGGCAATACCCTCGCGCCGCAGAAAGTATCCGACACCCTGGGCGCGGAAATTCTGCGGTTGTGGGTAGCCAGCACCGATTACTCGGGCGAGCTGTCCATCTCGGATGAAATTCTCAAGCGTGTGGTGGAAGGCTACCGGCGCATCCGCAATACCTTGCGTTTTCTGCTGGCCAACATCAGCGATTTCGACATTGCCACTCAAGCAGTCGAGAACGACAAGCTGCTGGAAATCGATCGCTACGCGCTGGCATTGACCGCGCGCCTGCAAGAAGAGATCACGGGCCTGTACACCCGCTTCGAGTTTCATCCAGCGTCCTCGCGCCTGCAGACGTTCTGCTCGGAAGACTTGGGCGCCTTCTATCTGGACATTCTGAAAGACCGCCTGTATACCTCGGCGCCCGACAGCGTAGCGCGACGTTCGGCGCAAACCGCGTTGTGGCACATCACCCACACGCTGCTCAAGCTGATGGCGCCCATTCTCTCGTTCACTGCGGAAGAAGCTTGGGCTTTGGTCAATAAAGACGCAAGCACGATATTCACCGAGCTCTTCCATCAGTTGCCCGCTCAAGCCGACGCCGACGCGCTAGCCAAGAAGTGGAACCGCATTCGCCAGCTGCGCGCCGACGTCACCCGCAAACTTGAAGAGGTGCGCACTGCCGGTGGTATCGGCTCGTCTTTGCAGGCGGAAATCGACATTTATGCGCCCGCGGACGATTTCGCTGTGCTGCAAAGCCTGGCCGATGATCTACGCTTCGTGTTGATTGTCTCGCGCGCCGGCCTGCATGCCGCTGATGGCGGCGAGTTGCGCGTCGAGGTCGCCCCGTCGGCTCACCGTAAATGCGAGCGTTGCTGGCACTGGCGCGAGGATGTCGGCAGCGATCCCGATCAACCGGAAATCTGCGGCCGCTGCGTATCCAATCTCAGCGGCGCGGGCGAAACGCGGACAAGCGCCTGATGAACGCGCCCCCTCGTCGACGTCTAGGGTACTTGCTGCTGATTTCGGGCCTCATCATCGTGTTCGATCAGTGGACGAAAACCCTGGTCAACCGTAGCTTCAGTTACGGTGAACGCATGGAGATACTGCCCATGCTGGACCTGACGCTGCTCTACAACAAAGGGGCTGCATTCAGTTTCCTGGCCGGTGCGGCAGGCTGGCAGCGCTGGTTCTTTACCGTATTGGGGCTGGTCGTATCAGGCGTGATCGTCTGGATGCTGATCCGGCACGCCCATCAGCGGCTCTTCGCCTGGGCGCTGGCTTTCATCCTGGGTGGCGCACTGGGCAATGTGATCGATCGCCTGCTTCATGGTCACGTCATAGACTTCATCTTGCTGCATTACAGCGGGCGCTTTTTTCCCGCGTTCAACATCGCCGACTCCGCCATCACGGTGGGGGCGGTTATGCTGATACTGGATGAACTACTGCGCATCAGACGGACACGCTAGCTTCACGGAAAACCGCCATGCAAGACTTGATCGGAAAACGTATTGTTGTCGGCATGACCGGCGGGGTGGCCGCCTACAAGACGGCGGAGCTGGTAAGACGCATGATCGATCACGGTGCCATCGTCGATGTCGTCATGACCGAAGCGGCTACTCGCTTCATTACGCCGGTCACGCTGCAAGCATTGTCCGGACGCCCGGTATTCGTCGACGCCTGGGATACGCGCGTGCCCAACAATATGGCGCACATCACCCTGAGCCGGGGCGCTGACGCCATACTTGTCGTGCCCGCCAGCACGAACTTCATGGCGCGCCTGGCAAACGGCATGGCCGACGATTTACTCAGCACGCTATGCGTAGCGCGGGCTTGTCCGCTGCTGCTGGCGCCGGCCATGAACCGAGAAATGTGGGGCAACCCCGCTACCCAGCGTAATGCCGCGCAGTTGCGCGCAGACGGCATCGTCCTTCTGGGGCCGGCCGAAGGCAACCAAGCCTGCGGCGAAACAGGTTCCGGCCGCATGCTGGAACCCGATGAAATCCTGGCCGACTTGATCGCTTTCCTGCAGCCCAAACCGCTGCAAGGCCGCCACGTGCTGATTACCGCCGGCCCCACCTCCGAGCCCATCGATCCGGTACGCGTCTTGACCAACGTCTCGTCCGGCAAGATGGGCTATGCCATTGCGCGCGCAGCGCGCGAAGGCGGCGCCCGGGTCACCCTGGTGTCTGGCCCGACCGCACTGGCAGCCCCTCGTGGCGTGGATTGCATCCCGGTCTCAACCGCCATGCAGATGCTGGACGCGGTGCTGGCCGCGGCGCCAGGCGCCGACATCTTCATCAGCGTAGCCGCCGTGGCCGACTGGCGAGTGCGCCAAGTCAGCCCGCACAAGCTCAAGAAAAACAGTGAGGGGGCTCCCACGCTAGATTTCGTGCAAAACCCGGACATTCTCGCCACTGTTGCCAAGCTGCCCAACGCCCCTTATTGCGTAGGCTTTGCCGCAGAAACAGAAGAGCTCGAGCGTCACGCCATCCAGAAGCGCAAACGCAAGGGCATTCCACTGCTGGTCGCCAACCTGGCCCAAGACTCGCTAGGCACCGACGACACTACGCTCGTTCTATACGACAACGAAGGCGGACATCCCCTGGCCCGGCAACCCAAACTGGCTGCCGCACGTCAGCTCATTAGCCAAATCAGCCAGCGCCTGGCGCGCTGAACGCGGAGAACAGCGATGCCTTTCGATGCGGAACCCCGCAATGGCGATTACGCCTCTTATATCGATCAACTGGTCAATCGCGGCGGCGGCACACCCGGCGAACAAGGTTTGCCCAAGGTGCAAAGCGGCTTCAAGACTGGTGGCTTTCTTTCCAAGGTCAAAACGCAGGCGCTCGCAACGGCACAGAAAACTACCGGCGACAGCAGCATAGCTCCGACCCAGATATCACCTTACTTTCCGACGCGGCCTTCTGATTCCCCTGGATCTACGCCCGATGCCACATTGGCGGCCCAAGGCGGCAAAGTGCTCGCTGGTGTGGGCAAGTTCGCCCTCGGCATATTGTTCGGCATCTTCACGGTAGCCAGCCTCATCGCGGCATTCAGCTCTGATGACCCCTTGCATCCGGTCAACGTAGGTAGAACGGTGGTGTTGTTCCTGATCGCCAGAGTGCTCGTAAAAAATGGCCTCAATGCCATCAAAAGCGGGCAAAAACCGCCGGCCAAGGCGCTTTCTCCCTTTGTTCCAGCGCGACGCCCCAGCCCTTCAGACTCGCTTCAACAACCCTCTCATTTCGACACGCATCCATGAAATCCGTCGACCTCAAGATTCTCGACCCGCGCATGCGCGAACAACTTCCTGCCTACGCTACGCCCGGCTCCGCCGGGCTTGATTTACGGGCCTGCCTGGATGAAGCAATTACCATTGCGCCAGGCCAAACCGTACTGGTGCCTACGGGCTTGGCCATCCACATTGAAGATCCGGGCTACGCCGCCATGATCCTGCCGCGCTCCGGCCTGGGCCACAAGCACGGCATCGTGTTGGGCAATCTGGTAGGGCTGATCGACTCCGACTATCAAGGTCAATTGATGGTCTCAACCTGGAACCGCGGACAAGATCCTTTCGTGCTGCAGCCTATGGAAAGACTGGCGCAACTGATCATCGTACCTATCGCGCAGGTAGCGTTCAAGATCGTCGACGACTTCGCCTCGTCCGACCGCGGAGCAGGTGGGTTTGGCAGTACAGGTAAACATTAGGCTCACACCTTAATTAAGAACGGCGCCAAGGCGCCGTTCTTAATTTTGCGTCCTGCTGACTGAATACCTTTATTTCCCTTCGCCTTCGTAGACGAATTTGCCCTGGCGGATTGCTCCCATTACCCTGGAGCGTTCATCGAAACCCTGGTGATCCTGGGCGCTGATATTCAGCACGCCATTGGGAACAGTAAGATTCGAAGTCGATTCGATGGCATCGCGCAAGGCATTACGAAACTGCACGGTGCCAGGTTTGGCGCCTGTCGCCAACGCTTTCTTTGCCGCGCCATCAAGCACCATCCAGGCACCCCACGCGTCGCCGGCAAACTGCGTGACCGAACCCTTGCCAAACTTTGCTTCGTAGCGATCAACAAATTCCACCGCCACTTTTTTCACCGGATGCGGAGCAGGCAAGCCGTGCGCGATCACCCCCGGGCCAGTTGGGAACAATGTCCCTTCCACGCTCTTGCCACCTAAGCGCAGGAACTCAGGTGTGGCAATGCCATGCGTCTGATAGATTTTCCCGCGGTATCCACGCTCGACCAGGGTTTTCTGCGGCAGCAGGGCCGGAGTGGCCGCGCCTGCGACCAAAACCGCATCGGGCTTCGCGCGCATCAGCTTGAGCGTCTGCCCCGTTACTGAGGTGTCGGTGCGGCTATAGCGCTCATTAGCTACGATCTTGATCCCCGCCTTTTCCGCAAGCGGGGAAAACTCATTCCACCAGCTTTCGCCGTAGGAGTCGCTAAACCCGATAAAACCAACCGTCTTGATTCCTGACTCGCGCATATGCCCAACCAGAGCGCTGGCCATCAAGGAGTCGTTCTGCGGCATCTTGAACACCCATTTGCGCTTGGGATCGCTATAGGGTTCGATAATCGAGGCATTGGCCGCCAAGGTCACCATTGGCGTTTGGTTAGCTGCGACGACATCAATCACTGCCAAGGCCGCCGACGTCGTGTTCGGTCCGACCAAGGCGTCGATTTTTTGCTCGGAAATGAGCTTGCGAACGTTGGTTACCGTATTGGTTGGATCTGATGCGTCATCAAGAATGATGTAGTTGGCCTTCTCGCCGCCCAAGGTTTGCGGCCACATCAACACCACGTTCTTGGAAGGTATGCCGATTGCCGCGGCTGGGCCTGTGGTTGCCAGGTCGATCCCTATCGTGATGTCGGCTCGTGCAGCCACCGAAGCCAGCAGCAGACTTGCACAAAGAACGCTACGCGTAAAAAACGAAGACATAGTCGATTTCCCAAATAAAACGGGCTAGAACCCCCGAGCAGCCGCCGTCATCCCCCGGCCAAACTCTCGGCTATGCCTTGTATTCTACGCTGCGTGGCATGAAGCATGCACTGAGCTAGCCCTGCCTATTCCGCCAGATCCGCACCCAGCTCGCCTGACGCAATTCGTACGTCGACCTCGGCCTGGAGCGCGGCTTCCAACAGATCCAGATAGGTATTTTTCTTTTCGGCTACCGCCTGGATGGCGTCCACCAGTTCGAGGATGCTTCCCCGTCCGAGCACGTAAGAATCCTGGGCCATCTGCCGCAGACGCGGCACCATGGCCAAGCCTTCCTTTTCGAAACGCTCTGTCAATTGCTGGCGCCGGTTCAACTGTTCGGTAGCGCGACGCAGTTCGCCTTCCGCCGCCACAATGATCGCGCGGCTGCGCAGGCTCAGGCCATAAGCCTCAGCCTGCGCGCGCGCAATCGGGCCCTGATTACGGTCGAATAGCGGAATGGCTACGGAGACGCCATATTCCATGCTGCCGCCATCTACGCGATTATTGATGCGACCCACCGAAAACGTCGGCGTTGGATACGCATCGCGTCGTGCGGTCTCAAGCAATTTTTCAGCATGAGCTTGTTGCGCCAGCGCCGCTTTTACGTTGGTCAACCTGGCTTGGGCCTGCGGCCACATCGAGGCAAAATCCAAGGCATCCCAGTGCGGAACAATAGCTCCCGCGGCCCTCGGCCGCCAGCCTGGCTCGCCAATGGCTGCGGCAACTCGGGCAGAGGCATCGAGAGTTGCCGTCTGCGCCAGCGCCAGTTGCGCATCCAGCGAAGCACGCTCGATATCCAGCCGCGTCAAATCGTACTGGCTGCGTGTACCCGCCTGGACCTGGCCAGCCACAATACGCGCGGCCGATTCGAGATCATCCCTGGCATCGCTCCAGCGCCGCTCTCTTTCCTGGGCAATCAGCAGGGACATAAAGTCGCGGGCAGCGCTTTGCAAAGCGAGTGCATAGACCAGATTCAATTCCGCCCGCGCCGCGTCGATGCCGCTACGTGCGCTATCTATACGCGCGCCCCGCTGGCCGAAGAGCGGGATGCTTTGCGCCAACGTGGTCTGGCTCTCGCCACGCTTATGGGTATAAGACACATCGGGGTTGTTGAAGGTTTGGGCCGATTGCAAGTCGGCCCGCGCCATGGCGACCTGAGTTCGCTCGGCCAACAAGGACGGACTGCGAGTCTTGACCAGGTCCAGCAACTGGGGCAGCGTCACCTGAGCGCCCGGCACCGGTTGGGATGTGCCTGGCAAGACTGTTTGCGCCATCACCGCAGTTGCAGGAAGAAACGCGCATAACAAGACGCTTGTCAGAAATTTACGCATTGTCGTTTTTCGCCTTGAGCAAGATATCGCGCTCTTCGGCGCTCAGCAAATGTTTGGGGCCCAACAAGGCATACAGCACAGGCAGGACGAACAAAGCCACCAACGGCAACACCGCCATGCCGCCGACAACCACGGATGCGAACGGCCGCTGCGTCTCGCTGCCCACTCCGGTGGAAAGCGCCATCGGCAACAGGCCTATCAAACCCAACAATGACACCATCAAGATAGAGCGCATGCGCTCTGCTGCCCCCTCAACCAAAGCCGGCACCAGCGCAACCCCCTGGCGCCGCAATGTCTCGACCGCGCTCAACACCAACAGACCCGCCAGGGCGACCTGCCCTAGCAGGGCAATAAAGCCGATGGCGGCGCTGATGGATAGATCGATACCCGTCAAATGCAAACCGATAATGCCGCCTATCATGGCAAACGGCGCGGTCAACAAGATGATGGATGCGCTGCGCGCGCCGCCCAGGGCGCTGAAAAGCAAAGCAAAGACAACCAGCAAAGACAAAGGCACCACTACTTTCAGGCGCGCGACTGCCCGCTGCTGGTTTTCCCACTGCCCGCCCCATTGGGCAACATAGCCTTCTGGCAGTTGTACGTTTTTCTCGAAGATCGCGATCGCGTCCTTCACGACCGACCCCATGTCTCGCCCTTCCACGTTGAACTTCAACGCCATGTAGCGTGAATTTCCTTCCCGGAAGATAGAGGCATTGCCGACCTTGAAGCCTATGGCGGCGATGGCGTGCAAAGGCACATAAGTGCCGTCGGGTGCTGCAACGAAAATGTCACGAATGCGGGTTTCATCCATGCGGTCGGCAAAAGGCAGGCGTACCCGCACGGGCACACTGCGCTCGCCTTCCCACGCGGTAGTCACCACCTTGCCAGCCATCGCGGTTTCAACGGCAGTATCGGCCGCTTGCATTGAAATTCCATAGCGTGCAAGCGCCTCTCGGTCGAACTCGATATGAAGTTGCGGTGCCGGAGCATCGCGATACAGGTCCAGATCCACCACGCCATCGATGTCATGCACCAAGGATTTGGTCTGCTGCAAAAGTGCGCGCATCGTTTCAATGTCGGTGCCGAACACCTTTAGCACGACATGGCCACGCGCACCCGAAGTGGACTCTTCGACGCTATCCCGAATGGGCTGTGCAAAGTTGAACTGCACCCCTGGCAAATCAGACAAGGACTGCCGCATCTGGGCAACCAGCTCGTCTTTTTCCAAACCGGCACGCCATTCCTTACGCGCTTTCAAACGTACCAACACCTTGGCCACGTTAATCGTTTCATTGTCGGTGCCGTCCTCGGGGCGGCCTTGCTCGCTGACGACCGACACCGCTTCTGGAAACGCCTTAAGCCGCTGACGGATAGTGCGCAGCACTTCCTGCCCTTTTTCCAGAGAAATCGAAGGCGGCATCTGAACCAGCACGTAAGCATCGCCCTCATCAAGTTCGGGCAGAAATTCGGTACCCAGGTGCGAGCCTGCATAGACTGCCAATATCAAAGCCAGCAGGGAAACGCCCACGACCCTCCAACGCGCGCGCGAAGTGCTCAGGATGCTCGCTATGCAGCGCGAATAGGCATGATGGATACGCAGGAAAATGGCGGGCTCGGGCGCGACGACATCTTTGGGCCGCAAGAGAAAAGCGCACAACGCCGGCACCAGTGTGAGCGCAAACACCAGGGCGCCCAACAGCGCGAACGTATAAGTCAGCGCCAACGGCCGAAAGATGCGCCCTTCTATGCTTTCCAGTGAAAACACCGGTATCAGCGCGGCGATCACGATCGCCATCGCAAACAGCGTCGGCTTGGCCACCGACTGCACCGCATCGATGATCAGTTCGTACATGTCCCCGCGAGAGGTGGGCTTACGCAAGCGTGCTTTATGGATGATCGCCTCGGTCAGCACCACTGCCCCGTCCACGATGATGCCGAAATCGATGGCGCCCATGGAAATGAGGTTCGCGGGCATGCCCACCGCATGCAAACCGATAAAAGCCACCAGCAGAGACAAGGGGATGACCACCGCCACGATGAGCGAGCCGCGCAAACTGCGCAGGAACAGCCACAGAACCCCGATGATAAGGGTCGCGCCAAACAGCAGATTGTGGTGAACGGTATCGAGTGTGTGACCGACCAAGTGCGAACGGTCGTAACTGGGCTCTATGCGCATCCCTGCTGGCAAGAGGTGATTATTGATCTCATCCACCTTCAAGTGGACTTGATCCAATACCTTGCTGGGGTTTTCGTCGCGCTTGAGAAGCACGATCCCTTCGACGATGTCGTCCTCATCGTCCATACCGACCGAGCCCTGGCGCGGCGTGTAAGACTGCACGACGCGCGCCACGTCCTTGACCCGCACGGGCGTATTGTTGTGAGTATCAAGAACGACCGTTTCAATATCGCGCGGGGTGCGCAACAAGCCTATCCCGCGAATGATCAGAGACTGCTCGCCTCGACGCAGCAAGCCTCCGCCCACGTTCTGGTTGGATTTGGATACAGCGTCCACGACCTGATCCAAAGTCAGGCCGTGGGCCATCAGCTTGGCGGGATCCACTTCGATGTGGAACTCCTTGACGAAGCCCCCCATGCTGACAACGTCAGCCACCCCCTGGATCTGCTTGAGCACTCTGGCCACGGTCCACTCTTGCTCGGAACGCAGCTGAGCCAGCGTGTGCCGGTCGCTGTTCAGTCGAAAGTAATAAACCTTTCCCAAAGGCGTGTTGTCGGGCGACATCCTCGGCGTCACGCCGTCCGGCAGATCGGCTGAGGGCAGGCGCTGCGTGACCTGCACCCTCGCATCAAAACTTTTGGTGTCGTCGTCGAACACCATGGTCACCATCGACAGGCCGAAGTAGCTTTCCGATCGCAAGGACATCAGGCCTGGCGTGCCGTTCAATACCCGTTCAAGCGGGAACGTCACTTGCCGTTCGACTTCTTCCGGCGCCAGGCCCGGTGCCAGCGAAATGATTCCGACCTGCACGTTCGTGACGTCGGGGTAGGATTCGATCGCCGTATTGAGATAGGCGTAAACGCCGTAGATCGCCACCAGGATGGTGGCGGTCAAGGCAACGAGTCGGCGATGCACGATTAGTGCAATAAGAGAACGCATGAGGAAGTCCTCTTACAGCAGTTGATTAGCAGCACCGTCAAGCAGCAGAGCGCCCTTGACGACTACCCGGTCTCCCGACTTCAGTCCGGCCAAAACCGGGATGAAGCCATTGGACGGTTGGCCAAGCGTGACCGTGCGAGCCTCGAACACTGTATCTTCGTGCTGGACAAAGACGATCGAACGCTGCCCGTCTTGAACCAATACCGCGTTTACAGGCACGGACAAACCTTCGGGTCGCCGCGTCTGAATGCCAGCCCTGGCCAGCATGCCGGCCCTGAGATCCGCATTGCTGGTAAGCAGCGAGATATACACTTGGCCGCGCCGGGTCTGCGCATTCAGCGCCGAGCTCATGCGCGTAACCTTGCCGATCAGGGGCTGGTCCAGCGAAGGAATTTCGATCTGCACCTCAGCCCCTTCTTTCATGGCGCCAAGATCGCTTTCGAACACATCGGCCATCACCCACAATGCCTTGGGGTCACCGACGGTGAACAAGGGACCGGTTTCAGCCCCGACCGAGGCGCCGGGAACCACACCACGATTGAGCACTACGCCGGCCCTTGGAGAAGTCAGCACCAATGCGTCGCCGCCTCCCTTGCCCAGATAGCTTGCGGCGCGCATCGCAACCTCTTGGCGATGGCGTGCTTCCTGCAAACGGGCTTGGGCCACCAGTGACTCAGCCTCGATACCTATGCCTTTTTCCATCATGAGCTGCTGGCGCTTTGCTTCCGCTTGCGCCACCTGTAGCTCGATCTGGGCGTTGGAGAGCTCTCCCCGTATGCGCGAAGCATCCGGGCTGGCTATTGTCGCCAGCGGCGTGCCAATCTTGACGATATCGCCAACCTTGCCTTGCACATCGATGACGCGCCCGCTAACCGGAGCCGTCACTTCAGAAACATGGTCTTCGCGAAATGCAATGCGGGCCGGCGCCCAAACCACATGCGGGTCGGCGGCACTATCCATCACCTGGATATCCATGAACTTAAGCGATGCGGCCTTGACTCGTACTTGCCCCTCTGCAAGGGGAGCAAGGACCAAGGGAGTTTCGGAGGCCGAAGTAATTGCCGCCTCAGGCGAGCATCCAGCCAACATGCCTAGGGCAATCGCCAGACAAGACATAGATAAAACGGAAAAGCGCACCTGGATACCTCGTAACGGATTGGAAGCTGGTTCAGAACCCGTCACGGATCACGCATTTTGGATCAGTCTAAGGTGTCAGCACCGCGATCCAAGATATTAGCCAAGCACATAGCAATAAGGTCTATCCGGACCATTACCATTTGGTCATGTTCCAGTGCCCCGGGGCAAGGTCAACCGGGCAATCAAGCCCGGCCCGGCATCATCCAGGTGGAAAACCGCGTGATGCAAATGAGCGATGGCCGTCACGCTGGCCAGACCCAAGCCATAACCAGGTACTCGGCGATTCAGGCGAAAAAAACGGGTACCCACCCGGGATCGTTCGATCGCCTGGATCCCTGGACCATTGTCTTGAACGATGACGGACACCAAGTCACCACTCTGAACCGTCCGAATCACCACCTTGGCCGGACTGCCGGCATACTTGATCGCATTGTCGATCAGGTTTGCAATCGCGCTGGCCAATAAATCCTTGTCGCCGAGCGCGTTGGCTTCGCCCGCCATCTCAACCTCGACCGCCACACCTTGCTCTTCGGCCACCGGTTCGTATAGCTCCACCACATCGGCCACGATGTCGTTCAGCGACACCAGTTGGAACATCTGCCGCCGCGCACCGGACTCGGCCTCGGCAATCTGCAGCAACTTATCGAACACTATGGTGAGATCTTCGATCCCGCGGATGGCATCGCTGGCTCCTTGCGATATTTGCGCGGGATCGGCCCCGGATCGGCTGGCAAGATCAAGCTTCGCGCGGATACGCGATAAGGGAGTCCGCAGATTATGAGCAATCGTGTTCGACACATGCCGCACCCCATCCATGAGGATCTCTATGCGGTCCAGCATCATGTTGATATCGTGGCTCAGCAAGGCGAACTCGTCATCCTTGCCTGACACCTGGATGCGCTGGCTCAGATCACCGGCCTCGATCTGGGCCGCAGTGCGCCTGATAATCCCCACCCGGCGCTCCAGTTGCCCCCTGAACACCAGGGCGCCAATGATAGCCAGCAATACCGCGACCGCAGCAGTGGCCATGACGGCATTGCCCACAAGATGCTCGAGGTTTTGCTGATCCTGCATATCGCGGCCCACGAGCAGAATGGTCCCATCGGACAGACGCTCGACGCGGACCCGGCTGGGCGATACCCTGCCATCGCGGATCAGCACTCGATCGACGATACCCAGGGTGGGTTTCAACAAATCGCTGGAAAGCTCTACGTTGCCTGCTATTTTCTTCCCGTCGGGACTGACCAGAAGATAAGCTTCGGTATCCGAATTGACCCCGTCGGTCAGTGTTGCCGTGATGTCCCGCGCCAACTTTTGCGGGCCCAGCGCATCGAACTGCGCGGATAGTCGAAACGAGGCCGCAGCCAATTGCCTATCGATTCGGTTCTGCAAGACCCCGATAGTTTGCACATACAGAATCGACAACAACACCATCATGAAGAACACTACCGACACCGCATAGCCGAGCGCCAGGCGAAAAGCGACCGACTGCCAGAGCCGCCGCACAAAAGCGATCGGCCCGGCGGCCGGGCTTGGGTAGCCGTCTAGCAAAGGGCTCAATGGGGCGCCGCCGAGATCATGTAGCCGACGCCCCGTACGGTGTGAATCAACGGCGGGGTAAAGCCATTGTCGATTTTGTTACGCAAGCGGCTGATCTGCACATCGATGACGTTGGTCTGGGGGTCGAAGCGGTAATCCCACACTGCTTCCAGCAACATGGTGCGAGTGACTACCTGCTCTTGGTTCAACAGCAGGTAAACCAGAAGCCGAAACTCTCGTGGCTGCAAAGCAATGTTTTTGCCGTCGCGCTCGACAGTGCGGCGCGTCAAGTCGGCCTTTAGGTCGGCAATCTGCAGTTCGCGCACGTCTTCACGCGTACGTGAACGACGCACCAGGGCTTCCAGGCGCGCGGCCAGTTCCGAAAAAGCGAAGGGCTTGGTGAGGTAGTCATCGCAACCGCCACGCAAGCCCCGTACTCTTTCATCCAAACCAGCCAGGGCGCTCAGGATCAGCACCGGCGTCGTTTTGCCCACTCCGCGCAAGGTGGTCAATATCGACAAACCATCGACATCATTAGGCAGCATGCGGTCCAGGACGATAACGTCCCAGGTTTCTGACAGCGCACGATTCAATCCATCCACGCTGTCGCGGCAAGCCGTAACCGTATGGCCGGCCTCTTTGAGGCCGTTGCAAATATAACGTGACGTGTCGATCTCGTCTTCAATGACCAGGCAGCGCATGTGAATCGGCTCCTCCCTGTGTGCAGACGGTAGAAACCAACAGTCTAGCCTAAGAGCCGCTTAAGCAGGTCTGAAGCCGCTATATGCCAGTATTGGGTGGAATCATCGGCAGGACGAGATAGGAAGCAAACTCCCCCCCCGTTACGATGGTATGCGACCCTGCAAACTCGAAAGCGGGCCTGTCGCGGGGATCGTTGTGCAGGATTCGGCCTGGCTCTTCGTATTCGAAATCCTTGCCCTGTATCGTCATGGCAAGACGATAGCCCTTTGGAAAGACGATGCTGGTCGGCCATATTTCGACATCCAGCACAACCCGTTCGTGCGGTGTCAGCTTCTGTATCTCGTCGTGAGCATGAAATGGCCGATACGGCAAACTGCGGTCGGGATCCAGCTTGCGATGCGAAGCGCGCAGCCATCCACGCGCAACCGGTGTACGTTCATGCGCGCCAATGAACGAGACTTCATTGCCATCCGGATCGAGCATCCTCAAGGTAAGGAAAACGTCCATATCCGAAGTACTGGACTCCACCCACAGCCGAGCCCACACCGGGCCTGTAAATTCGACCTCTTCCAAAAAAGCGTCGCTCACGAAACTGACACCGTCGCCAAACGCTTCGTAGGACCTCGATGACGTTCCCGGGGGAGCCTGTGAAACCAAGGTCTGCTCTGCCGCATTCAAATAGAAGCGTTCCCATATAGTCTCGGCGATAGGCCATTCATCGTGACTGCGCTGGGTAAGCCCATCGTGGCGGCGAATGGACAGACGCACACGCGGCTCCTGCGCCCAGCCGTTGTCCAGGCCTTTTAGAAAGTGATCAAAGAAGCGCTTCTGTAAAGCGACATATTCCGGCAAATAAAAACTCTCGAAATGCGTGCCGGTTTGCATGGCCAACCATTTTTGCGTAGATGCCGCCCGCATAAACCCCTCGACATTGCCACGCAGATGAAGACCTGGCCCACCCCAATTTCCGGCGGAAAGTACGGGCACGGCCACTCGACTCAGGTCCGGTGTCCTTGCCTGATGCCAAGCATCATCCAGGGGATGATTCCATAAATCTTCCGGGTGATCGGCTCGGTTGCCATCCAATAGTTGGTCGCTGTATGCCGGCCCGGTCGTTCTCTCGCCGGTTTCCCTGTCTCGATAAGGACTAGCTGCCGAGCCATGCTGGTTGACCAAGACTTGCCGGGGCCACCAGGCCTGTGGAAAACCATTGGATAGAACACCACCGTGGTGACTCCAATCACGATAAGAATCAGTGGCCCCCTCCCATGGCACGATCGCTGCCAAGTGTGGCGGTTGCAGGGCGGCAACCTGCCATTGTTTGATAGCGAAATACGAAACGCCGATCAAACCCACCTTGCCGTTCGACCATTCCTCGACGCCCGCCCACTCGATAGCCTCATAATAGTCGCGTGTTTCCTGGGGCGAAAAAGCATCGAGAAAACCAGGAGATTTCCCGCTGCCGCGCGAATCGACCGTAACAACGACGTACCCATCAGGCACCCAGCGCTCGGGATCAACGTTTTCCCACCTAAGAAAACGCCCGCTTGAGCCTTCCTCGCATAGGCTCGGATAGGTCTCTAACAAGGTGGCCCACTGCACAGGAAATGCGTCTGCAAAATGCGCGTCCTTGCCATAGAGCCCCAACGCCATCACCACAGGGAAACGGCCGGGTGCATCGGGCCTGTACACGTTGGCCCGAAGGATACTGCCATCAGACATGGAGATCGCCACATCCTTATCCACGGTCAACCGGAACTCGGGTACTTGCCGTTTATTCATGAGTAGCCACTAAAAAAACCTCGCCATTAAGTAATCGCTCAATCCACCTGGATATTGGAATCACGAACGATTTCTGCAGCCTTCTTGGTATCGCGGGCCACAAACGCTTTGAACTCGCTTGCAGAGAACTCAGAAGGAGCAAAGTCGTAGGACAACAATTTTTGCTTGGTGGCCGGATCGTGCGTCGCTTTCCTGACCATGCTGTTAATACGCTCGACCACTTCAGCTGGGGTCCCCGCCGGCGCAAAAATACCTACCCACCCACCATCGGTTTCAAAGCCTGGAAGTCCACCTTCCGCCAAAGTGGGAAGGTCGGGAAACTGTGCCAGGCGCGTTGCGCTGGTGACGCCCAGCGGTCGCACCGATCCCGCTTTGATCGCAGGAACGGCAGCAGGAGTACTTAGAAAGATGGCTTGTACTTCACCGGCCAACACCGCGCTAAGCGCTGGTCCACCGCCCTTATAGGGCACGTGCAGCATCTTGGTGCCGGCGGCTTGGTTAAAGCGCGCTCCGGCCAGATGAAGAATGCTTCCCACCCCGGCCGAACCATAGGAAACCTTGCCGGTCTTTGCCAGGGTGATGAATTCGGTCAAGTCTTTCGCCGGAAAGGCTTGATTCACGACCAACGTTAGCGCTGGCGCCGAGCCTATCTGTGCAACCGGCACAAAATCGCGGTCGGAATCATAGGGAAGCTTGCGATAAATACTTGGGTTGATGGCATGTGAGCCCGTCGCGAGCAAAAGCGTATAGCCGTCTGGGGTGGAAGCGGCCACAGCCTGGCTGGCGATAATCCCGTTCGCACCGGGCCGATTCTCGATCACGACCGACTGCCCGAATAATTCAGACATTTTCTGTGCAACGACACGGCCGATTGTGTCGGGTGTCCCACCCGCTGAAACGGTCACCACAACCTTAACTGCCTTGGAGGGGTAGCGCTGCGCACTCACCTGCCCGCTTGTTCCGGCAAGTGCCGCTGCAATCAAAAACGGCAACACCATTGGCTTCATCATCATTGTCTCCTCGTCAATTCTTGGCAACCCGTTTCGGACGCGGGCTCTCGTTGACGAAATGGTGGGCCCAAACTAAGCTGGCGTCTATTCATCAAACTAGATGTTCAACATCAAAATTATGGATGTCAAAAACATCGACATTTCGCTGTTGCGTACCTTCAGTGCGCTCATCCATGAAAGCAGCGTCACCAAAGCTGCACTGCGTTTGGGCTTGAGCCAACCAGCCACCAGTACCGCCTTGCGACGGATTCGAGAAACTTTTTCCGATCCCATCCTTACTCGCACAGTCGGTGGCTCGGCTCCAACTCCACGCGCTCTGGAGTTGATTGAAGCCATCGACGAAATCTTGGACCGGGTCGATCGCCTGACTGAAGAAAACAGCTTTGACCCCTCCACCTTGAAAGCCCGTATTTCTATCACCGCCAGCGACTACGCCCGCCAAATCGTTTTGCCCAAAATCATGAGGCACCTGTCAGCGGCGGCACCGGGCCTGCATCTGGATTTCCAGTTGACCGACCGCGGACGCGTAAGAGGATGGATGGAGCGAGGCGAAGTAGATTTGGGTATTGGTCCAGCCGAAGTACCAACCGGGCGTCTACACTTTCGCGCACTTTGCAATGATGAAGCGGTGGTCATACACGCGCGTAGGGTGCGCTGGGGCCCAGAGCCAATGACTCCCGAAAGATTCTGTCAGTTTGCTCATGTGCGCATCACGCCCCATAAGCCGTTTACCAGTGCCGCTTCGTTCTACGACGAAGCGCTTGACCGCGAGCTCGATAAACTCAGGCTGGAACGATTCATATCGTTGACATTGCCTGACTTTCTTAGTGTGATACCCGTAGTCAGCGGTAGTGACCTGGTAGCGACGGTACCCCGGCGGCTAATTGCCGCTTTTAAAAACTCGACGTCGCTCGTACTAGAAGCTCCTCCCGTCGCGCTCTCGTCCGTCGTCGTCGGTATGTATTGGCACGAACGTACCCACAGAAGCCCCCTTCACATGTGGCTGCGTAAACAAATACGTGCCACGCTGAACGACCTTTAAACGACAACGCCCCGCAATGCGGGGCGTTTGGTAGATCAGCCAGCGGCCCTCAAGGGCCAGCTATGCGCAATCAAAAATCAGGCAGCTTTGCGACGCGAGTCGAAGCGGCGGGGGCCGGCATCGCTACGCACGCCTTCTGGACGCGGGCTACGGGGACGATCACCTGCAGGACGATCGCCGTAGGAACGAGGTGCCGCAGCTTGCGGACGATCGCCATAGGCGCGGGTCGGGCGGTCGCCCTGCGGGCGCTGCGGACGGTCGCCCCAACTGCGTTCGCCATGAGGACGATCACCCTGGGGACGATCGCCCCAAGTGCGCTCGCCACCGGCCGGACGCGACTCGGAACGATAGCCGCCGCCATCACGGCCAGCACCTGCGTAACCACGATTGCCCGACTTCCAACCCGGCTTGCTGCCGCCAGGACCACTGCGACGCGGACCCGAAGGACGATCGCTGCCGGGCCGCGGGGCACGTTGGGGTTCAAGACCGGCAATCACCTGAACAGGAACCGGTTGCTGGGTGTAACGCTCGATATTGCGAATCTTGTGGCGTTCAGCGTGCGTAGCCAGCGTGAAAGCCAGGCCATCGCGACCGGCACGGCCGGTACGGCCGATACGGTGCACGTAATCTTCCGCCTGCATGGGCAAATCGAAGTTGATAACGTGGCTGATGGCCTGCACGTCAATACCCCGGGCGGCCACATCGGTCGCAACCAGGATCTGTACCTGACCACGCTGCACCAGACCAAGGGTACGGGTGCGCTGGCGCTGGTTCATGTCGCCGTGCAAGGCAGCTGCCGCAAAACCCTGGTCAGCCAAAGTGTTGGCCAAGTCATCGGCCGCGCGCTTGGTAGACGTGAACACGATAGCCTGCTGCATACTGGCGTCGCGCAGCAAGTGGTCAAGCAAACGGGTCTTGTGACCCATATCGTCAGCGTAGAGCAGAGTTTGCGTGATATTGGCGTGTTTTTCTTTCTGGCCGGCTATTTCAATACGTTGGGGATCACGCATCATGCGTGCCGCCAGCTTGGCAATCGTGCCATCCAGCGTTGCCGAGAACAACAGGGTCTGACGAGTCGCGGGAGTACGCGCCACGATCGCTTCAATATCGTCGATGAAGCCCATATCCAACATACGGTCGGCTTCGTCCAGCACCAAGGTCTCGACTTCCGCCAAGTTCACACGGCCCGATTGAACGTGGTCGAGCAAACGGCCCGGCGTTGCCACCAAGACGTCAACACGGCGCGACAACGCCTTGAGCTGGGCGCCATAAGGCATCCCACCGACCACGGTAGTGGTACGCAGCCAGTTCAGCGCCTTGCCGTAGACGCGGGTAGCGTCAGCGACTTGCTGGGCGAGTTCGCGAGTCGGGGTCAGAACCAGTACCCGCACGCCAGGGCTACGCAGGGGGGAAGCGCTCAGTTGACGATTCAGTGCCGGCAGCATGAAGGCTGCGGTTTTGCCGCTGCCCGTTTGCGAAGACACCATCAAGTCATGGCCTTCCAGTGCCAGAGGTATGGCACGGGCCTGCACAGCGGTCGGTTCGGTAAAACCGGCGTCAGTGACGGCGCTAACCAGAGCAGGGGCGAGACCAAGAGATTCAAAAGACATACATTTCCTTTCGTGTTGCGAAACGCGCAACGCAAACCGCACAGGCAAGCTGATTCAATGCGTGCTGGACAAAAGCACACCTGTGCCCCGGACTTGTGGACCGGGGACGAACGAGCAAGCCTGGAAAGCTGGCGCTACGCTGCGGAGTCGGACTATGCCGCTCCGGACGGATCATCGGCGCCGACCGATATCACCGTGCGCGCTTGGCGAAGGGAAAGACGAGGTCAGAGACGATGCAGTTTTCGGCTGGTTAAAACCACCGATCGTCTGCATGGAGGTCACATCGATGTTGTAAAAACGGTGATGAGATTTGTGCAGTGCAACGATAATACCTCATTAATACGGGTTTGTCTGTATTTATGTTTGGCCGACAAGCATTGTGGTGGTGGAAATCATGAAAAACGCCCTGCCCCCGAATGGGTCGCAGGGCGTCTGGCAAGAAGCCTCTACTTGATTGAGCGAACACCGCCCGGGGAAGGGAGGCTGCGACTGCCGCCCCCCTCTTACCGGGTTCTAGTCAGCTAACTCGACGGCGGGTTGAGGCGGCGCAGCCTTCGGCGCATCCTCATCGCCGAAGATCAAGCGCACTTCGTCCTGAGAGTCGACGTCGACTTTGACCTTGCCGCCATTCACCAGTTTTCCGAACAACAGTTCGTCCGCCAGCGCGCGGCGGATAGCATCCTGAATCAGGCGCTGCATGGGTCGAGCCCCCATAAGCGGATCGAAGCCCTTCTTGCCCAGATGGGTGCGCAAAGCGTCCGTAAAGATCACTTCCACACGCTTCTCGTGCAATTGTTCTTCAAGCTGCATCAGGAATTTGTCGACCACCCGCAGGATGATGTCTTCATTCAACGATTTGAACGAAATCGTGGCATCCAGGCGGTTGCGGAATTCCGGCGTGAACATACGCTTGATTTCCGCGAGTTCGTCGCCTTGCTCGCGTGCGCCAGAAAAACCGATCACACTCTTCTGCAGCGTCTCGGCACCAGCGTTGGTGGTCATGACTATGATGACATTGCGGAAATCCGCCTTGCGACCATTGTTGTCCGTCAGGGTGCCGTGATCCATGACCTGCAGCAGAATGTTGAAGACTTCCGGGTGCGCTTTCTCGATTTCATCGAGCAAGAGCACGCAGTGCGGCTTCTTGGTGATGGCTTCGGTCAACAAGCCGCCCTGGTCGAAACCGACGTAGCCCGGTGGAGCGCCGATCAAGCGCGAAACCGCATGGCGCTCCATGTACTCGGACATATCGAAGCGCAGCAATTCAATTCCGAGGATGAAAGCCAATTGCTTGGCGACCTCGGTCTTGCCCACACCCGTCGGCCCCGAGAACAGGAACGCGCCGATTGGCTTATCGGGCTTGCCCAGACCGGAACGCGCCATCTTGATCGACGCAGCCAGGGCGTCGATGGCCGCCTCCTGACCGAACACCACAGCCTTCAGATCACGCTCAAGAGTAGCGAGCTTGCTGCGGTCATCGCTGGAAACAGATTGCGGTGGGATACGAGCAATCTTGGACACGATGTCCTCGATTTCAGCTTTGCCGATCACCTTTTTCTGGCGAGACTTCGGCAGAATCCGTTGCGCTGCACCCGCCTCATCGATGACGTCAATAGCCTTATCAGGCAAATGACGGTCGTTGATGAACTTGGCCGACAGCTCTGCCGCGGCCGACAAGGCCGCGGCAGAATACTTGACGCTATGGTGATCTTCGAAGCGCTGCTTGAGGCCGCGCAAGATCTGCACAGTTTGCTCGATGGTGGGCTCGTTGACGTCGATCTTCTGAAAACGGCGCGACAAGGCGTGGTCTTTTTCAAAGATGCCGCGATATTCCGTATAGGTGGTCGCGCCTATGCACTTCAGTTGCCCCGACGACAGCGCCGGCTTCAACAGATTGGATGCATCGAGCGTGCCGCCCGAGGCCGCGCCCGCACCGATGAGCGTGTGGATTTCATCGATGAAAAGAACCGATTTCGGGCTTTCCTTCAGTTGCTTGAGCACTGCCTTCAGGCGTTGCTCGAAATCGCCACGGTATTTGGTGCCGGCGAGCAAAGCGCCCATATCCAGCGAGTAGACGCAGGCATCCGCCAATATTTCCGGAACGCTGCCTTCTGTAATGCGCCATGCCAGGCCTTCGGCGATTGCGGTCTTGCCCACACCCGCCTCGCCGACCAGCAGCGGATTATTCTTGCGTCGACGGCACAAGACCTGGATCACACGCTCGACCTCATTGTCACGGCCGATAAGGGGATCAATCTTGCCTGCTTTCGCAGCCAGATTCAGGTTCTGCGTGTATTGATCGAGCGGCGACTGCTTGGCTTCACCTTCGGCTTCCGCTTCAGGCTCTTTCGGCGTGGTGGATGACTCGAGCTGGGGTTGCTTGGTGATGCCATGCGACATGAAATTGACCACGTCCAGGCGCGTGATTCCCTGCTGGTGCAGGTAGTACACGGCATGGGAATCTTTTTCACCGAAAATGGCAACCAACACGTTCGAGCCCGCCACTTCCTTCTTGCCATTGCCCGTAGACTGCACGTGCATGATGGCCCGCTGGATGACGCGCTGAAATCCCAGCGTAGGCTGAGTATCGGCTTCGTCAGTGCCCGGAATGACCGGCGTATTGTCGTTGACGAAGTTGCGCAAATTTCGACGCAAGTCATCAACATTGGCTGCGCAAGCGCGCAATACTTCCGCTGCCGACGGATTGTCGAGCAAAGAAAGCAGCAGATGCTCGACGGTAATGAACTCATGCCGGGCCTGGCGGGCCTCGACAAAGGCCATGTGAAGGCTTACTTCCAATTCTTGAGAAATCACGCTTCCTCCATGATGCACTGAAGCGGATGCTGGTGCTGCCGCGAGAAACGGCTCACCTGATCGATTTTCGTCCTGGCGATGTCGCGCGGGTATACCCCACACACGGCACGCCCCTCGTGATGGACCTTGAGCATGATCTGTGTGGCTTGCTCGCGCCCCTTGCTAAAAAATTTCTCTAGTACCAGCACAACGAACTCCATCGGGGTGTAGTCATCGTTCAACAGCACCACCTTGAACATTGGAGGTGGTTTTGTCTTTGACAGTTCCCGCTCAAGCAGCGTTGTCTGATTCGTTTGAGAATCGAACCCGGTGCCCATGCGCCTATTCTATCCACTTGAAAGTGCCTCGCAAGCCATCAGCATACTCCGATATGCCCGGGCCATCCCGAGCTTGACGCGACCGGGCAACTTTCCCATCATCTGGTGCCCAAAGCCAATTTATCAAGGCCTAGGGGGTATAAAAACCTGCGCTTGCGAGACGCGCATCCATCCAAGCCCCAAATAGGAGACACGCCACGTGGGGCTGCGCGACCCGCAATGTTGTAACTTACACCAAGAAGGCATCCGGCTATGTCCAGCGACCTCAATACCGATCTCGACACCACCCCAAAAAGTACCGGCACCGTCAAGTGGTTCAACGACGCCAAAGGATTCGGCTTCATCACCCCCGACGATGGCGGCGACGACCTTTTCGCCCACTTTTCTGCTATCAAGATGAACGGCTTCAAGACGCTCAAGGAAGGGCAGAAAGTCAGTTACGAAGCAGCCCAGGGCCCGAAAGGCAAACAGGCGCTGAATATCAGCGAAGCGCCCTGAGGCCATAGATCCGCAGCCCAAGCTGCTTCGAGGCCGGGCCATGCTACGCTAGGCGCTAACCTGTCGACTCTAGCTTGGGCTGCCATCCGCATCGCGGCGCAGTGCCGGGCGTACCGCACTTTTCGCCAACATGACCCGACCTCTACGCGTACTCTTGCAGCGCTTTGCAACCGCAAGCGCCTGGTTTTTTGCGGCCAGCCTGAGCTTGGCACCCTCATTCGCCCAGGCCCAAGACACCCGCACAATCTTGCCGGTGCAGTCCTTGCGTTCGGGCATGCACCTGATCCGCGCTGAAGTCGCCAGCACTCCCCAAAGCCGTGAACGTGGGCTGATGTTTCGGGAAAACCTGGATGCCAATCAGGGCATGTTGTTTATCTTCGATTCCCCCTCCATCCAGTGCATGTGGATGCGCAATACCCCTAGCCCCTTATCAGTGGCTTTCATCGCCAACGACGGCACCATCGTCAACATCGAAGACATGGAACCGCACACTGAAAACAGCCACTGCGCCGCCCAGCCGGTCCGCTATGCGCTGGAAATGAATCGCGGCTGGTTCAATAAACGGGGCATCAAGGCAGGCAACAAGATCGACGGGATACCTGCCCCGCGCTAAACCAGCTTGAAGGGGGGCGTCACCCCCGAACTTCAGTATTGTTGGCAGCGCAAAAGTCTTTTCCTGTTTTTCCGTTTTTTTTCCACCCTCTGGCGTCTACATTATCCATATGCCCCGGGGGGCGCCGACACGGCGCCAGCACTATTTTGCGTAGCGATCAACCCGGGCAATATGCAATGGAGACCCGGCTGTGCGCAATCTCGACGAAGACACCATTACCCGGGCCGTACTGGCCCGACATTCCCAGGCCCCCAACCCCCGGCTGAAAGAAATCATGACTAGCCTCGTGCAACACCTGCACGAATTCGCTCGGGAAGTGAAACTGAGCGAGGCGGAATGGGCAGCGGGCATTTCCTTCCTGACCGATACCGGCCACATTACCGACGACAAGCGTCAGGAGTTCATCCTGCTGTCCGACACGCTGGGCCTGTCCACCCTGGTCACGGCCATGAACCACCGCAAGCCGCCGGCCTGTACGGAAGCCACCGTTTTTGGGCCGTTTTTCGTGGAAGGCGCTCCCCACTACGAGCTGGGCGACGACATCGCCAACGGCGCCATCGGCGAGCAGTGCTTCGTGCGGGGCAGCGTGCGCGGCACTGACGGAAAACCGGTTGCCGGCGCCAAGATGGAAATCTGGCAGGCCGACGCCGAAGGTTTCTATGACGTGCAATACCAGGGCGTGGCTGAACATCGCGGCCGCGGGGTCATTCACAGCGCACCAGACGGCGGTTTCCATTTCAGATCCATCCTGGCCCAGGCCTACCCCATTCCCCACGACGGACCAGTAGGCAAGATGCTGACAGCGCTTGGGCGACACCCGTGGCGCCCGGCACACTTGCATTTCATGATCGAGGCTGACGGATACGAGACCCTCGTCACCCACGTTTTCCGCAACGGCGATCAATACCTGGATTCCGATGCAGTTTTTGGCGTGCGGTCCTCGCTTATTGCCGAATGGGTCCGGCACGAAGCCGGACCCACACCGGATGGCGGCAAGAGCGACCAACCGTTCTATACCCTGGATTTCGATTTCGTCCTGAATCCGAAAAGCTAGGGAAAGCCCACCCCCTACCCGCTTCGCGGGCCCCCTCAAGGGGGCGGCGCGCGGCACGTAATGCTAAGCGGCTAAGCGCGAGGGGCATTTGACGATTTACAGCAACAAAAAGGAGACCTCATGATCGATCAAGAAAAACTGGCGATACGCGAACTTGTAGAAAACTGGGCGCTTTGGCGCGACGCGGGCGACTGGGAACGGTTTGCCACGGTCTGGCATCCCGAGGGCCGCATGAACGCTACCTGGTGCAGGGCGTCCGCCACCGAATTCATCCGACAAAGCCGCGAAGGCATGGAACGCGGCGTCAACATTCTGCACTTCTTGGGTGGCATGACTATCGACCGCGCTGGCGACCGAGCCGTTGCCCAGACCAAGATGACTATTTCCCAACGCGCCAAGGTCGATGGGGTACTGTGCGACGTTCTGTGCACGGGACGCTTTTACGACTTCGTGGAAAAGCGCAACGGTAAATGGGGCGTGGTGGAACGGCAACCCATCTATGAAAAAGACCGTATGGATCCGGTCGATCCCGCTGCCCGCCTCGAGCTTGACTCTACCTTGTTGGCGCGCTTTCCCGAAGGCTATCGCCATCTGGCATATCTGCAGGTAAAGATCGGCATGGACGTCACCACCTCGATGCCCGGCCTGATGGGCGACGAAGTTCAGGCTCTCTACGCCCGGGGCAAAGCCTGGCTGGAAGGATCTGCGCAACCCTGATTTTCCGGCGGTACCCGCCCCATCTCGAAAAAATCCGCAAAACGACGGGAACGAGGAGACACTATGAACAAGAAACACCTTATCCAAGCCGGTAGCACCCTGCTCGCCGCCACCTTCCTTGCAGCTCCGCTGGCGGCTGTCAACGCACAGGAATGGCCGAGCCGCCCCCTACGCATGGTAGTGGGCTTCGGGCCTGGCGGCGGCACCGATATCATCGCACGCATGGTCGCCCAGCCCTTGGCGGAAATACTCGGCCAAGCCGTAGTGGTTGAAAACAAACCCGGGGCTGGCGGCACAATGGGCGCGAATTCTGTGGCTAAAGCCAACCCGGATGGCTACACCATGTTCGTCATGAATAACGGGCACGCGGTGTCAGCGGCGGTCTACCAAAAGTTGCCTTTCGATTCGGTCAAGGATTTCGCGCCGATTTCCACCCTGTGCGAGCAACCTCTGGTGGTGGTAGCGGGCAAGAAACTAAAGGCCAAGGATATTTCCGGGCTGATCGCCGAAGCCAAGGGGAACCCGGGCAAGCTGAATTTTGCCAGTGTAGGCGTGGGCAGCACCCAGCACTTTGCCGGCGAACTCCTTCAGCAATTGAGCGGCATCGATATCTTGCACGTACCCTACAAGGGAACCCCGAACGCCATGGCGGCGGTGCTGAGCGGCGAAGTCGACATTCTGGTCGAGGTGGCATCGCCCCTGCTGGGCCATATCCGATCAGGCGATCTCAAAGCCTTGGCGGTCACCTCTCCTGCACGCTATTCCGGCTTGCCGGACGTTCCCACTGCGGTCGAGTCGGGCGTACCGGGCTATAACGTGACAACTTGGTATGGGCTGGCTTTCCCGGCGGGAACCCCTGCCGCCATCGTCGACAAGATGAACCGTGCCGTGCAGACTGTGCTGGCGAACGAGACGGTTCGCAAACAGACCATGGGTGCGGCTTGCGAACCCAAAGGCTCTACCCCTGCAGCGCTGGGCCAGCACGTTAGTGCAGAAATCGAGCGCTGGCGCGGGGTCATGCAAAAAGCCGGCATCGCTCAGCAATAAGCCTCGCCGCGACACCGGCCTGTCGGTTTCAGAGCAACGTCGCGACCTGTTCGAAAGACAGGCGCGGCTGGCGCTCAAACAATTTGCTGCTGTCGCCAAAACCCAGCGAGCAAATGAAATTGGCTGCGTATCGCCCATCCGGGAAGAATTCGGCATTGACCTTGGCAATGTCGAAACCGCTCATGGGGCCGCAATCCAGCCCCAGAGCGCGCGCGGCGATAATGAAATACGCGCCTTGCAGAGTACTGTTACGGGTAGCAGTGGCTGAGGCCATGGCAGGATTCTTTTCGAAATTTTCCTTGGCGCCTTCGCGGAACCAGATCTGCGGCATGTACTCGTAGAAACGCGTATCTATAGCAACAATCGCGGTAACCGGTGCTTGAGCAACCTTGTCGACATTACCCGGGCTAAGTGCCGGTGCCAAGCGCGCCTTGGCTTCCGGCGTGCGCAGGAACACTAGACGCATAGGCTGACAATTCATCGATGTCGGCCCCATTTTCGCAATATCGTAGACTTGCTGCAGCAGTTCGTCAGAAACCGGCTTGTCTAACCAACCGTTCTGAGTACGGGCAGAATGAAACAATTGATCAAGTGCGTCTTGCGAAATCCTGGTCATAAGCAACTCCTGGGGCGTGGCCAACTATTGCGAAGAATTGAAAATTATAAGGTTCGATAGAACTTAAGCCACATCGAAGGCAGTCGCTAACGCGCAAATCACTTTTGCGCTGAGCGGAACAATACGGAGAACACAGATGGACCGCTGGCGGGAACTTGAGCTGTACGTACATATTGCCGAGCAAGGCAGCCTGACACGCGCAGCCGAGCTCGCCGGGCTTTCCAATGCCGCTGTCAGCCGCCATCTGACCCGGCTCGAACAGCGCCTGTCGGCCAGGCTGGTAGAGCGCAACACCCGGCGCTTGTACCTGACTGAAGTCGGGCAAGAATTCTACCGCCGCTGCAAGAACATATTGGCCGAAATGCAGGAAGCCGAGTCGGCCGTCAATGCCACCGTTTTCAACCCGGCAGGCGACTTGCGCGTCACATCTTCCTTGTCTTTTGCGATGCGGCACATCGCGCCGCTATTGCCCGAATACACCCGTCGCTACCCCAACGTGAATGTGCATGTAATGACGGCCAACCGCTATTACGACCTGATCGACAATGGCATCGACCTAGCAATACGCACCCGCGAATTCGAGTCGGACTCCAACCTGACCATACGTAAGCTGGCGGAAACACGCCGCATTCTGGCGGCTTCGCCCCGCTACCTGGATCGCGCCGGCACGCCGCGCACCGTGGAAGACCTGTCCCGCCACAAAATGCTGCTCTACACCTACTCGAATCGCTACGACGAACTACGCTTTTCCCGAGAAGATGAAGTCCGCGTCCTGCCCGTCAAGGGCTTGTTGGAAGCCAATGACGGTCAAGTCCTTCGTGCCGCGGCGCTCGAGGGTCTGGGGATACTGGTGCAACCCAAATACATCATCTACGAAGAGCTGGTGGCCGGCCGGCTCGTGCCCGTCCTTGACCATTGGGACCTGCCCCGATTGACGATCAATATCGCCTACCCCAACCGACAATACCTGCCAGCCAAAACGCGCACGTTCATCGATTTCCTGGTGGAGCATTTCCACAAAATGGACTACGAGCGCAAATGGGCAAACTGAAGAGCCAGCGCGAGCAAACTGCCCTTGCCTTCAGCTGCCTGCAATAAGGCGCCTGATAGAAGCTCGCCAGGACCGATATGCGATAGGCGTAAAAAAACCCGAGCGCAAGCTCGGGCCTATCAAGCACCTTGGGGCGCAGGTGCACACCCCAAGCCTAGCCATTAGTCAGCTTAGACTCGCTCGAGAATGACGGCAATACCCTGCCCCACGCCGATGCACATCGTGCACAAGGCGTAGCGGCCACCGATTCGATGCAACTGATTGACCGCGGTAGTCGCCAATCGCGCGCCGCTGGCACCCAGAGGATGGCCGAGGGCGATAGCGCCACCGTTCGGATTCACCCGGGCATCATCATCGGCCAGTCCAAGTTCGCGCAACACGGCCAGGCCTTGCGCCGCAAAGGCCTCGTTCAACTCGATCACGTCCAACTGATCCAGCGTCAAACCGGTCAGGGCCAGCACTTTCTGGGTAGCCGGAGCCGGGCCCATCCCCATGATGCGAGGAGGGACACCCGCAGTGGCCATACCCACTACGCGGGCACGCGGTGTCAATCCATGGCGCGCCGCTTCCGCTTCGCTCGCCAACAGCAAAGCGCACGCACCGTCATTCACGCCCGAGGCATTACCTGCCGTGACCGTACCGTCCGGGCGCACCACGCCTTTCAATTTGGCCAGAGCTTCCATACTGGTTTCACGCGGATGCTCATCCTTGGACACAATGATGGGGTCGCCCTTACGCTGTGCAATCGAAACCGGCGTGATCTCTGCATCAAAGAAGCCGGCCTTCTGTGCA
Organism: Pigmentiphaga sp.; assembly: GCA_040391825.1. GTDB lineage: Bacteria > Pseudomonadota > Gammaproteobacteria > Burkholderiales > Burkholderiaceae_B > Pigmentiphaga. The sequence goes on from JBEBXA010000026.1 coordinate 34,850, forward strand.
GCTATGGTCTTGAGCTGGCTGGCCAGAGCCATGCGGTCCTGGGCTTCGCGTTCGATCTTGTAGTCGGTAGCGACATTTTCAGCCGTCTCGGGCATGGCATCGACACCATACTTTTCTTTCATCAATTTATTGACGAAGCGCCAGCCGATTGTCGTGTCGTAGATCTCGGCCTTGCGCGAAAAAGCGCTGTCTGCCTTGCCCATGACGAAGGGCGCGCGGCTCATGCTTTCAACCCCGCCGGCCAGCATCAGGCCCGCGTCGCCCGAACGAATCGCGCGCGCTGCCGAGCCGACGGCATCGAGCCCTGAACCGCACAAACGGTTGATGGTGGAACCGGGCAATTCAAGCGGCAAGCCCGCAAGCAAAGTGGCCATGTGCGCCACGTTGCGGTTATCTTCACCGGCTTGGTTCGCACAACCGAAAATAACGTCGGTGACGGCGGCCCAGTCCATGCCAGGATTGCGAGCCATCAAGGCCCTCAAGGGAATGGCCGCCAGATCGTCGGCGCGAACCGAAGACAGCGAGCCGCCATAACGGCCAAACGGAGTGCGAATCGCGTCGCAAATAAAAGCATGTGTGGTCATGGTATGTCCCTGCTGATTTTTTTCGTATGGTTGTCTGAATGAATACGGTCTTGTCAGGCGGCCGGCCGGCGCCCTTCCCAGGCATCTTGCAGCAAGGCCCGAATGGCCCCCCGCTCGACTGGCCTCGGGTTCCAGTACGGATTGGAAGCTGCAATATCGGCCGCACGATCAAGGTCGGTTTGCTGCATGCCCAGATCTTTCAAAGCCACGGGCGCACCATTGTTACGCGCCAAGTCATACAAACCCTGGGCCGCGCTGCTTGCGCCAATGGCGCGGGCAATACGAACCATGGCCTGCGGCGCCGCCAAAGCGTTATAAGCCATGGCGTGAGCCAGGACTATGGTATGGCATTCCGCATGGGGAAGGTTGAAGCTGCCGCCCAAGGTATGGCAGAGCTTGTGATGCAAAGCCATGCCCACATTACCCAGCACCGTCCCGCACAACCAAGCACCGTACAAGGCCTGTGAACGGGCCTCGATGTCTGCGGGCGCTTGGACGATAGCCGGCAACGCTTTGGCCAATGCGGCCAAGCCTTCTTCGGCCATCAAGGACATGACAGGATTGCAATCCTGCGCGTAAAGCCCTTCTGCTGCATGAGCCATCGCATTCAAGCCGCTGGTTACCGACAGGCCGACCGGCAGATCGCGCGATAGCTCAGGGTCGTAAATGACCGTGCGCGGCAATACCCTGGGGTCCTTGCCGGTTTTCTTAAGGCCGCCTTCGGTAATGCCATAGATCGGTGTCATTTCCGATCCTGCATAGGTAGTGGGTATCGCCAACACCGGCAAGCCGGAATCCATGGCGATCGCCTTGCCCAGGCCGGTGGTCGAGCCCCCGCCGATAGCCACCGCGCAATCCGCGCCCAGGCGTCGGGCCAATTCACGGGCTTCGCGCGCGGTTTCAATCGGCACGTGCATGACGGCCTGGTCGAAGACTCCGGCGGCCTTCGCCCCCAGACGCGCGGCCACGTCCTCGGCTTGCCGTCGCTGCCCAGGCGTGGACAAAACCAGGGCGCGCCTGGCGCCCAGCAACTCGATCTCGCGCTCCAGATGCTGCAAAGCGCCTACACCGAAGATTACTCGGGCAGCATTGGCGTTATATATGAAAGCATCCACGGTCAGGCTTGCCGCAAGGCAACTCCGCAAATACGCTGTAGCTCTTCAAAGGACAGACCGTCGACCAGGTCGCTGGCGTAGACGTCGTCTTTCTTGATGTCGAATACAGCCATGTCGGTATAGACGCGGCTGACACAAGCCACCCCGGTCAAGGGATAACTGCATGCCTGGACCAGCTTGCTGCTTCCCGTCTTGGTAAGCAGGTCCATCATCACAAACACCTGCTTGGCGCCTATCGCCAGGTCCATGGCTCCGCCTACAGCGGGAATGGCATCGGCCGCCCCGGTATGCCAGTTCGCCAGATCACCTTTTACCGACACTTGAAAAGCACCCAACACGCAAATGTCCAGATGCCCGCCCCGCATCATTGCAAAGGAATCGGCATGGTGAAAAAACGCAGCGCCGGGCAAAGTCGTAACAGCCTGCTTGCCTGCATTGATCAGGTCCCAATCTTCCTCGCCTTTGGCCGGAGCGGGCCCCATACCCAACAACCCGTTTTCGGTATGCAACAGCACTTCGCGATCGGCGGGAAGATGATTCGCAACCATGGTGGGCAAGCCTATGCCCAGGTTGACGTACGCGCCTTCGGGGATGTCGCGGGCAACACGCGCGGCCATCTGGTCTCGGTTCAACTTGTTCATGCTTACTCCCTTCAGGCTGCGTTCTGAGCGTTGGACTGTGGCTGGGCCTGCGGATCGACTTGCACGACTCGATGGACGAATATGCCCGGCGTCACGACCGACTCAGGATCAAGATCGCCAAGCTCGACGGTTTGGTGCACCTGTGCAACCGTCAACTTGGCGGCGGTCGCCATAATGGGTCCGAAGTTGCGCGCCGTCTTGCGATAGGTCAGATTACCCCAGCGATCTCCGCGATACGCCGCAATCAGGGCAACGTCGCCGGCAATCGGGTATTCAAGAACGTAATCACGCCCATTGATGTGACGGGTTTCCTTGCCTTCGGCCAAGAGCGTGCCATAGCCGGTGGGCGTATAGAACGCGCCCACGCCTGCACCTGCGGCACGGATACGTTCAGCCAAATTACCTTGCGGCACCAGTTCCAGCTCGATTTTCTTGGCGTGAAACAGGCTATCGAATACATAAGAATCGGACTGCCGGGGAAAAGAGCAGATTACCTTGCGAACCCGCTCGGTCTTGAGCAGCGCCGCCAATCCGGTATAGGCATTACCGGCATTGTTATTGACCACGACCAGATCTTTCGCACCCTGTTCGATCAGGCCGTCGATAAGTGCGCTGGGCATGCCGGCCGTGCCGAAGCCGCCGATCAGTATGGTCGAGCCGTCTTTGACGTCGGCCAGTGCTTCGGCAACCGAAGCGACGATTTTATTAATCATGGAGCTCTCCGCACACAAACCGGGCTGATCAAGCCAGGGGTGCCTCGTTGCAAAATCAAAAAAGTTCTATAGACGAACTATTGTTCGAATATTAAACATCTAATTCGGTTTTGGGACAAGATGCCTATGAATGGCTTGGCTCGACCGAACTGCTTTCCGCCTATTCAGCCAGCCGCCAGCTCAAGCAGCTCATGGGAAATCGTAGCACCGCAAAGGGCGCAAATATCAATGTATCTGCTGATAAAACCCTTGTGGACCGCGCGGCTCGCCGGCAGCCAGGCTGCCGCGGGCCTTGCGTACTTCGAAACGGACGCTATCGTAGCTTCCCCCTTCATCCATAACAGTCAGCGTATGCGTACCGCCGCGCCCAAAACCCAAGGTCAGGGCCTGGGTGGCGCCGGCCTGCCGTACCGGGACACCATCCAGCATCCACCAGACCTGCCCTTCCGCCCCCAACACCCGTACATTTACATCCAGCCCCTTGCGGCCCGGAACCGGGCGCAGAACCGCCCCGTTTTCCAGCCCTGCCAATTGAATACCCGCACGGTGTTTTTCCAGCGCCGCGCATCGCGGATGCCAATCGGGTAAGGCAAATGCACGCAATGCCCCCCCTTCCAGCCAAGGTTGCAGGGCAACCGGCCAGCGGGCGATTTGCATGGACCGGCCTCGTACTTCGCAACGCGGCGAGGTCCGCAAACCAGAGGCCTCATCGACCCAAATAGTCTGCAGATAACCCGTTGCGGCGACGCGATCCGGCAAAGTAGGCGGTACAGCACCCTCGAGTGTCCAGGCGCGGCGCTTGACCTGGCATTGGGTGGACGCCGTGGCCTCGGCGCTGCTTCCTGAAGGCCAACAGACGGTGGCACGGCCGACCGAGCTTGGAGGCTCCCGACGCTGCGCGGGTGGAGCCGGCAAAGCCGCCACGATATCGTGCAGAAGAGGTGCCGCGGCATTCGCGCCAAAGAAACCCGGGTTAGGGGTGCCATCAGGGCGTCCTATCCATACACCCAGGGTCCAACTATCGGTTACCCCGATCGCCCAGGCGTCGCGAAATCCGAAACTGGTGCCGGTTTTCCACGCTAAGCCACGGCCACCCGCCTGGAACGGCTGATCTGGGTGACCGCCGCTTTCCAGAATGTCGCGCACGATAAATGCAGCGCCCTGGCTCATGATGCGAGACTCAGTGTGCGGCTCGTTCGCAGTCAGCCGTACCCGCCCGGCCATCCCCCCTCTCGCCAAAGCACGGTAGGCCCCTACCAGCTCTTCCAGTGTCGTGCCGGCTCCGCCCAGGATGAGGCTAAGGTTAGGAGGCACGCCGGCCCCCATGCGCAAGCGCAAACCGCCAGCACGCAGCGCCGAGGCGAAATAGGCGGGCCCCACACGATCCAGCAGATCGACCGCCGGCACGTTCAGCGAGCGTTGCAACGCTTGCGCCACACTTACCGGCCCTGAAAATGCCGCCTGAAAATTACCCGGCCGATAGCCGGCGAAGGACTGCGGGGCATCAACCAGCAAGCTTTCGGAATGGATCATGCCTTCGTCCAAGGCCAGGGCGTACAAAAAGGGCTTGAGCGTAGAACCTGGAGATCTGACACCGCGGACCATATCCACATGCGCCGCCCGCCGGGCATCGGAAAAATCTGCCGAACCCGCATAGACACGGGCTTCCAGGCTATCGTTATCCATGACCAATACCGCAATGGATACCTTCGGCGGCAAGTTATCGACACGATCCAGCAACATGGTTTCAACAGCCGACTGCCATTCGGCATTGAGTGTCGAGCGCACTATTGTTCGGGCAATACGTGTGCGCCCACCGGACTTCGCAACGCCAGCAGCCGCCGCGCGGCGGCTGGCCAAGGCATCCTGATGCAAACGTTCGGCAGCCAAGGGCGCCAGCCACCGCGCTTTGATATCCTGGACAATGACGCCTTCGATCTGCGCATCGCGTACGGTGTCCATGCTCCACTGGCCAAGCTCCGCCATGCGCAGTAAGACCTTGTCGCGCGCTTTCCGCGCCGCCTCGGGTGCGCGATCAGGCCGCAAGCGCGAAGGGGCTTGCGGCAGCACCGTCAAAAGTGCCGCTTCAGCATGGCTCAGTTGCACGGCCGGTTTACCCAGATAGATGCGACTCGCCATCTCGACTCCCTCGACAATGCCGCCCATGGGGGCACGATTCAGGTACAAGGTCAGGATGTCGGCCTTGGAAAGATGCCATTCCAGTTGCAAAGCCCTGAATATCTGCCTCGTCTTGTCACTAAGGCGGCGCGCTCCGGGTTTCAAAGCTGGATCGATCATGCGCGCCACTTGCATGGTCAACGTCGAGCCGCCGGAAACGATGCGTCCCGCTCGCGCCCACTGCCAGGCCGCACGCAGCAAGGCGAATGGATTGACGCCGAAATGCCAATCGAACCAGCGATCCTCGAAGGTCAACAAGGTTTGCAGATATAGCGGCGACACCTCGTCAGGCGTGACAGGGTAGCGCCAGATCCCGTCAGCACCCGGATAGGCGCGCAGCGGGCTGCCGTCGGCTGCCGTCACCACCAGCCCGCCATCGACACCGGCCCACACCGTGGTCGGCAAAGGCGCTAGGCGATCCAGCGCCAGGAAACCAAGCCACAAGGCCAGCACCAGCCAGCCCACTGCGACCCAGCGCCACCGTTTCATGACCTGCCGCTGGCGGCCCGCGGATCGGTAATGATCAGGTCATCGCCTTGTCTGCCTACCCCGCGTATTTCGGGCCGATACATATCCTCGACCACCGGCGCCGGCACCACGTATCGACCGGGCGTTACCACCCTGACCCGATAAAAAATGGTGACCTTGCCATCGATGCGCGCCGCCGCCACATAGCGGTCATCGCGATATTCGCGATGCTTGATCCGCGGATCGGCCAAAGCGTCTGATACCCGCACGCCGCCTACCGTCCAATCCGCCATTTCGGCACCTTGGCTCAGGTTCAGATTCTCCACTTCGAATCCGGCCGGAACTCGGTCTACGATCAAAGCGTCTTCGATACGTTGATTAGCGCTGGCCTCGAGTTTGACGACCAGGGTATCGCCGGTCTGCAGATTACGGCCGCTCCACGGACGCCCGTCAGCCTCGAACCAACTGCGCTCGATGCGTATGCCATGGCCTTGCGACTCGGGCGGAGCCACACGTGGATAGCCTTGAATATCGAACTCGACAAACAGTGGATCCGACTGCTGATTGACGACATCGATACCACGGCTTGCCTCGATACCCGCAACCGTGCGCGACTCGTCACTGCGCGAACTCAAGGCAAGTTCCTGCCCATTGATGCGCAACAGCGCAGACCATTGCTCTCCAGCTTTGCCTCCCACCTCTCGCGCGGCAAGAAACAGAGCCAACTGTTCCTGCGTGGAAAAATAGTTGCGATTGGACAAGCGCCCCGCAATGTCGGACAACAAAGCCTCGCGACGCACATGCGCTATCTGATGGCTGGACATCAAGGCATAGCTGAGCGCCAAATCTCGAACAGCTGAACCGTAATCGCCCAGCCATTCGCCGCCGCGGGCGGCGTCGATCCCGTAGCGGCGGGTCATCGCCTCATCGAACGCCACCTGAGCACGCGCTTCGTCGCCCATTAGTTTCAACGCCAGCCCCAAATGCACCAGGGGTAAAGGCGAACGCGCGCGATTGCGGTAGTTGTCGTGCAAGACGCGCAGAGTAGACAAGGGAGCCTTCTGATCACGCGCCAGTACATAGGCGGCGTGCGCCAGTTCGGCAAAGCGTCTATGTCCATTGCGCAGGCTGTCGTAGTCATTGTTGCTCAGCCGCGCGCCTGACTGGCGTTCCAATTGCGCCAACAGGGCCGGAGGCAAAGAGGGAAAACGGCTGGATGTCTGCTGCAACTGATTCAACAGCCACTCCTGGCCGCGCTTGGACATCGTATCGGGCACGGTGAACCCCGCCCCACGCGCATCTTGCAAGAACCCCATTACATAGGCGCTCAACCAGATTTCCTGGGCCCCGTCGCCCCACAAGGAAAAGCCGCCGGCAGCCTTTTGCATACCGGCGATTCGTGAAATCGCCCCTTCTACCAGCTGCTCACGCTCGGCACGCGTACGCGGGGTCAAGCCCCATGCACGCGCCTGCACATCGTCGATCAACACTTGCGGGTAAGCTGCGCTGGCGGTCTGCTCCAGACACCCATAGGGATAGTCCAGCAAACTCTGCACCAGACGCTTGATGTTGAAAGGCGGACGGTTAGAGATCGTGACACCTACAGTCACCGACTCCGCAAACAGGCCAGCGCTCCAGCCCGGGTCCAATCGAGCACCTTCACCCTGTCCCAGACGAACCCGCCTGACATCATGAACGGCAGCTACCGCCGGCTGCACTTGCAACAAGGATTCGCGCACGATATGGATGGGTGTGGCTCCACCGTTGCCATCCACCGTCAGGCGCAAACGACCCAAGCCATAGGCTCCCGTTGCTTCCGCCATGAAGCGCACCGTGGCGCGCTGCTGGTCAGCCAGGTTGAGAGTGTGCCCTTCACCCTTGATCCGCACCGGGTCTTCACCCTCTAGGCGCAGCTTCAAAGTTTGCGCGGTTCCGCTCAAATTGCTTACGTCCAAGGCAATCGTAGCGGTGTCACCAGGGCTGATGAAACGCGGAGTGGAGAGCTCCGCCACAACGGGCGCGGCCACCACCATCTCGGCTTGCGCACTGCCAAAGCGATCAGCCGTAAAGGCCACCGCCATCAATCTGAGCGTGCCATTGAAATCGGGCAGATCCAGCGCGATCTCAGCTTCTCCCTGCGCGTTAACCTTGACCGGGCCACTGAAAAGGTCAACCAGGCGAACCTTGGTGGGCATGCTACGCGTGTCTCGCGTAGCGGCATCTCCGCCCCATTTGAGTTTGCCGGACGTGCCATCCATTTTCTCGATCAGCTTGCCATACATGTCGAGCAGTTCAGGCGCATAGCGATGCCTGCCGAAGAAAAACCCGAACGGGTCTGGCGAGGCATAGCGGGTGATATTCAAGATACCGACATCGACTGCGGAAAGGGTCACGTAGGCTTGCTGGCCGGACGCGGCATTGCCCACCTTAAGCTTCACCAAACTGCGCTTCTCCGGCAAGACCTTGGCAGGCGCCGACAAAGCAAGCGAAAGCTGGCGTTCCTCACGGGCAAGCGGAAGATGAATCACGCCAAGCGCCCTTGCCGGCGTAATACGATCGCCCTGGCTGCCAGGACGAAACACCGCCACCGACACATACAGGTCATGCCGGCGCCAATCCTTGCCGACGGGAATCTGTATGGTAGAACCCGCAGCCTTGACACTGGTGCGCTGACTCCACAGAAGCTTGTCGCCCTCGACGGCTATGAGCGCTTCGCCATCATGGGGCGGGGTAATCGTAAGGCTTACCGTGTCACCTTCGCGCACAGGCGCGCGGTCCAGTTTCAATTGCACCCGATCAGGCCGATTGCCCATATCCTCGGCATCTTGAGCGCCCCAGCCGGCGTAAAAACGATATTTGAATGTCTGGCCGCTTTCCGGGTCGCTCACTTCTAACCGGTAACGCCCCCATTTGACGGCCATGCCGAACTTGACACGATCCGTCATAGCGATGGTGCGCGATTCCACCAAATCGTCGGTTTCAGTGAAGCCACTATTCCAGCCACGCTGATCGTCAAAGCGCCAGTAGTACACCCGCTCTTCACGATACAAGCGCAATTGCGCCGCCTTCAAGGGCTGCACCTGACCCTGGCTATCGAGCCTTACCGCCTCGAATTCGGCAATCGCACCTTCACGCGCCACATCGCGATCAAACAAGGGCCGTACGGCGATCAGCGCTGGTGCCGGCCAAACCGTACGCTCGATGGAGCGCACCACGGGGCGCCCACCAGACTCCAGCAAGCTGAAACTAGCCCGAACTTTCATGGGCGATGCCGTACCAGCAACGTCCACCGGCACCACCACCAATGCATCTCCTTTGCTGTCCAGCTCGCTTTCGTCCAGATCGCGCCGTTGCTTGCGTTCATCATCGGAAAAATCCCCGAACAGAAACCCCGGCCACTGCGCTGCCAAGGCATAGCGCTCGCGTTCGATTGCAAGTGTGCCCAAGAGGCGATTGCCTGCGGCAGGCGCGCCGAACAGATAAGCGCCCTCTACCTTCACCTGGAAAGGCTGGCCCGGTTTGAGCGGGCCCTGCGCGGCGTTCAAGTCTAGCTTCATGCGTTCGGGCAAAAACTCTTCGACCTGGAACTTCCACGATGCGTCGGCCATACGTGCAGCCGGATCCAGACGGATCTCCAGCAACCAGCTACCTGTCTGCGCGTCGGCAGGCAAGGCTATCGTCTGCTTGGTATAGCCCGGCACCTCGGCATCAGGCTTCCACAGCGCGGTTCTCACCACTCGGCCATCCGGCCGCTTCAGCGTTGCAGTCAAGGGCATAGCCGGTACTGGCGCGCCATCGGCATCGCGCGCCAGTACCGAAACATCGAACTGCTCGCCCGGCCGATACAGATCACGGCCGGCGTAAACGAACAAGCTGTTGCTGCGTGAGGGGTATCCGCTGACTTCGAACTCGGACAGATCCAATGCGGGTTCATACAGCGCGATCACAGACAACTCATTCGCACGGCGCGCCAACAAGACCCGCGCAGTATCGAACTCGCCCATGAAACTGGCATGTCCCTGAGCATCGGCACGGGCCCGGCCCAATGACTTCGCATTGCCATCCAGCAGTTCGAACTCCACCTCGCCCATTGCCTTGCCGGTTTTCAATGAAGTTGAAAACGCATCCAATTGCCCTGCATAGCGGCGTGCGTGCACACCAATGTCGCTCACATAGAAGTAGGACACTTGGTAGTCGTCTCGAAACTGCCCTGGCTGGCTCATCACCGCTACGTAAATACCCGGCTCCTTGAGCTCTTTGATGTTTTCTACCGGCAAGAAGGTGACGTGGCGCCGGTTGGCTTTGTCGTCAGTAAGAAAGCGGCCCAGATAGACGCTTTGAGAAACATCTTTGAGGCTGTCCAGATCCCATATGCTGACGCTGCCTTTCAAGCTTCGGTTATTGCTGTAACGCCAGTCCTCGTCACCCTCACCTTCGTCAACAGGCTCAGTTGCAGGTTTTCTCACGCCCAGAACCTGTTCGAAAAACCTCGGCATATGGCTAGGTGCGATACGCAAAAACTGAACATCGACCTCGGGGACGTTGACTGTGACCACAGGCAGGCCGCCATTCTGGCCGGCCGGCAATACCACACCGCGGCTGGCGAAATAAAAGGACGGCGGCATCGCCTCGCTGGCTACCTCACAGCGAAAGCTGCTCGGCAGGGCTTGCCCGTTCGCGGCTTTTACATCTGGCGCAAGGTTGATCGCATAGCGATGCTGTGGCTGAATAAATGGGAAGTAGGCAACGCGCGGGTTATCGCCCACGACCCAATTGCCTTTGAGCACCGCCCCCTCGGGCACTGCGCCGCCACTGATCGGCTGACCCAGCCCCTCTCGCGTAGCGTCGTCATTGATCTTGCCCTGATCGACCACGTTCAGCGATCGGTCAAAAGCCTGTCTGCGATCCAGCGGCTGCGAGAAAGTCAGCGCCAAGGCGGGAGACTCATCGAATAGTCGGACTTTGCAGTCGAGCAGGGTAAAAGGGTCTGCTGCTCCGATCTGGGTCGCATTGGATTCAGTGCCGGGCTGGGTGGCGGCTTGCTTTCCGAACCACCACGCTCCGCCCGCAACTGCCGAAACCAACACGACCCCGGCCACTGCCCACGCCGCAACCTTGACTGCCTTGCCTGCCATGATTCCCCCAACGCGGTAAAACCCGCGCTTTGCTCTTGGATGAGGGTATTAGGGCTCAGCAAACAGAATTTGTGAAGTGCAAACTTCACCTACTTACATTTTGCAGCGCTCAGTCAGAAGGAGCGGGGGCTGGTTCTTGGGGTGGAGTTACGAATTTTTGTGTGGGAATTGCGGGAGAGATTGCGGGGGGCTGAGTTCTTAAGTCAGGCCGTCGCGCGGCTCCCCGCCGGCGGCTCAGAGGCTGCGGTCCGGCAAGGCTGCGCTTGCCGGACTACCCGTCGT
>JBEBXA010000027.1:0-45746 GCA_040391825.1 Pigmentiphaga sp.
GCATTCAGCAAAGTCCAGTGGACTTTGCTGGCCCGAGTTCGCACCCGCCCCGCCGCCGGGTGAAAAATCGGGTAGTTCCGGCAAAGCCGGAACCGGCTTCGTCCAGCCCTCGGCCGGCTACGCCACGTAAACCGCAAAAGAACTCCGCCCTATATCGCTCCGACCCACCCACTGGCTTGCAATAGAACCCCAGCTCTACGCCCAGCGGCCGACGCTACCTAATCGACCAGCCAACAGGAAAACCACTCAGAGCTCTTAAAGGGTACCCCAGCGGATCAGCCATTTCCTACTGACCAGACTCCGACCACCGCTCGGCCGCACTATCATCGCTATCCCGAGCCTCCACCCAACGCTCACCCTCCTGCGTCGTCTCCTTCTTCCAGAAAGGAGCCTCGGTCTTCAGATAATCCATAATGAATTCGCAGGCATCGAAACACTCCCCTCGATGCCGCCCAGCCACCACCACCAGCACGATCTGATCACAAGGTTGCAGAGCACCGACCCGATGAATAACCCTGACACCGTTAAGCACCCATCGCGCCCGAGCTCTATCCACAATATCCGCCAGAGCCTTCTCAGTCATGGCTGGATAGTGCTCAAGCACCAGTTCCGACACCGTATCGCCCACATTGATGTCGCGCACCGTACCTACGAAACTGACAATTGCGCCTACCGAAGGATCGGCGCGCAAGGCAGCGATTTCAGCACCCACATCAAAATCTTCGGTTTGTACGCTTATGGACACAGCCACTCCTTCATGCCGGGAAGACGCCAAACCGGCGCTCCCTGCCTGACTACCCCCCCGTGACGGGAGGGAAAAAAGCCACCTCGGCGTCCTGACGCAGACGCTCGGCAGCCTTGACCATGGTGTGATCGAGAGCGGCTCGTACGGCACGCTCTGGCGCCAGTGCCGTCGACCATGCTCCGCCCCGCTCGGCCAGCCAAACGCGCAGATCCCCTACCGTCTGCACGCTATCAGGAGCATCCACCGTCTCACGTTCGCACCCCAGCGTTTCCCGCAATGACGCGAAGAACAGGACGTCGATTTTCATATCAGGCCTCCAGGCTGGGTTAAAAAAAACGAATCAAAATAGATCAGAAAAACTGATGAACTGAACCATATCGCCGGCTTGAATCACCTTCCCGGAAGGATTGTCGACCACCCCATCAGCCCATACCGTAGAGGTAAGCACCGCCGACAATTGATTGGGGAATAGATCCAAACCACCGCTCCCATTACGTCTAACTCGCAAAAACTCGCGTCGGCGGTCAGCCTTGGGCCAGTCGAAATCCGCTCGCATAGCCGTGCGTACCGGGGTGGCGCTATTCGCGCCCACCATCTTCAGCAACAAAGGCCGAACGAACAAGGCAAAGGTCAGGAAGCTCGACACCGGATTTCCTGGTAAACCGATGAAAGATGCTTCTGAAGCGTCATCGCGCCGCACTCTGCCGAAAGCCAGAGGTTTACCCGGTTTGATGGACAAGCTCCACAAATCCAGATGCCCCATGGACTCAACCGCCGGCTTCACGTGATCTTCCTCACCCACCGATACCCCACCGGTAGTAATGACTAGATCATTGTCTCGCGCCGCTTCGCGCAAGGCCTCTTGTGTCGCGGCCAAAGTGTCCGGCACCATGCCCAGCTCCTGGTGCACTACCGGTAGCGCCGCCAACATGCCTTGCAGCAAATATCTGTTGGAGTTGTAGATCTTCCCCGGCGCCAGCGGTTCGCCCGGCGCTGTTAGTTCGTCTCCGGTGAAGAAAGTCGCCACGCGCAGCAAAGGCCGTACCGGCAAACTGGCGACACCTACCGAGGCTGCCAAGGCCACGTCTTGGGCGCGCAACAGCGCTCCCGCTGACAATATGCAGCTGTCGGCCTTGATATCGCAACCCGTGGGACGTATCCAGGCCCCTGCTTCGGGTATTTTTTCCAGGCGAACCTTATCGCCTTCGACCCTTGCCTCTTCCTGCATCACGACCGCATCGGCGCCTTCGGGAATCTGCGCTCCGGTGAAAATGCGGGCGGCGCTGCCCTCAGCCAGCGCTTGCGGCACCGAACCGGCGGGAATGCGCTGCGAAACAGGCAAACCGGTGGCGAACAGCGCCGCATCCGCCATGCGCACGGCGTAGCCGTCCATGGCGGAGTTGTCGACCGAAGGCACATTGATGGTCGCGGCAATATCAGCCGCCAGTACCCGACCCTTGGCCTGCAGCAGATCGATCTGCTCGACCGGTCGATCCACCATGGCCACGCTCAACAGCTTTTCCAGAGCTTCGTCCATGGAAAGCATGTTCGCACCAGCACCTTTCACAGCACCTCCTTAGATCAGCGTTGCCTGCGCGGCTACGCCCGACACTTTCAATATAGGTCAAACCGCCGCGTACTTGACGATCAGGTCCTTGATCGCCTGCACGTCGGCATCCATTACCTGTACGCGTTGCGGCAATTTTTCGATGTTTTCGAAACCCGCGGGGCGCGGCGCCGGCTGGCCCAATGCTTCCTCTATGGTTTCGGAAAATTTCACCGGCAACGCGGTTTCCAGCACCAACATGGGCACACCGGGCTCAACCAGGGGCAACGCCACTTTCACGCCATCAGCGGTATGCGGATCGATCACCGTGCCGGTTTCTTCGAACACTTTGCGTATCGTGGCCAGCCTGTCGGCGTGGGTGCTAGTGCCCGCAACAAAGCCATAACGCTCGAACTCAGGCTTGTAAGCGGAAAGGTCGAAAGCCCCTTCCCGGCCGAGTTGATCCCACAATGCCTTGACGCGAGCGGCATCGCGACCTACCAGATCGTAGACAAAACGCTCGAAATTGGAGGCCTTGGAAATATCCATCGACGGGCTGGAGGTCTCGAAGGTTTCCTTAGACGCGCGCGGACGATAGATACCCGTGCGGAAGAATTCTTCCAGCACGTTGTTCTCGTTGGTGGCCAACACCAGACGACGAATCGGCAAACCCATGCTGCGCGCAAAATGCCCAGCCAGGATATTGCCGAAATTACCCGACGGCACGGCAAACGATACCTCGGGCAAGGGGCCTGACGAGGCCTGAGTGGCGATGCGCCAACCGTGGAAGTAATACACGATCTGGGCGGCGATACGCGCCCAGTTGATCGAGTTGACCGCGCCGATACGATGCTCGGTCTTGAAGGTAAGGTCGCTGCTGACTTCCTTGACTATGTCCTGACAGTCATCGAACACCCCATGCAAAGCAATGTTGTGGATGTTCTCGTCTTGCAGGGAATACATTTGGGCGCGCTGAAAAGCGCTCATGCGGCCCTGCGGCGACAACATAAACACCGACACGCCCTTCTTGCCGCGCATCGCGTACTCGGCGGCCGAACCCGTATCGCCCGAGGTGGCTCCCAAGATGTTCAGGGTGGTGCCGCGACGCTCAAGCGTGTATTCGAACAAATGGCCAAGCAATTGCATGGCCATGTCCTTGAAGGCCAAGGTGGGCCCTTGCGACAAACCCAGCAAGGACACGCCCGGGCTCAAAGGCTTGAGCGGCACGATGACATCACTGCCGAACACTTCGGGTCGATAAGCCGCATGGGTCAGCTTGCGCAAATCCTCGGGCGGTATATCCGTCAGGAACAGGCTCAACACTTCAAAAGCCAGATCCGCGTACGACAAAGAACGCCAGCTATCGAGCTGCTCTGCAGAAACCTGCGGAATCGTCTCGGGTATGGCCAGACCGCCATCCGGAGCCAGGCCTTCCAGCAGTACGTCGGTGAAAGGTTGCGGGGCCATGCCTCCGCGCGTGGATAGATATCGCATCAGTGTCTCAAGCCAGGTTTTCGATCCGCAGGCGGGTCACCTCGGACAACACGGTGGGCAAAGCCTCGATACGGCCGATAGCCGCGTTGACATTGCGTTCGACCGCTTCGTGGGTCAGGAAAATAATATCGGCCTGAGTCACGTCCGTATGCGGCTTCTGGATCATCGATACGATCGAGATCGAGGCATCGGCCAGAATACGTGTAATGTCGGCCAACACGCCCGGAATGTCATGGACAGTCAGGCGCAAATAATAGGACGTCGAGATTTCCTCGATCGGCAGAATCGGTTTGTCGGAAATGGCTTCCGGCTGAAACGCCAAATGCGGCACTCGGTGTTCCGGATCCGCAGTATGCAGGCGCGTCACGTCGACCAGGTCGGCCACGACCGCCGAAGCGGTAGGCTCTTCACCCGCGCCTTGGCCGTAATAAAGGGTGGCGCCAACCGCGTCTCCCTTGACCATGACGGCATTCATCGCGCCATCGACATTGGCCATAACGCGCTTGATATCGATAAGCGTGGGATGCACTCGCAACTCGATACCGTCGGCGCGGGCCTTGGTAATACCGAGCAGCTTGATGCGATACCCCAGTTCTTCCGCATACCTGATATCGATTTGCGACAAGGAGGAAATCCCTTCTATATGCGCTTTATCGAATTGCACCGGCACGCCAAAGGCGATCGACGAGAGCAAAGTCAGCTTGTGCGCAGCGTCCACACCCTCGATGTCGAAAGTGGGATCGGCTTCGGCATACCCCAGGCGCTGAGCTTCAGCCAGCACTTCCTCGAAAGGCAAGCCACGGGCGCGCATTTCGGAAAGGATGAAGTTGGTAGTGCCGTTGATAATGCCGGCCACCCATTCGATGCGATTGGCGGACAAGCCTTCGCGGATGGCCTTGATGATAGGTACGCCACCGGCGACTGCGGCTTCGAAAGCCACCATCACGCCTTTTTCGCTGGCGCGGGCAAAAATTTCATTGCCGTATTTAGCCAGCAAGGCCTTGTTTGCGGTGACTACATGCTTGCCCTGCGCGATAGCTTCCAGGACGAGTTCACGCGCTAAGGTGTCGCCGCCGATAAGCTCGACGACAATATCTATATGAGGATCGCGAACGATGTCGAAAGGGTCAGCGACGACTTCGGCGGCTTCACCCACACGGGCTTTCGCCTTGGCGATATCGCGCGCCGAGACTTTGGTCACGATGATGTGGCGACCGGCGCGGCGGGCGATTTCTTCGGCATTGCGGGCCAGCACTTTAAAGGTGCCGCCACCAACTACGCCAAGGCCCAGGAGGCCTACACGGATGGGTTCCATTCTTTTTCCGGGCAATACGTTTTTTCTGAAAAACTGGGTTGCTCTTGGTGACTGCATTCTTACTACATATCCTGGCGCAGGCCCGCGCGTAATGACTGTTTGCCCTGAAACCGCCCGATGGGTTAACGCCAGACTGCTTGGCAGAGCCAAGCTGGCATATTGCGGGAGCGAAGCTGATCAACCCTGCTCGCCCCGACGGCCTATGAACCAAGACCACTGATGGCTATCAATTCAGGACCAAACCAGAGCCTGCCAGCTATCGCTGGTCGGCACACGCTTATCAAGGACGGTTCCGGGCAAAGCGCTTGGACCAAGCAAATGATTCAAGACACACGCTGCCTTGCTTATACATTGCCGATAATGTAAGTAACTAGGATACTTACGGCAGCCTCCAGTGTAACGGACTCCAGGCAAATCAGCAGGGCAGCGCAGGCGATCCCGCCTACCTGCCAAGTATGCAAGGCTTGCCGAGCCTGCCTCCGGCCTAGGCGATTTTCGGCATCAAGCCTTCCTTGCGGAACATTTCCTTGATGCCCCGCACTGCCTGCCGGGTGCGCTGCTCGTTTTCGATCAAGGCAAAGCGCACATGATCGTCGCCATATTCGCCAAAACCGATGCCTGGAGAAACTGCAACATGGGCCCCTTCCAGCAGGCGTTTGGCGAATTCAAGCGATCCTAGCGACTGGTAAGGTTCCGGAATTTTGGCCCAGATGTACATCGAAGCCTTGGGGTTCTCCACCATCCAGCCCGCTTCATGCAAGCCCTTGACCAAAACATCGCGGCGGCGGCGATATTGCTCGACGACTTCCTGCACACACTCTTGCGGCCCCTCTAGTGCTGCAATGGCCGCCACCTGGATCGGGGTGAAAGTTCCGTAGTCGTGGTAGCTCTTGATGCGCGCCAGGGCATTGACCAAGTCCTTGTTCCCTACCATGTAGCCCACGCGCCAGCCGGCCATGTTGTAGCTCTTGCTCATGGTGAAGAATTCGACTGCTACGTCGCGCGCCCCGGGAACCTGCATGATGGACGGCGCAATATAGCCATCAAAAGTAATGTCGGCATAAGCCAGATCGTGCACGACCAGAATGTCGTGCTCGCGCGCCAGCGCCACCACACGCTCGAAAAACGATAGATCCACGCATTGTGCGGTGGGATTGCTGGGGAATCCCAAAATCATCATGCGCGGCTTGGGAATGGACTCTCGAATGGCGCGTTCAAGTTCTACGAAGAAATCAACGCCCGGAGTCATGCGAACCGAACGGATATCAGCGCCGGCGATGACGGCGCCGTAAATATGGATGGGGTAACTAGGGTTGGGCACCAGCACGGTATCGCCCCGGTCAAGCGTGGCCAGCATCAAATGGGCCAAGCCTTCTTTGGAACCGATAGTCACGATTGCTTCGGTATCGGGATCGATATCGACGCCATAGCGGCGTCCGTACCAGTCGGCAATGGCTTTGCGCAAACGAGGGATGCCTTTCGACACCGAATAGCCGTGGGTCTTGGTGCGCTTGACCGACTCGATCAGTTTGTCGACGATATGGGGAGGCGTATCGCCGTCCGGGTTGCCCATCGACATATCGATGACGTCCTCGCCGCGTCTGCGCGCCGCCATTTTCAACTCGGCCGTGATGTTGAAAACGTAGGGCGGAAGGCGCTTGATACGCGAGAACTCCCGGGAAGAGGTGGACATGTTGAATCCTTGCGAGGAAAGGGATCTACGGAAAAAGGTACAAGCCAGCCGATGCGGCCGCCTCCAACGACCATAGTCAGCAGCGTATCGGCAACGACCTATAATAATCCAGCACGCAGCCGCGCATGCCTGGCATTTGCAGATGTTTGGCTACTGGTGTCAAGCGTACGATACATATGGCGTTTCATAACAGCTTCACCCGGAGTTGACCTTTTGAAGTTGCATTCCGATCCCACCTCGGCTTTGAACACCATTACCGGCTATGGCGATGGTTACGTCGAAATCAATCGCGTCCGTTTTGCGCACCCAGTCATATTCGGACCTGAAGGCGAAATAAGCAGATGGCCGGCCGTATCCCATCAGCAGATCGATGCCGCCGCCCTTGCGCAAGCCGGCCGGCTTGGCACTTCCCCCCTGCCCGAGGTCTTGCTGATCGGCACGGGCGCACACCAGCACTTTCTATCTGCGGCCTTGCTGCGCCCGCTCCTGCAATCTGGCGTAGGGGTAGAAATGATGGATACTCAAGCCGCTGCGCGCACCTACAACATCCTGATGGCCGAAGGGCGGCGCGTAGTCATCGCGTTGATCCCGGCCTAGGCGATACTACCGCCCCCACCTACTCTTTGGAGCCTCGCCATGAGCACCGTCGTCGGCCAAGCCGCCCCCGCTTTCACCGCACCCAGCACGCATGGCGATATTTCGCTGAAAGACCTGAAGGGCAAGACGGTAGTCTTGTATTTCTACCCTCGCGACAATACGCCGGGCTGCACCACCCAAGGGCAGAACTTTCGCGATCTTTATGCCGAGTTTCAGGCCGCCGGAGCGCAGGTGCTGGGGATTTCCCGCGATACCTTGGCATCACACGTAAAGTTCAGCGAAAAGCAAGGTTTCCCCTTCCCCCTCGTCGCCGACCCCGATGAAAGTATTTGTAATTTGTACGGGGTCATGAAAATGAAGAATATGTACGGCAAGCAGGTTCGCGGCATAGAACGCAGTACTTTTCTTATCGATGCCAAAGGCAAACTGCGCCAGGAATGGCGTGGACTGAAAGTCCCGGGGCACGTAGACGCAGTGCTGGAAGCCGTCCGCCAATTGGGCTGACGGCTACTTCCCAAAGAATCACCAAGGACCCGGGGCGCGCCACAAGCTTGTCACAAACCCAGTCCCGAAGTGCAGTATCGTTAAGCTTCGCCACAGAGGAGATTCGCCTTCATGCCGCTTCCCAAGATGCCCACCCGGCCCGCAGCAATCCTGTCCTTTCCATCGGGTGAACCAGCGCGCGCCCCAGCCCGCGGAAAACGCACCGAAGAACCATCCCCCACCGCCGCCCTGCCCCTGGAGCATCAACCAGACCTGAACGGCCTACACGGCACCCCGGTCAAGACTGCTCGCAAGACAAACAAAGCGGCCGCCAGCGCATTGCTGAGCCCCGCGAAAAGCACGCCGGCCAAGGCCGAGGCGCCACGAGCACGGTCACCGCAACCCGCTCCTGCACCGGTTGCGGCCGTCAGCCCGAAAAC
Organism: Pigmentiphaga sp.; assembly: GCA_040391825.1. Lineage (GTDB taxonomy): Bacteria > Pseudomonadota > Gammaproteobacteria > Burkholderiales > Burkholderiaceae_B > Pigmentiphaga. Next base: position 8,314 of record JBEBXA010000027.1, read on the forward strand.
ATCCGCCAAACCCGCGGCAAGCCCCAAACGCAAAACAAAATCCGCCGCAACCGGCCCCACCAAGCTGTTCGTGCTCGACACCAATGTCCTGATGCACGACCCAAGCTCCTTGTTTCGCTTTGAGGAACACGACGTCTTCCTGCCGATGATGACGCTCGAAGAGTTGGACAACCACAAAAAGGGGATGTCCGAAGTTGCCCGCAACGCGCGCCAGGTCAGCCGGTCGCTGGATGAGCTCGTCAACAACATCGACAATATCGATGAAGGCATCCCGCTCGACAAGCTGGGCAACCGCGACGCCTCGGGCCGCCTGCACTTGCAGACCACCCTGATCGCCAACGTCCTGCCGGAAAGCCTGCCTTCGGGCAAGGCCGACAACCAAATACTAGGCGTGGTCCGCGCCCTGCAGGAAAAATATTCGACGCGTGAAGTAGTACTGGTGTCCAAAGACATCAATATGCGCGTCAAGGCTCGCGCGCTGGGCATGGCGGCTGAAGACTACTTCAACGACAAAGTCCTTGAAGACTCCGATCTGCTCTATACCGGCATACAGCAACTGCCCGACGATTTCTGGGACAAACACAGCAAAGGGATGGAGTCGTGGCAACAGAGCGGTAGCACCTATTACCGCATTACCGGGCCTCTCTGCACTTCCTTCTCAGTCAATCAGTTCGTCTATTTCGAAGGCAGCATGCCGCTGTACGCCCAGGTCAAGGAGGTCAATGGCAAAACTGCCGTCCTGCAGACCCTGCGCGAATATACCCACAGCAAAAACAACGTCTGGGGCATAACCGCCCGTAATCGCGAGCAGAATTTCGCCCTCAACCTGCTGATGAATCCTGATTGCGATTTCGTCTCCTTGCTTGGACAAGCGGGCACCGGCAAGACCTTGCTGGCACTTGCGGCAGGTCTGACCCAGGTATTGGAAACCAAGCGCTACACGGAAATCATCATGACCCGCGTCACGGTGCCAGTGGGTGAAGACATCGGTTTCCTACCCGGCACTGAAGAGGAAAAAATGCTGCCCTGGATGGGGGCGCTGGAAGACAACCTGGATGTCCTCAACATGGGCGACAGCGATGCCAGTAGCCACGGCGGGGATTGGGGCCGGGCGGCTACCATGGATTTGATCCGCTCGCGGGTCAAGGTCAAGTCGCTCAACTTCATGCGCGGCCGCACCTTCCTGAACAAGTTTCTCATCATTGATGAAGCGCAGAACTTGACGCCCAAACAAATGAAGACCCTGATCACCCGGGCGGGGCCAGGAACCAAGGTGATCTGCCTGGGCAATATTGCCCAGATCGACACCCCCTACCTGACCGAAGGCAGCTCCGGGCTGACTTATGTGGTCGACCGCTTCAAGGGATGGCCACACTCGGGGCATGTCACGCTGCAACGCGGCGAGCGTTCACGCCTGGCCGATCACGCAGCGGAAATCCTGTAGCCAGCATGCACAAGGCCAGTCATTCGCCTCAAGCAAACGCCGGCCATGGCTACCTGCAATCCATCTGGGGAGCATTGGGGGGGCATCCCTCCGCGCTCCAGAATACCCAGCTAGTCTCCGACGGCGATCTTCCTTCAGTTTTTGCCGTGACGGATCTGGCGGCCGCGTCCATCGCCGCGGCCGGTCTGGCTTTGGCTGAACTACTTGACGTGCGCTATGGCCGATTTGCGCCCGTTCAAGTGGACAGACGGCTAGCCTCTTTCTGGTTTTCCAGCTCCCTCAGGCCTGTCGGCTGGAAGGCCCCTTCCGCCTGGGACTCTATCGCGGGCGACTATGCCGCCTCCGATGGGTGGATCCGCTTGCACACCAATGCGCCGCACCACAGGACGGCAGCGCTGACCGTTCTAGGCTGCACAGCCAATAAAGACAGCGTTGCTCACTCCGTGGCAGGCTGGACCGCGCAGGAACTGGAAAGCGCCATCATCGAGCAAGGCGGCTGCGCCGCGCAGATGCGTAGCCAAGCAGAGTGGGCAACCCATCCACAAGGCAAAGCTGTATCGCTCGAACCTTTGCTATGGCGTGCAGCAGCCGCACCAGCTGCCGCCCCATCTTGGGCCATCCCCCCACAACGACCGCTGCAAGGCATCCGCGTACTGGATCTGACTCGCATCATTGCCGGTCCTGTCGCTACGCGTTTTCTGGCTGGATATGGCGCTGACGTTCTTCGCATCGACCCGCTCAACTGGGATGAACCTGCCGTGGCGGCAGAGCTGACAGTGGGTAAACGTTGTGCGAGGCTCGACTTGCGCTCGACAGAGGGTCGACGTGTATTCAGACAGTTGCTGCGCGACACCGACGTCCTCGTGCACGGTTATCGAGCCGATGCGCTGGTGCGTCAGGGCTTCGATCCCGAGCAACGCCGACGCATCAATCCTGGCCTGATCGACGTCTCGCTCAACGCCTACGGCTGGACAGGTCCCTGGAACAATCGCCGCGGTTTCGATAGCCTGGTTCAGATGAGCACCGGCATTGCAGATACCGGCATGCGCCTGCTGGATCCAAGCCGCCCTACGCCCCTGCCCGTCCAGGCCCTCGATCATGCTACGGGTTATATGATGGCTGCGGCGGTCATTCGCGCCCTGAGCGAACGCCTGAAAACCGGGGCCGGCAGCGACACCAGGGCCTCCTTGGCGCGAACCGCCGCCCTGCTTGTACAAGGGCTCGCCCCCCAAAAGCAGATGGTATTGGCGCCCGAAGCCCGTGATGACCGCAGCGCCCCCAACGAAATGACAGCCTGGGGCCGGGCTCGCCGACTCAAAGCCCCTCTGGACGTGGCCGGCACTCCCTTACGATGGGATCGCCCTGCCGGTCTATTGGGGTCGGCCCCTGCTAGCTGGTAAATAGCCTGTTTGCACCAAGTGCCGAGCTTGCAGGACTACAGTTCTATCCATTCGCGACGCGTCTGCTCATCTGCCCTGAGGGCGGCCGGCGTACCCTTGAAAACAATTTTCCCGTGCCCCAGCACCGCGACCTGATCAGAAATAGCCAAGGCAACATCCAGCCTCTGCTCAATCAACAAAATCGACACGCCTTGCTGCTTCAACTCTTTCAAAAACGCCGCCACCTGGGCAACGATCATCGGTGCGAGACCTTCCATAGGCTCATCTACTACGATCAAGTCCGGCTCACCCATCAAGGTGCGGCACAAAGCCAGCATCTGCTGCTCACCGCCTGAAAGAACATGCGCCGGTACCTGGGCGCGTTGAGCCAAGACAGGAAACATTCGGTACATATCGTCGATGCGCCAGCGACCCTGAGCTGATGCCTTCTGGCCAAGCAACAGGTTCTGTGCCACGGTCATGCCTGGAAAGATATCGCGACTTTCAGGCACAAAACCCAAACCCAAACGGGCAATCTCGAATGTTGGCAAACCGCATAAATTGCGCCCGCGCCAATTAATACGCCCGCGACACTCGACCAAACCCATAATGGCGCGGGCTGTTGTAGAACGCCCTGCCCCATTGCGCCCCAATAAGCTGACGATTTCACCACTCTGCACCTGCAACTCGATACCGTGCAGAACATGGGCAGCACCATACCAAGCGTGCAGATCTTCGATGCATAGCAGATCATTGGCCATCACCTATCCGGCCCCCTTTCTATCTGTCCCAGATAAGCTTGCTGCACAGCTTCATTTTCGCGTATGCGCTGCGGTGTATCGGTCGCGATAATGGCACCGTAAACCATGACTGAAACACGGTCGGCGAGTTCGAACACCACACTCATGTCGTGCTCGACGACCAACAAGGTCTTGCCCATGCATACGCTGCGAATCAATTCCACCATGCGCGCAGCCTCCGCTCGGTTCATACCTGCGGTAGGCTCATCCAGCAATAAAACTTTCGCCTCTGTAGCCAAAGCCATGCCCAGTTCGAGTGCCCGCTGTTCAGCGTAAGTCAGCGCACCGGCCAAGGTGCTTGCCCGTTCGGCCAAGCCGATTTTTCCCAACATGGTATGGGCAAGGTCATTGATCGAGGCAAGCCCGCTCAAACGGCGCCACCACGCATAGCCCTGGCCGCTCGGCCGCAAGGTAGCGCAACGCAAATTATCGAACACCGACAAATTGGAAAAAACATTGCTGGCCTGGAAGCTACGTGACAAACCCAGGCGGCTGATGCGATGGGGTGCCAGCCCTGTGATTTCGCCTCCATGCAGATATATGCGCCCGCTCGTGGCCGCGTCCAACCCAGACACCACATTGAACAGCGTCGACTTCCCTGCTCCATTAGGGCCGATCAAGGCATGTCGCTCCCCTTGGCTGACGCTCAGATCCACACCTCGCAAAATCTCCACCTGCCCTGCTTTTCTGACAAGACGGTGTATTTCGAGAGCGATGCCGCTGCCCTTTGCTTTAGCGTTAAAGCCCTTGTTCATAAGGGTCTAGGCCCCCAAGTACGAGCCCCCTGGCTGCTTCGCTGTCTGCGCCACCCCATCACCAACACCGGCACGCCCACCACAATCAGCACTCCAGCCCAAATCCAGGGTTGCGGTGTAGCGGCATCAAGCTGCATACCCGGCAACGATACGAATGTTTCACCTGCTTGCCCATAGCTCAAGGCATACGCGGATTCGATCAGTAATCCCAGACCTGCAATCAGTATCACCCAACCCGACATGCTCCCTGCCCCCTGCAGCAGATGCACAGCAAGCCGCCCCGCCCGGAGCTCTCTTAGCCCCGCATGCAGCCATCCCGCCATTCCGCCCGGAGCAAACATGACAATCGCTGCAAATGACAAGCCCAGGTATAACTGCCAGGCATTGGTGTAGCGCGACAACGCCAAGGTGAAGAGCGTGATGGTGATCGCACCCAGCACGGGCCCGAAGAAAAAGCCCGTACCGCCTATTACCGCTGCAAGAAGAATGTTGCCGGAGCGCAAGATGCCCAGCGTTTCAGTCGTGGCAATTTCAATATTCAAAGCCAGCAGCCCGCCCGCTATTGCGGCGAAAAACGCGGCTATCACCTGCATCAGGAAACGCACCGTGTGGGGACTTTGCCCAATAAAATTCACGCGCTGCGGATTATCGCGGACCGCATTAGCCAAGGTGAGCAGAGGGGTCCGGGTCAAGAAATACATCGCGAATAGGCAGAGCAAGGCCCAACACGCGGTCAGGTAGTAGATCTCAATGTCCGGCCCGAAACTTAAGCCAAAAAAAGGTTCTCCCGCCGCACGGTTACCCACTATTCCGGCTTCACCACCGAACACGGATGGCAACATCGCAGCCCCGACATAGACCAGCTCGCCGATGCCTAGCGAAATCATGGCGAACGGCGTTCCACCCCGACGGGTAGTGAAAAAACCCAGCACGACTGCAGCCAAGGCCCCGGCAACTCCTGCAATCAAGGGCAGCGCAAGCACGTACAAGGTGCTACCGCCTTCGATCAGCTTCAGTCCATGCATCGCTGCGAAGCCGCCCAAGCCAGAATAAACGGCATGCCCGAACGAAAGCATGCCGGTATGCCCCAACAACAGGTTATACGACAGGACCAGCACGCTCATGGCGCAGATCTGCGACATCAATCCCAGTGCGAATCCGTCAGAAAAGCAGAGTGGCAGGCCGGCAAGCAAGACAGCCAGCGCGGACCAGGTCCAGGCGGGACAATACGCACTACCCGCCGCGCCGCTAGTCGACCCGAGACGCATCATGTTTCGCGCGAGCCCATTAGGCCGCGGGGCCGCCAGATCAGCACCAGCACCATCAGCAGATAAGGCAACACCGGCGCCACGCGCGACAAGGGCAATTGACCCAAACCCTCCGTCTCGCCCGGAATGAGCAAACCCAGGCCGCTCGCGATATCAGCCAGCGAGACATCGACCCCTACGGCCAAGGTTTGCAACAGACCAATCAGCAGACTGGCGACAAAAGCACCACTGAGCGAACCCAGACCGCCCACTACCGTGACGACGAAAACAATAGGGCCAACCGCGAGCGCCATGCCGGGATCGGTAATGAACATGCTGCCGCCGATTGCTCCGGCCAGGCCCGCCAACAAGCAGCCGGCGCCAAACACCCACATAAATACCCGTGGCACGTTATGCCCGAGCGCCTGCGCCATCGCTGGATAAGCTATCGCAGCCTGGATTACCAAGCCGATGCGCGAACGCTTCAACCCCCACCACAAACCAAGCAACATCAAGGCGGCCACGACGATGACCAGGACTCTATAGATGGGGAAAGCATTACCCGATAACTGGAACAGGGGTGCATTCAGCCCCTCGAGCATGCGATAGGGCACGGCCATACGCCCCCAGAACAACTGCACCAGCTCAACCACCACATAAGATAATGCGAAAGTGAACAACAGTTCCGCAACGTGGCCGCCTTGGCTACGTAAACGGCGCATACCGAAACGCTCGACCATGGCCCCGAGCAAGCCCACTAGCACGGGCGCCAGAAACAAGGCCACCCAGAAGGCCATTCCACCCACCACCGGCACAGGCGCCAACACTTGCCCCAAGCCATATGCAAAATAGGCGCCCAACATATAGAAACTGGCATGGGCGAAATTGATGACGCCCATCATGCTGAAGATCAAGGTAAGACCTGACGAGAGCATGAACAGCAATAAGCCATAGCTGACGCCATTAAGCAGCGATACGATCAGCGCATCCAAGGGCAAGCCCCTGAGCTGACCACAGACACACACCGAAAAAAATGCATGGGGTCCGAATGAGGTTGAAGATATCCAAATAGGTTAACCTTGTTTGATCGCCGACGTGATGCCTGACTGGCATTGCGCCACTTATCAAGGCCGCCGTTTTGAAGCTATCGAGCACATTTCAGACTCTGCGCACCGACAACTCGTTCGCTGCATTGCCTGATGATTTTTTCTCCCGAGTATCGCCACAAGCGCTGAGCGATCCTTGGCTGGTGCATGCCAACCCCGACGCCGCCGCGCTGCTGGGACTGGCGCCACAGGCGCTGGATACGGCCGAGTTTCTGGCCGTGTTCGCGGGCGCGCAAGCCCTGCCCGGCGGTGACCCCATCGCGGCGGTCTATAGTGGCCACCAATTCGGAGTATGGGCCGGTCAACTGGGCGACGGCCGCGCGTTACTGCTCGGAGAAGTCCAGGGGCCGCAAGGCAATTGGGAAGTCCAGCTCAAAGGGTCGGGCCTGACCCCCTATTCGCGCATGGGCGACGGCAAGGCGGTTCTGCGCTCCTCCGTCCGTGAATACCTGGCTGCCGAAGCCATGCATGGATTGGGTATTCCCACCACACGCTCCCTGGCCCTGATCGCTTCCGATGACCCTGTCATACGCGAAACAGTGGAATCCGCAGCCGTAGTCACCCGGTTGTCGCCCAGTTTTGTGCGCTTCGGTTCATTCGAGCACTGGGCGAGCCGAGAACGCCCCGACATGCTGAAGGTATTGGCCGACTACGTGGTCGATCGCTTTTACCCCGATTGCCGGCCAGCCCCCACAGGGGAAAGCGACATCGGTGCCGGCCCCTACCTGCGCATGCTGGCCGAAGTCGTTCGCAAAACTGCGGAACTGATGGCCAGTTGGCAAGCAGTAGGCTTTTGTCACGGAGTCATGAACACCGACAACATGTCTATTCTGGGCCTGACGCTGGACTATGGTCCGTATGGCTTCATGGACGGTTTCGATGCCCGCCACATATGCAATCACTCGGATTCCGCCGGCCGCTACGCCTGGGACGCCCAACCTGCCGTCTCCCACTGGAATCTCTACCGCCTGGGAAGCGCGCTGCTGCCGCTGGTGCAGGATGAAGCGGCGCTGCGCGACGCACTATCCGGCTATGAATCCATATTCCTGAACGCCTTTCACCGCAATATGGCCGCGAAACTGGGGCTGGGCAACTGGCAGAAAAGCGATAACGCCTTGCTCAATTCACTGTGGTCCACGATGCATGGCAACCGCGCAGACTTTACCCTGAGCTTTCGGCGCTTATCAGCGGTCAACGCAGAAGAGAACTCCGCCTCGCCCGCCCCTGGCACCGAGGTTTTTGAAGACCTGTTCATGGATCGCGCCGCCGCCCAAGCCTGGCTAGGCGATTATCGTGCGCGCTTGCGACAGGACGCCCGCCCGCAGGCCGAACGCGCCGCCGCCATGAACCGCGTCAATCCTATCTATATATTGCGCAACCACTTGGCGGAACAAGCCATCCGGGCTGCCCGGCAACGCGATTCCTCGGAAATCGATCGGCTGCTTGGCCTGCTGCGCGATCCCTATACCGAAAAACCCGGTTTTGAAAGCTATTCCCGACTGCCCCCCGACTGGGCGAGTTCCTTGGAAGTCAGTTGTTCCTCATGAGGTTATTGTCATGTCAGCCCCCGACAAAGTGAAGAAATCCGATGCCGAATGGCTTACGCTTCTCACCCCCATGCAGTATGCGGTTGCTCGCGAGAAGGCGACCGAACGCGCGTTTACCGGCCAATATTGGGATCATCGCGAGCCCGGCATCTATCGCTGTGTCGCCTGCAACACGCCCTTGTTTGCTTCAGACACCAAGTTCGAGTCGGCCTGCGGTTGGCCCAGCTACTTTGCCCCACTGAATCCGGACAATGTCCGCGAAGAGCCCGACACCAGCCATGGCATGATACGCACCGAAGTCTTGTGTAACGTTTGCGATGCACATCTGGGCCACGTCTTTGAAGACGGCCCCCCTCCCACTGGTGTGCGTTTTTGCATTAACTCCGTCTCCCTGAAATTCGAACCATTCAGCGAGCCCTGACCCAACCAGGCTTTCATTCGGCCGCGGCATTTACAAAATATCTCGATGAAACTACTGTTTGATCTCTTTCCCCTCCTGCTGTTTTTTGCCGCCTTCAAGTTCGCAGACATCTATGTCGCCACCGGGGTAGCGATGGCCGCCAGCGTTTGCCAGATCATCTGGTTGCTGGCTCGACGCAAGAAAATCGAACCCATGCACTGGATCAACCTAGGCATCATTGTGGTTTTCGGCGGCGCCACCCTGTTTTTCCACAATGAGGTTTTCATCAAATGGAAGCCCACCATCCTCTATTGGCTGTTTGCTGCCGTGCTGGCTGGTGGCCAATGGCTATTCCGGCGTAATTTCCTGCGCAGCATGTTGGGCGCCCAGATTCAATTGCCCGATGCTATCTGGGGACGCCTGAATACTGCATGGGCTGGCTTTTTTGCGGCAGTCGGCGGCCTGAATCTATACGTGGCCTATAACTGGCCGACCGAAACGTGGGTCAGTTTCAAGGTATTCGGCATTTTCGGACTGCTGCTGGTCTTTGTTGTTCTGCAATCTATTTATCTAGGGCGCCATATGAAGCAGCCTGACGACGAGGCCCAGAAAAAGATCATCAAGGCTGAAACCGATGCCGGAGCCGAGCGGTCATGAATGAGGCGCGCATCGCTTTGATCCACAGTCGGCTGCAAATCCTTGCACCCGACGCCTTGAATGTCCTGGACGAATCCCATCTACACGCTGGCCATGCCGGCGCCGCCGGGGGCGCCGGTCATTTCCGCTTGCGTATTGTTTCGTCCAGTTTTATCGGCCTGGGCAAGGTCGCCCGACATCGGCTGGTGTATGATCAATTGGCAGATTTGATACCGCAAGAAGTTCATGCTCTGGCTATTCAGGCGTTGACTCCTGAAGAGAATCTCGCACAACCCTGAGTCCGGTTTTTTCAATCCGATCCTCTCCCCCTTTATCGTCAAGGACTTCCTTAAATGAAGCGTGTTTTGATGTTGGCTGCTGCGCTTTCCGTGGCCGCTCCGGTCTTTGCCCAGAACGCTGCCGTGGTCAACGGCAAGGCAATCCCCTCCTCGCGCGTAGACCAGTTCATCAACTTGCTGACCAAGCAAGGCCAACCTGATTCCCCACAACTGCGGGAACAGATTCGCGAAGAACTGATCAATCGTGAGATTTTCCTGCAGGAAGCAGACAAGCGCGGTATCTCCAAACAAGCTGAAGTCCAGGCGGAAATCGACCTTACCCGCCAAAGCGTAATGATTCGTGGCCTGTTCAACGATTACCTGGCCAAGAACCCCGTTACCGATCAGCAAGTCCAAGCGGAATACGATCGCGTCAAGAAAGAACAAGGCGGCCAGGAATACCAGGCTCGTCACATCTTGGTAGAAACCGAGGCCCAGGCCAAAGACATCATCGCCCAATTGAAAAAGGGCGCGAAATTTGAAGACTTGGCCAAACAATCCAAAGATCCCGGCTCAGCCGCCAATGGTGGCAGCTTGGACTGGGCTCCCGCCGCCACCTACGTGAAACCGTTCGCCGACACCCTGGCAAGCCTGAAAAAAGGGCAGACCACCGAAGCACCGGTACAAACGCAATTCGGTTGGCACGTCATTCGCCTGGAAGACACCCGCGCCAGCCAATTCCCGCCTCTGGATCAGTTGCGCCCGCAGATTGAAGAGTCGCTGCGCCAGAACAAGCTGCGTGAGTTCCAGACAGGGCTACGTGAGAAAGCCAAAATCCAATAAAGACATTGTTGGTTTCAACCAACACAAAAAGCAAGAACACTAATTATTTTTTCCAGCAATAAGGGTTTCCCTTAGTTGCCACAAGCACCCCATTCGACAGGCCTGTAATCAGCTTGTCACATGGGGCTTTTTTTTGGGTTTCCGCCATGCATATTCGGGCTACTCCCAGGCCAGCAGCAAAACTCGATCCACCTCTGGTTGCAGTTATGTAACGAATCCTCAACGAAATTGATAGCACATAGATATTTCAGGGGAATTAAACATGGCGACACCAGGGCTTTTCTGGTGAAATTTGATCAACGATTTCTTACAGACAGTACTAACGCTACAGAAATCGTGAGCAAGTCCGGAAGGGATCACGCATACGCAAGAGTCGGCATAGCCGGCTCTTACATCATGCCGCCGCCCGACTTATCGTGTTATTCACTCCGCTGGAGACCCAATTAAATGAAGAAGACCCTTCTTGCCGCCGCTCTGCTGGTTGGCTTCGCAGGTGCAGCTCAAGCTCAAAGCAATGTCACGTTGTACGGTTTGGTTGATGCTGGTTTCAACTACCAAAAATTTGATGGCAACACCACCAAAGGCATCGACAGCGGCCTGCAAGGTCAATCGCGCTGGGGCATCCGTGGCACGGAAGACATCGGCAATGGCCTGAAAGCTCTGTTCGTGCTGGAAAGCGGCTACACCGTTGACAACGGCGCCAGCACCCACAACCGCCTGTTCGGTCGTTATGCTTACGTTGGTCTGGAAAGCAATGCCGCTGGCCGCCTGATCATGGGCCGTACCACCAACCTAGCGTTCGCCTGGGCTGCCAACGTTTCCAACCCCTTCGGTCTGGGCTTCAGCACCTCCAGCATCGGCACCACCTTCGGCTACAACGACGCTGACCTCGGCGGCGGTCGTGCCGACAACGCTGTGTACTACTACAGCCCGTCCTTCAGCGGCTTCCAAGCTGCTGCAGGTTACAGCTTCAACATCGCTGCCCCCGAGCAAGTCGGTTCGTCTAACAACAACCGTTTGATGGACTTTGGTTTGAAGTACTCCAACGGCCCGATCAACGCCGTTGCTGCCTATCAAATCGTGGACCCCGCCAGCGGTGCCGACAAGTTCAAGAACCTGACCTTGGCTGCTTCGTATAACTTCGGCGTCGCCACCGTGCACGCTGGTTATGCCAACGCCAAGGACATCGTCACCCCCGGCGGCTACAACCGCACCGTTGGTGGCACCTTCACCAAAGACAACGCCTACACCCTGGGCGTTAGCGCTCCGGTTGGCCCCGGCAAGGTCTATGCCGCTTACCAAAAGGCTACCAAGTCCAAGGTTGACGGCTTCGCTCTGGGCTACACCTACGATCTGTCGAAGCGCACCAACCTGTACGCTTACTACTCAGATCACGAAGTTCGTAACTTCACCGCCGCTCGCGACATGAAGCTGCGTCAGTTCGCACTGGGTCTGCAACACCGCTTCTAAGCACATTACCGGTTCGCCGGTTAAGGGGTGCTCAACACACCCCTGTGCTTAAATGCCTAACCCCCCGCTTGCGGGGGGTTTTCTTTTGCCCAAGCGGAAAGGAAGTTGCAATACGGCAACAATGTTATGGCCGTAATCGCAACAGGCCCATATTGCCAAGGAATTAAGGCTTGGCACCTTCTGGGCTTTTCTGGTGAAATTCATTGTCGACTCCGTCAGCGCTTACTAACATGACAGGGTCGTTAGCAATACGGGGGACTTGGCAAAAAAAGAGTTGGCATGCCGACTTTCAAAATGCCCCGCCGATTTACCGTTATTCACTCCGCTGGAGACCATTAAATGAAGAAGACCCTTCTTGCCGCCGCTTTGCTGGTTGGCTTCGCTGGCGCCGCTCAAGCCCAAAGCTCTGTCACCCTGTATGGCTTGGTTGACGCTGGTTTTAACTATCAAAAATTTGATGGCAACACCACCAAAGGCATCGACAGCGGCCTGCAAAGCCAGTCGCGTTGGGGCATGCGTGGTTCGGAAGACCTGGGTAATGGCCTGAAGGCTATTTTCGTCTTGGAAAGTGGTTTCACCATCGACAACGGCACTAGCACCCACAACAACCGCCTGTTTGGTCGCTACGCCTACGTTGGTCTGGAAAGCGCCTCTGCCGGCCGCCTGATCATGGGCCGTACTACCAACCTGGCATTCGCCTGGGCAGCCAATGTTGCCAACCCGTTCGGTCTGGGCTTCAGCTCGGCCAGCATCGGCTCTACGTTCGCCTATAACGACAACGTATTGGGTGGTGGCCGTGCCGATAACGCCGCTTACTACTACACCCCTGTTTTCGGTGGCCTGCAAGCAGCCATCGGTTATAGCTTCAACACCTCTGGCCCGGAAACTGCGGATAGCGGCAACAATAACCGCCTGATCGACGCCGGCTTGAAGTACGCCAACGGTCCGCTCAACGCTGTATTTACCTATCAGCAAGTCGAATTCAATCTGCCGGGCACCCAGGTATTCCAGAACTACACCCTGGCCGCTTCGTATGATTTCGGCGTAGTTGCCTTGAACGCCGGTTATCAGCACGCCAAGAACATTCCTGGCGCACTGCTTAACGGCTACAACCGCGTAGTTGCCAATGGCGGCCAGTTCAGCAAGGACGACGCCTTCACCCTCGGCCTGAGCGCCCCGGTTGGCCCCGGCAAGGTCTATGCCGCTTACCAAAAGGCTACCAAGTCCAAGGTTGACGGCTGGGCACTGGGCTACACCTACGATCTGTCGAAGCGCACCAACCTGTATGCCTTCTACGCAGACAACGAAGTTCGTAACTTCGACGCGAATCGTGACATGAAAGCACGTCAGTTCGCACTGGGTCTGCAACACCGCTTCTAAGCACATTACCGCTTAGCCGGTTACGGGATGTTCAACATCCCGGTGCTTAAAACCTAACCCTCGCTTGCGGGGGTTATAAAAAATCCCTGCAAATATTTGCAGGGATTTTTTTATGCAGACTGAGCTGTTCTGAAACTGCGGGGCTCTTTTCGCATCGAATACGAAAACCCCACGAAATTAGAGTTTCAACGAAGCCAGCACCCACAAGCACCCACCATGCTTGATTCTTCCGCAAGGAGGCTTCCCTGCGGAACCTTATCCTCAAGCAGTCCAGCTACGCGCGTTTCGGAACATCCTCATCCATGGCGAAAACTCGCCACCCGAGTCCTTATCGCCCCAGCTTTCCGGCGCCCAAGACATTTGGACCTTGCGAAAGACCCGTTCGGGGTGGGGCATCAAAGCGGTGAAACGACCATCGGCGGTTGTAACACCTGTCAGACCACCAGCACTGCCGTTGGGATTAAAAGGATAGGTTTCGGTGGCATTGCCGTAGTTGTCGACGAAACGTAATGCGCCAGCCACTGAATCAGCTTTGCCTTGCTGGCTGAAGTCCGCATAGCCTTCACCGTGCGATACGGCGATAGGAAGCTGTGCGCCAGCCATGCCAGCCAAGAATATGGATGGAGACTCCAACACCTCTACCATCGAATAGCGCGCCTCGAATTGCTCGGAACGATTGCGGGTAAAGCGCGGCCAAGCCTGCGCACCAGGAATCATGGGCGCCAGGGCCGCCAACATCTGGCAACCGTTGCACACCCCCAGCGCAAAAGTATCAGTCCGATCAAAGTAGGCCGAGAACATATCAGCAAGGGTGGTGTTGAACTGAATAGTCTTGGCCCAACCCTCACCAGCACCCAGAACGTCGCCGTAGCTAAAGCCCCCTACCGCCACCAGCCCCTTGAAGTCAGCCAGATCCACACGGCCACTCAGGAGATCGGTCATGTGGACGTCCCAAGAAGCAAATCCGGCCCGATCGAAGGCGTAAGCCATTTCGACCTGACTGTTGCAGCCCTGTTCCCGCAATATGGCCACGCGAGGACGTGCGCCCGTCGAAATCATGGGTGCGGCAATGTCTTCTTGAGGATCGAAGGGTACACGCGGCGAAATGCCCGGATTGCTTGCATCATCCCAGACCGCGAACTCAGCGGCTGCGGTGTCAGGGTTGTCACGCAAGGCCATGATGCGCCGGCTAACCTCGCTCCAGGCCTTACCCAGCTCAATCCTGGGCTTGGCCCAGATCCGCTTGGCATCACGATAAAACTCGATTTCGTCACGGTTATTGGGCTCGCCAATAACATGCGAATGCGCCGACAGGCCCGCACCGCGCAACACTTCCATCACGGCATCGCGGCTAGCGGCAGGAATCTGGATGACTGCACCGGCTTCCTCTGAAAACAAGGCTTTGATCGTGAGTTCTTCACGTTGAACCGAGACCTGTTCCGGCCGGATTTTGAAATCGCCCCAGTCTGCCACATAAGGATCCAGCGTCAGCATATCCAGATTGATCGACACACCGGTATGACCGGCAAACGCCATTTCACAAACGGTAGCGAACAAACCGCCGTCGGAACGATCGTGATACGACAGGACGACTCCGCTATCAGCCAGCGTGCGTATAGCGGCAAAAAAAGCGCGCAAATCGTCGGCATGGTCCAGATCGGGCACGTGTTCCCCGACCTGGTCGATCACCTGCGCCAGGATAGAGCCACCCAGGCGATTCTTGCCTCGTCCCAGATCAATCAGGATCAAGGCGGTCTCGCCAAGATCAGTACGCAGCTGAGGAGTCAGGCTCTTGCGTACGTCCTCTACCGGTGCAAATGCGGTGACAACCAAAGATACCGGCGACACTACGCTGCGACTTTCGCCATCGGCCTCCCAATTGGTGCGCATCGACAAGGAATCCTTGCCCACCGGAATCGACAGCCCCACTTCTTGGCACAGCTCGCTAATAGCGTTGACGGTGTCATACAGGGCTGCGTCCTGCCCGGGTTCGCCGCAAGCTGCCATCCAGTTGGCCGACAGCTTGACGTCTTCCATTTTCGCCACAGGCGCTGCGGCAAGGTTGGTAATGGCTTCCGCGATTGCCATGCGGCCCGATGCAGCCGCATCGATCACCGCCAAGGGGGTACGTTCCCCCATGGACATGGCTTCGCCGCGCACCCCGCTATAGTCAGCCAGCGTTACGGCGCAATCAGCCACCGGAACTTGCCAGGGGCCCACCATCTGGTCACGAGCGGACAGCCCCCCGACGGTACGGTCCCCAATGGTGATCAGGAAAGTCTTGTTGGCAACGGTAGGATGGCGCAAAACGCGCAAAGCGACGTCATCGAGATCGAGCCCGACCACGTCCATAGCCTGCGTCACGCCCGGCAGTCGAGCAACATCCCGTTCCATGCGCGGCGCTTTGCCCAAAATGACGTCGATCGGCACATCAACCGGACGGGCGGTCTTGGACCAGTCTGCGGCCGATTGCTCGGGTGCGTCGAAACCCTCGCCATTCACTACACGCAGTTGGCGCGCCTCGGTTGCCACACCCACCACCGCATAGGGACAACGCTCGCGGCGTGCCATGACATCGAAGCGATCCAAATCTTGCGGAAGAATCGCCAGCACATAGCGCTCTTGTGACTCATTGGACCAAATTTCCGCGGGCGACAATCCGCTCTCTTCCAGAGGAACTCGCTTCAGATCGAAAATGGCACCACGCTCGGCGCCATCCACCAGCTCGGGGAAAGCGTTGGACAAACCGCCAGCGCCGACATCATGGATCGACAAAATCGGGTTATCCACCCCTTGCTGCCAGCAACGATCGATGACTTCCTGGGCGCGACGTTCCAGTTCGGGGTTCCCGCGCTGAACCGAATTGAAATCGAGATCGGCGGCGTTACTGCCCACGCCCATGCTGGACGCCGCACCACCGCCCATACCTATGCGCATGCCCGGCCCGCCCAGTTGAATCAACAAAGCACCCGGCGGTAAATCGAGCTTGTGGGTATATCCATCATCGATACTGCCCAGGCCACCGGCGATCATGATCGGCTTGTGGTAACCCCAGCGCGTGTCGCCCGCGGTCTGCTCGTATGTGCGGAAGTATCCCAGCAAATTGGGCCGGCCGAACTCATTGTTGAAGGCAGCTCCGCCCAAGGGGCCTTCGATCATGATGGACAAAGGCGACGCGATGCGGTCAGGCGCGCCGTACGGACTTTGCTCCCAAGGCTCGATTGCATCGGCAAAACGCAGATTCGATACCGTAAAGCCCATCAGTCCGGCTTTGGGTTTGGAGCCGCGCCCCGTCGCCCCTTCATCACGGATCTCTCCTCCAGCGCCAGTCGAGGCGCCAGGAAAAGGAGAAATCGCGGTGGGGTGGTTGTGGGTTTCAACTTTCATGAGCGTGTGCACGATGGCATCGCGCCGCCCATACTCCAGGCCTTCTGCGTCAGCTTGCACATGGAAGCGCTCGGCAGGCCCGCCAGCCATCACGGCGGCATTATCAGAATAAGCAACCACCGTTCCCGCCGGTTGCGCTGCATGGGTGGCACGTATCATGCCAAACAGCGTGTGGGGTTGGGGCTGACCGTCGATCTTCCATTGCGCGTTGAAAATCTTGTGGCGGCAGTGCTCGCTATTGGCCTGCGCAAACATCATCAATTCGACATCGGTCGGGTCGCGTCCCAACGCGCCGAACGCCTCGGCCAGATAGTCGATCTCGTCTTCGGACAAAGCCAAGCCCATCGCGCTGTTGGCGTGAATCAGCGCTTGCCCCCCCTCAGCCAACACCGGCACGGTCTGCATGGGCTTGCCTTCCAAGGTGGCAAACAATGCTGCCCCGTCAAAATCGCCCTGCATCACGGTTTCAGTCATGCGGTCATGCAGGATTCCCGCCAGCGCCGCCAGCTCGTCCGCCGACACCGCCTTGGCTCCGCCCAGCAAACCTCGTTTGAGCACCAGCGTATACAGGACGCCGCGCTCGATGCGGCGAATCTGGCTCAAGCCACAATTGTGAGCGATATCGGTGGCCTTGCTGGCCCAGGACGACAGCGTTCCCAGGCGCGGCACCACCAGCAGGCTCTGCCCTTCGGGCGCAGCAGGCGCTGGGTCGCCATAGCGCAACAGGTTTTCCAGATGCTGCTGCTCATCCGCAGTCAGGGGCGCGTCGGCCGCAACGAAGTGCACGTACTGCGCCGTAACGTCCTGGACCAGACCATTCAAGGGCTGCAGGCGCTGTAACAGGCGTTCGCGACGAAACGATGAAAGGGCAAGGGGTCCGAGCAAACGCAGGATGGAGGCCACGATAAGAGACAAGAAAGAAGCGGTGAAAAAGAGGCGAGCCGACGGTAAAATCGGCCATTAACTCTTGATTTTACTTCGACCTGGGCATTCCCGGGAAAACGCTGTTTCAAACACCGTGGGGCATCGGTTAGCATGCGTCGTTGCACACACCGAAACGGCCCTGCTCCAAGCGTTTCCTCGTGCTTTCGCATTAGCCTTCTGACCCCATGCCGCCCCCTTCCCACCGCACACCACCAGCAACCGTCGAGTACCACCACGATGCCCTCCCCGAGTCCGACCCTCCGGTAAAAATCCCACTCAAGCTGGAAGACATGATTGCCGTAGCCACCATGGCCGTCCTGAGCCTGATGACGTTTGCCAATGTCCTGGTGCGGTATTTGACCAATCAGTCTTTTGCCTGGACCGAAGAAATTTCGGTTTTCCTGATGATTGTCCTGACTTTAGTTGCGGGTTCGGCCGGCGTCGCACGCTTGCGCCATATCCGCATCGAATTCTTCGCCGATGGTGGTTCGCCCGAGCGCACTCGCAGGCTGGCGCGCTTCAGCGCCGCGGCCGTTGCCGTTTTCTTCCTGATGTTGGCGATACTGAGTACCCGATTGGTCTGGGACGACTTCGTCTATGGGGAAACCTCTCCCGGCATCGGCATCCCCCAATGGTGGTACTCGATCTGGCTGCCTGTCCTCTCGCTGGGAGCTGCGCTGCGGGGGCTAGGCGTGTACCTGCGGGCCGGGCGCCGCTCGTGACGGCAAGCTTACTGTTCGTCCTGTTCATCGGCCTGATGGTCGTGGGCGTTCCGATTGGAGTCGCGCTGGGTTTGGCGGGCTCGCTGGCCATCGCCTTGGCCAACCTCGATACGCAGTGGTTCGGCCTGCTGGCGGTGCCTCAGAATTTCTATGCCGGGCTGGCCAAATACCCCTTGTTGGCCATTCCCATGTTCGTCTTGCTGGGTTCCATTTTCGATCGCTCCGGTGTTGCCCATAGATTGGTCAACTTCGCCATCGCCATTGTGGGACGCGGGCCGGGCATGCTGCCTTTAGTGGCTATTCTGGTTGCGATGTTTCTGGGCGGCATTTCCGGGTCGGGCCCGGCCAATGCCGCCGCCGTCGGCGGAGTCATGATCGCGGCGATGTCTCGTGCGGGCTATCCCCCCGCTTTTTCCGCGAGCGTGGTAGGCGCTGCCGCCGCGACCGACATCCTGATCCCGCCATCAATCGCCTTTATCGTTTATTCGGTGCTCGTGCCCGGCGCCTCGGTGCCTGCGCTGTTCGCGGCCGGAATGATTCCGGGCTTGCTTGCCGGTTTGGCCCTGATCGTGCCCACCGTATGGCTTGCGCGTAAACACCGTATGGGCGCACAAGAAGCCGATTTGCAGCGACCGCCTTTCTGGAAAAGCTTGCGCGAAGCGCTATGGGGACTGGCGGCGCCAGTATTGATTCTGGGCGGTATGCGCATGGGCTGGTTCACACCAACCGAGGCTGCCGTGGTCGCCGTATTCTATGGCCTGTTCATAGGTATGGCGGTACACCGCACCATCGGCATCCGCGACCTCTACCCTATGCTGCGCGAAGCCGCCGAGTTATCAGCAGTGATCTTGCTGGTAGTGGCGCTTGCAGGCATCTTTGCATACTCCCTGTCCACACTGGGGGTAATCGATCCTATTGCGCATGCCATCGTTAACTCCGGCCTGGGCGAATATGGCGTGCTCTTGCTGCTGATCGTGCTGCTGATGGTCGTAGGCATGTTTTTGGATGGCGTATCGATTTTTCTTATCTTCGTGCCGCTGCTATTACCCATCGCAGAGGCTTACCAATGGGACCCCGTCTGGTTCGGCGTCCTCCTGACCCTGAAGGTGGCGCTGGGTCAATTCACCCCTCCGCTGGCCGTCAATCTTATGGTGTCATGCCGTATCGCCAACGTCCGCATCGAACGTACCGTTCCTTGGGTGATCTGGATGCTGGTGGCCATGTTCATGGTCATGCTGCTGGTTATCGCTTTCCCGCAACTGGCACTATGGCTACCCGCCAAACTAGGCTATTGACGCCACGCCACGCGCCAGCGCTTAAAATTCTTCACATAAAAATCACGAAAAGAGACAAGCATGACACTCCGCACCCTAGCCGGCGTCTTCGCCAGTGCCCTCGCTCTACTGGCGACCCAGCCATCGCAAGCTCAGCAATATAAGCCCGAGTACAAGATGTCTGTCGTGGTCGGCCCCGCTTTCCCTTGGGGCAAGGGTGCTGAAATTTGGGCCGACCTGGTACGCCAGCGTACCAATGGCCGTATCAATATCAAGCTTTATCCTGGCACCTCTCTGGTCCAAGGCGATCAAACCCGTGAATTCTCCGCCATTCGCCAGGGCATTATTGACTTGGCCGTGGGTTCAACCATCAACTGGTCACCACAGGTCAAGCAATTGAACCTGTTTGCTCTGCCTTTCCTCCTTCCGGACTATCGCGCGCTGGACGCCCTGACCCACGGCGAAGTCGGCAAGGATATTTTCAAAGTCGTCGAACGCGCCGGCGTGGTGCCTCTCGCCTGGGGGGAAAACGGATTTCGCGAACTGAGTAACTCCAAACACGAGATCAAGTCGCCTCAAGATATGAAAGGCCTGAAACTACGCGTAGTGGGATCACCCCTGTTTTTAGATATTTTTAGCGCACTGGGCGCCAACCCGACCCAGATGAGTTGGGCCGACGCTCAACCGGCCTTGGCCAGCGGCGCCGTCGACGGCCAGGAAAACCCGCTCTCTATCTACACTGCCTCCAAGCTACAGACGGTCAAGCAGAAATACATCACTTTGTGGGGCTATGTTGCCGACCCGCTTATCTTCGTCGCCAATCGGGATATCTGGCGCTCGTGGAGCACAGCCGACCAAGCCATCGTGCGCCAAGCCGCTCAGGATGCCGGCAGCCAGCAAATTGCGCTTGCCCGCAAGGGGCTGGTCGAAGATGGGCAACCCATGCTGGAACAAATCCGCAAGGTCGGGGTAACCGTTACGACGCTGAGCCCCACCGAGCGGCAGGCTTTCATCCAAGCTACGCGGCCGGTCTATGCCAAATGGAAAAAGGCGATCGGTGCCGATCTGGTTGAGAAAGCGGAAAAAGCCATCGTAGAACGGCGATAAATACAGACTTTGCAGGTAAAATCGCTTGCCTGCATGGTGCCGGCGACGCTTTACGCCCGCCACTCATCAGGCACGGCTCAGACCAAGTAGAAGAAATCCAGGCTGTTTATGCATGTAATAGTGGTTGGGGCCGGCATCGTCGGTGTATGTACCGCGTATTGGCTCAACCGAAACGGCATCCAGGTAACGGTGCTGGATCGGCGCAGCGGCGTCGCTCAGGAATCGAGCTTTGGCAATGCAGGCATTGTCGCTCCCGCCTATGCCTCGCCCTGGGCCTCACCCGGCATGCCGGGCAAGATGCTGTCCTATCTTTTCAAAACGGAATCCCCTCTGCTGTTTCGCCCCAGTGCCGACCCGGCCTTGTGGCGTTGGACGGCCCGCTGGCTTGGACATTCCCGTTTGGAACGTTTCAACGCCAACAAGCTGACCATGCACCGGATCGCCCGCTATAGCCAGGCGCAACTTGACGTCCTGCGCGAAGAACACGATCTGGAATTCGAGAGGCGTGTCGGCTATTTGCAGCTGCTACGTAGCGAACGCGACCTGGACCTGAGCCGCGCTGCCCGCCAGATCATGCAGGACAACGGCATACGCCATGCGCTGTTAAGCGTAGACCAGACCACCGCTCTCGAACCGTGCCTGCAAGACGCGCTGCAAATTGGTACGCCCCTGGCCGGCGCCATACATTTTCCCGATGACGAGTCCGGCAACTGCCCTCTGGTCGCAAAACTCATTGCGGGTATATGCGAACGCGCAGGAGTCCGCTTCGTATTCAACACCACAGTTCGATCGCTTTCCGGCATACAAGGCGCCGTGACCGGCGTCCGCTTGGCCGATGGCAAGGCGCTGGCAGCCCAAGCAGTGGTGGTAGCCAGCGGTAGCGACTCGACCCACTTGCTGGCACCTTCGGGCATCCATCTGCCGATCTACCCAGTCAAGGGTTACGCAGCGAATGCAGCCCTCAGAGCCGACGTAATCGGCCCTAAACGTGCTTTTGTCGATGAAGCCTACCAAACCACCGTGACACCTCTAGGTCAGCGCCTGCGGATTGCGGGGACCGCCGAACTCGGGTCGCGCAGCCCAGGAGTACGCGAGAAAGCTTTGCGCACGCTGATTAAGGTGGCGCAAGACTGGTTGCCCGGAATGCTTGATTTGTCGCTCACCACCTGGTGGTCAGGCACTTACCCGATGACGCCGGACGGCCCCCCCGTCCTTGGCGCCACCCACCTCCCGGGCCTGTACCTGAATACCGGCCATGGCTCGCAAGGCTGGTGTATGGCGGCCGGGTCGGGCCGGATCGTGGCCGACCTGATTGCCGGCAAAACCCCTGAAATCGATATTCAAGGATTGGACATAAGTCGCTACACGCGCAAGAATTGAGGGTATGAACGCTCCGCATCAGTTGTTGAAAACCGCCGCCCTGCGTGCGGTCGAACAACAAGCACAAGCCGATCTGGCTCCCCATGAGCTGATGCGCCGCGCCGCCCGGAGCGCCTTCGATACCATTGCCGCTCGTTGGCCTAGCCATGCTGTTTTGGTTCTGTGTGGGCCAGGCAACAATGGCGGTGACGGTTTCATGCTGGCGACCTTGCTGCACCAGGCTGGGCGCCAAGTAAGCGTCTGGGCCCTGCCCACTTCGAAAAATCGCCCCGCCGATGCCCACCAGGCCTGGCTTGAGTTGCCGCCGGATCTCTTGCAAGCCCCTGCGCCCGACACCTCGTCACTAGCTGATGACACACTCATCGTAGATGCACTGTTCGGTTTGGGACTGGCTCGGCCCTTGCCTACTTTGGCCTGCCGTTGGATAGAGTGGGCAAATGCCCAGCCCGTCGAACGTTTGGCCTTAGACCTGCCCAGTGGATTGGATGCCGACACCGGCAACCTTAACCCCATCGCTCTTGTCGCAACCCATACCCTTACCTTCATCGCCGACAAACCCGGCCTGCATACCCGCGCGGGGCCCGATCACAGCGGCCTGATCGAACTGGCCGCTTTGGCCTTGGATCCCCCCTCTTACAAGCTGTCGGCTCCGGATGAAGCCGGATACCTGATTCAAAAGAACGACTGCGCGTCATTATTTACACGGCGCAAGCAAGACACCCACAAAGGCAGCTTTGGCAGCACGGGCATTATTGGAGGCGCGCGAGGCATGACCGGTGCTGCCTTGCTGGCAGGCCGCGCTGCACTGCGCTCAGGGGCAGGCAAGGTATTTGTGGGTATAGCTCAGTCCGCATCATCTTTTTTATCGTACGACTCGCTACAACCCGAACTCATGCTGCGTCCTGCCCACGAATTGCTCGACAACGCACAAGAGTTGGGCATAACAAACTGGATAGCCGGTTGCGGCCTCGGAGTCTCTCCGGACAGCGAACAACTGCTGCAAAGACTCATCGCTCTTCATCCGAAAACCCCCATGGTGCTGGACGCCGATGCGCTGAATCTATTGTCGAGTTGTCCCCAGCTTGAATCCTCGCTGAAGGCGCACGCGGGAACATGCGTGTTGACGCCGCACCCCCGTGAAGCCGCCGCCTTGCTAGGTCTTGATACGGAAAAGATTCAGGCAGACCGGATCGAGGCTGCTCGTCGTCTCGCCATGCGATACCAGGCCTGGGTGGTGCTCAAAGGAGCCGGTACTGTCGTGTCATCGCCCCTGGGCGATTGGTCGATTAACGGCAGCGGCAATCCTGGACTCGCTACCGCCGGAACCGGAGATGTTCTTGCTGGCATATTGGGCGCGCTGCTTGCACAAGGTCTGCCCATAGGTGATTCCGTACGCTGCGCGGTCTGGCTGCACGGAGCAGCCGCCGATAAGCTAGCGGCCCTGGGCATCGGCCCGATAGGGCTGACCGCAAGCGAAGTGATTGATGCCGCACGAACGCTGCGCAACGCACCGCGACGTTGATCGATCTGTAACTGCTTCTAGCCAGCTTATTCAAAGAGCACAGGCTCTGTGCGGACGACCTTGCCAAGCAAGCCTGGCTAACAATCTGCAAACAAACAGCGGTAATCTTCTTCCCGCCTCAAGATACATCCGCGCCGGAATCGTGCACCAGCTTGCCGCCGGCCACAACCAGCTGTCTTGCACAGCGCTGCGCCAACTTGGAGTCATGGGTTACCAGCAGCAGTGTCGTACCACGTTCACGGTGCAGGGCGAACATCAGGTCCATCACGGCCTCGCCGGTGGTGGAGTCCAGGCTGCCCGTAGGCTCGTCGGCAAACAGCAGTTCAGGCTGCACTACAAAAGCACGCGCCAAGGACACCCTTTGCTGCTCGCCTCCCGACAAAGTCTTGGGATAATGGCTCAGGCGCTCTCCTAGTCCCACCCGCTCAAGGATCTGCTGGGCGGCAGCGCGCGCGGGGCGACCGGCAAGCTCCAGAGGAAGCATGACATTTTCAAGCGCTGTCAGGTGGGGCAGCAATTGAAAAGACTGAAAAACGAAGCCCACATGCCGGGCGCGCAAACGGGCGCGCTGGTCTTCATTCAGCGAAAACAGATCGTGGCCGGCCAGCTTCACACTGCCCGTCGAGGGAACGTCCAGCCCCGCCAACAAACCCAGCAAAGTAGACTTGCCTGATCCTGAACTACCTGTAATGGCAACAGTCTCTCCGAATGCCACAGTAAAATCGACACTGTCCAGAATGGCCAACTCGCCAGCCGTGTCACTCACTCGCTTGCTCAAGCCGTTGACGGCGATGGCCATGTCAGCAACGGCCGAAGGTTCGCGAGAAGGGGATTGCGTGCGGGTCAGTCCCGTCATGATTGGATCGCCAAGAAAAGGAAACACATGATAAAGCCTTGCCAACAGCAAACCTTGCCCGCCCTGCTCCGCATCAGCAAATCTCGTCGCCAGATGCTCGCGGGGCTTGCGGGGGTCAGCTTGCTATCCATGCTGCCAGGTTTGCCCCAAGCCTATGCACAGACTGCCGGCGCGCGACAAGGTTCCAAGCCCATGCCCCGAGCCGACGCCAAACAAGGAATCGTCTTGGTGCTTGGAGACAGCCTTTCAGCCGAATACGGCCTGGAACGAGGAAGTGGTTGGGTCGCTTTGCTGGACGCGCGCTTGCGCTCACAGCAAAGCAGCTATCGAACCATTAATGCAAGCATCAGTGGCGACACCACCAGCGGCGGTGTCAGTCGCCTCCCAGCTTTACTCAGTCAGCACAAGCCTGCCATTGTCGTGATCGAACTGGGAGCGAACGACGCTTTGCGCGGACTCTCCCTGCAAATGACCGAACAGAACCTGCGCACCATGGCGGCCAACGCCCGCGCTGCCGGGGCACGCGTACTCTTGGTCGGCATGCAGATTCCGCCCAACTACGGGCGCAACTATACGCAAAGATTCCAGGAGTTGTTCGGCAAGGTGGCCACCGAGCAGGAAGCGGCACTCGTGCCCTTTCTCATGGATGGCATTGCAACGGATGCCAGCATGTTCCAAGCCGATCGCATACATCCCAATGCGCAGGCGCAAACCCGACTACTGGACAATGTATGGACCAAGCTTGAACCCATGCTTGGTCCGGCCTGAGCCGGGCCAAGCGGTCTTGCGGCTCTAGCGTTCGGTCTGTTTGGAGACGAGCGCTTCGCCTGTTGAAGTCAATTGCACCTTGTATTGATCGCGCAGCATTTGCAGCAGAGCCAGTTGTTCTGCCTGCGCCCAGCGGCGGTCGAGCATGGACTTCTCATTGGCAATCGCGGCAGCAGCGGGCTTGGCACCCTCCTCGACCTTGCTGATGCGAGCGATGACATAAGCATCGCCAGTTTCAGTGCCGACAAATGTAGGCAGCTTATCGACAGACGCCTTCATGACTGCCGCCAACACCTCAGGCGCCAGATTGTGCGGGGCGTTGCGGCTCACCATCTGGGCCGCGCCAAAGCCGGCACCCGAGTCAGCCGACTGCAAAGCCTTCAGGCGCACTTCCCCGGCTTCGCGCGCCATATCGACGGCCTTTTCCTGAGTCAGTTGCTTGCGTACTTGCTCGCTTACCTCTGCCAAGGGTTGGACACTGGCGGGAGTATGCTTGCTTACCCGCACCGCAACCAGCCGATTGGGCCCGAGCTCGATGACCCCGGAGTTACGCTTTTCACGCAGCACTTCATCGGAAAACAGGGCTTGCAAAACCTTGGGGTTGCCGGTGACTTCAGCAGCCGCCTGAGGCGGCGCGGTACGTGTCACCCCCTGGGCTTCCTGAATCTTGAGGCCGAACTTGCTCGCGGCAGGCTCAAGCGTGTCGCTCTGCTCGTAGACCAGATTGGTGAATTGTTCCGCGGCTTCGGCAAACCGGCGCGCCGCTTGTTGCTGCTTGATTTCCTCGACGATCTGGCTGCGTACTTCAGACAAGGGCTTCACGACGGCTGGACGCACATCCGTTAATTTAATGACGTGAAATCCGTAATCGGTGGGAACGACTGCCGACACTTCGCCCGGTTTGAGAGCAAAAGCTGCATCCTCGAAAGCCTTGACCATCATGCCGTGGCCGAACCAGTCAAGATCCCCGCCGTTGGCGGCCGACCCCGGATCCTGAGAATTTGCACGCGCCAAGGCGGCGAAATCTGCCGAAGGCGCCTTGGCCTGCTCGGCCAGCGACTCGGCTTTCTTACGGGCTGCTTCGCGCACATCGGCGGAAGCACCGCTGTCAACAGTAATCAGGATGTGGCTGGCGCGACGCTGCTCAGGCTCACTGTAACGCGCCCGATTCTGTTCGTAGTATCCCTTGATATCGTCGTCTGATACCGTAACCCCGGCGCCAGCGGCGTTTTCATCCAGCAGCACGTATTGGGCATCGACACTTTCAGCTACGGTAAAACGGGAACGATTGGCATCGTAGTAGGCCTTGATGTCCTCGTCCGACACTTTGACCTTGGACAAATAATCGGCCGCGCCAATACTAAGTGTTTTTACTTCGCGCACCTGAATTGCCGCAGCCACCAGGCGATCCATTACGGTGTTGGGCACCAAGGCTGATTGGGCAACGGGCGCCAACACCAGCTGCAAGGCAAGGTCACGACGCAATTGCGATTCGAATATGGTGGGGGTCATGCCCTGAGCAGCCAACGCTTCGCGGTAGCGGGTATTGCTGAAACGACCGTCTTCCTGCACAGCGGGAATGGCCTGAATGGTTTCGCGCAAACGCTCGTCAGAGGCCGAAAAATACCCTTTGGCCGCAACCGAGGCAATCACGCGCGTATTGATGAGCTCGTCCAACACAGCCTTGCGCATGACCGGTGTGTCGAAAGCCTGCGCATCGAATTGCGCTCCCATCATCGCGCGTAACTGATCCAGCCTGCTACGCACGGCCTCGTCGTACTCGGGTTGTGAAATGGGCTTACCCTCGACCTTGGCCAACGCCTGGTCTCTTTCCATGAAGCTGGAATAGCCCTCGACACCCACAAAAACAAACGACGGCAGAATCAACAGCAGCAAGATGAATTGCATCCAGCGGCGATGATTACGGATCAGGTCAAACATTCAGGAATACTCCGGTCGGATACCAGTGGCAACACGGTCCAAACAAGCAAAATGCCCAAAGGCGTGAGGCCGATGGGCACCTGCAGTGTGCTTGTGATTCTAGCACGCACATCTGGCTAGGCCTTATAGCGCCACACCGATGCTGCGCAGCCGGAAATACCCTGCTCAGGCAGATTCCTGACTGGTCCGTGCCGGTGTCTGTTTATGACTGGCGAACCAGCGCCCCAATAGGACGACAATGAGTGCACCCGCCACCTCTGCTCCCCATTTTACGGCGGGTTGGACTTCCCCGAGATGTTCGATCAATGCGATGTCCGTGACGAACATTCCCCCCGCAATCCAGCCAAGCAAACCTGCACCCGCCGTCACCAGCCACGGGAATCGGTCCAGCAATCGCAATACCAGCGTACTCCCCCAAACAATGATGGGAACACTAACCACCAAGCCCATCGCGACCAAGAATATTTGGTGATGTGCGGCCGAATTCTGCGCCGCGGCCGCAATGGCGACCACGTTATCCAGGCTCATGACGAAATCAGCGATGATAATGGTCCTTATGGCTACCGCGAGCGAGCCCGCGCCCTGGATGTTGTCGTGAGCCCCTTCCTCGGGCATCAAGAGCTTGATTCCGATCCAGATCAGCAATAGAGCGCCGACGATTTTAAGAAACGGAACCGCCAGCAAGCTCAAGGCAAATGCAATCAGCAGCGTCCGCAGGGCAATCGCCCCAACGGTTCCCCACAAAATACCCTGCATGCGCCGCGACGGCGGCAAATTGCGACAAGCCATCGCGATCACTACCGCGTTATCCCCACCAAGCAGGATATCGATCAAGATGATCTGGGCCACCGCCAGCCAATTGAGTCCTTCAATAAACGCGAGCATATTGGTCTCCTTCTTTCATGGCTTGCATTTTCCCAAACAATACATCACATTGTGATATAAATGAACAAAAAACTGAGAAACGAAACAAGGAAACCATGGACGCGGCACTGAGTAAAAGCGAGTACGAAGCGATGGCCAACTTCCGTTATCAGTTGCGCCGCTTTTTACGCTTCAGCGAGGAAGTCAGTCGTCAGCACAAAATTACGCCGCTGCAATACCTACTGTTGCTGCAGATCAAGGGTTTCCCTGATCGAGAGTGGGCTACGGTGACGGAGCTCGCCGAACGTCTGCAAGCCAAGCATCACGGCGTCGTTGCACTGATATCACGCAGCGAACTGGCTGGCCTTGTCGAGCGGAAAATCAGTCAACAAGATTTGCGCCGCGTGGAAGTTCACCTGACCCCGGCGGGAGAACGATGCCTGGCCAAGGTAGCTCTACCGCATCGCAGCGAATTGGCGGCACTTCGGGACTTCATGGATCATGCCGTTAGTTGGTCCTCATAAGAAGAGCCGCGGAAGCAGTCCATCCACCCCCACTTGTCATGAGGTGTCTAGCTCAAGCGCCCTGCATCGGCGTATTCTTATCGCACCGTATGTGTCCACGCACGCGGCCACGCGGCAATGTCGATATCTCTCGCTTCAAACGAACGAACACACCCGCCGCCATCGGCAACGGCATGCTCGCCAACTGCCTTGAACTCAAAATGAGAAAGCAAGCCAATGAATCAGAATCGCCGCCTTGCCCTGAAGTTAGCTGCTTCGTCTCTTGCCTTGCCTGGCATAAGTGCGTGTTCTGCCGGGGCAAGCACCACTGAGGCCAATGAACAGGTTTCCGCCGCCGTCGCACGCTTTGCCGCGCTGCCTGCCGACACGAGTTGCCTGATACAGGCCGATCACCCATCCTCACCCTGGCAAATCGCTCACGATGCAGATACGCCTCGATTCATAGGAAGCGCAGTCAAAACATTTATTCTTGCTCAATATCTCAAAGACATTGAAGACGCCAAGGCAGACCCTACCCAACAACTGGCGGTAGATGACGCTCGGCGCTCGCTGGGCAGCCCTATCCTGCAGCAGTTGAGCGGAACCATGGCCCCGACTTTCGTGCTTGAAGCAATGATCAGCCATAGCGACAACACTGCCACAGATATCGCCTTGTCTGAGGTCTCACCGTCCCGCGTACGCAAGCTGATCGCCGATGCAGGCCTCACCTCGACCCGAATACCGGACTCCACTCGCCGCCTGTTTTCCTATATTGCAGGAGCTCCGTATGGCGACGACCTTGGCTGGGCAGGTATGCAGCAAATAGAGCAAGGATGGACAGCAGGACCTATGCGCTCACCGCTCAATGATCAAGAAACCATGATGAGCAGTGCGACCGATATGGTGAGTTGGTATCGCCAAGCTTTACGTGGCGACCCCTTCAAGCGACCCGAGACCCTGACAGAGTTCAAGCGCATTCAGAACATGGCTGATGCGATTGCACACACCGTTCCTTCTGACATCAAGGCATACGGCAAAGGCGGAAGCATAGATTGGGATGATTTCCACTGCCTTAGTTTCCCAGGGCAGATGCGGGTTGCGGGGGCACCCGTCACTTTCTGCTTTACCATCAACTGGACCGGTCCCGACGAGGGCGTTCCGTCCATGACTCAGCAATACATCGCCGCCGTTGCCAGCGTATTGAATGAAGCCGCGCTGGCTATCACCGGCTGAAAAATCTGCCGTGTTCCAACCTTGCCTTAGCCGCTTTCCCTCTACGTTTGCGTTGTGTATCGCGTGGAACATAGCCGGCATGGCATGGGTGCGGGCCAGCATCGTGAGTTGATCCCAACACCACACCCGGCTTAAAGAGGTACGCCATGCAAGCATCACCTGTCACACCGAATCAAGAACTCCATCAAGCTTTGGTAGACCAGGCCCCAGACGCTATCATTCTTGCCAACGCTAGTGGCGCCATCACCATCTGGAACCATGCGGCAGAAATGCTCTTTGGTCACACCGCCGGCGAAGCCTTGGGTGCGAGCCTGGACATCATCATTCCCGAGCGTCTGCGCGAAGCTCACTGGGCGGGCTACCAACAGGCAATAGAGAACGGACGAACAAAATACGGAGGTCGCGCCATGACCACCCGCGCCACCCACAAGGACGGCAGCAAGGTTTATGTAGACATGAGCTTTGGACTGGTCAGGGGAGCCGACGGAAGAATCCTTGGCGCACTCGCCATTGCGCGCCTGAACACCACGCGCAACGCTTCGTGAGCAATGCCGCGTCCATACAAGACCAGGCCCACAAATGAACAAATATCGCGGACGCAAAAAAGGCCCTGGAACCAAGTTACCAGAGCCTGTATCGGCATGATATTTCCGGGCTTCCCCCTGTCTGACGACAAAGGGTGGTGGGTGCTGAGGGGCTCGAACCCCCGACCTACGCCGTGTAAAGGCGCCGCTCTACCAACTGAGCTAAGCACCCGCTTTGCAGCGGAACATCCTCGTTTGCGAGGACCCGAATTATAGCCGATTCTGGATTGTCTTGCACGCTGCCCGCCCAAGAGGTCGGACCGCTATGCAAAACTTAGTTGACGGCGTCTTTGAGCGCCTTGCCCGGACGGAATTTAGGCACCTTGGCCTTCTTGATTTTGATGGCTTCACCTGTGCGCGGATTGCGTCCTGTACGCGCAGCGCGAGCGGTAACGGCGAAAGTTCCGAAACCGACCAAGGTCACGGTGCCGCCCTTCTTGAGCGTCGTTTTCACCGCACCCACCAAAGCATCTAAGGAACGGCCTGCAGCCGCCTTGGAAATATCGGCATGTTTGGCGATATGGTCGATAAGCTCGGTCTTGTTCATTAGGCCCCTCACAAGGTCTATCTGTAGAAAATATTGCTCCCCATGCTGCTGCATGAGAGCCCCCGAAAACAACTCACGAACGCGCCGCGCACGACAGGCAGCGATACGAAACGTAGAGGGCTATTTAAGCCTTGGGCGGAAAGCCGTGTCAAGGAAAACCATCGTGTAGAACCGCAGCGATATTGATGTTGCGGCTTGTCACGAAAAAAGGGAGCGCTTACGCGCTCCCTGCTCTTGACCAATAGCTCTGAAAGGTTCAGTGCTTCAGGACCGGATCCACGCTTGCAGCAGGTTCTGTCCGAGGCTCTACTTTGGCTTCGGGCTTGGCTGCGACCTCTTCTTCCGGCAAGGCCACCGGCATGCGCTCCAAGGTCAATTCAAGCACGCGATCAATCCAGCGCACAGGAATAATCTCCAGATGGTTCTTGACCGCGTCAGGAATCTCGGCAAGGTCCTTGGCATTTTCTTCAGGGATCAACACCGTTTTGATTCCACCACGATGCGCAGCCAGCAACTTCTCTTTCAAGCCGCCGATAGCCAATACTTCGCCGCGCAATGTGATCTCACCGGTCATCGCCACTTCCGCACGCACTGGAATTCCCGTCAACGCCGACACAATGGCCGTCGTGATGGCTGCTCCTGCGGAAGGACCATCTTTAGGTGTAGCGCCTTCCGGCACATGCACGTGCACGTCCTTTTTCTCGAACACGGCATGATCGATACCGAGACGACGAGCGCGGGCACGCACAACGGACCGCGCTGCTTCGATCGATTCCTTCATGACGTCGCCGAGCGAACCTGTGCGCTGTATCGCGCCTTTGCCAGGCATGGTTGCCACTTCGATGGTAAGCAAGTCACCACCGACTTCAGTCCATGCCAAGCCGGTCACCTGGCCAACCTGGTTCTCTTTCTCTGCAACACCAAAGGTGTAACGGCGAACGCCCAGATAATCATTCAGATTGTCGGCGGCGACGACGACCTGTTCCTTGTCGCCCTTGAGCAGCAAATGCTTGACCACCTTGCGGCAGATCTTGCTGATCTCGCGCTCAAGCGCACGCACACCTGCTTCGCGAGTGTAATAGCGCACAATATCGCGCACGGCGGATTCCTCAACCCGCAACTCCTCACCCTTGAGGCCGTTGTTCTTCATCTGCTTGGGCAACAGATGTTGCAAGCCGATGTGCACCTTCTCTTCTTCGGTGTAACCCGACAGGCGAATCACTTCCATCCGGTCCAGCAGAGCCGGCGGAATATTCAAGGTGTTGCTGGTTGCCACGAACATCACGTCAGACAAATCAAAATCGACTTCGACGTAGTGATCCTGGAAGGTGTGGTTCTGTTCAGGGTCGAGCACCTCAAGCAAGGCAGAGGCCGGATCGCCGCGGAAATCCATCCCCATCTTGTCGACCTCATCGAGCAAGAACAAGGGATTGCGCACGCCAACCTTGGACAGGTTCTGCAGAATCTTGCCGGGCATGGAACCAATGTAGGTACGACGGTGGCCACGAATCTCGGACTCGTCGCGCACGCCGCCCAAGGCCATCCGAACGAACTTGCGGTTGGTGGCCTTGGCAATGGATTGCCCAAGCGAAGTCTTGCCTACCCCGGGAGGGCCTACCAGGCACAGAATGGGCGCCTTGACCTTGTCAACACGCTGCTGCACCGCCAGATACTCAAGAATGCGTTCCTTAACCTTTTCGAGGCCGTAGTGGTCATCGTCCAGCACCGTTTCAGCATTCGGCAAAGAGTTGTTGACCTTGCTTTTCTTTCTCCAGGGCAAGCCAACCAGCGTATCGATGTAATTGCGCACCACAGTAGCTTCCGCCGACATGGGCGACATTAGCTTGAGCTTTTTAAGCTCGCCATCAGCCTTTTTCTTGGCTTCTTTGGGCATGTGGGCTGCAAGAACCTTCTTTTCCAGCTCTTCGAAGTCCGCGCCCTCTTCGCCTTCGCCCAACTCTTTCTGAATCGCCTTGACCTGTTCGTTCAGGTAGTACTCGCGTTGGCTCTTCTCCATCTGCTTCTTCACGCGGCCGCGAATACGCTTTTCCACTTGAAGAATGTCGATTTCGGTTTCCAGCTGCGTCAGTAGCGATTCCAGGCGTTCGGAAGTCGAGAACACTTCCAGCATCTTCTGCTTTTGCTCGAGTTTGAGCGGCAGATGTGCTGCGATGGTGTCAGCCAGGCGACCCGGCTCGTCGATACCCGACAGCGAGGTCAGGATTTCGGGCGGAATCTTCTTGTTCAACTTCACGTATTGGTCGAACTGCGACACGATGGCGCGCCGTAGGGCTTCGGTTTCAGAGCCCTGGCCGCGATCCGGATCGATGGGTTCGAGCTGACACGCAAAGTGGGCGCCAAGATCATCAATGCGGGTGATACGGGCGCGTTGCGCCCCTTCCACCAGCACCTTGACAGTGCCGTCAGGTAACTTGAGCATTTGCAGGATGCTGGCCAAGCATCCTATTTCATAGATATCGTCGGCTGAAGGCTCATCCTTGGCTGCCGATTTTTGGGCAACCAACATGATGCTCTTGCCGGCTTCCATCGCCGCTTCTAGAGCTTTGATGGACTTCGGGCGCCCCACGAAAAGTGGGATGACCATATGCGGAAATACGACGACGTCCCGTAGCGGAAGCAACGGCAACTCGATCGGGTCAGGCGGGAGGATCTGGCTCGCAGACATGATTCGTCCTCGAATTTGAATAGAATCAGGATGAGGGCGGAAACGTGTTTTTCAAGCTCGACAGGCAAGATTCTGGTCTGCAACGCTAAGTGGAGACTTATGCACTTTTTCCGGAAAACCTGATAAGACCGAAAAAAATGCATAAACCCCGCCAGGCGCAGATTCATCATTTGCCATCAGGCACTGATTACACGCCATTGAAAAGAATGTAGCACGGGAGGAGGACTCCTGCCGTGCTACAACCTTACAGCGTACGGGGTTTTACAACACCCATGCCTAATGCTGGGACGACGACGCCACCTTGGGTGTTTCGCCATAAATCAGCAAAGGCGCTCCTTCGCCGTTGACGGCCTTGTCATCAAGCACCACCTTCGTCACGTTGCCTTGCGTAGGCAAGTCGTACATGGTGTCGAGCAAGGCAGCCTCGATAATTGAACGCAGGCCACGCGCGCCCGTCTTGCGCTTGAGTGCTTTCTGGGCAATGGCCGACAGCGCTTGCGGGCGAACATCAAGCTCTGCCCCTTCCATGGCCAGCAATTTCTGGAACTGCTTGACCAAAGCATTCTTGGGCTCAACCAGAATCTGAATCAGGGCTTCTTCATTGAGCTCATCGAGCGTAGCAACCACCGGCAAACGGCCAACCAGCTCGGGGATAAGGCCGAACTTGATCAGATCTTCGGGCTCGACCTCGCCGAACAAGGCACTGATGGAGCGCTCTGATTCGGATTTGACCGACGCACCGAAACCAATGCCTGACTTTTCGGTACGCCCGCGAATGACTTTCTCAAGCCCGTCGAATGCGCCGCCGCAGATAAACAGGATGTTGGTCGTGTCGATCTGAACAAAGTCTTGGTTCGGATGCTTGCGGCCACCCTGTGGCGGCACCGAGGCAACGGTTCCTTCGATCAATTTCAGCAAGGCTTGTTGCACCCCTTCGCCCGAAACGTCGCGGGTGATGGAGGGGTTGTCCGCCTTGCGCGAAATCTTGTCGATCTCATCGATGTAGACGATGCCGCGCTGCGCTTTTTCAACGTCGTAGTTGCAGTTCTGCAGCAACTTCTGAATGATGTTCTCAACATCCTCGCCAACGTATCCGGCCTCGGTCAACGTGGTGGCGTCAGCCATCACGAAGGGCACGTTCAACAGGCGAGCCAAGGTTTGCGCGAGCAAAGTCTTGCCTGAACCAGTCGGCCCGATCAGCAGGATATTGCTTTTGGACAGTTCGACATCATCGGCCTTACCACCGGCATGGCGGATGCGCTTGTAATGGTTGTACACCGCTACCGACAGTATCCGCTTCGCGCGCAGCTGCCCGATTACATATTCGTCAAGAATATCTTTGATCTCGGCAGGCGTGGGCAACTCCGACTTGGTGCCGACTTTGTTATCGGTCGCGACTTCGTCGCGAATGATATCGTTGCACAGGTCGATGCATTCATCGCAAATAAACACCGACGGACCGGCGATCAGCTTGCGAACTTCGTGCTGGCTCTTGCCGCAAAACGAGCAATAGAGCAGCTTTTCGTTCGACCCTTTTTTTTCCGACATGCTCAACCCTGTTCAGTACGACTGCTCAATACTTTGTCTATCAGGCCATAAGAAAGGGCATCGTCCGCCGACATGAAATTATCGCGTTCAGTGTCAAGCGCAATCTGCTCGATCTTTTGGCCGGTATGATCAGCCAGGATGCGGTTCAGACGCTCGCGCAAATACAGAATTTCGCGTGCATGGATTTCGATGTCGGTAGCCTGGCCTTGCGCACCGCCCGAGGGCTGATGAATCATGATGCGCGAGTTCGGCAGCGAAAAACGCTTGCCTTTGACCCCTGCCGACAGCAGGAAAGCCCCCATGCTTGCAGCCAGTCCTGTACACAGTGTGGCCACTTCCGGCTTGACGAACTTCATGGTGTCGTAGATGGCCATTCCCGCGTAAATCGATCCTCCAGGAGAATTAATGTACAGCGAGATGTCCTTCTCTGGGTTTTCCGACTCCAGAAACAGCAACTGAGCCACGATCAGGTTGGCGGTGGCATCAGCCACCGGGCCGACCAGAAAAATGATCCGCTCTTTCAGCAAACGCGAGTAGATGTCATACGCACGTTCACCCCGACCGGATTGTTCGACAACCATCGGCACATAACCGAGGGATTTGGGGCCGAGCGACTCAGTCCCGTACATCGATGCGTAGAAATCTACAAAGCGTTGCATCAGGCCGTTCCCATCAAATCGTCAAAAGAGACTTGTT
Source organism: Pigmentiphaga sp. (assembly GCA_040391825.1). GTDB lineage: Bacteria > Pseudomonadota > Gammaproteobacteria > Burkholderiales > Burkholderiaceae_B > Pigmentiphaga. The sequence goes on from JBEBXA010000027.1 coordinate 44,141, forward strand.
CGTCAGTAACCTTGGCTTTGGCAAGCACGTGCTGGACAACGTTGTCTTCCAGGACGATGGCTTCGATTTCAGCCAGACGGCCTTTGTCCGTCAAGTAGTAGCGAACGACTTCTTCCGGACGCTCGTAGCTTTGTGCGAATTCTTCGATGCGGCTACGGATCTGATCAGGTTTGGCCTTGAGGTTTTCAGTCTTGACCAGCTCAGAAACAAGCAGCCCCAAACGCACGCGGCGTTCGGATTCGGCTGAAAAAGCGTCAGCCGGGATAGGCAGCGAATCAGCATTCGGCACACCGCGCTGCTTCAGGTCTTCGCGAGCGGCAGCGACGCGGCGCTCGGTATCGTCGTTGACCAACGCTTTCGGCACGTCAAACGTGGCGGCATTGGCCAAGCTGTCCATTACGCTGGCCTTGGTGCGGGCCTGCGTACGATTCTTGACTTCACGCTCGAGGTTGGCACGAATATCGGCGCGCAATTTTTCCACATCGCCTTCGGCTTGACCCAATTGCTTGGCGAATTCAGCATTGACCTCAGGCAGCACGCCCTCTTCGACCTTTTTGATCGTGATCGTGAATTCCGCTGTCTTGCCTGCAACCTCAGCCGAACCGTAGTCAGCCGGGAATGCCAAGGGGAATACCTTGCTTTCGCCAGCCTTCAGGCCACGGGCCGCCTCTTCGAACTCAGGCAACATGCGACCTTGCCCAAGAACAAAGGCGAAGTCCTGCGCAGAACCGCCCTCGAACGGAACACCATCGATGGTGCCCGCGAAATCAAGCGTGACCTGGTCGTTATCGCCAGCGACACGGCCTTCACGTTCTTCGAAAGAAACGCGTTGCTTACGCAGGATGTCGACGGTGCGCTCGACCTCGGCATCGCCGACTTCGGTCTTGGCGCTGGACACTTCAAGCGCCGACAGATCAGGAATAGCGACTTCCGGATAAACCTCGAACGTAGCGGTAAACGCCACCGTATCGTCGGCCACGCCTTCAGTCTTGGGCTCTACCGACGGAGATCCGGCCAGACGCAACTTGGATTCCGTAACGGTTTTTTCAAGTGCATCGCCGATTTTGGCATTGAGCACTTCCATTCGGAGTTCAGGACCATAGGTACGCGCCAGCATCGGCAAAGGAACCTTACCCGGGCGGAACCCGGGCATCTTGGCGGTGCGAGCCATACGCTTGAGGCGCGATTCGACTTCTTTCTCGATGTCGGCCACCGGCACGGAGAGATCCACGCGTCGCTCAAGACCCGACAGGGTTTCAACCACAGGCTGCATGCAAAAACCTATATTTGAGTGTTTGTTATCGATCAGAACGAGCCGACCCCTGGTGCCGCTTGGGCGCTTTAGGTGAACAGATCGATCCAAGTATTGGCGAATTGTGCCACAGCCAGCCGGGGGAGCATTGTCGTAACGCCAACGCACTCCGAAGCATGGCCGGAACACCTACGGCCCGTTTGGGCCGTACATCAAATCGTGGTGCGACCGAGAGGAATCGAACCTCCACAGGATTTCTCCCGACAGGACCTAAACCTGTTGCGTCTACCAATTTCGCCACGGTCGCTTAAAGAGATTACTAGTGTAACCCGAGTCCGGGATCATAGCCGATGC
>JBEBXA010000028.1:0-44264 GCA_040391825.1 Pigmentiphaga sp.
TTTTTCAAGGAAGCTGGGCACTGGATCAACTGTGGGTGTTCTGGCTAGTTCCGCTTATAGGCGGCGCCATTGGCGGGCTGATCTATCGCTGTCTGCTTGAAAAGCAAGATTAGGCACCGCGCCTCGCCGCAACAAACCCGCATGGAGTTGCTGGCTCATGCGGGTTTTTCTTTGCGGAGACAAGGGGCTGAGCTTGGACGGCCCCTAGCTGCTTATGATGCGGCGATAATAGGATAGATGCGGCAACGTGAGAAAAGTAGATCCGCCGCAGCCCTACCGCCGATCAAGCAGGAAAATAGATGAATCTAGGTTTGACCTCGCCCGCACCTTGGCGTGCGCTGTTCTGGATAGCCGCGCTAGGTGTGCTTGTGTTGTCCTTGCTGCCCACGGTATCCCAGTTGCCCACCACCGGATGGGACAAAAGCAACCACTTGCTTGGATTTGCCACCCTTGCTGTGTTGGTGCGCCTGGCCTACCCTGCGCAGGCCCCCATAATGCAAATGGGCTCAATACTGGCCTACGGAGCCTTGATCGAAGTGCTGCAAGCCATGACACCTTACCGCTTTGCCGAATGGGGCGACCTGCTGGCTGACGGATTGGGGATAGTCTTGGGCTGGAGCCTGATCAGTATCGGAACCAAGATGATGAGTAACAGGCGCGCCTCTGGGACAACTAGACGATAGCCAGGCCGGCCTCGAGAGCACTCACGCCGGGCACTACGCGCCGCCGTCCAAACCTCGCGGCCATATCACCCGGCAAGAGACCTAGCCTCCATAGCACTTTCCTTACCCTGGTTCGAGGTCGCGACCACGACGCGATTGCGGCCACGAGCCTTTGCCTCGTACAAAGCGGCATCCGCGCGGGCCATGAGACTCTCAAGAGTATCGCCTTCTCGGCATTCATCGACCCCCGCGCTGAACGTGCAGCCGTCTTCGCGAAATGAGATCGTTCCAGAAGACCCATCAACTTTTGCACGCAATCTGTCCAACAGCCGCGCCGTCTCGAAGCTACCTGTCGCCGGACACAAGATAGCGAACTCCTCGCCACCCAAGCGCCCGACGAGGTCGCTCGCCCTCAAATTCTTTGTCATGGTTGCGGCAAAGTCGGCAAGAACCCGGTCCCCACTGGCATGACCGTGCCTATCGTTGACGGCCTTGAAGTAGTCAAGATCGACAATCGCGATAGACAGGGGTTCGCCAGAGCGGTCCGCAAATGCCAGCGCAGCCTGCGCCTGCTGGAAAAACGCGCGTCGCGTCAATAGTCCGGTCAGATCATCCGTATTGGCCAGGCTCTTGAGCTTCTCTGCCATGTGGTCATGAGCCAGCATCGCCATCCCAACCGCCAAACAAGGCAGCCTCAGGATACTCAAGGAAAAAAACAGAAGGTTCGCGGAGGTCGATTCCAGAAACCGATTTTGGAACTCCATGCCCGTTCCATACATGACCCCGCGCAGCAAATGGCCGGATGCCGCTAAAAATGCCACGACGGCGATGAAGCGATAGCTGTACTTCGGCCTACCCAATTGGCTGACGTGGTGACTTAGCCAAGCAATAGAGAGGTACGCATAGACGTGAAAAATAGAAGCTACCGCAATCCGGGCCTGAAGACTCTCCGAGACATATGTCCAATAAGCAATCGCGATAAAGACAGCGACACATGCGACATACTCCAGCCAGACAGAAGGATTACGTCCGAAAAATTGTCGACAACCCTGCAATTGCAAGAGGCTGGCAATTACAAATACTTCGCTTGCGATCAAACCGGACGCCACCCCCGGTATCTGCCCTCGCAAAGCCACTAAACCGATGGACAGGAGCGTCAAGACACTCGCCAAGATCCAGCGCTTTACTCCCGGGATGAAGGTAGGCAAGGACAGGAGGATCGCAGTACTTATCACGCCCGAGAGCATGGTAACGATCAGGATACTGAGTGGAGTTGGCATGGCCACACCGTACGAACACCTGAGTAGATACGTTGGTGAGTAGGCACCGGGCACCGGCGAATCCGCAGTTACCTACATGCGCCTGGGGTTGCGAGCAGGCGTTTGGGGGGCAATGATAGAACATTTTGATACAAAACCCGACAACTTTTGCATCTTCGCTGAATGCAAGATTGATCGCCTGTGGCGGGGCGTCAGTGGGGTTGATTATTTATTAGAGATTCGCCGCGCTAGATTATTTGAGCGCGGTTTTAAAGGCATGGAATTGGATAAGCTGAAGTGTGACCTTGCCCTTGGAGTCCGTATCCCATAGCCGAACTCTTGAGTGGGCCCTCCGTCGCATCGCGGCGGTCGTGCGGTTCAACCTCGGAGGGTGTCAACAATCTTCATGCCACAGACGTGCGCATCGACAAGCTGATCGATCCAGAAACACTCGATCCCAAGAAAACGGAACAGAGTTTTGATTGTTTGACGGCCCTTTTTTCACCACCTAATCTCTGCACCATCAATGAACTCGGAGCGACGGCGAAGCCATCCCATCAAAGCCGATGGTCCAACCGTCAACGAACGATGCTCAGACAAGGAAAAGGGAAAGAACCGCAGATGAAGAAACAAAACAACGTAATCGTTGCCGGCGCTGGACCGGTAGGTTTTCTCATCGCCCTCAAACTCGCGCGCGCCGGCGTACGGGTCACAATTGTGGAGGCACTGGCCGGCATCGGCCAGTGGCCACGCGCCGTGGTCTACCACCCGCCCACAGTGGAAGCGCTCGACAATCTCGGGCTGCTCGAGGACATGAAAGCCATAGGGGTGACCAAGCAGGACTACCAGTGGCGCTCGGTGGACGGCGATATCCTTCTGAAGCTGGACATGCGTTCGGTCGAAGGCCAAACGCCTTACCCCTACAACCTGCATCTTGGGCAGCACATGCTGGCTGAAATCGTGATGACCCATCTGCTGCGCGAACCGGGCGTGGAAATCCGCTGGAACTCGAAGGTCGTGAAGGTAGCGCAGAACGCCGAGCGCGTGCAGGTCACGGTCGAGACGCCTGACGGTACCCAAGATCTTGAGGCCGACTGGCTGGTTGGCGCGGATGGCGCCAGCAGCGGCGTGCGCAAGGCCATCGGCCAAGTGTTCCGCGGCGAGACCTGGCCCGAGCGTTTCGTCGTCACCAATGTATTCACGGACTACGAGTCCTACGGCTACGCAAAAGCGAGCTTCATCGTGGACCCGGTGCACTTCGCCGTGCTGTGCCAGATCAACAGCGAAGGCCTCTGGCGCGTGGCATTCGCGGAGGATGCCTCCTTGCCCGAGGAGACGCTGCCGCAACGGCTACCCGAGCGCCTCGCGCGGCTGATTCCGGGTTCGTACCAGCTCGACGAGATGTCGCCATTCCGCGTGCATCAGCGCGTAGCCGACAAGTTCCGCGTCGGCCGCGTACTGCTAGCCGGTGATGCCGCGCATGCCAACTGTCCGATCGGCGGTCTGGGCCTGACGGGCGGCCTGCTGGATGCGGTGGCACTGGGCGATGCGCTCATTTCGGTGATCGTCGGCGGTGAGCCCGACACAATGCTGGACGACTATGCCGCCGAACGGCGCGAGATCTTCACAAGCTACACCTCGCCCACCACTACTGAGAACAAGCGCCGCCTGTCCGAAGCCGACCCAGCAAAGCAGGAAGCCGATCGCGAGCGCTTCAACCGCATCGCAGCCGACTCCAAGCTGCAGGCAGACCTGCTGCTGGCGACCAACCGGCTGCGCGGCCGCTCCTACTCGATGGCCACCGCGTGACCTCACACGACCGCACCGGGCGTCCGACCGCAAGTAGCGCGGCACGCGTCGACAGTGTCTCGGCACTGGAGCGCGGCTTCCGCGTGCTGCACAGCTTCGCGCCTGGTGTCGCGGCGCTCTCGCACCAGCAAATCATGCGCGCCACGGGACTGCCGAAGGCAACGGTTTCGCGCGTCACGCAGACGCTCGTGGGCCTCGGCTACCTCGACGCGAGCCATGCCGATGGCCGCTTCCGGCTTACGGCGAAGACACTCGACGTCGGACGCATCTACCTGTCGAACATCGACGTACGCGCGATCGCCCGGCCGCTGATGGCGGAACTGGCCGAGTACACCCGCGCTACGGTCAATCTAGGGGTGCGCAGCGGCGATCACATCGTAGTGGTCGAGACCTGCCGTACCGACGCCGCAGTGGTGTCAGTCAACGTGAGTATCGGCTTCCAGTTCCCGATCCTGCAGACCGCGATCGGACGTGCCTACATCGCAGGCCTCGTGCCGAGCGAGCGCACGGCGGCCGTGAAGGCGCTGCGCCCCACCGCCGCCGCGCACGAATGGAAAGCGCTGCAGGCCAGGGTTGCCGAAGCGGCTGAGGCGTACGACACGCACGGTTTCTGCACGCTGTGGGGCGAATGGCGCCAGGGCGTAAATTCGGTGGCTGCCCCGATCCGCACCGGGCTTTACGGAGAACCCTACTCCATCAACTGCGCAGGCCCCGCGCCGCACCTTGATCCGGCATCGCTGACCACCGACGTGGGCCCACGATTAGTGCATATCGTGCGCGAAGTGGAACGCGCGGTGAACGTCTCTTGGCAGCAGGAATCCTCATGAACAGCACTCATGAACAGCAGAAATTCATCGATCTCGGGCTCAAGACCGTGGGCCGCTCATCCGCGCAATTCAAACAGCGCATGTGCAACGGCATGACTGACTATGCTCGCCCGATGAAGGAAGCAAGCATCAAGGTCAATCAATGACAGATACGTTCCAATCAGATTGCGATTTCCCCTCAAACAACCCGGAGACTCTCTTGCGCAGACATTTCCTTGGCCAGATCGCAGCCCTGGCAGCCTTCGTCACATTACCGGTTGCTGCCCAGACTTATCCCGATCATGCGGTGACAATCATTAACCCCTTCCCAGGGGGGCCGACCGACACATTTGCCCATCTTCTCGCCGCCAAATTGCGGGCTGGCCTGGGTCAGCCAGTGGTGGTTGACGCCCGCGGAGGCGCCGGCGGCTTGATCGGCGTGGGGCTGGCCGCGAAGGCCGCACCCGACGGCTACACCCTGCTGGTCGCATCAGCCTCGACCCACGTGGTGCAACCCCTGGTGCGCAAGTCCATGCCCTACGACGTGGAAAAAGATTTCATTCCCATCATGGCTACCGGCACGGTGCCCTCCGTAATCGACGTTAATCCTTCGCTGCCGGTCAACACCTTGCAGGAATTGATCGCCTATGCAAAGGCCCATCCGGGAACAGTGACCTATGGCTCTTCGGGGCCGGGTACCGCACTGCACCTGGCTGGCGAACTGTTCGCCACCAAGACGGGCACGCAACTGCTGCATGTACCTTACAAATCGGCCGCGCAGGCAATGACTGATCTGGTGGGCGGGCACGTCCATGTGATGTTCGATTCGCCGTCCGTCTCCGCTCCCCAGGTCGCTCGCGGGAAGGTGCGGGCCTTGGCCATCATGGGTCCGGATCGCGTGAAATTGTTGCCCGACGCGCCCACAACCGCCGAATTGGGAATGCCCGATCTCGTTTTCACCAACTGGATGGGCCTGTATGCGCCAGCTGGCACGCCGCCGGCCATCATCCAGCGCATCACTGAGATCTTGAAGCCGGCGATGCAGGATGCCGACATAAAGGCGCATTTCGACCGCAGCGCCATGTCCCATCACACACCTTTTGGCGAAGAGTTCGCCGCGCGCGCCCGCGCCCAACGCAAGGTTCTGGCCGATGTCGTGAAAGAGGCTGGCATTCCGCCGATCGACTGAGCGCTGGTCGACGTCTTTTTGCGTCATTCTGACAAGGAGCAAACCATGGCCCGCCTTCCTTATCTCGATCCCGAATCTCTCAGCGCGGAGGATCGAGATCTTCTCAAGCCCCCTATCAACCTCCGGCGCCAGCTTGTGCATAGCCCAAAATTGGCGCGGGCCTTTGGTGGCGTAAACCGATATTTCCGTCACGAAAGCACCCTGAATCCACGCCTGCGGGAGCTGGCTATCTTGCAGGTAGGTTGGACCGCGCGCGCTCCTTACGAGTGGTCGCATCATGTGAAGATCAGCGCCGACTTCGGCGTCACCGAGGACGACATACGCGCGATCTGCGCGGATGGCGCCGGCCTGGGAGAACTGGAGCAGGCCGTGCTCGACGCAGCTCGGCATCTGACGGCGCACGCGGCACTCACTGATACGCAGTTTGCCGCATTGAGGGCAAAGCTCAACGAAACGGAACTGGTCGATTTATTGGCGGTCATTAGCTTCTATGCCTGCGTCATTCGCGTACTCGCGAGTTTGCAAATCGACGTCGAGCCTGATTACCAACCGTACTTGGATCGCTTCCCCTTGCCCAAACCCTGAGATCGATTGGATGGCACCGCTAACGTCCACGCACCGGTGATCAGCGACCGAAGATGCTTTCGGCATTCGCATGGATTACCGAGCACTCCACGGGCAAGGCAGGGATGTTGCTTGACGGTTGGTGGCCAAGAGAGCAACTCTATCGTGGCTGATAGCCCATCGTACGGATGTGGCGTTTCACCCAGTCCAATGGAATCACAGAGGGATTCCACACAAAGATGGAAATGCTCTCGCGCCGTGCGTTTAGGTTCAGAAATTTTGAGAATTACCGCATGAGAGTCTTAGCTCAGTGCGGTTGGAACGGTGTCATTAACCGGGTCTAGTAAATGCCCAACCCCCGTTTATGGGGTAGAGCCGACCTATTTGCACATTGCCATACAAGAATTTGGTGGGCGGTACAAGTTTCGAACTTGTGACCCCTGCCGTGTGAAGGCAGTGCTCTACCACTGAGCTAACCGCCCGTCGGTATGAAACCGTCGGATGCGCGAAAAGCCAAACAAGCTTTCGGCAGCCCAGGAATATACCATAATTCCGTAATCCCCAGGCCGTACTCAAGCGCAGCGTCTTGAACCGCCGGGCGTAAACATCGATGCCCGTTTACTGCGAGCAATAGCGGCAAGCGGCTCAAGCCGCTTCGGATTGCGCCGCTTCCTGGGGCTCCCACTTGCGCCAGACAGTCTGCCCCTTGGACTCTTTGTCCAGGGCCAGAAGGTAGGCCTGGTGCTCGACTTTTTCTTCTTCGCTGACGCCCAAGACCGGTAACACCGAGGTGTCAAATGCCCCGAAATCGATAGAACCCGAGCCACCCGTATCGTCCACGTCGATAACCAGGCTGTTCTGGCCCCGAGTCATCGCCAGCCAGACTTCAGCCAACAATTCGGAGTCAAGCAAAGCGCCGTGCAACACCCGGTGCGCATTGGAAATGCCGTAGCGATCGCAAAGCGAATCGAGTGAATTGCGCTTGCCCGGGTGTAGCTCGCGGGCCTGCATCAGGGAGTCGATTACCCCGCCGCAGAGCTCACGAAAACCTGGGCGCTGCAAACGTTTCAGTTCAGCGTTCAGGAAGCGAATATCGAACTCGGCGTTATGGATGATGATGTGGCCATCACGGATAAAGTCCAGAAACTCGTCGACCTGGTCCTCGAAGCGCGGTTTGTCGGACAGGAATTCGGTAGTCAGTCCGTGCACTTCCAGCGCGCCCGGATCGCTATCGCGATCCGGATTGAGGTAGGTGTGGAAATGACGTTCCGTAACACGCCGGTTCACGATTTCCACACAACCGATTTCAATGACACGATGCCCTTGCTGGGGATCAAGGCCAGTGGTTTCCGTATCCAGCACGACGTAACGCATGAGTTCAACATCCGAAAAAATCCAACACTTCGCAAGTGTAGGCTAAACGGCCAGCTCGGTCAGCCTACCGAATCAGGCGCGGCAACCGGCGCAAGCGCTTGATTGGGAACACCGTCCTCTATATTTTTTCCCACCGGCAAGGGACGCTTGCGCTCGCCGGCGATCAGCGCATATACGCAGGGCACGACAAACAAGGTCAGCAAAGTCCCCACGCTCATGCCACCCACGATCACCCATCCGATCTGAACCCGCGACTCCGCACCGGCGCCGTGTGCGAATGCCAAGGGTACCGACCCCAGCACCATCGCACCGGTGGTCATCAAAATGGGGCGCAAGCGCATCACGCTGGCTTCAGCGACCGCTTCGATTCTTTCCTTGCCGGCATCGCGCAGCTGATTGGCGAACTCGACGATCAGAATGCCGTGCTTGGTGATGAGGCCGACCAAAGTGATCAAACCGATCTGACTGTAGATGGATAAGGTTCCCCCCGACAACCACAAGGCAGTCAAAGCACCCGTCATGGACAAGGGTACTGACAGCATGATGATGAGCGGGTTGCGCCAGCTTTCGAACTGCGCGGCCAGCACAAGGTAGATAAAAGCGATGGCCATGGCGAACACTAGGTAGATGCTGCCGGATGAGTCACGAAACTCGCGCGACTGGCCATTCAAATCGGTACGCGCCGACGCAGGCAACACCCGACCCGCGATCTCGTTCATGACATCGAGCGCTTCGCCCAATGCATAGCCAGGAGCCAATGATGCGGTCACAGTAACCGCGCGCATCCGATTGAAGTGATTCAGCGTCTGTGGCGCAACCCCTTCACGCACACTCAGCAGATTGGCCAACTGCACCATCTCGCCGTTACGGGCACGCACATAAATGTCCGAGATGTCGTCGGGATTTGAGCGGTCGCGCGGCACGACCTGGACCATGACATCGTATTGCTCGCCACTGTCCTTGAAACGCGTAACCTGACGGCCGCCCAGCATGGATTCCAGGGTTCGACCCACACGATCGACATCAACCCCCACATCGGCCAGCTTGTCTCGGTTGACCTGCACCCGCAGTTCGGGAGTATTCAAACGCAGATCGGTCTGCAGATTCTGCACGCCTGGATACTTGGCGACTTCGGCCAGGAAGTTCTCAGCGATGACAGCCAGTTCGGGATACGACACCTGGCTCATGATGACGAATTCGATGGGCGAGGAACGCGGCGACTGCCCCAGCGAAGGCGGGTTGGAGGGAAAAGCCTGCACGCCCGGCAAAGCGGAAAACTTGGGCTGTAACAACTGCGCGATTTCCTGCTGGGTACGACTGCGCTCCTCCCAGGGCTTGAGTCGCAGCACGGCATTGCCATCGGTCACCACCGGGAAACCGGCGACCGACTGGAATGCCGCCATTTCCGGGATATCAACGTACATTTTCTCCATACGCTCCAGGTAACTGCCCGTGTAGGCCACGGTAGAACCCAGAGGCGCCGTGATGCGTCCATAGATGACGCCTCGATCTTCGACTGGCGACAGTTCGCTCTTGATAGTCATGAACAAGGGGAAGCTCAGAGAGCCGATCAGCAAGCCAAGCAGCACCACCCAAATGCTATGGGCAAGAGCAAAGTTCAAGACCCGGCGATAGCCACGATTGACCGCATCGAGCCAGCCTTCAACCATGTTGTAGAGCCGACCATGACTGGTGTCGTGACGCAGCAATAGGGAACACATCATAGGCGTAAGGGTGAGCGCCACGAACCCCGAGAACAATACCGCGCCGGCCAGCGCCAGCGCGAACTCGATGAACAGCCTGCCGGTGCGCCCAGTGGCAAAGGCCAAGGGCGCATAGACCGTAATCAGCGTCAACGTCATCGCCACTACGGCGAAACCGATTTCCTTGGCACCCAGCAGCGCCGCCTGCATTCGGGACTTACCCTCTTCAATGTGGCGAAAGATGTTTTCCAGCACCACGATGGCATCATCCACCACCAAGCCGATCGCCAGCACCATGGCCAACAAGGTCAAGGTATTGATGGAAAAACCGCAGGCGTACATGATGGTGCTTGCACCGATCAGGGACACGGGTATGGTGACGATAGGTATCAGGCTCGCACGCAAATTGCGCAAGAAAAAGAAAATCACCAGCACCACCAGCCCCACGGCTTCGATAATGGTGCGATACACGGAAGTGATGGATTCCTCGATGAATACCGAGGTGTCGTAAGACAGATTGAGCTTCATGCCCTTGGGCAAGGTTTCATTGATCAGCTCAAGCTCTGCGCGTACTGCCTTGGACAAATCAAGGGGGTTCGCGGTCGACTGCTTGACCACCCCGATATTAAGCGCGGGCTTCCCATTGAAACGCGAAATGACACGCTCATCGACGGGCCCCAAGCCCACCGAGGCAACGTCTTTGATCTTGACGCTGAAGCCGCTGACGTTGGCGATGACTACGTTTTCGAATTGTTCGGGCGTATGCAGATCGGTGGCGGAGACAACCGAGAACTCGCGAGAACGGGATTCGATGCGGCCTGACGGAATTTCCACGTTCTGCTTGCGCAAGGCGTCTTCGACGTCCTGCACAGTCAGCCGATAGGCCGCCAGTTTGCCGCGATCGACATTGATGCGCATGGCTGGCAAGCGTTCACCAAACACCCTGACGTCGGCGGCCCCAGGCAATACGGAAAGGCGCGGCTTGATGAAGCGATTGATGTAATCGGATGCCTCCATGCTGCTGAGCTCGCCTGCCTCCACCGCCAGATGGATAACGGGCTGGGAGTCGGCCTCGACCTTGGCGATGATGGGCTCATCGATTTCGGCGGGTAGACGGCCGCGCACCCGCGACACTTTGTCGCGCACATCGGCCGCCGCGGAGTCGGGTGACACCGACAGCCTGAACCTGATGTTGATGTTGCTGCGCTCGGCTCGGCTTGCCGAGGTCATGATTTCGACCCCTTCGATACCCGACAGGGAATCTTCCAGAGGCTTGGTGATCTGCGACTCGATGACCTCAGCCGAAGCGCCCTTGTAGACCGTGGACACCGACACCACCGGCTCGTCGATCTGCGGATACTCGCGCACGGTAAGGCGCGAATAGGAAATGATGCCGACCAACACAATCAACAATGACAGCACCGTCGCAAAGACCGGCCGCTTGATGCAAACTTCTGACAGGATCATCGCGGACCTCTATGGTGCGGCGGCGGATACCGTGACGGCGGCGCCGTCGCGGATCTTCTGTATTCCGGCAACTACGATGGTGTCGCCCTCGTTCAAACCGGCGACGACTTCGACTACGCCATCGCGCCGTTGCCCAAGCTCCACCTGCACCCGCTCAGCCTTGCCATCGCTTACTCGAAACACGAACTGCTCATCGCCGGCGGGTGCGAGGGCGGCCTCGGGCACAACCAGCACATCGGCGGTCTCGCTAAGCAAGAGACGGACGCGAGCGAACATGCCCGGGCGCAACTGGCCCGCGTTCTTGATCTGGGCCCGCATCACGATAGAGCGGCCACCAGCGTCGATGAGCGGGCTGATGGCGAACACGACTCCGTTGAATATCTTGTCCGGCACCGAATCGAGGGTGATTTGCAAAGCTTGCCCGGTACGAATCTGTGAAAGATAAAGTTCCGGAACGCGAAAATCGACCTTGAGCGGATCGATGGCTTCGATCGGGACGAGATCTTGGCCAGCCGCCACGTAGTCCCCCACCGACACGTTGCGCAAGCCGACAATGCCATTAAAAGGGGCACGGATAACGCTCTTGTCGAGCCTGACCTGCGCCAATACCATGGCGGCCTGCTGCACTTTCATGGCGTTATCGGCCTCATCGCGCGCCTGCTTGCTGATAAAACCCTTTTGCTGCAGCTCGATAGAACGATCGAAATTGCTTTTGGCCAAAGAGAAGTTGGCACGGGCCTGCTCAAATTCGGCGCGCGGCACGGAGTCATCCAGCCGTATCAACACCTGCCCTTTCTGCACCCGCTGGCCTTCCGTAAAAGGAATCTGACTGATGCGGCCAGCCACCTCGGGGCGCAGCGTCACGGACTCGTCGGAGCGCAAGCTGCCGACCGCGGTGATGCCCCGTTCCAATGGCTTACGTCCGACTTGCTCAACTTCCACCAAAGTGGACTTTGCCGCCCCTTTAGACTGGCGATTGAGCGCCGCTCCGGCTTGCGCAGGTTTACTCACAACGCTTTTTTCAAGCTGCCGTGAAGAAAAATAGCCAACACCCGCGCCAACAGCGAGGGCTAAAACAACGACGACAACAGTTGAACGAGTTCGCATGAGTATAGGGGCAGAAAAACGCAACAAGGTGTATCGCGCAATGTAGCATCGGGCCGTGCGTTCTGCGCGTCACCCCGCGGCTTTTCCACCCCCGATCACACAAAAAAGTCGTTTCAGTTCATTCCATCTCGTGAAGTGGCAGCTAGCCGCCCTGCTTAACCTGGCCAGACTTGGCGTTCATCCGTGGAGCAGCCGCCATCGCGCCACGCCGCGCCGCCTTCTGGGTTTTCCACGCTGGGCCGATCAAACGCATGCCAACGGTGCGTTTGATCGCCGACACCACGTAAAGCCCACCACACACCGGCCACCATTGCTCTCCGGTAGTCTCAATAAAGGCGTAGCGTTTCAACCATTTTTCGGTACGGCATGCCGGCACGTAAGCGCCAAAGCGCCCTCGCTCGACTTCGAAGGAAAGCAGCATTAGCCAGTCCTTCAGCCGAACCGGTGACAGTGGCCGCACCCCGGCCGGCAGAAAAGGACGCCGCCAACCGAAGACCTGGCGGGCACCCCACAAGCTCCAGGGGTTAAAACCGGTGATAATCAAGCGTCCTTCAGGAATCAGCACGCGCTCCGCCTCACGCAGCAAAGCATGCGGATCTGGCGAACACTCCAAGGTATGAGGCAAAACCAGCAGATCCAGACTTTGCGAATCAAAGGGCAACTCTTCTAGCTTGGCCATGACAAAAGCATTCCAGCGCGGACGCAAGTCTTGCCGAGGAACCGCTTCGGCCACAAAGCCCTTGAAGGGCATCCGGTTCGCACGCAAAGCATCGACTTCGGGCGCACCCGCCTGCACTGCGTAGAAACCGAACACATCCCCAACCGCCTCGTCGAGCTGCGCCTGCTCCCAAGCCAAGGCGTAGCGGCCGGGGTCCGACGCGAACCAGCGAGCAAGCTCTACAATGGTGGAATCCTGGGCAGTAGGAGGAAGCATCGGTATGAAAAACTCGGAAAAACGAAACAAACAATCGACCGGCGCTCAAGCCACCGGCACGGCGGCGGGCCTATCGGGAATATCCGGACTGCCCGCCTTCAATGACAACTATATATGGCTTGTGCGGCACGGCACGCTGGCCGCGGTGGTCGACCCGGGCGATGCCGGACCGGTACTGAACGCACTGCAGCAGCAACGCTTGCAACTGCGCACTATTTTACTGACTCACCATCACAAGGACCACGTCGGTGGCGTACTGGAGCTGGTCGAGCGCACCGGGGCCAAAGTCTTCGGCCCAGCCAAGGAAACGCTGCCCTGTTGCGACCATCGCCTGACACAAGGGGATCGCCTGACCCTGCCCGAGCTCGATCTGGACCTGGAAGTGCTGGACGTACCGGGCCATACCGCTGGCCACATCGCTTATGCCGGTCGCGCCGCCGGCGTGGATCCGCTGGTTTTTTGCGGCGACACCCTCTTTGCCTCGGGCTGTGGCCGCTTATTTGAAGGCACTCCGCAGCAGATGTTCGAGTCGCTCGGCAAATTGGCGGCCCTGCCCCCGGCCACCAAGGTGTACTGTGCGCATGAATATACTTTGTCGAATCTGGCTTGGGCGCTGGCGGTCGAGCCAGACAATGGCGCCTTGCGAGTCTGGCATGAGCAAGCACGCAATTTGCGGGAGGAATCCCGATCTACCGTACCCACTACCTTGGACCTGGAATTGCAAGTCAACCCCTTTTTGCGCACCGCCCAAGCCGCAGTCGCGGCAGCGGCCGCACGCCATGCGGGTCAAGCCCTCAGTAATGAAGTAGATGTATTTGCCGCACTACGTCAGTGGAAAAACCAGTTTTAGCTATCCTATGTTTACATCATGTGTCGATTTGCGCCGATCACCATGTAAATAACACTATTTTGTAAGCGTGGTCTTGACTGCGCAGTAGCGAAATCCGTACTATCCGGCGCTAAATACGTTGTCAAGGACATGAAAAAATGCACTTACGCCCCCGCGGCGTCTGGAGTTCGCGGGTGAGCCTGCGCTGTGCTCTTCCAGTCTCCTTCTCAAAAGCCCTGACTGTCGCTTGCGTCGCAGTCATGGCGGGCTGCGCTTCAGTCCCAAGCCCTTCCTCCAATTCTTCCGACCAGCCCACCAGCTTGCTCAGCCAGCAATCGCCGCTTATTTCCGGCCTGCCTGCAAGCACTGATGTCGCGGTCGCCCGCAATCGTCAGCGCACTCCCGGCCAGCGCCTGAATGCGCCCTTGCAGCGCCAGGAAGCCACCGAAGACCTGTCGCCCCAGGTAGTAGACCTGACCGTTCAGCCTTCCGATATCTGGACGCGCCTGCGGCGCAGTTTCGCTGTACCCAATATCGACACTCCCCTGGTCAAGGAGTGGGAAAATTTTTACGCCTCGCGCCCCGACTACCTGCAGCGCACCGCGGAACGCGCCGGCAAGTATCTCTTCTACATCATCGAGGAAATCGATCAGCGGGGCATGCCCAGCGAGCTGGCGTTGCTGCCCTTCGTTGAAAGCTCATACGACCCCTGGGCGCTCTCCAGCGCCAAGGCCTCGGGTTTGTGGCAGTTCATCCCGTCCACCGGACGCGGCTTCAACCTGAAGCAAGACTGGTGGCGCGACGAACGCCGCGACCCGATTGCCTCGACCCGGGCCGCTCTGGAATACCTGCAATACTTGTTCGATTTCCATGGCGACTGGCATCTGGCGCTGGCCTCTTACAACTGGGGCGAAGGCTCGGTCAAACGCGCCATCGACAAAAAAGCCGCGCAAGACCTGCCTACCGACTATCTGTCGCTGGACATGCCTGACGAGACCCGCAACTACATTCCCAAGTTGCAGGCTATCAAGAACATCATCGCCAACCCGGCGGCGTTCAATATTGCACTGCCGACTATCGAAAACCAACCCTATTTCGTCACGGTTACGGGTAGCCGCAACATTGACGTGAAACTGGCCGCCAAACTGGCCGAGATGCCGCTGGACGACTTCAAAGCTTTGAACCCGTCTTTCAACCGCGGGGTCATCCTGGGCCGCCACGAACCCACTTTATTGCTTCCGGCCGACCGCATCGGTGTATTCGAAACCAATCTTCAGGCCTATAACGGTGCGCTTTCTTCATGGCATACGCATCAGTTGAAGCGCGGTGAAACGCTGGCCAGCGTAGCCAAAAAATACCGCACCTCCATAAGTAATCTGCGCCATGCGAACGGCCTGAGCGCCCGTTCGCGCCTGTCTTCGGGCGATATCCTGATGGTGCCGTCGGGCGCGGCGGCGGAAGCAACCATGGTGGCCAGCAATGCAGTACGGCCAGCCGTCGCCAGCCGTGGCAATAGCGTCAAGAAAAGCGTCGCGGTACGCACGCACAAGATCAAGCGCGGCGATACGCTAAGTTCACTTGCCCAGCGCTACGGTACATCGGTACAACAGTTGCGGGCGCTCAATGGGCTGCGCGGCTCAGCGCTGCGCGTGGGCCAAACCCTGCAAATTCCGGGTACTGGCGTGCGCAGTTAAGGCGCAGGCCCTTGCCCGAGGTCCGGCGGCGTGCGCCGTTTGCCCCGTCGCCGCAGGGCCCGCGCGCTGATACACTGCAACGCATCCGTAATTCACTTAATACAGGAACCCCCACCATGGGATTTCTCGCTGGCAAACGCATCCTGGTCACAGGGGTGCTATCCAATCGCTCTATCGCCTATGGCATTGCCAAAGCCTGCCACCGCGAAGGCGCCGAACTTGCTTTTACCTATGTGGGCGAACGCTTCAAGGATCGTACGACCGAATTTGCCGCTGAGTTCGACAGCAAGCTGATCTTTCCTTGCGACGTCGCTGAAGATGCGCAGATCGACGCTACGTTCGCCGACTTGGCCAAACACTGGAACAAACTGGACGGTCTGGTGCATGCCATCGGTTTTGCCCCGCGCGAAGCTATCGCAGGCGACTTTCTTGATGGTTTGTCACGCGAATCGTTCCGTATCGCCCACGACATTTCAGCCTACAGTTTCCCAGCCATGGCCAAAGCGGCCTTACCCCTGTTGCAAGGGCCGGAAGGCAATGGCACAGGATCGGTCCTCACCCTTAGCTACCTGGGTGCGGAACGTGTTGTAGACAACTACAACACCATGGGCGTCGCGAAAGCCGCGCTCGAAGCGGCTACTCGCTACCTGGCAACTTCGCTCGGCCCTAAAGGCATACGCGCCAACGCCATTTCGGCAGGTCCGATCAAGACCCTGGCTGCCGCCGGCATCAAGGATTTCTCGAAAATCCTGAATTTCGTCGAAACCTATGCGCCGCTGCGCCGTAACGTCACTATCGACGACGTCGGCAACGTGGCCGCTTTCATGCTTTCCGACCTTGCCGCCGGCATAACCGGTGAAGTGACTCACGTCGACGCCGGCTTCTCGACCGTGGTTCCGGGTATCAGCTGATAGCTTGCAAAGGGGCCAGACGGGGCGCAAGAACCCCGCGGCTCTTTCTGGACTAAGCACCTTCCCTTGCGCGAATCCCGAGTCGCCAGACGTCAGGGAGGGCTAAAGCTGAAGGTATTGCCCCTCACCAGTTTGGCGAATTCGGCCTGAACCATGGCTTGCATGACATCCAGGGCGGAGTTGTCGTGCTTGTCGATACGCTTGGCAAGCACGAGCAAACGGCTAAGCTGAATTCCCGAGATCTCGGAGGTGCGTACCGAGCCTTGCTCTCTGGCACCCTTGAAGACCGAGATCGGCATGATAGTGGCCCACTTGCCATGCATCACCAGTTCCCGGATGGCGTCGACCGAATCGATTTCGGCCTCTACCTGAATACGTCCACCCATCGGCAATAGCTGACGTTCCACGATTTCGCGATGCAAACTGGTCATTAGCAAAGGGACGCGCCCCAGCTGGGATACCGGCACCACGGGGTCAATACCACACTCCACATGCGAGACCAGGGCGAACGGCTCGCCCAGCAAAGGATGCAAGGACAAGCCACGCCCCGGGTCGGGGTTGGTGACGATGGCCAGATCCACAACGCCGCGCTCGGCCCAGTCCAGCAAGGCCGGCGTGAACGCCTCACGCGCCTTCAACTGCACATCGGCCAGGGACTTTCGGCAATTCTCGAACAAGCCCGGCAGCAGCACCCGCGCCAGCGTGGGAGATACCCCCAGCACCACCGAAGCGTGCGCGGCATCTTGTCGATTGGCCAGTTGCTGACGCACACGGGCGGCCTCGGCCAGCATACGCTGCGCCGATTCGTACAGGGTTACACCGGCGGGGGTCAACCTCACACCCCGTGCCGTGCGCAATAGCAGTTGCACCCCCATCTCTGCTTCCAACTGGCGCAATTGCCGAGTCAGCGCGGGCTGCGCCACCGATACGGCTTCAGCGGCCGCGGTTAGGCTGCCCGCATCGGCAATTGCTACGAAATAACGCAGGGTACGCAAATTCATGAAGCCCCCGACAGCTTTTAGGTATACCAGAATGATATGGGATACAGCAGATTCTGTATTGGATTCAGCCTGATCTATTAAATAGGATAGTTGGCTCTGATACTCAGGTAGCGGCAGGCAGCATGAATAGCAATAACAATTCGGTATTGATTGCGGTTGAAAAGCTGGAAAAATTCATTGGTGCCGCGCTAGGCAGTGTCGGCTTACCCGAAGCCGACGCGAAAAAAATTGCCGCACTGATGGCGCAAGCCGACTTGCAGGGCTCGGATGGCCACGGCGTCATACGCTTGCCGCAGTATGTAAAAAGAATACGTAGCGGCGGCATCAATAAGCAGCCCGACATCCGCGTGGTGCATGAGCGTGCCGCAATGGCGGTCATCGATGGCGACAATGGGATGGGGCACCTGGTGGTGTCGCGCGCGGTAGAACTGGCGATTGAAAAAGCCCGTTCTGCCGGAGTGGCATGGGTGGGCACGCGCGCCAGCAACCACGCCGGGCCGGCCTCCCTCTATGCAAGCATGCCGCTCAAGCACGACATGATCGGCATGTACTTTGCCGTCGGTAACGCCAACCACCTTCCGCCTTGGGGTGGCGCCGAAATGCTGCTGTCCACCAACCCCATATCGATTGCCGCGCCGGCGGACAGCGAAGCTGATGTCGTCCTCGATATGGCGACCACGGTTGCCGCCTATGGCAAGGTAAAGGCGAAAGCAAAACGCGGGGAAATGATGCCTGAAGGCTGGATGATCGATCGCCAGGGGCAACCCTTGCTTGATCCTGCGCGTGCCGAAGAGGGGTTTCTATTGCCGATAGGCGGGCACAAAGGGTATGGACTGGCGTTGATGGTCGGTTTATTGGCCGGCACGCTGCAAGGGGCCGCGATGGGCCGCGATGTGGTTGACTTCAACCACGACCACACGACCCCCACCAATACCGGGCAAGCCATACTGGTCATAGACCTGAAGGCTTTCGGCAACCCCCAGGACTACAAGGGAGCCGTCGATAAGCTGGTGCGCGATATACACAGTAGCGAACGCCTGCCCAATACGGAACACATCTGGTTGCCCGGAGAACAAAGCCATCTACGGCGCGCCAAGTACCGTCAAGGCGGGATTCCATTTGCGGCAGGGCTGATCAAGGACTTACAGCAATTGGCGCAAGAGCTGGAAGTAGCGCCATTGCAATAACGAGCAGAACAGGGCTCGCACAAAAACAGAATCAAACAGAGGAGACAAGATTATGAAAATCGCTGCACGCACGATCGGCTCAGGCGTCTTACTCATGGCCATGGCATGGCCCGCCCTGGCGGAACAGCATGACTACCCCAGCAAGCCCATACGCATGGTTATCCCCTTGGCGGCGGGAAGCGCCGTAGACAAGGTGGTGCGTATCGTTGCGCAGAAAATGTCCGAAGGGCTCAAGCAATCTATCGTCGTGGAAAACATTCCGGGCTCGTCGGGCCTGATCGGCGCGGAGCGCGTAGCCAAGGCATCGCCTGATGGCTATACGCTCGGCGGGTTCAATGACAGCATCCTGACCATGATTCCCCACATCTACGCCAAGATGCCCTGGGATCCCATCAAGGATTTCGCACCCGTATCGCTGGTCGCAACCGTCGAATGGGGGCTGGTGGTTCCGGCCGACTCGCCGTATAACAATGTGACGGACCTCATCAAGGCGGCCAAGGCCTCGCCGGGAAAGATCAATTTCAGTTCCGGCGGCAATGGTAGTCCCCAACATATCGCCATGGCGCTGTTCTCAACCAAGGCAGATATAAAGATGACACACGTGCCTTACAAGGGCGCAACACCTGGCGCAGTGGCCGTCGCTGCGCATGAAGTCGACGTCGGCTTCCAGGGCTTGGGAACCGTGGCTGGCCTCATCCAGGCCGGAAAAGTAAAGCTGCTGGCGGTATCGACCCGGGAACGCATGGCGGCTTTTCCGAACACCCCCACGGTGCATGAAGCCGGCCTGCCGGATTTCTATTTCGACTCCTGGTCAGTCATTGTCGCGCCGGCCGGCACACCTGGCCCTATTATTGCCAGACTCAACCAAGAAGTCGTCAAGGCATTGGCGGCACCAGACATACGAGCCCAGCTTGAACCGCTCGGCATGACCATACGGGGTTCTTCCCCCAGCATGCTGGGCGATGCTACACGCAAGAATTTCAGCCTTTATCAAAAGCTGATTCGCGAAAACAGTATCCAGGCCGATTGATCCTCGACCGGCCCTGCTTCGACAGGAACTTTCCATGATTCATTCACTGAACCCTTGCACCGAGACCACCGAGGCCAGCTTCGAGCCGCACACTCCGGCGGCGGTCGACACCATCCTGCAGCAAGCTGTCGTGGCCCAAAAAAACTGGGCTCGGCAAGCCATCGGCGAACGCACACGTTTGCTGACTTCGCTTGCTGCAGTATTGCGCAAGAATAAAAACAAATACGCGGACTTGATCACGCGCGAAATGGGCAAGCCCTTGGCCGAGGCGGAAAGTGAAATCGAAAAATGTGCCGTGACTTGCGAGTTCTACGCCAGTCACGCAGAAGGATTCCTCCAGGATCAAGAAGTCTCCAGCAACGCCAGCCGCAGCATGGTGGTATTCGATCCCTTGGGCGTAGTCCTGGCCATCATGCCGTGGAACTATCCCTTCTGGCAGTTCGTCCGCTTTGCCGCGCCGGGCCTGGCCGCGGGCAATGCCGCCATCCTGAAGCACGCCAATAACGTACCGCGCTGCGCTTTGGCCTTGCAGGAAGCGTTCACCGAGGCAGGGGCGCCGCCCGGACTGGTCAGCACATTGCTGATCGATTCGTCCAAGGTAGCAGACATCATTGCGGACCCACGCATCGCCGCCCTGACCCTGACCGGTTCCACCGAAGTAGGAAAATTGGTCGCTTCGCAAGCAGGCTCGCTCATGAAAAAGCAAGTGCTGGAGCTGGGCGGCTCGGATCCCTTTATTGTGTTGGCGGATGCCGATCTTGAACTGGCCGCCAGCACCGCAGTCAAGGCGCGCTTTTCCAACACGGGTCAAAGCTGCATTTCGGCCAAGCGATTCATAGTCGAAGAAAAAATCGCCGACCGATTCGTTGCCCTATTCTGCGCAGGCGTCCAGGCACAAAAAATGGGTGATCCGCTTCAACGCGACACAACCATCGGCCCGATGGCGCGCGCCAATCTGCGTAGCGATCTTCACGACCAGGTAGAGCGCTCTATTGCCGCGGGCGCCACGCTGAAGGCAGGCGGCTCCATCCCCGAGGGCAAGGGCTTCTTCTACCCTCCGACCGTGCTGGATCACGTCACATCCGACATGCCGGCCGCGGTTGAAGAAACTTTCGGACCGGTGGCCGCCATCCTGCGGGTAAAAGATGCGGAAGAAGCCGTGCAACTTGCCAACGCTACCGAGTTCGGACTTGGCGCTGCGCTGTGGACGTCCGACCTGAGCCGTGCCCAGCAAGTGGCGCGTCGTATTGAAGCCGGCGCGGTGTTCATCAATGGCATGGTCGCCTCCGACGCCCGCCTGCCCTTCGGCGGCGTCAAGCAATCAGGCTACGGCCGCGAGCTTGGCGAGTTCGGCATCCGAGAATTCACCAATATCAAGACGGTTTGGATTGGACCGGCGCGTTAGATGCGCCGTCCATTTCTTGAACATCTTTTTCCCAAGGCCTGCATATGACCATCATGACTCCTTCGGCCGCCGTCCTGCTCAAGCCCGACGCCCTTAAAACCCATGACCGGGGAGGCGGCGCGCGCACCACACCCTTGGTGGGAAAAAGCGTTGGCGCCACGGCATTCATCACCGGCTATACCGAATTCGAAGGCGGGGCGAAGATTCCCTTCCATTCTCACAACTGTGAGGAAAGCGTAGTGCTTCTCGAAGGTGAAGCACTGTTCGATATCGATGGCGAAGAACATCACCTCAAAGCTCATGACGCCACCTTCATTCCTCCCGGCGTCCCCCATCGCTTTCGCAACCTTTCCGCCACTCAGCCGATGAAAATACTGTGGATCTACGGCTCGGTGGACGCTAACCGGACTATCGAACAGACCGGCGAAACGCGACCTGTCGTTGCCGAACACGGCTGATCATCGTGCGAGCCCGCCCCGCGGGCGCTTATCGAGGAAACAAGAAATGGGGCTTAGATTTCTGGAACACCTGCTGATCCTCACCCATGACCCCGAGGCGACCCGGGATTGGTTCTGTGAAAACCTGGGGTTCCGCGATGGCTATCATCCCGAATTCGGATTCCCGGTCTACTGGCTCTACATCGGCGAGCAGGATGTCATTCACATAGGCAAGGCGCGGCATTCCGAACACCAGGACATTTATCTGAAGACACCGAGCGACCAGGAAGGCGTCGACTATGCCGCGGCGGGAGCGCTGGGCTCAGGCCGCATCGATCACCTTTGCCTGAACTGTGATGGCATCGAGGAATTCATTGAACGCCTGAGCCGGAATGGCGTGGAATTCAGCGAACGAAAAGCGCACAACTCGGATCTTTATCAGTTGTTCATGCGCGAACCGATCAATGGCATCAAGGTAGAGCTGAACTTTGCCTGGCACGAAGCGGTGCGGATCGGACGCGTACCCACTTGGACCGATGCGGGCGAGAACCTTGCCCCGACAAGAGCTGCATCGGCTCCACCACCCTGAATTCCGCAAGCAAGGGCTTGCTTTGCCACATGCGGCAGCGACCGCGCCTGATCCACATCTACAAAACAAAAAGCAGGTAAAGAGGAGACTATATGAAACGCAGAGACGTTCTTCGTTCAGGTGCGGTGCTGGCGGCCACCATTGCCGCGCCGCGCCTGGCATTCGCTCAAGGCTACCCCAGCGCGCCAGTCACGATCATTCTTCC
The DNA here is from genome assembly GCA_040391825.1 of Pigmentiphaga sp. Classification (GTDB taxonomy): domain Bacteria; phylum Pseudomonadota; class Gammaproteobacteria; order Burkholderiales; family Burkholderiaceae_B; genus Pigmentiphaga. The sequence goes on from JBEBXA010000028.1 coordinate 22,163, forward strand.
CTTGCAAGCCGCAAGCGCTTCGGACGTTGCGGTAAGGCGTCTGGCTGAACGAATGGGCAACCGCTTCGGGGTCAGCTTCGTCGTGGAAAACGTTGCCGCCGCAGCCGGCGTCGTCGGCCTGGAACGGCTATCAAGAGCGCGCCCCGATGGCCAAACCATTGCCGCCTTGAACAACAGCATCGTGACCATTCTTCCGCACTTGAAACCGGATCACGTCAAAATCGACACCCGAACCGAATTCCTGCCGATTGCCGGTATAGCCAACATCCCCACCTTCTTCGCCGTTCCCCGCTCGTCTTCCATCCAAAGCATCAAAGATCTACTTGATCAGGCCCGAAAAGCGCCTGAAAAATTGACATACGCCTCCGGCGGCGTCGGTAGCCCTCAGCATCTGGCGGCGGAAATGCTGCTTGCCAGCACCGGCATCAAATTGGTGCATGTCCCCTATCGTGGAGCCACCCAGGCCGCGGTAGCCACGGCGGCTGAGGAAGTCAATCTCATGCCCATGGCCCTTTCCCTTGCCCAACCTTTTCTTGCCGACGGACGGGTACGTTTGATCGCGTATTGCGGCAGTGAAAGACATCCTCGCTTCAAAGACATTCCCACAGTGGCAGAAGAAGGGGTCGCCAACTACAACTACTCGTCCTGGATCGGCTTGTTCCTGCATAAAGACGCTCCGCCGGAGATCCTGAAGACATTGCGCAAAGAAGTCTATGCCTTGGTGAGCGACCGCGATTTTCAAGATCAGATGACCAAGGTCGGCATGGACCCCTGGCCGCACAATGCGGAAGAACTCTCTCGCATCGTGCTCAGCGATTACGACAAATGGAGGAAGATAATCAGCGATGCAAACATCCCAACCACATGATGGCGGCGCCCGCCCGCTGCACAGATTGCGGATGGGCGGTTACCAATCTTCGGAATCGATACTGACCCGATCGCTGCAGCATCTCGCCCAGGCTTTGCCGCAATCCACTGGCTTTCTGCCCCAATTGCAGATAGACGTAACATCCACCGGGGAGCCCGCCCAATCCTTGTTTGATAGCGTCGACGCGGGCGAGCGCGAGCTCTGCTATGTGGCGTCCAGCTACCTGACGGCCAGGGTGCCGGAACTGGCCGTCCTGGATATTCCATTTTCCATTACAGACCGGGCGGCCGCCCTGCGCGCGCTTGATGGCGAGCCCGGCCAGTACTTGACTGCCGCCGTCGAGCGCCGCACCGGCTACAAGGTATTGGGCTTCTGGGACAACGGCTTTCGCCATCTGACAAACGGCGTGCGTCCTATACGCCGGCCATCGGATTGCGCGGGACTAATCGTTCGCACGCTGAACAACGCCAGCTATCAAGAGACCTTCGAGGCACTCGGCCTGCAAGCCCGGGTAACCGACGTCAAGGATCTCGTCCGGGCGATCCAGGCGCAAGAAGTTCATGGCCAGGAAAACCCACTGACGAATTTCATGAATTTTGCGCTCTGGAAATATCATCCCTATGTCAGTTTGACCGGGCATTTCTTCGGAGTTTTGTTGCTGACCTGCCATCGACGTTGGCACGACGGCCTACCCCAGTCACAGCAAGATGCGCTGCGGCTAGCCTGCAGACAAGCGACCCGTTTGCAAAGGGAACTGGCCGCAGCCGAAGATGACACGCTGGTCACCGAGCTCGGCAAGCTTGGAATCCAGATCCTGAGCAAAGATGACCTTGATCTGGAAGCCATGCGCCGCGCAACGGCGCCTATCGCACGCCGCCTGCAAGCCAGCTTGCCATCGGCCTTGATTGAAGGCTACCTGCAATACCGCTAGGGCCAGCCGCTGGCAGAGCCTGGCAGGCTCGGCTCAGGCGATGACTGTTATCGCGATTGGGACTGGCGATACTGATCGTTGATTTCGTCGTGCTGGCGCCGTACTTCCACCGGCCATTGCGCTTTGATCCAGGACAACACGGCAATGATTTCCGCGTCGCTCAACACACCGTCGTAGACGGGCATAGCAGTGCGATAGCTGGGCTGGCTGATCAATTTGGCAAGGCCATATTTGGTGATGGCAAACAGTTGCTCGTCCGGATGGTGCCAAGTGTGGCCGCTGGGGTCATGCGGCGGCGCAGGAAGCAAACCAGCCGCGTTGCGATCGCGCCAGTTCGGCTGGCCTTCGCCTTGGGCGCCGTGACAAACGGCACAGCGCTGCTCGTAGATACGAGCCCCGACGCGCACAGTCTGGGGGTCATCCGCACGCAGGGTATGCGGCCCGGCCCCTTTGCTCCAAGACCCGGGATCGAAGAACCAATAGGCAGCCGAGACGGCCAGCACAGCCATCACGCCCAGACTCAGTACTAGCCGCCTGCGTGTCATAGAAATGCCGCCGACTGGGTCATTGTGACCCTTAAGGAATGCAGGGCTTGCCCCCAGCCATCGGTGTAGGACTGCTTCATACTCAAGGCGCAGGCCGAATATCGGTGATAAGCATTTTTCCGCCTTCACTGACAACCATGAACTGCACTTTGTCGCCCCGCGTCAGATTGGACAACAGGCTCTTGTCCTTGGCGGTGAAGACCATGGTCATGGCGGGCATGTCCAGGCTCTCGATGTCTTCGTGTTTGATAGTTACCTTGCCATTGTCCAGATCGATTTTCCTGATTTCGCCATTGGTCCAGGACGCCGTTTGAGACGCCTCCATCTTGGCGGGCTCTGTGCTTGCCTGGGCAAAACTGCTCATGGGCAGTCCAAGACCCAAGGCCACGGCAGAAATAGCGAGAATTTTTTTGATGGCGTTCATGATGATTTCTCTGTTGCGAATTGAAAACTGTCCAAGGCTTACCCTTGCACAAGCGCCGAAGATTATCGGCTGACAGGTCACCGTCTCGGATAGACCCAAACGCGTGCAGATTCAGCCCTGTCCGGATGACTGATTACTTCCTGTCAACCTGTACGACACCCTTCATGCCAGCTTCGTAGTGACCGGGGATCAGACAGGCAAAGTCCACGACTCCGGCCTTGGTGAATTGCCAGACAATCTCGCCTTGCTTGCCAGGCTGCAAAGTCACTTTACTGGGTTCGTCATGTTCCATTTCCGGAAATTTTTTCATCTGCTCCAGATGCTCCAGCAGCTCCTTCTGGGTGCCCAGGCTGAGTTCGTGCTTGAGTTGCCCCGAATTTTTCACAAGGAATCGTACGGTCTCACCTTGCTTGACCTGGATACTCGATGGCGTAAAGCGCATGGTGTCGCTCATTTCGATCGAAATGGTTCGGCTGGCCTTGGCGACAACGCCCGGCTTTCCAATAGCGGTCTCGCCGCCGTCATCGTGGCCGTGACCATGTCCATGGCTGCCGCTGGCAAATGCGGCTCCAGATACAGCCAAAGCGGCCGCCGCTAGTAAATAGTATCGGGGGGATAGTGTGAAACTCATCAGTGCTCTCCGAATTAAAAATAGAGAAAAGATTCAGTGCTCGCCGTGCGACGCAGGCTTACGCGCCTTGACTTCGGTCGGCTTGGCCGGCTTGCGAACACGCGGCATGGATTCGCCGCCTTCAGCGCTGAAGCGCGCCGGTTCAGCCAAGGGGCCGGTATATTCGTGAGCGACCGTGCCCGGCGGATGCTTGAACCAACCTGGATCCTTATAGTCACCGGGGGGTTGATCTCTACGTACTTTGAGCACGCTGAACATTCCGCCCATTTCTACCGAGCCGAAGGGGCCCTCACCGGTCATCATGGGTACGGTATTGTCGGGAATCGGCATTTCCATCTCGGTCATATCCGACATGCCGCGCTCGCCCATCACCATATAGTCGGGAATCAGATCGTTGATCTTCTTGGCCAGCCCCCGGTGATCCACGCCGATCAGCGTGGGGGTGTCGTGCCCCATGGCATTCATGGTGTGGTGGCTTTTGTGGCAATGAAAGGCCCAGTCGCCCTCCTCATTTGCCAGGAATTCGATTTGTCGCATCTGCCCCACCGCGACATCGGTCGTCACCTCATGCCAGCGCGCCGCCTTCGGAGTGGGCCCGCCATCCGTGCCGGTAACCATGAATTCATGGCCATGCAGATGAATGGGGTGATTGGTCATGGTGAGGTTGCCCACACGGATGCGCACCTTGTCGTTCAAACGCACATTCAGCGTATCGATGCCCGGAAAAATCCGGCTATTGAATGCCCAGAGATTGAAGTCCGTCATCGTCGCTATTTTGGGCGTGGCAGCGCCGGGCTCGACATCGAAAGCGTTAAGCAGAAAACAGAAATCCCGCTGCACCTCGTCGATCAGGGGATGCCTGGATTTCGGGTGCGTCACCCAAAACCCCATCATACCCATCGCCATTTGCACCATCTCATCGGCGTGTGGGTGGTACATGAAAGTTCCGGGTCGGCGCGCCACGAACTCGTAGACAAAGGTCTTCCCGGCGGGGATGGCCGGTTGCGTGACGCCGCTCACGCCATCCATGCCATTGGGCAGGCGCTGCCCATGCCAATGAATGCTGGTGTGCTCAGGCAACTTGTTGGTCACGAAAATACGGACACGATCGCCTTCCACCACCTCTATCGTGGGGCCTGGGCTTTGGCCGTTATAGCCCCACAAATGCGCTTTGAAACCGGGCGCCATCTCTCGCACCACCGGTTCCGCCACCAAGTGGAACTCTTTGACGCCTTGATTCATCCGCCAGGGCAACGTCCAACCGTTGAGCGTGACCACCGGCTTGTAGGGGCGCCCCGATTCGGGCATCAGCGGGGCCATGGTATCCGGGCTGGTCTGGCTGACAGCTTCGGGCAGAGCCGCCATGGCTACGCGGCTGACAGCACTGGCCGCAGCCGCGCCGCCTGCGATCCCCGCGTACTTGAAAAAATTTCGTCTGGATGTCATTGCATCAATCTCTGTATCGGTGATCAGTGACCAGCAGCGCCGCCGCTGGGCGCGCTGGACGTGGCGGACAAGATGGTGTTGGTGGGACGCCCGATCACCGATGCCTGGAGGGCGGCATCGGCCAGCCAGAATTGCCGCTGCGCGTCCATGGCGGCCATGACCGCGCTGACCTGATCGCGCGCATCGGCCAATAACTCGAAGATCCCGATCATCATGCCGTTGTAGCGAAGCTGGTTCTCTTCCGAAATCAGCTTGCGCAAGGGCACCACTTCATCGCGATGATGACGCGCCACATCGTAGGCAGTTCGATAGGCCGAGTAGTTTTCGCGCAGACTGGAACCGGCAAAGCGCACTGTGGCTTCGAACTGATTGGCCGCCGCCAAGGTGCGTGCGTTCATTGCGTCGCGCTGCATTGCACCCCAATCGAAAATGGGTAGACGCACGGCGACTTCCCAGCCGCGCGGATTGGACCGCGTGCCCGCCGCATTGTCGAAGCTGGTGTTGCGACGTCCTTCCAGCTCAATGTCGGTAAAACTGGTCACCATGTTCAAGCCCTGTGCTTTGGCGGCGCCGTCCAGAGTGGCTTGCGCCAAGCGGATATCCAGACGAGCCTTGCTTGCTTGGGAACCGATAGCCTGTGGGTCCAAAGGCTGTTTGGGTAGATCAGGCAAGCGTTCGGGCAACTTAAGCGCTCGCGCCTGCTGCTCATCAAGTCCCAACAGCCGCACCAGCTCTTCCCGGCTGGCGGTGACTTGGTACTGGGCTATGCTCAAGCGGGTGGCGGCATCGGCATAGAACGCTTGCTCGCGTGCGCGGCTGATCCGATTGAAGTTGCCCACGGCCTGCATACGCTGGGCCAGTTCGGCACCGGCTTCGGCGCTGTCATAGACTTGCTTGGCGTAGTCGAGTCCCTGCTGCGCGGCCACGGCGCGTACCCACGACTGGCGCACCCGGGTAATCTGGTCCACCACCTCGCCCGTCAAACGCAGTTGCGCCTGTTCAATACGACGGGCAGCAATACCCTGGCGGGCCGGCAAAGTCAGCAGATCCAACAAACCAAAAGACAAGGTGCGACCCAACTCCAACTCATCGCCAGCCACCATGCGCTCGAAACTGAAGATGGGATTGGCAATTCGCCCCAGCTGCGCGGCAGCCGCCGAGTCCGCCCACCCTTGCGCCAACAGGGCTTGCAGGGCTGGACTGTTAAACAAGGCTAACTGAACAGCTTCCTTTTTTCCCAAAGGAGAGGCCGACAGCAAAGCCTGGGCCGCTTGGGCGCCCTGCTCGCGTTCCAGCTGGGTGCGGGCCAGGCTCAGTTTTCCCTCGGTGAAGCTGGCCGCCTCGTCGTTGACCCTATCGATGCTCTGTTCCAGGCTTACGCTGGCACACCCGGTCAGCACCACCAGGCTCGCCGCCGATAGCGCCCACTTGGCCCGGGCAACGCGCAAGCGCATCATGGCTGGGCTCCTTTGCCATGCCCCGCATGCGGGTCGTCAGAGACCGCATCCTTGGCCGGTTTGCCCGTTTTGATCTCCTTCGCATAGGCTCGCCAGCCCCCAATCCGGCCCACCCGATCATTGGCTTGGCGCCAGGACTGCACCGATTGATCCGTATAGCCTTGATAAGCATCAATGGCTGACGAGTATTGCAAACTCGTCAGCAGCACAGACTTGGGGGCATCCGCATGAGCGGGGGGCTGCGCGAAGGTCGCCCCGGTAAACAACACCAGCGTCCAAGGCAGGAAGGCCTTGCAGAATGGTGTCCGGATAGAAATAACCATGGGCTCCCTCTTGAAGAATCTCTGATCTCACGAGGGAGATTCTGAAGAGTGCACCCTTTCATACAGATGTTGCCAACATTACATTTTTATCATCTTCGCGTAAGAACCCTACAAAACCGGCAAAATCAGGCCTAAGCATTGACGGAGCAGCTGCGTGAAAATATTGATCGTCGAAGACGAGCCCAAAACGGGAGAGTACCTGCGCCAGGGACTGACCGAGGCCGGCTACATTTCCGATCTCGTGCCTAATGGCGCTGACGGATTGCACATGGCTTTGCAGGGCGAATATGACCTGATCATCCTGGATGTCATGCTGCCCGGCCTGAATGGCTGGCAGGTACTGCAAGCACTGCGAGACCGTGGACTGAAAATGCCCGTCCTGTTCTTGACTGCCCGCGACCAAGTAGAAGATCGAGTCAAAGGTCTGGAGCTGGGAGCAGATGATTACCTGGTCAAACCCTTCTCCTTTGCCGAATTGCTGGCCAGGGTACGCATCATCCTGCGGCGTGGCCATGCAGGCAACGACAGCACCACTTTGCAGGTGGCCGACCTTGAACTGGACTTATTGCGCCGCCGGGTTTCCCGAAATGGCAAACGTGTGGACCTGACAGCCAAAGAGTTCGGCCTGCTGGAATTGCTGATGCGCCGACACGGCGAAGTGCTGCCCCGGTCATTGATCGCATCTCAGGTGTGGGATATGAACTTCGACAGCGACACCAACGTCATTGAGGTGGCCATGCGCCGCCTGCGCGTGAAAATCGATGAAGACCACGCGGTCAAACTCATCCAGACCGTGCGCGGCATGGGCTATGTGCTAGATGTGCCGGAGGATCAATAGGTGCTGCTGCGAGCACGTTTGGGCAAACTATCGCTGACCCGGCGCCTGACCCTGTTCTTCACGGTGGTGGCCGCTTCGGTGGTGCTCGGCCTAGGAGTATTGTTCCTGGTCGAGACCGAGCGGCATTTCGTGGTGCTGGACGCCATGGCCCTGCAGGACAAACAGCACCTGATTGAGGAAATCCTTCGCAATGCCGATTCAGAGGAAGACACGCGTGGCCGCTTAAGCGCAGCCTTGAGCTACCACCATGGGCTCTACGCGCTGGTGAAAGACCCGGAAGGCAAAACTGTCTTTCAGTCGGCGGGCTTCGATCCCGACATGAAAGGTGAAGTGAGCTTGCCTGCCGACACAAGAAATGCTTTTGGGGTTTGGCGACGCGGCGACGCGAAATTTCATACTTTGATTTTCGAGGCTAGCCCAGCCTACTCGCCCAACCCCCTTCTCGTATTCATTGCGGCCGATACAGATCACCACACTCAATTCCTGGACGGCCTGCGCCGCAGCTTGGCCATTTATGTGATCGCCGCTATAGCCGTATGTGGATTGCTGTCGTGGTTCGCCGCACGCCAAGGGCTGGCACCGCTACGTGAAATGAAATCGCGTGCCGCCGCTGTTACGAGCCAAAAGCTGACCGAACGCATGCCGGTGCAAGCCGTGCCGGTTGAGATGGCAGATCTGGCGGAAGAACTGAATCGCATGCTCGACCGCCTGCAGGAAGGCTTCCAACGTTTGACCGACTTTTCATCGGACTTGGCGCATGAATTGCGGACCCCGATCAGCAATCTGCTGACAGAGACCCAGGTAGCCCTGGCCACTAAACGTGATGCGGCAACCTATCGCGACATCCTGGCGTCCAATGCCGAGGAGTTTCAACGGCTGGCGCGCACGGTGTCCGATATGTTGTTTCTGGCCAAGACCGAGCGCGGGGTTGACCTCCCGCGCAAGGAGCGATTTTCCGCGCGCCAGGATGCTCAGGCGCTGCTGGAGTTCTATGAGGCGGTTGCCGAGGAAAAGCACATCCAGCTCAAGCTCGAAGGCGACGGCGAAGTCGAGGGCGATCGCCTGATGTTCCGCCGCGCCGTAAGCAACCTGCTGTCAAATGCATTGCGCCACACGCCGGAAACAGGCGGCATCACCATTGCAATTTCGAGCACGGCGCTGTCCACCACCCTGGCAGTGGAAAACACTGGCTCCGACATTGATGCCAAAACCCTGCCCCGATTGTTCGACCGTTTCTATCGCGCCGATCCCTCAAGGGCCCACCCAGAAACCGACGGTAGCGGCCTGGGCCTGGCCATCACCCGCGCCATCGCCGAAGCCCATGGCGGCAGCGTTGAAGCAAGCTCGTCCCAAGGGCTTACGCGCTTTGTTTTGATATTTCCCAGCTCTCGCTCGTAAGCTTGTCGATTGAGGCATCAACCTTTGCACGATTGGAATGCCGAGTCTTATAGTTCCTGAGCGCCGTACATCACCACCCCAGGTGCTGCCTGGGCCGGGTCATAAGAAATAAAAAACCCTCGGAAATAAAAAAGCCCTCGTTTTTTCGAGGGCTTTTTTATTATTCCAGGCGTTTAGGCCTTCTTTACTTTCTCAAGCATCTTGAAGATGCCCTTGGGTGAACCAACAAACAAACGTTTGAAGGCTTTGCCCAGGCAGCGGCGCTCAAGAGTATTACGGCGCGTGCGCTTTTTTTCCGCCATGTCGATCTCCCAGAAGTAGTCATTGAATCCGGCTAACCCGGTATTCTAGCGGAAAACTGGCCTACCCCGCTTTAAAAGGCCCTTACGCCCGGCGCCAATAGCCTACACCGGCCTTATACGGGCCACTTTTTGCCTGGGAACAGTGTGAAGGGAAATAATCTTTCAGTGCTGTTGTTGCCCAGCCAGATCACCCACGAATTCGGTAGTCTTGACTTCGGCTGTCCCCAATACCTTGCTCAGTGCTGTCTCAGTCTGGTGCGCAACCACTCTCCAGGCATGGGCAACTTCCGGAACGGTCTGGACAGTCAGGGTGGCGGCCACGATGACAAGCGCGATCACAACCGTCACGGCCACCCGCAAACTGCGGGGCGGTGGGGCGACTTCTCCGAGCGTACGGGCCGGCACATAAATGCCGGCTTCGGCGCCCAGTTGATCGAGACATGAAGAATTTCGCTTGTTCATGGAGATATGCTACCTCGACGGCAGCCCGTCCAGCCAATAATCCTTGTTACCGAAGCTTGTCAAACGTTGCGATTTTCCCATCAAGTCGTAACCGGCTACGATTGTAGGATTGCCGGCGCCAGTTCCGGCCCCATATCAAGCGCATGATGTCCTCCTCGCTCTCTGCCGATACCCTTCCAGAACCTGCCGCCGAGCCCGAAATCCGGGTAGTTGGCGCCCGCCAGAACAATCTCAAAAACCTGACTCTGACTTTACCCACCAACGAGTTGATCGTTGTGACCGGGGTATCTGGCTCGGGCAAGAGTTCCCTGGTGTTCGACACCCTGTATGCCGAAGGCCAGCGTCGCTACGTCGAAACTTTTTCGCCGTATGCGCGCCAGTTTCTCGACCGCATGGACAAACCCCAGGTCGATCGGATCGAGGGAATTCCACCGGCGATTGCCATCGATCAAACCAATCCGGTGCGCAGTTCACGCAGCACGGTCGGCACGATGACCGAGTTGAACGATCACCTGAAACTGCTCTTCGCACGTGCCGGGCAACTGTTCTGCCGGCAATGTGCGGGCGCGGTCAGGAAGGACTCGCCTGATTCCATTTTCGACTCGTTGGCCCAGCGTTCGGCGCAGGCCGGCGACCCTCGGCTGCTTGTTACTTTCCCCGTTCAGGTGCCCGCCAACTACAGCGAAGACGAAATCCGCGCATTTCTGGAACGTCAGGGCTATACGCGCATCCATGCCCGGCGCACCGTAGGCAGCGGCAAAGCCGCGACGCAAATCCTGGACGTCATCCAGGATCGCTTCCGTTTTGGATCGACTGAAAAAGTGCGCGTAATGGAGGCCTTGGATGCCGCTTTGCGCCTGGGTGCCGGACGAGTCGACGTTAGGGTAATGGCCGATGAAGGCAGCGAAACCCAGTTGTGGAAGTACAGCGACGAACTGCACTGCGCCGACTGCGATATTTCCTACGCATCACCCACACCCAGCTCCTTCTCGTTTAATTCGCCATTGGGGGCTTGCGAGGCCTGCCGCGGCTTCGGCCGCGTTATCGGTGTGGACTACGGTCTGGTCATTCCGGACGAAAGTAAAACCCTGCGCAACGGCGCCATCAAGCCCTGGCAGACGGCAAGCAACAAGGAATGCCAGGATGATCTGGTCAAGTACGCTGCCCGAGCCGGCGTACCTCTGGACACACCCTGGGGCCGTCTGACCGACGCCCAGCGTGAATGGGTAATACAAGGCACCCCCGACTGGAAAGGTGGCCACGGAGCCTGGAAGACTCAATGGTATGGCGTGAAGCGCTTCTTCGACTGGCTGGAAACCAAAGCCTATAAGATGCATATCCGGGTACTGCTGTCCAAGTATCGTGCCTACACACCATGTGGAACATGCAAGGGGGCCAGACTCAAACCCGATTCATTGCTTTGGCGGGTAGGCAGCAAGGTCGAAGCCGACACCGTGCTGCCCGAGCACGATGGCAAATACCGGCGCTTCCGGCCAGTACATGCATCTTGGGGGGCAAGCACCCTGGCGGCGCTGCCGGGTCTGACTATCCACGACCTGATGCTGCTGCCTATCGAGCGCGTGCGCACCTTCTGCGATGTCTTGCGCTTTGAAGGCGTGCTGGACGCCGCCACCGAACTGCTTTTGGAAGAAGTCCGCGCACGACTGAAATTTTTGTGCGATGTCGGCTTGGGATACCTGACCCTGGACCGCCAGAGCCGCACCTTGTCGGGCGGCGAAGTACAACGCATCAACCTGACCACCGCCCTGGGCACCTCCTTGGTCAACACCCTGTTCGTGCTGGACGAGCCCTCCATCGGCCTGCACCCGCGCGACATGAACCGCATTGTCGAAGTCATGTACCGGCTGCGCGATGCAGGTAATTCGCTGGTGGTGGTGGAGCACGATCCGCAGGTCATGCTGGCCGCTGATCGCGTAATCGACATCGGCCCCGGCCCCGGAGAGCGCGGCGGGCATATCGTGTTCAACGGAACCCCGGATGAACTACGCCAAGCCAAGACTCTTACCGGCGACTATCTTTCGGGACGCAAACATGTAGCCGCCCCACGGCCCATGAACGTCACGAACAGCACTCCGAGACTGATAATCGAAGGCGCGCGCGAGCACAATCTGAAGAACTTGAATGTGGAGTTTCCGCTGGGTCGTCTGGTGTGCATAACCGGCGTGTCGGGTTCGGGCAAGTCCACACTGATTCAGGACGTGCTGTATCCCGGCCTGCTCAAACGCAAAGGCAAGCCCACGGAAGCCGCCGGCGAACACGACCGCATATTAGGCGACGACTGGATCGCCGATGTCGTCATGGTTGACCAGTCGCCGATCGGGCGCACCGCTCGGTCCAACCCGGCCAGCTACGTAGGCGCCTTTGACGGAATCCGCAAGCTGTTTGCCCAAGCCCGCTTGTCGAAAGAACGCGGCTATACCCCCGGCATGTTCAGTTTCAACGCAGGTGACGGCCGCTGCCCCACCTGCGGCGGCACCGGCTTCGAACACGTGGAAATGCAATTCCTGTCAGACGTCTACCTGCGCTGCCCCGATTGCGACGGCACGCGGTTTCGTCCCGAAGTGCGCGAAGTCACCATTGAGCGACAAGGCCGGGCGGTATCGATTTCCGACGTATTGGCAATGACGGTGACCGAAGCGCTAAGCTTTTTTGCCGGCGAGCGCGACATCCAGTATGGTTTGGCGCCTCTGGCCGATGTTGGCTTGGAATATGTGCGGCTGGGCCAGCCGGTACCCACCCTGTCGGGTGGCGAGGCACAGCGGCTGAAATTGGCGGGCCATCTGGCTGAAGCAGCGCGCTCCGGCATTTCCACCATAGGCGCCAAGCTGTCCAAGAAGGGTAGCCTGTTCCTGTTCGACGAACCCACCACCGGCCTGCACTTTGACGACATCGCCCGCTTGATGGGCGCATTCCGCAAGCTGCTGGCTGCGGGCCACACGCTGATCGTCATCGAACACAACCTGGATGTCATCCGGGCGTCGGACTGGCTGATCGACCTCGGGCCGGAAGGAGGGGATGCCGGCGGACAGATCCTTGCAGTCGGCACCCCGGAAGACATCATGAACACGCCGGCCTCGCATACCGGCCAGGCCCTGCGCGCCTATGAAGCCGAAATCGGCGCCCTAGACAGCAAGCAGACCGCCGAGGCATCGAGCGCGGCTTTGGCTCTTGCCGAACGCCTGGCTCCGTACGAACTGCAGCCATCAACGCCAACCTCCACACAAGGCGAGACGCAAGATTTCGGGATTCCATTGCAAAACCTGCTGGCGCGCCGTCGCCAGGCCACGCAGTCTATCCAGATCAAAAATGCGCGCGAGCACAATTTAAAGGGGATCGATGTCGAGGTCCCACGCAACACCTTTACCGTGGTTACCGGGGTATCCGGCTCTGGCAAATCCACTTTGGCTTTCGATATTTTGTTCAACGAAGGCCAGCGGCGTTACCTTGAATCCTTGAACGCCTACGCGCGCTCTATCGTGCAACCGGCCGGCAAACCCGACGTTGATGCAATATTCGGCATTCCGCCGACGGTGGCGATAGAACAGCGCACCAGTCGCGGCGGCCGCAAATCAACGGTCGCCACCATGACCGAAACGCATCACTTCCTGCGCCTGCTCTACATGAAGCTGGGCACACAATACTGCCCCAACTGCGACATTCCGGTCGAACCGCAAACCTTCGACATGATAGTCAGCCGCATCATGCGCGACCTCAAGGGCCAACATGTAGGCATCCTCGCACCTTTGGTCAGCGCGCGCAAAGGCTATTACACCGACCTGGCCAAATGGGCCGCCAACCGGGGGCATACCCATCTGCGCGTGGACGGCGCCTTCACCCCCACAGCGAAATGGCCACGCCTGGACCGATTCAAGGAACATGATATCGAGCTGCCAGTGGCTGATTTCCTGGTGGACGCAGGCAACGAGGCGCAACTGCGCTCGGCCATACACGATGCGCTGGAACATGGCCATGGCGTGATGAGCGTGGTGTGGCCCCTGCAGCGGCTTCGCGCGGCCATGGCAACGGGCTCGGAAGCACCTGCCCCTGACCTCGATCAGCGTGTGTTTTCGGTCAAACGCGCCTGCCCGTCATGCGGCATCAGTTTTCCCGAACCCGATCCGCGCATGTTTTCGTACAACTCCAAACATGGCTGGTGCACCGCGTGCTTTGGCACCGGGCTGCAACTGCCGGGCTTCGACGGTGAGCAAACCGGAGAAGAAAACGCCTGGAACGCCTCATATGAAGGCGAAGCACTGCCCTGCACCGCGTGCGACGGCCAACGCTTGAATCGCAACGCGCTGGCGGTACGCTGGCGCGGGCAATCCATCGCACAATTGGCCGGACTGGCCGTGCACGAAGCCGGTGAATTTTTCCGTTTGCTGGAAACCGCGGGGCGTGAAGCCGACATCGCTCGCGACATTCTGGCCGAACTGCGCAGCCGCCTCGAATTCCTGGAAGAGGTCGGCCTGGGCTATCTGGCCCTGGACCGCGCCGCGCCCACCTTGTCGGGCGGCGAAGCCCAACGCATACGATTGGCGGCCCAACTGGGGTCCAATCTGCAAGGCGTCTGCTACATCCTGGACGAACCCACCATAGGCCTGCACCCACGCGACAACCGCATCCTGCTCAACGCCTTGTCACGCCTTGAGGGCAAGGGCAACACCTTGGTCGTGGTCGAACATGACGAAGACACCATCCGGCGCGCCACCCACGTAATCGATATCGGGCCAGGCGCAGGCGTGCGGGGCGGCCGTGTCGTTGCCCAAGGCACGGTGCAAGACATCATCGCCAGCCCAGATTCACTGACCGGGAAATATCTCGCGCACCCGCTGCAGCATCCCCTACAACCCCGGCGTGCTGTCGATGCTGAGACTCCAGTCATCACGGTGCACGGCGCACGCCTGCACAATCTGCAAGACACCACTGCGCGCTTCCCCATCGGCCGCCTTACCGTCGTCACTGGCGTATCGGGTTCGGGAAAATCCACTTTGGCTCGCGATGTGCTGCTGGACAACCTGCAGCGTCGTATGGGTAAAGATGGCGGCGAAACCAAGAGCTGGACTGGATGCGCATCGATCGATGGCTGGGAAAGCATAGATCGCGTACTGGAAGTCGACCAGACGCCGATCGGCAAAACCCCCCGATCGTGTCCCGCTACTTATGTGGGCTTCTGGGACACCGTCCGTAAACAATTTGCCGACACGGCCGAATCGCGCATGCGTGGCTGGGCCCCTGGACGCTTCAGCTTTAATACGGGTGGCGGCCGCTGCGAGGTTTGCGAAGGCCAGGGCATGCGCACCATAGAAATGAACTTCCTGCCCGACGTCAAAGTGCCCTGCGATGCTTGCAACGGTGCACGGTTCAATCGCGAAACGCTGGCGGTGCATTCACGTGGAAAAAGCATAGGCGAAGTCCTCTCCATGGAAATCGACGACGCCGTCGACTATTTTTCCGCCCATCCGTCTATCCTGAACCCCCTGCAATTGCTGCAAAGCGTCGGTCTGGGCTACCTGACCCTGGGCCAGCCTTCGCCCACCTTGTCCGGCGGCGAGGCCCAACGTATCAAGCTGGTAACCGAACTGGCCAAGGCCCGCCTTGAAGACGGCACCATGCGCACCGGGCGCGCCTATCGTCAGCCGCACACGCTCTATGTCCTGGATGAGCCCACTGTGGGGCTTTCCATGGCCGACGTGGAAAAGCTGATACGCGTTCTGCACCGTCTGGTTGATGCCGGCAATACAGTGGTGGTGATCGAACACAATCTGGACGTGATTGCCGAAGCCGATTGGTTGCTGGACATGGGACCCGAAGGCGGCAACGAGGGGGGCCAACTGGTCGTCCAGGGCACTCCTGAAGCAGTCATCGCCCAGCAGGCAAGCTCGCATACCGGCAAGGTTTTGGCTGAGTTCATGGCCCAGCGCCCCGCCACCCCGGTTCGAGGTTAATAGCAATGCGTCCACAGTTGATAGAAACCCTGCGCGTCGAGTCGGACGGGCGGATGCCCTTGCTGCCCTGGCATCTTGAACGCCTGGCGCAATCCTGCCTGGCGCTCGGCTACCGCTGGTCGGTCGATGCGGTCCAGCGTGCCATCGCACGCGCGGCCGCCACACTACCAGACGGAAAAACCTGGCGCCTGCGGGTGCTGGTGTCAGATGACGGCGCGATCGACATCACGAGCAGCGAACTCCCCAATCTGGCAAACCCGATGCGCGCACGACTGGCCGATTTTCGCCTGGATTCGCACGCACCGCTGTTGCGCCACAAGACTACCTACCGCCCCTGGTACGACGAAGCACAGCCCTGGCTGGATGCCCACCCCGACTACTTCGACCTGCTCTACCTGAATGAACGCGAAGAACTGTGCGAAGGCAGCCGCAGCAACGTCTACGTGCTGCGCGATGGGCTCTGGTATACGCCTCCCCTGTCCAGCGGGCTGCTGGCCGGCGTACAAAGGGCGGCCTTGCTCGACGAGGAACAGGTCATCGAGCGCATACTGACACTGGATGATTTGCGTCAGGCGCAAAGTCTTCGCCTATCCAACGCACTACGCGCTTGGTTCGACGTATTGCTCGACCCTGCCTAGGCTTTGCTTCCGGGTGCGGCACGGTCCATGCAAAGCTCCTGAAATCTTAGATATTCCCTTAGGCTTGAGCCGCTAGCCGCCTGGGCACATGAAACATATTGAAAGTTATTCAGCTAACCGTAAGAATATCTTAGAAGATCGGTAAAAATCCCCTTTAAGATCAAGCATTAACGTTCTTCGGCAAGCATCTGGATACCAAGCTGGAGATTTACATAGACGGTACTTGTCGTTTCCTGGCATTCGTTGACTACGCTATCGAACGCCGCAACCGCCACAAGTTATGAATAGCTACTTTGTCATCGCGGCGCTCAGGCAATTATTTGCGCGCCAGCCCGGCCTGCTCAGCAATGTGCGCTTGACGCAGGACCCGGCGACCCTGGCCGAGCAACTAGCCCATATCGCGGCCGCAAACGGGGTACGAACCAACGCCGCTGAAATTCGCCGCCACGTACGCGACCTGCGAGCGAGCGGGGCCACCGCGGTGCCGGAAATCCGGGCTCTTGCACCGCACGGACACGGCAAGGGAATGGACAGACTTGCGCGTTCTGAATGTGCGGCGCTATTGAAAATGTGCGAGCTTGAAACGAGGGTTGCGGAACCTTTGCTTTAAGAGCAGAGGGTCGTCGGCTCGAATCTCTACGTCTCCAGCGCGGCGTTATCCAGACCTTTCAGCGCGGAAACAACAAGCGCAAAACCTCGTGCGCTGCGGCCAAACCCATGGCCGCCGTCACCGTAACGACCGAACCATAGCCCGCGCACGACAGGCCTTGAAGCGCATCGGGCGCGGCCTCATCTTCGCCGTTTTGCGTCCACAGCGTCGGCAACCTGACGGGCTGATCCACCCACAATGCCCGCACTTTCATTTTCGGTACGCGGCGCGCAGGCTTGCCCGCATTTGGGGCCGCCTTGGGAAATCCATGCTGGCGACGCAATTGATTGCGAATCTTGGCCAATAAAGCATCATTCAGCGCTTCGGACAGATCACCCGCGCGCAGTGCCAGCGGGTCCGTCTTGCCGCCAGCGCCGCCACACACCACCAGCGGCGTCGCCAAGCGCCTGGCGTGCATGATCATCGCAATTTTCGCCGACACCTGATCGGTGCAATCGACGATGGCGCGCGCCTCCGCAAGCAAAGCGCCTGCATTCTCGGGCGTCAGAAAATCATCGATCAGCGTCAAGCGGCAATGCGGATTGATGCTGAGGATGCGGTCGGCCATGGCCTGGACCTTGGCCTGACCCAGGGTGCCCTCTACAGCATGCACCTGACGATTGATGTTGGACTCGGCAATGTGATCGAGATCGATCAGGGTCAAAGCGCCTATGCCGCAACGCGCCAGCGCTTCCGCAGTCCAGGAACCCACACCCCCCAAGCCCACTACCGTGGCTTGCGCTTCGCGCAATGTGTTCAGGGCGGCCGGACCGTGCAGGCGCTCCATCCCCCCAAAACGCCGCTCCAGGTCAGCCTTGGCGATGGACGGTATTTCGGCTTCGGCAACTCGGGAGGAAAGCGGATCGGGGCTAGTGGACATCACTTGGGGAAGGCTTGTTACTTGGTTTGACCGATAGGATAGTAGCAGCGAGGTCAAGAACAAGGCGCATTGGACGATTCGACACTACGTCACAGCGCCCAGTCGAGAGTAGAATGAGCACGATAATAAGAAAGCGTCGGCACCCCTGTGCCTGCGGTTCCACCTCTTTTCGTCAATCTCGAGCACCTTGGCACAAATCCCGCTCTATCAGGCTGGCGCGGCAGCGTCCGAACGGAAGTCCGCCCTGGCGTCACTGGACAATCGCGGTGTCGCGCTTTTTTGCGTACTGGCCATCTGCACTCACATTGCCCTGACAGGGGGACGCGTAACAGTCGCTTTGGGTGCGCTTGCTCAGGGCTCTTCCAGCTTCACTGTGGGCGTGCTGGTGGCGTTGTTTGCGCTGTTACCGATGCTGGTGGCGGTGCACACAGGACGCTGGGTGGATCGCATCGGCGTACGGCTCCCCATGCGTATCGGTGCTTCGCTCTTGATCTTCGGCAGTGCGCTGCCAGCCCTCATCGCGGATGCGCGCGTGCTGTTCATATCCAGTTGCGCGACCGGCATCGGATGCATGTTGTTCCAGATCGCCACCCAGAATCTAATGGGACAGGGCGACGGCCCCGATCGCCGCATCCAGAATTTCTCCAAACTGTCGCTCTCGATGTCCATTTCCGGTTTCAGCGGCCCACTCATCGCCGGAATTGCCATCGATAACGTAGGGTACCGCTGGGCGTTTGCAGTATTGACCCTTTTTCCGCTGATCGCCCTGATCGTGCTGCTGCGCCAGCGTCGGAGCCTTCCTCACACACTTGTACTCTCCAAGGTGACGAGCAAGGTAAACGCGACAGACTTGCTGACTCACCCCATGGTCAGGCGGGTTCTCATCGCGACCGTCCTGCTCGCGGGCGCCTGGGATTTGAACGCATTCATGGTGCCCATATTTGGCACAGCCATCGGCTTGTCAGCCACCACCATCGGCGTCATTTTGTCGGCGTTTGCCGCCGCTACCTTCGTCATCCGAGTCATGCTGCCCTGGATACAGCGGCGCATGGCGCCCTGGACCTTGCTGCGCACCGCCATGCTTTGCGCCAGCGTGGTTTACCTGGCATACCCCTTCTTTGAACAAGTCCCCATCCTGATCGCCCTAGCTTTTTTGCTCGGGCTGGCATTGGGCAGCGGCCAACCCAGCTTGTTGTCCCTGCTGCATACCTACGCGCCGCCGGGACGCGCCGCCGAAGCCTTGGGCATGCGTATGGCTCTGATCAACGGCGGCCAGTTTGTCCTGCCGCTTACCTTCGGCGCGATCAGCACAATCTCCGGAATAGGCCTGCCCTTCTGGACCGTGGCCGCTTGTCTGCTGGCCGGCGGTCTCTTCAACCGGCCGCCCAAGACCGACCCCCAGATCCAAGCCGAGAACGAAACCGGGCTGCAGGATCGCGCCCGCTCTTGATCAAGCCATGCCACAATTGGGCATGGAATGTACGTCTCTATTCCTTAGCTCCGCGCAGCGGCAACAATCTATCGAGCAGGCTCTGCAACATTGGAACCGCCGCGAGGACCTTTGGATCTATGCCTACGGTTCGCTGATCTGGAACGCAGGCTTTCCCGTTACCGATAGGCGCATGGCCACGGTACGCGGCTACCACCGCGCCCTCTGCCTGTGGTCGCGGCTCAATCGCGGCACCCTGCAAAGCCCAGGCTTGGTGTTCGGCTTGAACCGCGGCGGCAGTTGCCAGGGGGTGGTCCTGCGCCTCGCGGCTGCCCAGGTGGAAGCAACATTTACGCTTCTCTGGGAACGCGAAATGATGATGGGCTCCTACCTGCCTCGCTGGCTGCGCTGCGCTACCCCACAAGGCGAGCTCCAGGCGCTGGCTTTCGTGATTGACCGCCGTGGAACAGGTTACGCCGGAACGCTGGCCGACGATGAATTGCTCGCCGCGATTCGTCGTGCCCATGGCCGCTACGGGGCCTGTATCGACTACGTCATCGATACCGATACCGCCTTGCGGGAACACGGTATCAGCGACCGCCGCCTGGAGCGCGTGGTGACATTGTTAGGAGCGCGCCGATGAGCTTGATCGAGCGCTATGCCGCCAACCTGCAAGGACGAGACTTAGCCATCGGCGACATTCACGGCCATTACAGCCGCCTCGAGGCCTGTTTGGCCGCCATCGATTTCGATCCGAAGCGCGACCGCCTCTTCAGCGTCGGCGATCTGGTCGATCGCGGGCCGGAAAGTGAACGGGCGCTGGATTGGCTGGCCCTCCCATGGTTTCACGCCGTGCGGGGCAACCACGAAGACGTGGCGATTCGATGCGCCCGCGGCAACCCTATCGACCGTGACGCATACAGTCGCAACGGCGGGGACTGGTTCATGGCTTTGCCCGCGTCTGGCCAGCAACGATTCGCCTCAGCATTTGCGAAGCTGCCGATCGCCATCGAGGTAAGGACTGGACCAGGAGTCGTTGGATTGCTACATGCCGACTGTCCTCTCTCGGATTGGCGGCTGCTTGCGCACGCTCTGGATGAAGCCGGCCCTTCGGCCCGGCTGACAGAAGCCTGTATGTGGTCGCGCCGCCGTATCGAAAGCCAAGATTGCAGCGGGGTCGACGGCATACGCGCCGTCATCGTCGGCCACACCCCCATGCCCGCACTGCAAACCCTGGGGAACGTCTATCACATCGATACGGCTGGATGGCAAAGCTCAGGCTATTTCACCTTGTTGAATCTGGCCAGCCTGGAAGCTGAGATGCCGGCCATGCCGAACTTGCCTCCGCCCTAGAAAACCACCAGACTCCCACCGCAAGTTAAGCTGTTGCCTTGCTTTTTTGCCTAGCCTTCCCCAAACCCCATGACCAGAACGAATCAAGCCTGCCTACGCCCAGCTTCCTCCACCTTCTTAATCGGTAAAGCCGCTTGATGCCGCTCTTGAAAATCGCCGCGCTATTTGCGCTTACCGCTCTGGCGGAAATCGTGGGCTGCTACCTGCCCTGGCTGGTGCTTAAGCAAGGCCGAACGCTGTGGCTGCTGCTGCCGGCCGCTTTATCCCTGGCCTTGTTTGCCTGGCTGCTGACCTTGCACCCGGCGGCGGCCGGACGCACTTATGCGGCCTATGGCGGCATGTACATCGTCGTGGCCTTGGCTTGGCTGCGCGTGGTCGAAGGCCAGGCGCTTACCCGCTGGGACTGGACTGGCGCCGCCGTCGCGCTGTTGGGAATGGCGCTCATTGCCCTGCAACCATCGGCCAACGGCTAAAACGCAAGCCCCCCTTGGCCGGTCACGGCCCTAGGCCATCAATTCTTGGCGGCCTTTCCCAACCATCATTCTCGAAGTTCTAAAGGATGTTTCATGCTGTCCACGCTTTCCCAACCAAGCATTCTGGCTCCTATTCCGGCATTTGGCCGCTCGCTTAGCTATCGGCTCAAACCTCAGGCCGATCCGCGTCGGGCCTTGCGTGACTTGCAGCAGGCCTTCGATCCACTGTGGGGTGTAGTAGGTTTGGGCGAGCCTCTGGTTCTGGCGCTGGGGAAAAACATGGACGGACTGCGCACCTTTCCCTCCATGTCGGGGCCTGCGCACACCGTACCTTCCGCTCAGCATTCTCTGTGGATATTGCTGCGGGCGGAAGACCGCAGCGCGGTGTTCGACCACGCGGCCGGCATCGATTCGATATTGCAGGATGCCTTCGAACTGGCTGATGCGGTGGACACTTTCCGGTATCGGGTCAATCGTGACTTGAGCGGTTACGAAGACGGCACTGAAAACCCCAGCCCCGAAGACAGCATCGAAGTCGCCTTGCTGGCCGATGCCCCAAGCGGCTTGCGGGGCTCGAGCTTTGTCGCGGTTCAGCGCTGGAGCCACGATTTGCCCTTCTTTCATTCTCACTCCCGTGAGGAGTGCGACAACATGATCGGGCGTCGCCGCGAGGACAATGAAGAGCTTGAAGATGCGCCTGAGTCGGCCCACGTAAAACGCAGCGCCCAGGAAAGCTTTTCGCCAGAGGCATTCATGGTGCGGCGTTCCATGCCTTGGACTTGCGGCACGCAACAAGGCCTGGAGTTCATTGCTTATGGCCGCTCATTCGACCCGTTCGAACAAGTGATGTCCCGCATGCTGGGCCGCGAGGACGGCATCGTCGACGCCCTGTTCCGGTTTTCCGAGCCGGTTAACGGCGCCTACTATTGGTGTCCGCCAGTCGCTGATGGGCAATTGGACCTGAGCGCCTTGCCTCAGTTAAGCGCTAAGTTTTAAGCGTTATTGGGGGGTGCTCACTTTCTCTGACGGGTGGTGTGGGGTTCTTGAGTCAGGCCGTGGTGTGGCCCTCAGCCGGCGGCTCAGAGGCTT
>JBEBXA010000029.1:0-43408 GCA_040391825.1 Pigmentiphaga sp.
GTCAAACGATTAATGCCCGTAACTTCGCAAAAAACGTCATACAAGGGGATCAAAGCGTAGCCAAACCCGAACATCAATACGATGACGAGCACCAGCTTGCCCAGCGTGCGGCTATTGCCTTTGTTGGGAGGGCTGGCTTTAGGAGTATTCATGTCGGGACTGCTCATTCAAATAGCTGCGCTTTACCCGAACCACGCCTGCCGCACCATCACCCCCAGAAAGAAGAGGATAACGATGATCACAAGCACCAGGCCGGTATGGCGATTCTTGCGGCGTTGTTCGGGGGTCAGCATTTACTTCACCACCGGGGGCGTCTCAAACGAGTGATACGGAGCCGGTGAGGGCAGTGTCCACTCCAGGCCGCCGTCTTCAGCACCCCAGGGGTTGGCCGAAGCGCGTTCGCCCTTGCCTGCGTAAGCCTGCAACACTACGTAGAGGAACAACAGTTGCGACAAACCGAACCAGAACGCACCGATAGTGGCGATCTGATGGAAGTCGGTGAACTGTGCCGCGTAGTCGGCGTAGCGACGCGGCATGCCGGCCAGGCCCATGAAGTGCATGGGGAAGAAAGTGATGTTGAACGAAATCAAGGACATCCAGAAATGCACCTTGCCGAGCTTCTCGTTGTACATCACGCCCGTCCACTTGGGCAGCCAGTAGTAGGTGCCGCCGAACAGCGCAAACAACGAGCCCGCCACCAAGACGTAGTGGAAGTGAGCGACGACGTAGTAGGTATCCTGGACCTGGATGTCGATAGGAGCCACAGCCAGAATCAAACCGGTGAAGCCGCCCATGGTGAACACGAAAATAAAGCCGATCGCGAACAACATCGGGGTTTCGAAGGTCATTGCCCCGCGCCACATTGTGGCAACCCAGTTAAATACCTTCACGCCGGTCGGGATCGAAATCAGCATGGTGGCGTACATGAAGAACAACTGGCCGGTTACGGGCATGCCAGTGGTAAACATGTGGTGCGCCCAAACCAGGAAGGACAGGATGGCAATGGCCGACGTGGCGTAAACCATCGAGGCATAGCCGAACAGGGGCTTGCGGGAAAACACCGGAACGATGGCCGAGACGATGCCGAAAGCCGGCAAGATCATGATGTAGACCTCGGGGTGCCCGAAGAACCAGAAAATGTGCTGGTACATGACGGGGTCGCCGCCGCCGGCCGCGTTGAAGAACGAGGTACCGAAGTGGCGATCGGTCAGGACCATGGTGATGGCGCCGGCCAACACAGGCATGACGGCGATCAGCAGGTAGGCCGTGATGAGCCAGGTCCAGCAGAACATGGGCATCTTCATCATCGTCATGCCCGGTGCACGCATATTCAGCACCGTCACGATGATGTTGATGGCACCCATGATGGACGAAGCGCCCATCAAGTGCAGAGCAAAAATGGCGAAGTCCATGCCGGGGCCCATTTGCACCGACAAGGGCGCATACAGGGTCCAGCCTGCGGCGGTTGCGCCGCCGGGCACGAAGAACGACACCGTCAGCAGCAAAGCGGCAACTGGCAGCAGCCAGAAGCTGAAGTTGTTCATCCGCGCAAACGCCATATCCGATGCGCCGATCTGCAACGGAATCATGTAGTTAGCAAAACCTACGAAAGCCGGCATGATCGCACCGAACACCATGATGATGCCGTGCATGGTCGTGAACTGATTGAACAGTTCAGGCTGGAAGAACTGGATGCCGGGTTCGAACAGCTCAGTACGCAGCAGCAAGGCAAGCGTTCCGCCCTCGAGCAGCATCGTAAAGGCGAATATCAGGTACATAATCCCGATATCTTTGTGGTTGGTCGCGAACAGCCAACGCCGCCATCCGGTGGGAATGGCGTGTGCATGGTCGTGTGCATGATCGTGCCCGTGGGGGTGATCGATCGCGGTGGTGCTCATGATGGCTCCTTGCTGCTCAGTACTGCTGTCGTCGTGGCTGGTGACGAAGACATCAATTCAAATACGAAACTGGCGTTGTTCTTCATACGGCCACACTCGGTGGCCGTTCGAAATATCAGCGGGCGGGCTTGATGTCGGCGGGTTGCACCACGGGATCTTCGCCCTTGCCCGCATTGCTCCAGGCATTGCGGGTGTAGGTGATCACAGCGGCAACTTCGACGTCGGAAAGGTGTGCGAACGAGGCCATGGCCGTGCCCGAACGCCCTTTCAGGACGGTCTCGATCTGCTTGGCCTTGGGGCCATTGACAGTCGCATCGCCATCAAGCGCGGGGAACGTGCCCGGCACGCCCTTGCCGTTGGCCTGGTGACAGGCCACGCAATTCGCTGCGTATACTTTTTCGCCGCGCGTCTTGAGTTCGTCGGGGGTCCAGGTCTTGTTGGGATCGTCGGCCAGAGCCGCCAACTGGGCTTTCTGCTCTTCGGCCCACTTGCTGTAGTCTTCCTTGGACACCACCTTCACCACGATGGGCATGTAGGCGTGGTCCTTGCCGCAGAGTTCAGCGCATTGGCCACGGAATTCGCCGATTTTTTCAGCGCGGAACCAGGCATCGCGCACGAAACCGGGGATGGCGTCCTGCTTGATGCCGAATGCCGGAACCATCCACGAGTGGATGACGTCATTGGCCGTAGTCACAACGCGAACCTTGGTATCGACGGGAACCACCATGGGGTTGTCCACTTCGATCAGGTAGTTGTCGCCCTTGGGTTCCGTGCCGGCCATTTGCGCCTTCGGTGTCGACAAGTTCGACAAGAAGGAAATGCCCTGGCCTTCGCCATCAAGGTAGTCGTAACCCCACTTCCACTGGTAGCCGGTGGCCTTGACGGTCAGCTCGGCATTGGAGGTGTCCTTCATTTCGACCACGGTCTTGGTGGCCGGCAAGGCCATGCCAATCACGATCACGAAGGGAATGACAGTCCAGGCGATTTCCACGCCTATGCTCTCGTGGAAGGTGGCAGGCTTGACACCACGCGACTTGCGGTGCGCCCACATGGAATAAAACATCACAGCAAATACTGCGACGAAAATCACCAGACAGATGGCCAGCATCATCCAGTGCAACCACTCGATCTGCGCGGCAATACTGGTAACCGGCTCGTGCAGATTCAGCTGATTGACTTTCGGGCCGCCCGCGCTGTCATTGACGGCAAGCGCAGCGCTACTGGCCATCAAATTGACCACTACCGCCCCCAACGACCCACTCAACCACTTCTTCATGTCCGACCTCGAAGAACACCGTTTACTTTCAGGCAACCAGCCACGCGTGCGATAAAACACCCGCTGTCTGGCGCCACAAAAACCCATTCGTTATACGCCGAACTGATAAAAGCGACGCATATAACCGCAAGATTATACGGGTTGCCTGAGGACAGCGGCAACTCGGTGTCCTTTCGGCCCTACTCAACGCCGTCCGCCGTGCCCGATTGCAGAGATGGAAATGCGCGTTTCGCCTGGGGCAGCGCGGTGCGCGGCGGCGCGCCAGGCATGGCCATAAGCCACTTCCAAAGTCAGGCGGATAAGCCCATCCGGGCCGCGCTGGCTCTCCAACGCACTCAGTAATTGCTCGCGCCAGCCCCGGGTTGCCAGGCCACGCCGCCGGCCCCGGACCGGGTTACCACCCAAGCGGCGAACGTCATCCAGCAGGCTGGCCGCATGCTGGTAAGTAAAGGTCAAGGTCTCCTGATCCATGACCGGATCGGCAAAACCGTTCTCGATCAGGAGATCACCGAAGTCATGCATATCGACGAAAGACGGCGTGGCGGTCTGCAACTGGGCCTGCGACAAGGCGGCCCGCAGTTCGCGGAAGGTACCCGGCCCCAGGCAACTGAACATGGCCAGCCCGCCTACTTTCAGCACCCGCCGCCATTCGGCAAGGACCAAATGCGGCTCGGGATGCCAATGCAGGGCAAGGTTGGACCACACCAGATCGAACGATTCGGGCGGCAAGCCGCTGGCGGCCATGTCGGCCTGCACAAAGACTGGCGCCGCAGCCACGCCGCGGCCGGCCAACTTCAACACGGACTGCCGCAGGCGTCCGCCCGCGGTAGGCAGATAGCGGCGGCGGGCGTAGCCCAGCAAGGGCTGGCACAGGTCTAGCCCGGTGTAGGCAGCTTGCGGATAACGCTCGCGCAGGCCGGGCAAGGCCGCGCCCGCGCCACAACCCGCATCCAGTACCGCCGCAGGCGCCAAGCGGATATATTCCAGGCGCTCGAACATGCGCCTGCTGATTTCCCCATATAAGAACTGGGCTTCTTCCAGATCGCCACGGCGCCCGAACTGGCGGACGACGTGTTCTGGCGCCAAAGGCAAAGACGGAAGGCGCGACGGCGAGGACTGGGAGTTTTCTGTCATTGGTAAACACACAAAGAATCGCGGTGTTTCTACACTGCGGGGACCGAGATCCGCACTCGCACTGCTTCCAGCGTGGGCGAGACCCGTTCACCATGATGCCATGATCGCCGCCATGCCTGCCCTAGCGTCTATTTTTGTACGCCGATGCGCCTTCTTGCTTGCCCAAGCCCGCGCGGCCCTGCCCACCGACTGCCCTCTTTGCCACGGACGCGCGCACGGTGGCCGACTGTGTCCGGACTGCGAAACGTCGATCTGCTGGCAGGCCCGCACACCCGCCCATGCCGGCCTGCCATGGCGTTGCCGGCGTTGCGCCCTGCCGCTGACCGCCCACGACCAAGCCTGTCCAGACTGTGCGGACCGCGATACCGCCTTTGATCAAACCATCATTGCTTTTGACTACATCCCTCCCGCCGACGCCCTTATCCTTCAGATGAAAACCGGGCACAGCTACGTGCGCGCCGACTTGCTGGGCAATCTCTTGGCCGAGGCTGTACGCCATCATGAACGGGGCTTACATGCAGACACTGTCCTCGTGCCCGTGCCCGCCAGCGTGGCGTCTTTGCGCACCCGGGGCTTCAATCCCGCGCGTGAAGTCGCACGCGCCGCCAGCCGCGACCTGGGCCTGCCAGTGCAGCACAAACTGGTCTGGCGTACCCGCGAACAAGACAAACAGAGCACGCTGGGGCGCGCCGGCCGCCGCCGAGCCGTCCAGGGTTTGTATGCGTGCGCCCCCAATCTACGGGGGCTGCGCGTTGGTTTAGTCGATGATGTGATGACAACCGGAAGTACCATGCATGCTATTGCCGAGCTGCTTAAACAGTCGGGTGCAATTGAAGTCACGGCCTTGGCGGTCGGGCGCACGCCCCATGCGGCGAAGAGTATCAAACCGCCACCGGCACCCCCTGCTTCGGCTCGGTAACAACGAACTAACGATTTCGAATGATTTCAAACTCGATTTTCGTGTCAACTTCACGCTGCAACTGATCTACCTTAGAGGGCATCGCGAAAATGCCAGGCTCGGCACCGCACACCTCAATGGTTATTTACAAGCCTTTTCTGGAATTCCATGGCTGATTCTTCCCATACGCCCCCCCCGGCGCCGGTCTCTTCCCCTTCATCCAAGAAGCGGCGCTGGCTTTGGTTGACTCTTGTCGTGCTTGTAGCCATTGCCGCCGCAGCCTGGTGGTGGTTTGCCGGTCGACAAGCCGCCACGGCGCCACCGGGCAACCCGGCCGGCCAGGCTCGCGGAGCACGCGGTGCCGGCGGCCCGCCCTCGTTTCCGGGCGGGCCGCAACAGGCCACGCCGGTGAAGGCGGTCGCGGCTACCGCCGAGAACCTGCCTGTCTTCATCAAATCGCTGGGTACGGTCACCTCGTTCAATACGGTCACAGTCCGCGCCAAGGTTGACGGCGAACTATTAAAGGTGATGTTTCAGGAAGGCCAGCGCGTCAAGGCTGGAGACTTGCTGGTGCAGATCGACCCACGCGCTTATCAAGTCCAACTGACGCAGGCCGAAGGCACTCTGCAGCAAAACCGGGCCCAACTGGACAACGCCAAGCGAGACCTGGAGCGTTACCGGACCCTGTTCGAACAAGACTCCATCGCCCGCCAACAGGTCGACACCCAGGCGGCCCTGGTGCGGCAATACGAAGGCACGCTCAAGACCAATCAGGCCGCGGTCGACAATGCCAAACTGCAATTGGATTACACGCGGGTTACCGCGCCGATTTCGGGTCGGCTGGGCCTGCGCCAGGTCGACCAAGGCAATCTGGTACGCAGCAGCGACGCCAATGGGCTGGTCATCATCACACAAACGCAACCCATCTCAGTCTTGTTCACCATTGCTGAAAGCGACTTACCGGCGGTGCTGACTCAATTAAGAAAAGGCCGCACCATGCCGGTACAGGCTTACGACCGCGCCGACATCGAACACATTGCCGACGGCGTCCTGGCCACGCTCGACAACCAGATCGACATCACTACCGGCACCGTCAAGCTAAAAGCCCGTTTCGAGAACAAAGACGACAGCCTCTTCCCTAACCAGTTCATTAACGTCCGGCTGCATGTGCGCACCATCGAAGACGCCATCGTCATCCCCACCGCGGCGGTTCAGCGCGGCTCTCCAGGCACCTTCGTCTATGTTGTCAAGGCAGACAACACCGTTGAGCTGCGCGTGCTCAAGCTCGGCACGCAGAACGGCGAGCGGGTAGCCGTACTGCAAGGGCTCAAGGCGGGCGAACAAGTCGTCACCGAAGGCATAGACCGGCTGCGCGACGGCGCCAAAGTAAGCATCGTCACGCCCAATACCAACGTGCCCACTGCTGCGGGCAGCCAATTGCAACGCGGCGCTGGCCAGGCCGCCGGACAACGACGCTCCGGATCACGCCCCCAATGAATCCATCTCGGGTTTTCATCCTCAGGCCAGTAGCCACCACGCTGGCGATGATCGCGATCATGCTGTCGGGCCTGATCGCCTATAAGCTGTTACCGGTGTCGGCTCTACCCGAAGTCGATTACCCGACGATTCAAGTCGTCACTCAGTACCCCGGCGCCAGCCCCGACGTCATGACCTCGCTGGTGACGGCGCCTCTCGAACGTCAGTTCGGTCAAATGCCCGGCCTGAACCAGATGAGCTCCATCAGTTCGGGGGGCGCATCGGTCATTACGCTCAAGTTCAATCTGGATCTTCAGCTGGATATCGCCGAGCAGGAAGTTCAGGCGGCCATTAATGCGGGTTCCAACCTGCTTCCCAACGATCTGCCCGCTCCGCCTATCTATAACAAGGTCAATCCCGCCGACACGCCGGTACTGACACTGGCCATCAGTTCGCCCACGCTACCTTTGTACAAGGTGCGCGACCTGGTCGACACCCGGATGGCGCAGAAAATTGCGCAGGTATCCGGGGTGGGCCTGGTCAGCATCGCCGGCGGGCAGCGCCCGGCGGTACGTATCCGGGCCAACCCGCAAGCGCTTGCCGCATACGGGCTGAACCTCAGCAACGTGCGCACCGCCATTACCGGCGCCAACGTCAATCAGCCCAAGGGCAATTTCGATGGCCCCACGCGCGCCACAACGCTGGACGCCAATGACCAGTTGAAAACCGTAGAGCAATATCGCGACCTGATTATTGCCTACACCAACAACGCCCCCGTAAGGCTGCGCAACGTTGCACAAACGGTGGAAGATGCGGAGAACGTTCGCCAAGCTGCATGGGCTGACGCGCGACCCGCCATCCTGCTCAACGTGCAACGCCAGCCAGGGGCCAACGTCATCCAGGTGGTCGACCGCATCCACGCCCTGCTGCCCGGCTTGCAGGCCTCGCTCCCCAGCACGCTCGACGTCGCGATCTTG
The DNA here is from genome assembly GCA_040391825.1 of Pigmentiphaga sp. GTDB lineage: Bacteria > Pseudomonadota > Gammaproteobacteria > Burkholderiales > Burkholderiaceae_B > Pigmentiphaga. Next base: position 7,660 of record JBEBXA010000029.1, read on the forward strand.
TCGGATCGCACCGAATCCATCCGCACCTCAGTCAGCGACGTCCAGTTTGAATTGCTGCTGGCCATTGCGCTGGTCGTGATGGTGACCTTTCTTTTCTTGCGCAACCTTACGGCAACTTTTATCCCGAGCGTGGTGGTGCCGCTATCGCTGGTCGGCACTTTCGGCATCATGTATCTGGCGGGGTTCAGCATCAACAACCTCACGCTCATGGCGCTGACCATCGCCACCGGTTTCGTGGTGGACGATGCCATCGTGATGATAGAGAACATTGCCCGTTATCTGGAAGAAGGCGAGTCGCCACTGCAAGCCGCCCTGAAGGGTGCGGCGCAGATCGGCTTTACCCTGATTTCGCTGACGTTCTCGCTGATCGCCGTCTTGATTCCGCTGCTGTTCATGGGCGATGTCATCGGCCGCCTGTTTCGCGAGTTCGCGATTACGCTTGCGGTAGCCATCTTGATTTCACTGGTGGTGTCGCTCACGCTGACCCCCATGATGTGCGCCAAGCTTCTCAAGCATATTCCCGATGAAAAACAAGGCCGCTTCTACCGCAAGAGCGGGGCGATATTCGACCGCATCATCGCGGCATACGATCGCATGCTGACCTTGGTGTTGGCCCATCAGCCGCTGACCTTGCTGCTTGCCTTGGGTACGCTGTTGCTGACCGTTTTGCTGTACGTCATCATCCCTAAGGGGTTTTTCCCCTTGCAGGATACGGGTGTAATCCAAGCGATCAGCGAAAGCTCGCAATCCGTGTCTTTCGCCGCCATGGCCAAACGCCAGCAGGCAGCGGCCGACATCATCCTGCAAGACCCCGACGTCGCCAGCTTGTCGTCGTTCATAGGCATCGACGGCAGCAACGCCACACTCAACAGCGGGCGACTTCAGATCAATCTGAAACCCCACAATGAACGCGAAGCGCGGGCGACAGAGATTATTGCTCGGCTGCAGGCCGAACTGGGCAAGCTCGAAGATATCCGGCTGTATATGCAGCCGGTGCAAGACCTGACCATAGAAGATAGCGTCAGCCGCACTCAGTACCAGTTCACCCTGCAGAACCCCGACATGGAGCAACTGGGCGAATGGACCCGCAAGTTGGTGGAGCGCCTTCAGCACATACCCGAGTTGGCCGACGTTAACCACGATCTGCAAGACCGCGGCTTGCAGACCTATATCGAAATCGATCGCGATGCGGCCTCGCGTCTGGGCATCACCGCCGCCACCATCAATAACGCGCTGTACGATGCCCTGGGGCAAAGGCTTATTTCCACCATTTTCACCCAATCCAGCCAGTATCGCGTAGTGCTGGAAGTCGAGCCGCAGTTTCGCCAGAGCCCGGCCTCGCTGTCGCAAATCTATGTAGCGACTAACGAAGGCAAACAGATCCCGCTGACCAATATCGTGCAGGTGTCCGAACGTACCACTCCACTGGCGATCAGCCACCTGGGGCAGTTCCCGTCCTCCACCGTGTCTTTCAACCTGGCGCCAGGCGCCTCGTTAAGCAAAGCGGTAACAGCCATCGAACAGGCCGAACACGATATAGGCATGCCGCTGGGCATACAGACAAGCTTCCAAGGTGCCGCCCAGGCGTTCCAGGCGTCGCTCGACAGTACGCTGCTGCTGATCCTGGCCGCCATCGCCACGATGTATATCGTGCTGGGCGTCCTGTACGAAAGCTACATCCACCCGATCACCATCCTGTCTACCCTGCCCTCGGCCGGGGTAGGCGCCTTGCTGGCGCTGATGCTGGCCGGCCATGACCTGGACATGATAGGTATCATCGGCATCATCTTGTTGATCGGCATCGTGAAAAAAAATGCGATCATGATGATCGACTTTGCGCTCGACGCCGAACGCAAGCAAGGGATGCCGGCACGTGAAGCTATCCATCAGGCGGCTTTGCTACGTTTTCGTCCCATCCTGATGACCACATTTGCCGCCCTGTTCGGCGCGGTGCCGCTCATGCTCAGCAGCGGCAGCGGTGCCGAATTGCGTCATCCGCTGGGCATCGTCATGGTCGGCGGCTTACTGGTAAGCCAGTTGCTCACCCTGTTCACGACGCCCGTCATCTATCTGATGTTCGACCGGCTCGGGCACTCGATAAGAACACGCCGCCAGCGCTTGGATAGCCGCACCGGTCAACCGAGCCATCCTGCATGAACATCTCGGCGCCTTTCATTCTGCGGCCGGTCGCCACGGTCTTGCTGACCTTGGCGGTTGTACTGGCGGGCGCGCTGGCTTTCGTCATGCTGCCGGTCGCCCCCTTGCCGCAAGTCGACTACCCGACGATTTCCGTGCAAGCCAGCTTGTCGGGCGCCAACCCCGAGACCATGGCGTCCAGCGTGGCGACGCCGCTTGAGCGCGCGCTGGGCAGCATCGCCGGCATTTCAGAGATGACCTCGCGCAGCAGCCAGGGCTCAACACGAATCACCTTGCAGTTTGACCTGAGCCGCGACATCGACGGCGCCGCCCGAGATGTACAAGGCGCCATCAACGCGGCGCGCAGCATGCTGCCCTCGGCCCTGCGCAGCAACCCCACCTATAGCAAACGCAACCCCGCTTCCGCTCCCATCATGGTGCTGGCGCTGACCTCCGATACTCTCGATCAGGGGCAGCTTTACGACGTCGGCTCTACCGTCATTGCACAACGCATCGCTCAGATCAAAGGGGTCAGCGACGTGCAAGTGGGCGGCAGCTCCTTGCCAGCGGTTCGTGTCGAACTCAACCCCACTGCGCTCAATCAGTACGGCATCGCCTTGGACGAAGTGCGGACAACCTTGAATAGCGCTAACGCACAAGGTCCGAAAGGCATACTGGAAAACGAAGAAACTTCGTGGCAGGTAGCCACGAGCGACCAGTTGCGCAAAGCCGGCGAATACCGCGACTTGATCGTCGCCTACCGCAACGGTTCAGCGGTGCGCCTGAGCGATGTGGCGCGAGTCGAAAATTCGGTGGAAGACCTGTTCAACATGGGTTTCTACAATGACCGCCGCGCCATCGTTCTGGCAGTAGGACGCCAGGCCTCGGCCAACATTATCGAAACCGTAGACAGCATCCGGGCTGCGCTTCCTGAAATGCGGGCGTTGTTGCCGGGCGATGTGTCACTGACCATCGCCCAAGACCGCACGCCCAGTATCCGCGCATCATTGGCCGAAGCCGAACATACGCTCATTATCGCGATTGGCCTGGTCATACTGGTGGTGCTGCTGTTCTTGCGCAATGGCCGCGCCGCGCTCATCCCCAGCGTGGCGGTACCGGTTTCGCTCATAGGCACGTTTGCCGTGATGTATCTATGCGGCTATTCGCTCAATACCATGTCGCTCATGGCACTGATCGTCGCCACCGGATTCGTGGTGGATGACGCCATTGTCGTGCTCGAAAACATCTCACGGCATATCGAAGCGGGCATGTCACCGCTGCGTGCCGCCTTGCGTGGTTCACGCGAGGTGAGCTTTACCGTCCTCTCGATGAGCCTGTCGCTGATCGCCGTATTTATTCCTATCTTGCTGATGGGCGATATCGTGGGCCGCCTGTTCCGCGAATTCGCCGTCACCCTGTCGGCCGCCATCCTGGTTTCCCTGGTGGTCTCGCTCACTCTTACCCCCATGATGTGCGCCGGCATGCTGCGCCCGGTTCACCGCGAACGGCAGCGGGGGCGCTTAGCCCATGCTCTGGACAACTTCTTCGCGGCCATGACCCGCGGCTATGGCCGCAGTTTGCAATGGGTGTTGCGACACTCGGTGCTAACCATCGTCGTGCTGGCGGTCACCGTAGGGCTCAATGTGTACCTGTACGTCAAGGTACCCAAAGGATTTTTCCCGCAGCAGGACACCGGCCAACTGATGGCTTTCGTGCGGGCCGACCAGGGCACATCGTTCCAGGCCATGACCCCCAAGTTGGAGCATTTCCGCAAAGTAGTGCTGGCGGACCCTGCGGTGCAAAGCATGGTGGGCTATAGCGGCGGGCGCGGGGGCAGCAACACCAGCTTCATGATGATCCAACTCAAGCCCGTTTCCGAACGTAAGGTATCGATTGATGCGGTCATCGCGCGCATGCGCAATCAGCTGGGGAATGTGCCGGGTGCGCGCATGTTCCTGATGCCCAATCAAGATATACGCATTGGCGCGCGTATGTCCAACTCCAGTTATCAGTACTCCCTCATGACCTCCGAACTATCGCTCTTGCGTACCTGGATGCCGCGTGTCCAGCAGGCTCTGGCGCAGCTGCCGGAGCTGACCGATATCGACACCGACGTCGAAGACAAAGGGCGTCAGATTTCGCTGGAGATCGACCGCGAAACAGCCACTCGGCTGGGTGTGGACATGGCCATGATTGCGGCGGTGCTGAACAACTCCTTCAGCCAGCGCCAGGTATCGGTGATCTACAACCCTCTGAACCAGTACCGCGTTGTCATGGAGGTCGACCAGCGTTTCGCTCAAAACGCCGACGCCCTGAACCAGGTCAACGTCATCACCGCCGATGGCGGACGCGTTCCCCTGTCCGCTTTCGCCAAATGGCGTATGTCCAATTCGCCCTTGAGCGTCTCGCACGAATCCCAGTTCGCTGCCGACACCATCTCGTTCAACCTGGCACCGGGCGTATCACTGCAACAAGCGACGCAAGCGGTCGAAAACGCGGTGGCGCGCATCAGCTTGCCCACCACCGAAATCCAGGCCGGCTTCGCCGGCAGCGCCCGCGCCCTGCAGTCCACGCTGGGATCCCAGCCATGGTTGATCCTGGGGGCCTTGGTCACGATGTATCTGGTCCTGGGCATGCTCTATGAAAGTTATATCCATCCGCTGACCATTCTGTCCACCTTGCCATCCGCGGGGGTAGGCGCCTTGCTGGCCCTGATCATTTTGGGCAAGGAATTCACGCTGATAGCCCTGATCGGCGTATTCCTGCTGATAGGCATCGTCAAGAAAAACGCGATCATGATGGTGGACTTTGCGCTGGATGCCGAGCGACGGCGCGGCCTTACGCCGCGTGCGGCCATTCACGAAGCTTGCCTGATGCGTTTCCGCCCTATTTTGATGACCACCATGGCTGCCATGCTGGGCGCCTTGCCGCTGGTACTCAGTACCGGTGCCGGCGCAGAGTTGCGTCAGCCGCTGGGCATCACCATCGTCGGCGGCCTGTTCGTTAGTCAGTTGCTTACGCTCTACACCACTCCCGTGGTGTATCTCTATCTCGACCGCTTGCATCTGTGGATTAAACGGCGCCGAGGCTATACGCCCCCTACTCTGGCGCTCCCAGGAGACAATTTATGACCCAGCCGTGGCCCGACATGCTCGGCGACACGCCCTGCCTTGGTGCGAGCCAATTCCGCCGACACAGTAGTTGCGCACGTACCCTTGCCGCCTTGACCCTGGCCAGCCTGCTTGGGGCTTGCGCCGTCGGGCCGGATTACGTGCGCCCTAGCCAGGACACCGGCGTCACGTTCAAGGAAGCAGCGGGCTGGAAGCAGGCCGAGCCCAGCGACGCCACGCATCGCGGCCCCTGGTGGGAAGTTTTCGGCGATGCCCAACTAAACGAATTGATGCAGCGGGTCGAAACCTCCAACCAAAGTTTGGCCCAATCCGAGGCCCAGTACCGGCAGGCTTTGGCAGTCGTGCAAGCCAGTCAGGCCGGGCGCTTCCCAAGCTTGACGGGCAATGTGTCGGCCAGCCGCAGCGGCACCGGCACCACCAGCAGCACGACCACCAACAGCAGCGGCGTCGTCATTTCCAGTGGCGGCAGCCAAAGTATCCGCAATCAGTTCAGCATGAATGCGGGCGCCAGTTGGGAAGCCGACCTGTGGGGCCGCATCCGGCGCGGCGTTGAAGCCGACAGCGCCAGCGCCCAAGCCAGCGCGGCCAATGTAGCCGTGGCCCGGCTCAGTGCCCAATCAGCCTTGGCCCGCAACTATTTCCAGCTGCGGATCATGGACGAACAACAACGCCTGCTTGAAGCCACCATCAAGGTTTACGAGCGATCTCTGCGCCTGAACGAAAACCGCTATGCAGTCGGCGTCAGCGCCAAAGCCGATATCGCCCAGGCGCGCACCCAGTTGGAAAGCACGCGGGCGCAGGCTATTGATCTAGACTGGCAACGCGCCCAACTTGAGCACGCCATCGCCATCCTGGCGGGGCAGCCGCCCTCGACCTTCAGCCTTGCGGCGGCCAGCCTGCCGCTTAAGCTGCCTGATATTCCCCCGGGCCTGCCCTCGCAACTGCTTGAGCGCCGCCCCGACATTGCCGCCGCCGAACGCCAGGTGCAAGCAGCCAATGCGCGCATCGGCGTGGCCAAGGCCGCCTACTTTCCAGACCTGACGCTTTCCGCGTCGGTGGGATACCGCAGCTCCACGTTTGCCGACTGGCTGACCGCCCCAGCCCGTTTCTGGTCACTGGGGCCGGCATTGGCTGCTCCCTTATTCGATGCCGGTTTGCGCCGGGCCCAGACCGCGCAGGCCACCGCCACCTACGATCAGCAAGTCGCCGCCTACCGGCAGACCGTGCTGAGTGCGCTGGGCGAAGTCGAAGATGCGCTGGCGCAATTGCGAGTCATGGAGCAGGAACAAGTCGTCCAGCAACGCGCCCTGGATGCTTCACGCGAATCACTGCGCCTGACTACCAATCAGTTCGAGGCGGGCCTGATCGACTTCCTGAGCGTAGTGTCGGTGCAAACCTCGACGCTGAGCAACGAACGCACCGCTTTAACATTACTGGGCAACCGTCTTTCCGCTAGCGTGCAATTGATCACCGCGCTCGGCGGGGGATGGGACGCCAGCGCCATCGCCAACACGGAAAATCCGGTAAAAACCGCCTCGGAGCAATAGAAACGGCAAGGAGCTGGGGCCCTGCTGCCGGCGCCGGAATTACTGGAAGAAAATTTCAAGAAAGGAGGGGCACAGCTCCATGCCTAGGAGTCATTTCAAAACTGCTTACGTATGATGCCTTTCTCTATTCCGGCACGTACGAGCGTCAACAACTGTCGACCAACTTCCCGCGTCGCGTTACTGACCGCACCGTGGCGCGCATAGGCGAGGTCCAGGTGCTGGACTAGGCCGGGATCAACCAACCTACTTGCCTGAATCCGGCCCCTCTGGATATCTTGCGCCACCGCATTGTGGCTCAGCAGCGCGTAGGCTCTGCCGTTCATCACGACGTCCCGCTGAATACTCAGAGAGTTCGCTTCGAGCGCGACATTGAACACCATGCCCTGATCCTTGAAGAGCGGCTCGACGTAGCGATGCAATGCGCCTCCAATGTTGTGGACCACAAGGGGCAGACCATCCAGAGCACGAAAAGGTACGGTGGACTGACGCGTCAGTGCGTCATGAGCCGTACTGCACAGATAGACGTCGAAATCCACGAGATGGACATCGGCATCCTTCAGCAGTCCGTCGTATCTCAGAGAAATACCCAGATCTACCTGACCGCTTTCGAGCCATCCTTCGATCTGTTCGGCGTAGCCTTCAACAATCCTCATCCTGATACCAGGGAAACGTTTCTGTATAGCCGAAAACAGCATTCCCATCGTGGGTGAACTCAGGGAAGGCAGCGTCGCCAAACACACATTGCCTGCTGTCGTACTGGCTAATTCCTTGAACTCATCCACCATGGACTGCGAATGGTCGAGCCATGCCTGGATACGCGGCAACACGGTAGAGCCGAAATCGGTAGGCACCATTCCTCTTCCTGTGCGCAGGAACAATTTGGCTCCCCACTCTACCTCGACCTGCGACAGCACCTTACTCAGCGCGGATTGCGACATCCCCTCCTCGGCTGCTGCCTTGGAAAGGCTACCCTGTCTACCAATGGCCACAACGAGCCTGAGCTTGTTCGGATCGATTTGATATTTGTTCAACGTGAGTCCCTCCACCGCGCCTTTCGGGCGGTAGAGTAGCACTTGCCTTTCATCCTCCATAGATCTGCTCGGCCGTGCCATGCAGGAACGATTCCTGATCCTTCGGAGCAAGTCCGAGTACGGCATCCAGCGCAGCCTCGACCTTGGGCGCGTATGTACCCGCCGTCTGACCGATATCGGATCCCCACATCAAACGGGACGCGCCAAAGGTCGCAATCAGGTGGTTTAGGAAGGACACTGCGGGGATACCCGCCGCAGTCAGTCTGCGAAAATTGATCGAAGTAATCTTGAAATAAACGTTCCGAGTTTCCACCAACCCGTGCAGCAGATCATCAACACCATAGACTGGAGCGCCCTCGGCAGGATGCGCGGACTCTGGCACACCGGCAAAAGGCCCGTCATAGATTGTGCCGTGCGGTACGCCGACATGGTCGATCACGATAGGTAGACTGGGAAAGCGCCGGGCAATCCGCTCAAGTGCAACCATCGCATTCTGCCTGTGCGTGCGGAAGAAGATTACGGCAACCGGCACACCCAACTCAGCAGCGACCTGCCACGTCCTTAGCGCTTCAGGAGAGTCCAACCAATCCTGATTGAATGGCTGGGCCCGTGGCGCCGATAGCCTGATGCCTCCCAGGCGTCGTCCTCTCGCCAACTGCCTTAGCATTGCGGGCGTCGATGCATCGATCGCATCAACCACCAGAACGGGGATGATCCTTTCCGGATATTGCCGAGCCGCGTCAAGAATATAGCGATTGTCATAGCCATAGACAAAGGCACGCTGTACGGCGCATATCTGCGCAACGCGATGGGCATCCATCAGGGCAATCAACCCTTCCGCGCTAGTATCCACGTCCAGCTGCGCGTTTTGAGCAGGCGCTCCGCCCATTGCCACCCTGGGATACCGCTGAAGGTCGGGCGAAATCAGATGGGCGTGGGAATCGAAAAGCATGCTGTCCTCAGCATCCGGGTAAGGGGAAGCGCGATGCCATACGTCGACTATTGCGGCTTGATGCCCGCCTTGTCTGTCACCTTGCGCCAATGCCTGTCTTCCGTTTCGATCAGCGTACGCATCTGGCCAAGCGTATTCGAGAAAGGCTTGATGTGGGCGTTCGCCAATCTCTCCAGCGCCAGGGGCTGGCGCATGGCCTGTTCAACGCTGCGATGAATGCGCTCCAACAACGCAGCGGGAAGTTTTGCGGGTCCCCACAAACCGTACCATTGTGTGCCTTCGAGCGAAGCGAAACCGGCCTCCGCTACGGTTTGCACTGTTGCAAGGTCTGCCGTGCGCCCGGCAGACGTAACAGCTAGCCCCACCGCTTTGCCGGCCTTGATGTTCTCGACCAGCGGTCCCGCCGCATCGCCTACCATCATGTCGATTCGACCACCGATCAGGTCATTCAATGCTGCTGGCCCCCCTTTGTACGGAACAAGCAGCATATCCAGACCAGTTTCCTGCATGAGTTGAACCGCCACCATCTGGTTGAGCGCGCCCACATAGCCGATACTCAGCTTACCTCCACGCTTTTGATAGACATTTTTCAGATCGGAAAGTCGATGAATTTCCGTATCAGGCCGGGTGGCGATCAACACGGGAGATTGCCCCAGCGTTGCGATAGGTGTCAGATCCACCATAGGGTCATAAGGCAGCTTGGATACCAAGGGGGCGACCATCATCGCTCCTTTCAGCGAGACCACCAAGGTATACCCATCCGGGGGAGCCCTTACCACGGAGTTGACCGCTATTGAGCCTTCCGCACCCACGCGATTTTCCACCACGAACTGCCGGCCGGCCTCCTTGCCTAAAGCATCCGCAAGTACACGCGCAACCGAGTCTGTCGGGCCACCCGCGGGATATCCAACGAGTAGCCGCACCGGATGTACCGGCCATTCGACCTCCGCCCCCGCCGCGAATGCTTGTACGCATCCGACCAGCATCCATGCTGCTGCACACCACTTCCCGTAGTTCACGTTTTGTCTCCTTCGATTGACCGGTCAAATCGCTATATTTTTTGGATTGATCTTGCCTCGACATTCGCCGAAACCTATTTTTGGTCCGTCTCCGTGGCGGCAATAGGCGATCAGGCTTACTTCGTCACCATCCTCCAGGAAAGTCCGCGTCTCGCCGTTACCTAATACGAGCGGCTGCTTGCCGCCATGCGTGAGTTCCAGCAGACAACCTTGGGTGCCCTCGGCGGGCCCGGACAACGTACCTGTGCCCAGCAAATCGCCCGTCCTCAGGTTGCAGCCGTTTATCGTGTGTTGAGCGATCATTTGGGCGAATGTCCAGTAGCTATCCCGGCTAAGCAAGGCGTTTGAAATAATTTGTGCCGGCAACCCTTGTCGAGCCATGGTTGCTGTAAGCAAGCGAACTTCCGCGTGAATCGCTAACGCCCCGTTATGTACGTCGCTTGTCGAGGCGAGATAGTCGAACGCTGGTTCAGCCTCGTCATTCCGGGCGAGCGCAGTGCGGTATGGTGCAAGCGCATCGACTGTGACCACCCAAGCTGAAATCGTTGTGCAGAAATTCTTACCGATGAAGGGTCCCAAGGGCTGCGTTTCCCATGCCTGAATATCCCGCGCAGACCAGTCGTTCAGCAAGCAAAAACCGGCAATGTGGGCCTGTGCATCATCTACCGCGATGGACGTCCCACGAATGTTGCCCTTGCCAATGAATATGCCGAATTCCAATTCGTAGTCCAGCCTGCGCGTCGGCCCGAAGATGGGCCGTAGACTGTCATGGGACGGGCGATATAACCCTTGCGGCCGAAAGACAGGCTCGCCGCTGGCCACTACCGACGATGCACGAGCGTGATAAGCGATGGGCATGGACGTGAAGTTGGGCAGCACAGGGCTCTGAGGCCGATACAACATACCGACATTGAAGGCATGATTGTACGAAGCCAGAAAATCAGTGTAATCACCGATTAAAAACGGTATCCCCAACTCTATTTTGTCGATGCGGTGCAAGCACGCTCCGGTTAATCGCTGCTCCGAGGCCCCCTCCTCCAGCAGTTCAATCAGTTGTTTGCGCAGGTCCCGCGCATGTTCCCCTCCCTCCGAGAACAACGCATTCAAGGCCCGTTCCGCGACGCACGATTCCAGGTGCTTGTGGCCAGAAATCAGCCCCCGGTTTTGAGCCGCCATAAGGTCCAAAACCTGGTCGCCAATCCCCACGCCGACAGTGGGTTCTGCGTCCGGCGCGACACGGAAAATGCAAAAGGGCAGATTCTCCAGAGGAAAGCCACAATCGGCGTTATTGGCTTCGGCCACCCAGCTCTGGCGTCCCGTATGCGCAGATGTGACATGTATCGTCATCGCCAATGGCCTCTTCGTTAAAGAGGTTGCGCATCGATCAGAACGAAGGCGATACGCACAGGCGCATTCGTCCGGTTGGACCAGGCATGATTGGTCCCTCGCTGCACCAGCACATCACCGGCCTTCATCAGCGTTTCACCAATATCCATCAGTGCCCACACCTCCCCTTCGAGCACGATGGCGTAATCGACGGTATTGGTCCTGTGGAACGCCGGATGCCTGTTGTGGCCCGTCAGCACTCTCTCCTCTCCCCACTGAGCGAAAACATCCGAAACGGATGAAAAATTACGCTCACTTTCTGGAGGCAATACGAGTATCCGAAAGATACTGCCGCCCGCGGGAGGTGACAGTCGCGTGGGGCGATCCGCAGCATCTGCAACGCCAGCGTTGGATGCCGGTGCACAATGGGTTTCCCACAAGTCGATCATTGCCAGATTGGGCGTGGCGTCAGGTTGTCGAACGTTGGAAGCAAGTCCGTCATAGAGAATGACCGACCGGCCTTCCATGTCATGGCCAGTCACAATGCGCCGATGTGACGGAATGAACGGCTTGGAAACTGCGGGGCTGCGCTGAGATGTCTGCATCATGCTTTCTTTTCGCCTTAACCTGAATAAGCCGCTACGGGAACGGTTGCATCCCGTTTCGAAGAAAATTATTGTAGGTATGACGATCAGAGTCAGAAAGACAAGGCTGAGAAAATCAGCTATTCCTTACAGCGCAAGCTCCCAAATAAGGAAATAGCCTATCAACACACGCCTTTGCGCTACCATGCGGTGAACGCCTTTTGTCACAGGTTTACCGTGTTCCACGTCGTACTTGTCTCGCCAGAAATCCCTCCCAACACCGGTAACGCCATCCGCCTGGCCGCCAACACTGGGGTACAACTACACTTGGTGCGGCCCTTGGGCTTCGAGCTGGATGACGCCAAGCTGCGCCGTGCGGGGCTGGACTACCACGAGTGGGCGCCAGTCAAAGTCCATGACGATTTCGACGCCGCCATACAGGCCATCGGCGCCTCGCCTGAACGTATCTTCGCCTTCACCACACGTGGATCGCGCCTGTTCGGCGGAGTATCTTTCATGCCCGGCGACGTCTTTGTATTTGGTAGCGAGACTGCCGGATTGGCGCCTGCGGTGCGTGAGCGCTTTCCTGTCGAACAGCGCTTGCGCCTGCCCATGCAAGCGGGGCAGCGCAGTCTGAATTTATCAAACGCAGTGGCAGTGGTGGTTTTCGAAGCCTGGCGTCAACAAGGCTTTTGGGGCGGGACTTAAGCCCTCGGCAGCTCAGGCTTTAACCTGCGAGCCGCTCGTGCACGGCCTGGAACGCCTTCAAGGCCCTATCGACCGCATCGTCGTCGATATGCCGGTGCAGCACACATCGTATGCGCTGGCGATCAATAGCGCGCACCTTCACGCCGTGCTCTTCCAGCAACGCCACCCAAGCGATGGCATCGCAACCATCGCGCCCCACCTCGGCCTGCACGATGTTGGTTTGCGGCCAGTTCGATAAATAGCCCAACGATATTTTTCGCAAACCTTCAGCTAGTCGATACGCCTGTCGGTGGTCCTCAATCAGCCGGGCGCTCATGTTTTCCATGGCCTCGATACCCGCCGCCGCCAACACTCCGGCCTGACGCATGGTGCCACCCAACATGCGCCGCAGCGCACGCGCCCGATCAATCATGGCCCGGCTTCCAAGCAGAACGGACCCCACCGGCGCGCTCAGGCCTTTAGAGAGACAAAATGACAAAGAATCGACACAAGCAGCGATATCGGACACCGGCCTGCCCATTGCCACGGCGGCGTTAAATACCCGCGCACCGTCCAGATGCACCGGCACCCCGGCCCTATGTGCCAAGGCCTGCACCCCTTGCAAATGATCCAGCGGCAAGACGGTTCCACCCGCATGGTTATGACTGGTTTCCACAGTAATCAGGGCCGATTTCAACTTGTAGCCCCCTGCGGGAAACAAAGCCTCTTCCAGCACGTCGAGCCGCATGGCGCCGCCGTCGCCCGCAATGGGGCGATAGAACAAGCCGGTGAACGTGGCTCCGCCTTTCTCTGAGTTATACAGATGCGATTGCGCCTCGCACAGCAATTCACCGGCGCGGCCGGTTTGCGCCAATATCGCCAACAGATTGCCTAGTGTGCCGCTGGAGACGAAAAGCCCTGCCTCCTTGCCGAAGCGGTCTGCCGCCTGGCGCTCTAGCTGAGAGACCGTAGGATCTCCCTCAAGACCGTCATCGCCCAGCGGCGCTTGCCGCATGCAGGCGTACATTGCTTCGGTAGGCTGCGTAACGGTGTCGCTGCGCAAATCCACTGCAAGAGGGGCAGCATGTTTCACGAACGCGTGCTCCGGCCAGGAGGTTTTCCGGTAAAAAGGGGCGGCAATGACATCGCCGCCCCCTCACTCCCGAATCAATCGAGGGTGATATTCAAGCGCTTGATGACGGCGCCCAGCGTCTTGGTTTCCTTGTTGATCAGATCGGTCAACTCGGAGGGGCTGGACCCGACAGCCGTGAAGTACTGGTTGTTCAATTGCTTGCGCACTTCATCGCTGCGGATGATCTTCACCAATTCTTGATTGAGACGATCGATGATGGGCTTGGGCGTGCCAGCCGGCATCAGGATGGCTTGCCAGGAAATCACTTCGAAGTCCGACACGCCCTGCTCGGCCATGGTGGGCAACTCGGGCAAGGCTGGGCTACGCTTGGCGCTGGTCACAGCCAAAGCCTTGATCTTGCCGGCGCGAACCTGCGGCATGGCAATGGCGGGCACCATGAAACCGGCTTGGATCTGGCCGCCTATCATCGCGGTGGTTACTTGCGGAAAGCCGGCATATGGCACGTGCAGGATATCCAAGCCTTCACGACCCTTGAGCAATTCCATGGCCAAGTGGCCCGAGCTGCCAGCCCCGACCGAACCGTAGTTCAGCTTGCCGGCGTCTTTTTTGACCAGGGCATTGAATTCGCTTACGGATTTCACATCCAGCGTGGGTGCAACCACCAGCACATTGGGGCTGGTCGCCACGATGGTGACCGGAGCCAGATCTTTCAGCGGGTCGTAGTTGAGTTTGCTGTACAGCGCGGGCGCCGTCGCCAGCGGCCCATTGATGGTGAACAACATGGTGTAGCCATCGGGGGCGGCATGGGCCACGGTGCCGGTGCCGATGTTGCCGCCGGCGCCGGGCTTGTTGTCGATCACGATGGTCTGCCCCAAGGCAGTGCCTAGCGGCGTCGCAATAACGCGGGCGATGGTGTCAGGCGATGACCCGGCCGGGAAAGGCACAACCAGGCGAATAGACCGTGCCGGCCAGTCGGACTGAGCCTGAACCGGCGCAGCGACCACCCCGGCCGCGACCGATGCCACGATAGCGGAGCCTAACAAGCGGCGGCGAAGACCGGTCCGGGTCAGGGCCGGAGAAACAGGTGCATTCATGGAAATCTCCGTAAGGTAAATACGTTGTGCAGCTACGCCCAAGCGGGACATTTTTCAGCACGTTCAATAGCTTTGCAAAAACGAAGCTTAGATCTCTTCGCTATTCTTGACCCATCTATCCACATGGACAGGCTCTGCCTTGGCCAGCCGATCCAGCAAACTATCGATGTCGGTATCGACGATCAGCGACTCGAGGTGCACTGCGCGCACGAAACCTTCTTGATTCGCATGGCGCGCAAAAGCCAGCAAAGCGTCGAAATAGCCGTTGAAATTGAGCAGACCCACCGGCTTGTGGTGATAGCCGATTTGTTGCCAGGTCAAGACCTCGAACAGCTCATCCAAGGTGCCGAACCCACCGGGCAGGGCCACGAATGCATCTGACAACTCGACCATGCGGGCTTTGCGGGCGTGCATGGAAGGTACGACGAACATGTCCGTCAGGCCACGATGCCCAACTTCCTTTTCCCAAAGCCGCTCAGGGATCACGCCCGTCACCTGGCCGCCTTCCTTGAGTGCGGCATTGGCAAGCTCACCCATCAGGCCGACGTTGCCGCCGCCATAAACCAGCCGCAATTGGCGGCGTGCCAAAGTTTGCCCAAAGCTGGCGGCAAGCTGAGCATACTTGGGATCGTTTCCGGGGCTTGCTCCACAGTAGACGCACACGGCATCCATGTTGATTCATCCTTCGGCACGCGGATCGCGTGCCAACAAACGGGAAACCGCGAGGGCCGGCGCCACGCGGTCGAATAAGACGGCGCAAACCGCCTCGGTAATAGGCATTTCTATCTGGTATTGCCGAGCCAGCGCCAGCACCGCGGGCGCACAACGCACACCTTCGGCGACCTGAGTCATGTCGCCGAGGATATCGTCCAGCGAGCGGCCTTGGCCGATTTCCAGCCCCACCCGCCGATTCCGCGACAGGTCGCCGGTAGCAGTCAGGATCAAATCCCCTAATCCAGTCAAACCGGAAAAGGTATCGGCCTGGGCCCCCAGGGCAACGCCCAAACGTGTCATTTCCGCTAAGCCTCGGGTCACCAGCGCCGCCCGGGCATTCGCACCCAAGCCCAGGCCATCGCCAATACCGCAAGCAATAGCCATGACGTTTTTGAGTGCGCCCCCGACTTCCACACCGATCACGTCATCACTGGCATAGACGCGAATCGCGCCGCCGTGCAGCGCCTCGGTAACCTGCTCGCGCAGGGCGGGGCTCTGGCTGGCAATAGTCAGGCCGACAGGTAAGCCTTGGGCCACTTCACGGGCGAACGAAGGGCCGGACAGCACACCGCACGCGATCCCGGGCATGGAAGCAAAAATTTCTGCTGCGATTACGTGCGGCAGGCGGCCTGACTCGGCCTCCAGCCCTTTGCAGGTCCAGACCACCGAAAGCTGGGCCAGGCCATGGCGAACGACGGCGTCGGCCACCATGCGGCAAGCGTCGGCCAGGCCTGCCACCGGCACCCCCAGAATCAGCAAAGCGCGCACGCTGTCTTCCTGCAAATGTGCGAAGACGGCGTCCAGATCATGGGTGAAGTTCAAACCCGCAGGCAGTTTGATGCCGGGCAGATAGCGGGTGTTTTCACGCTTTTCGGCCAATTCGGCAGCGAACTGCGCACGTCGCGCCCAAAGCAGCGTAGGCTGGTTGACCGAGCTGGCCGCGGCCAACGCAGTGCCCCAGCTTCCAGCGCCCAGGACGGCAACCCGCAGCGGTGAGCGCGCCTTGATCATGATGACCGTGGCCTCGACAACAACTTAATGCTTGACGCCGTTGGCAACGCCGGCAGGCAGGACCAGGCCGCTATCCGCACCTTCGGCGGCGGCTTGTTGCTCGGCCGCGGCAGCCACGCGTTGTTCGTAGATAGCCTGGAAGTTGACTTCAGCCAGATGCAGCGGCGCCATCGAGGCGCGGCTGATGGCGTCGGCAACGTTGCTACGCAGGTAGGGATAGATGATGCCGGGGCAAACGATACCCAGGATCGGGTCGAGCTGTTCGAGCGGCAGGTTGGCCAGTTCGAAAATACCGGCTTGCTTGCCTTCGACCAGATATAGCACCTTATCGCCGACTTTGGTGGTGACAGTGGCGGTTACCGTAACTTCAAAGACCGTGTCGGCCAAAGCCTGGGCGCCGACATCAATTGCGACCTCGACGGCGGGCTGCTCGGTTTCCAGAAAGATCTGGGGCGCGTTGGGCAATTCCAGCGAAAGGTCTTTCAAATAGACGCGCTGGATGTTGAACACGGGAGTTTCTTGCTGTTCTTGATTGTCAGACATGGACGGAATTCACGAAAAACGGAAGCCTGCTGGCGGAAACCGGCCCGAATACGAATTCAGGACCGAAACGTGTAAATCAGGTACTGCGCCGGGGTGGCGCCCCGGCATGGCAAGATCAACCGGTCTCGGTGCCGGCCGTTGCCTCGCCATTGAGCAAGGGCAACAAACCACCCGCGCGATCAAGCGCGGCGAGATCGTCGAAACCGCCAACGTGAGTATCGCCGATATAGATCTGCGGAACCGTGCGGCGGCCGGTGCGCTCGATCATTTCGTCACGACGTGAACGTTCCAGATCGATACGCACCTTCTCTACCTGCTCGACACCGCGCTGCTTGAGCATCATTTCAGCACGCTGGCAGTAGGGGCAGAATCCAGTGGAATACATCAGAACGCTTTGCATGGCCTTATCCTTTTGCTATCGGCATGCCGGCTTGCACCCAACCGGCAATGCCACCCGCCAGGCTCGACACATCGGCGAACCCCTGGGCTTTCAGTTTGGCGACTGCCTTGGCCGCATCGCGGCCGTTGGCGCACACCACGATGAGCGGCTTGTTCTTGGGCAGGCTGGCAGCCTTTTGCTCGATATCGGCAGCCGGCACGTTGCGCGACTGCACGATGTGCCCTGCGGCATAGTCGGCCGTGGGACGCACATCCACGAAAACCGCCTGCTGCTGATTGACGGCCTGAGTAGCGCTGGCCGGGCTAATGGCCCCCCCGTTGTTGGCGCCGCCGCGCAGCGTAGGCCACAGCAACAGTGCACCGGAAACGACAGCCAGGGCGACCAGGAGGATGTTATCGATAAGAAAGTTCACTAGCGGTTCCTGAATATGAGACGGACGAAACACCCCGGTTTCGGGAAGGCGTTACGCACGCTTACGAAATATCGAAAGCGGCGGAAACTCAACACCCCCGCCGTATTATCCCCGGCAAAAGACCTCTGAAACGAGACCATTACCAGGATAGTGCCGCTGGATTATAAAATGTCGGGATCAGAAGCTATTTTTCAAGCCTTTTCCCCCAGTTTGCACCCATTGCAAGCAGGGGATTGTATTCAACCCTTACCTTCGCGGCCTAAACCCGCCTTCCTCCATGATCAAACTCGTACTGATGCGTCACGGCGAAAGCCAGTGGAACCTCGAAAATCGCTTTACCGGTTGGACCGATGTGGACCTGACCGAAAAAGGCCGTGAAGAAGCCCGCCAAGCAGGTGAACTGCTAAAACGCGAAGGCTATGGTTTCGATTTGGCCTACACCTCGGTCCTGCGGCGCGCCATCCGTACCCTCTGGATCGCGTTCGACGCAATGGACACCATGTATTTGCCTATCGAGCACGATTGGCGCCTGAACGAGCGCCATTACGGTGCTTTGCAGGGTTTGAACAAGGCCGAAACCGCCGCCAAATTCGGCGAAGAGCAAGTATTGGTATGGCGCCGAGCCTATGCAATCGCTCCCAACCCTCTGGCACTGGACGACGAGCGCCACCCCCGCTTCGACCCGCGCTACCAGGATTTCGACCCCGCCAAGCTGCCGGCGACCGAATGCCTGAAAGACACCGTTGCGCGCGTGGTGCCCTACTGGAATGAAGCCATCGCCCCTTCGTTGAAGGCCGGCAAGCGGGTGCTGATCGCGGCTCACGGCAACAGCCTGCGCGCACTCATCAAGCATCTGGACCAGATCTCTGACGAAGACATCGTCAACGTCAACATCCCTACGGCTCAACCCCTCGTTTACGAACTGGACGACGATCTGAAGCCCATCCGCCACTACTACCTCGGCAACGCCGCCGAAATCGAAGCGGCGATGGCCGCAGTCGCTGCGCAAGGAAAGGCCAAAGCCAAGTGACATCACGCGCAGCAGTCCTGTTGATCGCCCTGTCGGCCGCACTGGCGGGCTGGGCGCCGCCCATGGCTGCTGCCGAGTCCGGCGCCAAGGCACCCTCCGACCCCGCAGTGGTGGCGCGTGAACGCGAGGCCCTGCGCAAACGCCTGAACGACCTGAAAAAAGACATCGCCGAGCGTGAAGAAGAACACGCCGACGCGGCTGATGCCCTGAAAGAATCCGAACAGACCATTTCCCGGGTCAACCGCCGGCTGGCGGAAATTGCCCAAGCCCAGCGCCGTGCCAGCGCCGCGCTGGAAAAGCAAACTCAGCTCATCCGGCAAAAGGAAGCCAGACTGGCCGAACGCCAAGCCAGCCTGGCCGATCTTTTGCGCCGCCAGTACGCAACTGGGGGGTTGACGCCCTGGGGCGCCCTATTGTCGGGCGACGACCCGCAGCGGCTGAATCGCAACCTCACCTATCTGGGCTACGTTTCGCAGGCACGAGCCGAAGCCGTCAACGAACTGCGCGCTGAAATCGACGAACTCAACACCCTGCGCGCGCAAGCCGCATCCAAACAAAGCGAACTGGATCACCTCGCTGCCGAGGAAAGCAGCCAGCGCAAAGAACTGCTGCAGCAATCCGCCCAACGGCGCAAAGTGCTGAGCTCGGTCTCGTCCAAACTGAACACCCAACGCAAAGAAGCCGCGACACTGAGTCGAGACGAAAAGCGCTTGTCGCGCGTCATCGACGACCTCACCCGTATGCTGGCCCGGCAAGCCGAAGAAGCTCGAGCCCGCCGGGCGGAACAAGCACGCCGCGCCGAATTGGCCAAACGCGCGGAACAAGCACGCCGGGCCGAGCAAGCTCGCCGCGCGGCCGAACAAACGCCACAAGTACCGGGCCAGCCGCCACGCCCCAGACCGGCTCCCGAACCTGAACCCACGGAAAGCGCCGTGGCGCGCAACGACGCGCTGCCGGACGCCTCTTTGTCCGGTCAGTTTGAAAAGCTTCGCGGCAAGTTGCGTCTCCCGGTACGAGGCGACGTTGTCGGTCGCTTCGGAAGCACTCGAGGCGAAGGCGGCACCTGGCGCGGCGTATTCATCCGCGCAAGCGAAGGCACCGAAGTACGAGCCGTAGCCGCCGGAAAAGTAGTATTTGCCGATTGGCTGCGAGGCTTCGGCAACCTGCTGATCATCGACCACGGCAGCCAGTACCTGTCTATTTATGGCAACAACCAGACAGTGTTACGACATGTAGGCGATGACGTACGCGCGGGCGATACCGTTGCTAACGTCGGAGCAACCGGGGGCCAGTCGGAATCGGGCCTATACTTCGAACTCAGGCATCGCGGGGCGCCTTTCGATCCTCTTAAGTGGGCATCGTTGCGCTAGCAAGGCAGACCCAGATATCCTGATCACTGGCGCGGAAATCACCGCATTCGATTAATTCAAGTATCCACGAGAACCGGCAGGCCGCTAGGGATGTCCAACTTGCACATCCGCAGTGACCCCGGAGGAATACATGGGCAGCAAAAGTAAAGTTCGCAGTATCGGCCTGGTCAGCTTGGGCGTCATTGCCGGCATCCTCGTCAGCCTGGGCCTGACAGCCGTCGCCCAGAGAGAAACTCGCGGCCCGCTGCCGCTTGAAGAAATCCGGCAGTTCTCGAACGTCTTCGCCACGATCAAGAACAATTACGTCGAACCGGTCGAAGACAAAAAGCTTATCGACGGCGCGATCGCCGGGATGCTGTCCGACCTCGACCCCCACTCGGCCTATCTCGACGCCGATGCCTACCGCGAAATGCAGACCGCCACACAAGGCGAATTCGGCGGTCTGGGCATAGAAGTAGGCACCGAAGACGGTTTCGTCAAAGTGATCTCGCCCATTGAAGACACTCCTGCCGCGCGCGCCGGCGTCAAGGCTGGCGACCTCATCATCAAGATCGACGACAAATCCACCAAGGGCCTGCTGCTGAACGACGCGGTCAAGCTGATGCGCGGCAAGCCCAAGACCAAGATCGTGCTGACCCTGGTGCGCAAGAACGAAGACCAACCCATCGTGGTCACTATTGAGCGCGACATCATCAAGGTCCAGAGCGTACGCAGCAAGATGCTTGAATCCGGAACGGCCTATGTGCGTATTGCACAGTTCCAGGAACAAACCGGATCCGACCTGGCTACCCACCTCGAACGCCTGGGCAAGAACGGTGCACCCAAGTCCTTGGTCCTGGACCTGCGCAATGATCCGGGCGGCCTGCTGCACAGCGCCATCGGCGTATCGGCGGCTTTCCTGCCCCATAACACCCTGGTCGTCTCCACCGACGGCCGTACGCCCGATGCCAAGCGCAAATACGAAACCGTTGCGGCCGATTACCTGCGTGGCAACGATGACTACATCAAGCGCCTGCCCGCCTGGAGCAAAACGGTACCCATGGTAGTACTGGTCAATGCCGGCTCAGCTTCAGCCTCGGAGATCGTGGCCGGAGCCCTGCAGGACCAGAAGCGCGCCAAAGTATTGGGCACGCAAACCTTCGGCAAGGGCTCGGTGCAGGTCATATTGCCTATTTCGCGCGACTCCGCGATCAAGCTGACGACCTCGCGCTATTACACCCCTAGCGGGCGATCCATCCAGGCTAAAGGCATAGTCCCCGATTACTCGGTTACCGAAACACCCGAAGGCGATCTGTTCGACCGCCCGCGCGAAGCCGATCTGGCCAAGCATTTGCTGAACGACAAAGATCCCGAAGAGAAGAAATCGACGGCTCTTGACCCAGCCACCGCGGCAGCGCGCAAAGCGATCAAACCCATCGAATTCGGCAGCAACGACGACTATCAATTGCAACAGGCGCTGAACTTGCTCGCGGGTAAACCGGTCCAGTTGGCCAAGGCGGAAGATGTTGCCCGCGCCGCCAAGGAAACGGAAGACCGCAACAAGACATCCGCTGAAAAGGCAAAGTCCGACGACAAGCCCGCCGAAGCAAGCAAACCCTCCGCACCTGAGCCCGCACCGGTAAAGTGAACGACGAGCAGTTACTTCGATATTCACGCCACATACTGCTGGATGAAATCGGTATAGAAGGACAAACGCGCCTGCTTCAGGCGCGGGTCCTCATTGTGGGGGCGGGCGGCTTGGGTTCCCCGGCCGCGATGTACCTGGCTTCAGCCGGCGTCGGAACGCTGGTACTGGCTGACGATGACTCCGTCGACCTAACCAACCTGCAGCGCCAGATCCTGCACACAACCGATCGCATCGACCGCTTCAAGGCCGAATCGGGCAAGCAGACCCTGCAGGCCATCAACCCCGGCATCAACATCGAAGCCCTGCCCCTGCGCCTGGAGGGCGAGGCTTTGGACGACCAGGTGGCCCAAGCCGACCTGGTCCTTGATTGTTGCGACAACTTCGCGACACGCCACGCCATCAATCGGGCTTGCGTCAAACACCGCACGCCGCTGGTTTCCGGTGCGGCGATACGCTTCGACGGACAAGTCAGTGTGTTCGACCTGCGCCAGGACGACGCCCCCTGCTACCACTGCCTGTTTCCGGACGGCGAAGACGTCGATGCAGTCAATTGCGCAACGATGGGCGTACTCGCCCCCATCGTAGGCATTGTGGGCTCCATCCAGGCCGCGGAGGCCATCAAACTGCTGGCACAGGTAGGCACCAGTCTGTCAGGGCGCCTATTGATGCTGGAAGCACTGGCGATGAAGTGGCATGAAGTGCGAGTTGCCCGCGATCCGCACTGCGCGGTCTGTCAGGGGCGGTAAAGCTCTTCATTCAGGCTTTATTCGGATTTGATATCCGCTTCCTTGATGAGATGTGCATATTTCTGGTGTTCTCGACTCACATAGTCGATAAACGCCTCGGGTGTCGAGCCGATCGCGATGAATCCTTGTGCGCCCAGTATTTGGGCAACTCGTTGCGATTTGAGGGCCTTGACCACCTCGGCATTCAATTTTGCCGTAATGTCTTTGGGCAGATTAGCCGGGCCCCATAAACCGTACCACGACACCATCTCAAAGCCATCCAAACCCGATTCGGCAACAGTAGGAATCGTATCCAAGGACGGCAGGCGCTTGCTGCTGGTCACTGCCAAGGCTTTAAGCTTGCCAGCCTTGACGTGCGGCAAAGACGACGGAATCGCGTCAATCATTGCGGAGATATGGCCGCCCATCAGATCGGTAAGCGCAGGCCCTGTGCCTCGGTAAGGAACAATCTCGATTCCGAGCCGAGCTTCGCTCTTGATGGCAGCTTCGGCTAAATGACTGGCGGAACCGACGGCAGAAGTCCCAAAAGTATATTTCTTTGGTTCGGCGCGTACGGCGGCAATGAACTCTTTCATATTGTTCGCCGGCACGCCGGGGTAGGCGGTAACCAACATCGGCACTTCGCCCAGATTTGTGATCGGCGTGAAATCGCGTTGAATATCGTAGGGCATTTGCTTCATGAGCAATGCGCTGGCGACAAATGTAGAAGCGTTGATCAGCAAGGTGTAGCCATCGGCAGGCGCTCGCGCAACGATTTCACTGCCGATGACACCGCTCGCGCCCGCCCGGTTGTCGACTATGAATTGATGTCCGGTCTGATCCGACAAACGTTCCGCCACGGTTCTCGCCACGGCATCCACCGTTCCACCTGGCGGGTAGGGCACAATGATGCGCACCGTCCGCGCAGGATATTGAGCAGCAGCCAGGTTCGACAAAAGCCCGATTGCGATTGCCAGAAAAAAGCGTATTGAATTATTCACCACAGTTGTCTCCCTCGAGTGAATGCGGCGGACGGAACGCCCCCGCATCGGTCACGGATAGCCCGATCCGCCATACACCGCCATACCGAGAACTCCGTGCTATCAACGCCATTGCCCGCCTCCGTGTTGTTGGGAAAATGACCGCAGACTGCGCGCCAATCTCTGCAACAACCAGTCTGCGGTTTGCGCACTTACTTGCTCGAACTCGTCCGACAAGCCATAAAGCAAAGTGTCGAGCCGCGTGCCGCCACCGTGAGCATCGATAAAAGCCACGATGTCGTGCTGACCTAAACGCTGGGCTTCGTCCTTCAGATAATCAGCGATATCACGCTCGATATCGCTCATGCTCAACACCACTCCCCCAACACCACAAGCGCAGCCACCGCCCATGGCGATATGCTGCAACGCGAACTTGCTGCGCAAGGCCAGCAATTCTTCGGCCCTGTGCATACGCTCCTGGCGCGCGCTTTCTTCAGGCGACATGCGCGACATCACCCGTCCGCAATCGCGCCGTAGCAGCGGGGTCTACATTGCCCTCGGCATCCAGCACCACGGCATAGATTTCCCGTGCAACGGCCTCGCTCACATAGCCTTCGCGTACATCGTCCGCCACTTTTTCCATGTCGCGTTCGCGCGGGTCGCCGAAACCACCTCCACCGCCCGACAGCATCTTGTAGGCATCGCCGCGCTCCAATCGCACATTGAAAATCTTGGCGTTGGGCAAATCGGTTTCCCAATTACCTTTCTTGCGAATGGCGATGCCATTGCCCGCTGCCTCGCCTCCGCCATGCAAGCCCCAAGGTTTGCAATGCACACGGTCGATACGCGTAGTGACCGAAAAGGGACTAAGTGCCTGCACGACCATTTCCGCCCCCAAGCCCCCCCGCTGACGCCCCGCACCGCTGCTGTCTTCGCGGATCGAGTAGCTCTCGACCAGCACTGGGTACTTGGCTTCGAGTTGTTCGGTCGGGCTATTGTGAGTATCGCCATCGTTGATGCAGACCGTAACCGACACACCATCCTCGTTGGATTTGGCACCCCAGCCACCACCGAGCGGCCCGATGCCAACGATGAACAAGCGGCCGTCAGCGGGCGATATGCCGTGGATGTTGGGAAAAACCAGATCCGCGTGATGGCCGGCAATCACGCGATCAGGAATCGCATTGGCCAATGCCTTGAAGATCGTGTCAATGACCGTCATGGGAAAAGTCATCCAAACCCGCATGGGAAACGGGCGCTCAGCGCTAATGACCGTACCCATCGGCATAATCACTTTCAGTGACCTGAAGCTACCGTCGTTCACCGGATAATCAGTCGGAGTGGTCAAGCATTTGTAGGCAACCTGGGCGCACGCGATTCCCGTTGTGAAGCCCGAGTTATAAAATCCTCTGACCTGGCGGCTGACATCCGACAGGTCTATGGTCATTTCATCGCCTTGCTTGATGACCTTCACTTTGATGGGAATACGTTGACCCACGTCGACCCCATCGTCGTCCATGAAGGACTCCGCTTCGTACACACCGTCCGGAATACTTCGCGTATTCTCCCGAGCCACCGCCTCGGTCTGGTCCATGATGCGGGCAATGGAGCCCTGTACCGCATCGTTGCCGTAGCGCTGCACCAACTCCAGAAAGCGGCGCTCGCCCGTCGTGACCGCAGTGATCTGGGCACGCAAATCTCCCATTGCGCGTTCGGGCAAACGGACATTCATCGCAATGATGTCCACCAGGTCCTGGTTCACTACGCCGGCGCGTTGATATTTCACGATGGGAATCTGGATCCCTTCCGAATAGATGTCCGTCGTGACCTGGCCAAGCGTGCCGCCCACATCAAGCCAATGTGCCATGCAGCAAGTGAAGGCAATGATCCTGCCTTCATGGAAAACCGGCATCGTGAACGTGAAGTGGTTCAGATGGCTGCCTGTGGTGTAGGCATCGTTGGTTACCAGAATGTCGCCCGGCTTGATTCCGTCCAGACCGAAGTGGCGTATCTTGGCCTTGACCGTCTCGGACATGCCACGAATGAACATCGGCAAGCCCAACCCGATCGATATCGTTTCACCCTTCACCGTAAACAGGCCAACTGTGAAGTCCAGCGCTTCATAGATGATCAGGTTGTAGGCGGTGCGCATCAAATTGGTTTTCATTTCTTCGGTCACCGCAAACAAGCCGTTGCGGATGATTTCCACCGTGACCGGGTCCACACTTAATTCGACTTCCCTGGTTGCTGCGATATTCATACTTTGTCGCTCCCGATCGTAAGTTGAAGATTGCCGTAGGCGTCGACCAGGACATCATCCCCGGGTTGAATCACGGTGGTAGATGCGTGCTCTTCGATCAAGGCGGGGCCGGCAATAAGGTTGCCGCTGCACAGCAGCTCGCGCTTATAGGCGGCGGTCGATACGAAGCCCCCCGCGCTTTTGAAATAAACATCTTTATGCGTGCGGAGTGCGTTCGGCTCGGGTGTCTCCTGGCCTTCGCCAACCGCATTACTTGGAGGCTTGCGCATGGTGCCGAGCACCGTAACACGCAGGCTGACCAGGTCCGCCGGCTCCGCAGGCGCCGAAGTGCCATAGCGCACGGCGTGGATCTCGTCGAAGTGACGCTTGATTGCCTGCCGGTCGCCTTTCTCGAAAGAATTTCGAGACAAATCGACTGTCACGGCGTGTTCCTGGCCGACATAACGCATGTCCGCCGCGCGCTCGATCACCACACTTTCGGGGCGTACTGCCGACTGTTCGACAGCGGCCAGTCCTTCCTCTTCCATGGAGCGGTAAAGCGCCTCCATTTCGTCAAAAGACACTTCATCCAAACGCCTGAATACGGATCGAACATAGTCATAGCGCAGATCACTGAACAACATGCCGTATGCCGAAAAGTATCCGGGCGCAAACGGAATCAATACTCGGCGTATGCCCAGTTCGCGTGCAATCGCGGAAGCATGCAAAGGGCCCGCTCCACCGTAGACCACCATCGAAAAGCTGCCCGCATCCAGGCCACGCTCGGTGGTTACCGCCTTGACGGCATGCGACATGGCAGTGACGGCGATCCGCAAGATGCCATCGGCAGCCTCGATCACATCCAGCCCTAGAGGATCCGCCACCTTTTCTTTCATGACCCTCTTGGCGCTCGCCTCATCCAGCAGCATCTCGCCCCCCAGGAAGTTCGCGGCATCCAGCCTTCCCAGTAGCAAATTGGCGTCGGTTACGGTGGGTTCCGTGCCTCCTCGGCCATAACACGCAGGCCCGGGGCTCGACCCTGCGCTCTGAGGCCCGACCCGCAGGGAGTTGCCTAGCTCAAGGCGAGCGATACTTCCTCCCCCAGTGCCCACCTCGAAAATATCCATCATGGGAATCTGGATGGGCAGCGCTTTTTCATACCCTCCGATCAGCGCGCTTCCTGTTGTCAGCGGCTTGCCCTGGCTGATCACGCCCGCCTTGGCGGTGGTTCCTCCCATGTCGAATGCAATAGCGTCACCCAAGCCCAATTGCGCGCAAATGGCCTGAGCCCCGATGACTCCTGCCGCAGGCCCCGATTCCAGCATGCGCACACAATCGCGCCGAGCATGTTCGACCGGAAACAAACCACCTGTCGATTGCACAGCGTAGAAATTTCCGTTGAATCCCTGACGGCCCAAATGCGATTCCAATTCCCCCAGATAAGCAGAAACACGCGGCCCGACATAGGCATTGGCCACCGCGGTAGAAACACGCTCGAACTCCCGGTATTCCTGCGATAACTCATGCGATGCCGTCACGAATGCCTGCGGCAACTCTTCGACGATGATTTCCTTGACGCGCTGCTCATGCGCCGGATTACGATAAGAATGCAATAGCAACACTGCCACAGCCTCTACGCCCTGTTCGCGCAAGCCCCGTGCCAGGGATCGCACCGCATCTTCATCCAAGGCTTTATGAACACTGCCGTCGGCCCGCAACCTTTCTTCCACCTCGAAACGCATAGAGCGCTTGACCAAAGGAGTGTGTTTGGAAAAGAACAGGTTGTAAGCATCGGGCCGGTTGACCCGCCCGATTTCATAAATATCGCGAAACCCTTCGGTAATCAGTAGTGCTGTTTTTGCGCCATTGCGTTCCAGCAACGTATTGATTGCGATGGTTGAACCATGCAGGAACAGATAGCCATTTTTCAGATCTATCCCTGCACTATCCAGTGTGTGCTGTATTCCCCCAACCAATTCACCATGGGTGGAAAGAGCCTTGCCAAACAACAGTCCACCGCTCGACTCGTCGAAGCACGCCATATCGGTAAAGGTTCCGCCGATATCCACGGCAATACGTAAGGGCCTGGCGTGAAGGGCCGCCACTGCGGCTGGCGCGAGTTTCATCGGTCGAATCCAAATCAGCGTATGAGAGTACGCAGTCTAGATAGCATCGAGCCATGCTGGTAGATGGCAATATGAGATTTCAGA
Organism: Pigmentiphaga sp.; assembly: GCA_040391825.1. Classification (GTDB taxonomy): domain Bacteria; phylum Pseudomonadota; class Gammaproteobacteria; order Burkholderiales; family Burkholderiaceae_B; genus Pigmentiphaga. The sequence continues at coordinate 35,521 of JBEBXA010000029.1, forward strand.
CATGCTAAAAGACAGATATCTGTATCTGCCCGAGAAACGCTCATGAATCCCGCAAGCCTTAAACTCTTCATTGAAGTGGCCGAGGCCGGCAGCTTCACCAAGGTAGCCGCCACCCGCCAAACCGTTCAGTCACATATCAGCCGGCAGATCAGTGAGCTGGAAAACGAATGCGGAGGACGCCTGTTCCGGCGCACTGGGCGAGGGGTGGTGCTGACCGAGTTGGGCCAGCACAGCATCGTACGCGTGCGCACCTGGCTGCAGGATTCCGAACAACTATTTCGAGATATCCGCTCTATCGCGGGCTTGCCTATGGGCGAAGTTCGCCTCGGTATTCTGCCGTCTGCAGCACACCCATTGATGACGACCCTGCATGCGCGGCTTCAACAGGATTACCCGCTGATTCGCCTCAATCTGCGCGAGGGCCAAGGTGGCGAACTCGACACTTTGCTGGACAGCGGAAGCGTCGATATGGCCATTCTCTTTCGCTATAGAAAAGTCGCCAGCAACGGCGAAAAGCACTTGGCAACCGCCCATACCTACCTAGTCTGCGGACCCGGCGACCCCATTACGCAAGCACCCACTATTGATTTTTCGAAGTTGGAAAAACTACCGCTGGTCTTGCCGCGCCGTCCCGCACATTGGCGTGCGGTACTGGATGAAACGGCGCGCAGCAAAGGGTTTGCGCTGCAGGCGGCAGTAGAAGCTGACTCATTGACCGCGCAGAAGGAACTGGCTGCAAGCCGGCGGCTTTATGCCGTGCTTGGCCCTTACGCCATCATGCATGAATTGGAACGAAAGACCATTCAGGCGTCAAAAATCGTCGCACCGGATTTGACACGGCACGTTACTTTGGCGCTTCCTAAATACGGCCAGCTCACACCGGCCTGCCAAATTGTTTCCACCCTGATACAAGACATTGTCGGCCAATGGGGCCATCAATTACATGCGGGCTCGTTCTAGAAGAACGTAAACGTCGTTAAGCCAATACGATCTGGATTTGCACATCCAGAAATTCGGTAGGGGATTTTTTCCAGCCGCTTTTGGCATAACGCTGCCAGCGGCCCAGCACGAAATGCAGGATCAGGTTGGCCCGCGCGTGAATATCATCTGCGGGCGGCAATTCGCCCAATGCCAAAGCGTTGCGCAAACACTGCCGCAAAGAGGCCTCGACCCGGTCGAAAAACTGGTTCATGCGCTCTTGCAGGCGTTCATCTTCCGATACCAGGGCATCGCCGATCAACACCCGTGTCATTCCCTTGTTACGTTCGGCGAAGGTCAGCAGCATGATGATCGCTTTACGCGCCTGCGCTATGCCACTGGTTTCAGACTCTCCGATCACATTGACGAGCCCGAATACCGAGTTTTCGATAAATTCGATCAAACCCTCGAACATTTGCGCTTTACTGGCGAAATGCCGATATAGCGCTGCTTCGGAAACCTGCAAACGCGCGGCCAGCGCGGCTGTGGTTATGCGCTCGCCTTTGGGATGCTCAAGCATCTCTGCCAAGGTCTGGAGGATCTGGGTCTTGCGTTCACCCGACTTGCTGGCGGCCATTTCGCTTTGAGTCCGTGCAATGAAGTGAGGAAACGCTCCGCTCGACAGCCGCCCCGCCAATGGAGCGGTTCAGTTGCGTCGCAGGGCGCGGCGCTGTAACAATAAGTGACTGACAGAGTTTACTTGAAGGTCGATGAAAAGCGGGCGTCCCCGGTGCGACTTGGCAAAAGGGGTGCCGGCGTGACGCACGTAAACGGTGCGCATGCCGATACGACGAGCGCCCCTCAAGTTAGCGGCAGTGTCTTCGACCAGCACGGCACGGTGTGCGCTCACGCCCTCCATGGCCAATACATGACGCATCAATGCAGGCGAAGGCTTGACACGAAATTCACCATGGAAATACATGTCCTCGACTGCCCACAGGCTATCGAAGCAATGCAGTATGCCCAGGTGTTCGAGTATGGTCCGGGCATAGTTGTGCGGGGCATTGGTCAGCAAAATCTTGCGGCCCGGCAGTCGCGACAAACGCTTGCGTAAATCCTTATCGGCACGCACCAGGGGCTTGATATCGAAGCTATGGCTGCGGTACAGGAACTCCTGGGACGATACGCCGTGGTGGCGAACCATGCCGATCAAAGTCGCGCCGTAGCGCTGCCAGTAGCGCTTGCGCAATACGTGGGCCTCGTCCTCCGACACGTTCAAGGTTTCCATCACAGCCTGCGTCATGGATAAATCGATATGCGAAAAAATCGCATGAGAAGCATCGTGCAGCGTGTTGTCCAGATCGAAGAACCAGACTGGCTCTTCGCTATTGGAGGACCTGCCTGGCTGCACCGGACGGCGCACCGCGCGCACCCGGCTCAAGGGACGGCGCACCTGGCGCCGGTAGCTCGATTGCGCCGGAACGCCGGTCGCCGCCGCGGCGGCCTGACTTACAAAAAGCGTTCGCGCCATCAGTGCGAACGTATCATCGTGCCCACACCCTGTGCGGTCAGGATTTCCAGCAAGAGGCAATGTTCGACCCGACCATCCACGATGTGGACCGAGTTGACGCCGCTCTTGGCGGCTTCGAGCGCAGACGAAATCTTGGGCAGCATGCCGCCCGAAATCGTGCCATCGGCGAATAATTCATCGATCTTGCTGGCGGTAAGCCCGGTCAGCAGATTGCCATTCTTGTCGAGCACGCCAGGGGTGTTGGTCATCATGACCAGCTTCTCGGCGTGCAGCACTTCCGCGATTTTGCCCGCGACCAAATCGGCATTGATGTTATAGGCCAGACCGTCCTCGCCGAAACCGATGGGCGAAATAACCGGGATGAATTGGTCGTCTTGCAGCGCCTTGACCACAGAGGGATCAACCGAGGCGATTTCGCCTACAAATCCCAGGTCAAGAAGCGCGCCGGGGTTGTTCTTGTCCGGCATCAGCATTTTGCGAGCGCGGATCAAGCCGCCGTCCTTGCCGGTAAGGCCCACGGCCTTGCCGCCGAACTCGTTGATCATCATCACGATGTCTTGCTGGACCTGGCCGCCCAGCACCCACTCGACCACTTCCATCGTTTCGGCATCGGTAACCCGCATGCCTTGCACGAAGGTGCCTTGCTTGCCCACACGCTTGAGGGCGACGTCAATTTGCGGACCGCCGCCATGCACAACGATAGGATTCAAACCCACCAGCTTGAGCAGCACCACATCGTGAGCAAAGCTGCGCTGCAAGCGCTCTTCGGTCATGGCGTTGCCACCATATTTGACCACGATGGTCTTGCCATGGAAGCGACGGATATAGGGCAGCGCCTCCGCCAGCACGCCAGCTTTGACGCCAGGCGTAAGAATGGCCTGCGAGCCGGCTTGCTCGAAAGAGTTGGAATCTGCTTGGGTGAAATCGGTCATGGCAGCGAGCCCGGATGAAAGTGGACGGACAGACAAAGAAAGCATGATTGTAGCCACAGCTGGCGCCAGGCCCCAGCTGTCTAGCTTTCAGGAACTTATCCACGGCCTATCCCGCGCTTATCCAAGCACTTATCCCTAGGCTTGCCCACAGCCTTTACACAGGTTTTCCACAGGCTTGTCCCGATGTTTTCCACAGCATTTTCGCAAAGATACCCACAAGCTTTGCACAGAGTTGCCCACAGGTTTACTCACAAGCCCCGATCGCAGAACAAGGCAGCCGGGAGGCGAAAAAGGCTTGATTTAGAAAAATCGGAATCATGTCCCCCATGTTGCAGGCAACGGGGCTTGACATTGACATGATGGTAAGCTTTACGCTTTGAGCGTGACAGACAGGTTTACGCGCCCCCCGCCGCAATGCCATCTGCCGGGCAGTTCAAAAGAAGGAGTTGTCATGCAAGCGCTTAACATCGGCCAAGCCTCGCACGCCAGCGGCGTATCGGCCAAGATGATTCGCCACTATGAGTCCATCGGCTTGATTCCTCCCGCCTTGCGAACCGATTCGGGCTACCGGCTTTACCGCGCCAGCGATATCCATACACTGCAGTTCATACGCAATGCGCGAGACCTCGGCTTCTCTATTGCCCAGATCGGCACACTGCTGCAATTGTGGGGCGACCACACTCGCCCCAGCTCAGAGGTCAAGCAACTGGCCCTGACTCACGTAAAAGAACTGGACGATAAAATCCGTGCCCTGCAGGCCATGAAAAACACCTTGGAACAACTGGCTGCCCACTGCCAGGGAGACCACCGGCCCGACTGTCCTATCCTGGCAGGCTTGGCCACGCCCCAGCTGCAAGTAGATGCCGCATCTTCATGCGGCTGCGCCGCCTCGAACACCTCGGGCACTTAAACCCCGAACCCTGGTCTCATTCCCATGAACAAAATTACTCAGCCACTTCAGTCCACCCGCCGCCGTACTCTGCTGGCGCTGGCCGCGCTTTCGCTTCCAACGTTAACGCAGGCGCAATTCAAGGCCTTGCCTCCCGTTACTGTGTACAAGACCGAGTTCTGCGGCTGTTGCAAAGATTGGATTGCCCACATGCAAAACGCCGGCTTCCAGGTCGAAGCCCGCAATGTGCCGGACACCGCCCCGTGGCGCAAGCAGCTTGGCATTCCGGAGCGCCATGCTTCCTGCCACACGGCAAGCGTAGGCGGCTACGCGATTGAAGGACACGTGCCTGCGGCCGACATCAAGCGCCTGCTGGCCGAAAAACCCGCAGCGGTAGGCTTGGCCGTGCCCGGCATGCCTATCGGTTCACCCGGCATGGAAGTCGGAAACAAAAAGGACCCCTACGATGTCTTGCTGGTGGCCAACAATGGCCAAGCCAGCGTCTACCGCAGCTACCGCTAGGAGCAAATAAATGAAACGCTCGTTTGTCCTGCTTGGCGCCGTGGCCAGCCTATTGGCCGCCGGAGTCGCATTGGCTCAGGCGCCAAGCACCGAAGCCGAAGTGCGGCGCATCGACACCGCCCACGGCAAGATCACACTGAAGCACGGGCCCATCGCCAATCTGCAGTTGCCTGCCATGACGCTGGTTTTCCGGGTGGCCGATCCAGCCATGCTGACCCGGGTGAAGGCAGGCGATACCGTGAATTTTTCTGCCGAAAAAATCGAAGGGCAATACACCATCACCTCGATCGAAGCCAAGTAGTCAGCGCTTCGACATGAACACGCTTACCCTGTCGGAAGAAGACGGCATTCGAAGCCTGCACTTTGGTTCCCAATGGATACAAGGCTCAATGAGAATTGCCGACCCCTATTCCATTGAACTTGAATACGTCCAGCAAATGATGATGTGGATGCTGTTTGTTCAGCAACCGGCAAACATCGTGCAATTGGGACTTGGCGTGGGAGCGCTCACCCGCTTCTGCCATCGTAATTTTCCACCAAGCACGACAACCGTTATTGAACTGGACCCTGCCGTTATCGATCTGTGCAGATCCGATTTCTTCCTGCCGCCTGACGACCAGCGCCTACGCGTCATCGCCATGGATGCAATGGCATACGTAAGCGACCCATCACACCATGGGTCTGCAGATATTCTGCAAGTGGACCTGTATGACGCCCAGGCCCGGGGCCCGGTATTCGAGTCATCCGATTTCTACCAGGCATGCGCCGATTGCCTGCGGCCTGACGGGATAATGACGGTCAATCTTTTTTGCGATTACCCCGATCACATTAAAAACCTTCAAGCAATGGAGCCCGCCTTCGAGGCCGTGGCTTGGTTGCCTGAAGTCCATGACAGCAATGTCGTCGCGATTGCCTTCAAACAAGCACCTTCCATCGACTTCGAGGTGCTTTACGAGCGCGCATCTATCATTGAGCGAGAACTAGGCTTGCCTGCCAGGACATGGGTGGATGGTCTGATGGCGTGGATGCAATAGCGCCAGACTTGCCGGGGTCAACACCATAAGGCTGATGAAGTCCGCACAAGCAAGCTTGCTTGGCTGTCAGCCTCAGGGAGCTGACAGCCCAAGCCTACTCAAAGCACGTAGCGCGCCAGATCCTGATGCGCCGCGGCCTCTGCCAGTTGCTCGTCAACGTAAGCAGCATCTATCTTCACCACCACGCCACTCTTGCGGCTGGCTTCGAAAGACAGGTCTTCCAGCAGCTTTTCCATGACGGTGTACAGGCGCCGGGCTCCGATGTTTTCGGTTTTCTCGTTGACTGAAAATGCCAGCTCGGCCAAGCGGGCGATCCCCTCATCAGTGAATTCCAACGTGACGTCTTCGGTGGCCAGCAAGGCCGTGTATTGCTTGATGAGCGAAGCGTCCGTGTCGGACAAAATACGAACGAAATCCTGGCTGGTCAGCGAATCCAGCTCCACCCGGATCGGAAAACGCCCTTGCAATTCGGGGATCAGATCGGAGGGGCGCGACAGGTGGAAAGCGCCTGAAGCGATGAACAAGATGTGATCGGTACGCACCATGCCGTACTTGGTGTTGACGCTGGTTCCTTCCACCAAGGGCAGCAGATCGCGCTGTACGCCTTGGCGCGACACGTCGGAGCCGCTGGTTTCCTGGCGGGTAGCGATCTTGTCGATTTCGTCCAGGAACACGATTCCGTTCTGTTCGACGCTGACCAAGGCTTGCGTACGGATTTCTTCTTCGTTCACGCGGCGGCCGGCCTCTTCATCTACCAAGAGCTTGAAGGCCTCTTTCACACGCAACTTGCGCGCTTTTTTCTTGCCTTGAGCCATACCCGCAAACATCCCGCGGATCTGCTCTGTCATTTCCTCCATTCCTGGTGGCGACATTATCTCCATCTGGGGCACGGACTGAGCCACCTCGATCTCGATTTCCAAATCGTCGATCTGGCCTTCGCGCAGACGCTTGCGAAAGGTCTGCCGGGCGGAGTTATCTTCGCGCAGCGGATTGCCTGAAGCATCTCTGGGGGGAGTTACCAGCACGTCGAGGATACGGTCTTCGGCGGCATCTTCGGCCTGGGTGCGCACGCGACGCATTTCCGCTTCACGCACCTGCTTGACCGCCACTTCCGCCAAATCGCGAATGATAGTGTCAACGTCACGGCCGACATAACCCACTTCGGTAAATTTGGTGGCTTCGATCTTGACGAAAGGCGCGTCGGCCAGCTTGGCCAGCCGCCGCGCGATTTCGGTCTTGCCCACCCCAGTCGGGCCTATCATCAGGATGTTTTTGGGATGGATCTCGTGGCGCAAGGGTTCGGCCACTTGTTGGCGACGCCAGCGGTTGCGCAATGCCACCGCTACTGAACGCTTGGCGCGATCCTGGCCAACGATGTATTTATCGAGTTCGGAAACGATTTCGCCGGGAGTCATCATGTCGCTCATTCCAACACCTCGATCGTATGGTGTTGATTGGTATAAATGCAGAGATCGCCAGCAATGCCGAGCGATTTCTTGACGATTTCCTCGGGGGCCAGATCCGTGTTCTGCAGCAGCGCCAAACCAGCCGACTGGGCGTAAGCTCCGCCTGAACCTATAGCCGCCAAGCCGTTTTCAGGCTCGAGCACGTCGCCGTTACCGGTCAGCACCAAGGTCGTGTCGCGATCGGCAACGATCAGCATGGCTTCCAATCGACGCAGGACACGGTCAGTGCGCCAATCCCTCGTCAATTCGACGGCAGCGCGCAACAAATGCCCTTGGTGCTTTTCCAGCTTGGCTTCAAAACGTTCGATCAGAGTGAAGGCATCGGCAGTCGCGCCGGCAAACCCCGCCAACACCGAATCCTTGTAGAGGCGGCGCACTTTGCGCGCGCTGCCTTTCATGACGATATTTCCGAGCGTCACCTGGCCATCGCCGCCAATCGCCACGCGATTGCCACGACGGACACTGATGATGGTCGTACCGTGAAACTGTTCCATTTGCTTTTCCATCCTTTCAAGATGGGGGCGGGCCAGCCCCAGCTCAAGTGCTGATCAAAAAAATTCCCCCACGCTTGGCGCTACGCACCGGCGCTGCCCCCC
>JBEBXA010000030.1:0-39751 GCA_040391825.1 Pigmentiphaga sp.
TGCCGCCTAGGCCGATATCGGCTTGATGCCAGCAAGCCGATATTCGTTTTCCTGCATGGTTGCTTCGGTCTAAACGCGTTACGATGCGCGATCATTCCTGAAACAGATTCGCAACATAGTGCCCATTGATGAAGCCAATTCCCGCGCTGATCAAACGGTGTCCTGGCTAGACGATGCCGCTTGGCGGTTGGCTGCTCAAGCAGCGCCATGCGGACTGTTCGTTTGCAATCCGGACGGTATTTTTATCTTCGTCAATGCCGTGTTCGAACAGTTAACCGGCTACAGCGCCGATCAACTGATAGGCGAGTTGAGTTTCGAGTCCTTGCACGAGCCCCAGGCACTCATGTCGCGGCGCCTGGAAATTCGCCGGCCGGCGATGACTACCCAGGTCGATTCTGCCCATCCGCTGACTCCTGTGGGCCCAGCTTCGGGCACGGACTGGACCTATCTCAAGTCGGACGGCAGTCATGTGCCGGTCAAGCTCACCCTGAATCGACTCGTAGACGAAAAAGACAATACGCGGGGATATGTAGGGGCAGTCTTCGATAATGCCGGATCGGCCCATGAACATGCCCGGCCCTGGCAGCTTTTTTATCGCGATACCTTGACTGGTTTGCCTGGACGGGCCTGGATGGAAGAACGCCTGGAACTCGCCATCGAAAGGGCCAAGGCAAGTGGTGAGCCGGTACTGCTGGTGCTGATTGAGCTGCACGACCTGCGCCATGTGCGCGACATCGGCGGCGAAGCTGCGGTGCGCTTGGTGGTTGAGCAAGCGGCAAGGTATTTGCGTAATTGCTGCACCAAGGGGCAGACTTTGGGCATGCTGCAAGATACCCGCTTCGCCATGGTTTGCACCGGTCAAACCCATCTCGATGCCGAGACTCAGGCCGCCTTGCTGGCAGCGGCTTCCAGAGCGGTCCAATACGAAACGAATATTCTGCATGTCAAAGCCAGCGTGGGCGCTAGTGCTTTTCCCGCGGCGGGAAGCGATGTCCCTGCGCTGCTCCAACGCGCAGTCATGGCATTGAATGCGGCTCGGCAAAGCGGCGGTAATATCGCCCGCCATTTCGAGTTCGACATGCAGATGCAATCGTCGCGTCGACGCCTCCTGGAAACCTATCTGGGGACAGCAATCGACGCGAGCCAACTTACGCTTGTTTATCAGCCGCAGGTCAATCTGCAGTCGGGCCACATCGATTTTGCCGAGGCCTTGCTACGCTGGCAGCATCCGGTGCTGGGCGCAGTTTCACCCGCCGAGTTCATTCCGCTTGCCGAGGAGCTTGGCCAGATCGACGCACTCGGCGCCTGGGTGCTGGACGAAGCTTGCAAGCAGGCCGCTCGTATTGCGACGAAGTTTGGAAAATCCCCGCGCATCGGTATTAATGTTTCGCCGCTGCAGCTTCGCAATTCCGAGTTTTTCCAGATGGTGGAAAGCGCGCTGAAGCTCCGCAACCTGCCTCCGGCCTACCTGGAAGTCGAAATTACCGAAGGGGTGCTGCTGGACGATACGGAGCTTATGCTCGACACCTTGAAGAGGCTTAAGGCCTTGGGGGTGGGTATCGCGATTGATGACTTCGGCACTGGCTATTCCAGTTTTTCCTATCTCACGCGTTTGCCCGTCAACCATCTCAAGATCGACCGCTCTCTGGTTTGTGCGATGGAGCCGGGCAGCGATTCGGAACCAGTCGTCAGCGCGATTGTTGCGATGGCCCATGCTTTGAGCATGAATGTTACGGCGGAAGGAGTGGAAACCAAATACCAAGCCGACCGTTTGCGTGAGCTGGGTTGTGACAACGCTCAGGGCTACTGGTTCTCAAGGCCGCTGTCGGCCGCGGCCTTTGAGAACATATTGACGCCTTTGGGCTAGTGGTGGAATTCAGCTTTACCGGAGGGCAGTCACCCGCGCCGGAAGAGGGTAGCGGCGAGTGCTGGGGCCGGCCTTGATGATATGCCCCGGCACATCGTGCCCGACGATTTCTGGCAGGCCTTGGGCAAGCGCGGTCAGGCCGGCCAGATCAACCGAGGTCTCAAAGCCCATGGCCTGGAACATATGCACCATATCCTCGGTACAGACATTGCCGCTGGCGCCGGGCGCGTAGGGGCAACCGCCCAGCCCCCCCAGCGACGCATCGAACCGGTCTATTCCCACGTCGAGTGCCGCCAGCGCGTTTGCCAATCCCATGGCCCGCGTATCATGGAAATGCGCGCTAACCGTCAAGTCCGTCCAGCGTGTTCCGACGTGTTCCGCCAGGCGCCTGACCTGGTCAGGATTTGCCATACCGGTGGTGTCGCAAAGAGTGATACCTGAAATGCCCAGGTCCATGATCTTCTGAATAATGACCAACACCTGTTGGTGCGGAACTCCGCCATCGAAGGGGCAGCCGAATGAGGTGGAAATGGATACGTTCAGCCGTGCCTGGCCATTAACCAGCTTCGCGATCTCGGCGAATTGCTCCAGCGACTGTTCCGGCAGCATGCGCAGATTGGCCAAGCTATGGCTTTGGCTGGCCGACATCACCAGATTGATTTCATCCACCTGACAAGCCAGCGCGCGTTCGCAGCCTCGGATATTGGGTACGAGAGCAGAGTACTCGACGCCGCTGACCCGCTCGATCCCGTTCATTACTGCTTCAGCATCGGCCAGCGTCGGGATGGCCTTGGGCGATGTGAAAGAGCTCACTTCTATTTTGGCAAGGCCTGTGCGGCTTAACGCGTTGATGAGTGCAATTTTTTGCTCGGTCGGGATAAACGCCGCTTCGCTTTGAAAACCATCCCGGGTGCAGACTTCCTGTATGTACAGGCGCTTGCCATGCTTGGTGTCCATTTTCTTTATTTCCAGACTTAATTCAGACGAGGCCCGCTTGCCGCAGGCGTTCCACTTGTTGCGGTGTGATGCCGATAGACTCCAGTATTTCCTGAGTGTGCTGGCCCAGCTGGGGGCCCAGCCAATTCACTCGTCCCGGTGTCGCACTGAGCTTGGGTACGATACCAGGCACGGAAATGGCTTGCCCATCGGGAAGCTGGAAATCCAGGATCATATCCCTGGCTCGGTAGTGATCGTCTTTCATGATGTCTGCTGCGGTATAGATGCGTCCGCTAGGCACCGAGGCTTGTTCAAGGGTGGCCAGCACCGCTTCCAAGGGATGCGAGCGGGTCCATTGCAGAATCGCCTCGTCCAGCATTTCCGTATGCTGAACCCGGCCGTCGTTGTGGGCAAGAGCAGGGTCGTCAGCCAGGTCGCTCCTGTTCATCGCCGTCATCAATCGCTTGAAGATCGCGTCGCCATTGCCTGCGATGACCACGTAGCCGCCATCTTTACAGACATAGGTGTTGGAAGGGACGATGCCGGGCAATGCCGATCCACTGCGTTCGCGCACATGCCCCAGCATGGCGTATTCGGGAACCAGGCTTTCCATGACCGAGAAGACCGCTTCGTAAAGGGCCACGTCTATGTATTGCCCCGCACCGCCGTTCACCTTGTGGTGGTACATGGCCAGCAAGGCGCCTATGGTGCCGTAAAGCGATGCCAGCGTGTCTCCCAGGCTTACTCCTACCCGCACTGGAGCACGGTCGGGGTAACCCGTTACATAGCGCAGGCCACCCATGCATTCAGCAATGGCGGCGAATCCCGGACGTTGGCTGGCAGGTCCCGTCTGCCCATAGCCAGAGATCCTTACCATGATCAGCTTGGAGTTGATGGCGGAAAGTTGTTCCCAGCCTATGCCCCATTTTTCGAGGGTGCCAGGCCGAAAATTCTCGATAACGATATCGGCGTGTGCCGCCAGTTCACGGATGATGCCCTGGCCTTCTTCCGACTTCATATCCAGCGTGACCGATTTCTTGTTGCGGCTTTGGGTGTACCACCACAAGGACGTCTCATCGTGCAGCTTGCGCCATTTACGTAAAGGATCGCCTTGCTTGGGCGGCTCTATTTTTATGACTTCCGCGCCAAACTGCGCCAGCAGGGTGCTGGCGTATGGTCCGGCGATCAGCGAGCCTAGTTCCAGCACCTTTACTCCGGCCAATGCCTGATTCGATTGAGGGCTTTGCATCTGTTTCTTTCTGCATGATGAAGAATGTGATCTTCGTCGTGGACTATGCTTGGGTAAAGCGTTTGTTTACGATACTGTCATCGCAAATTGCGATGACAGCTAGGTGCCAGAGATATGTTCCAAGTAGAGAAGCCGCGGCCTTGAATATCGACCCCAAATCCCTGAAAATTTTTATCAGTGCTGTGCGTCTTGGCACGATAGCAGCGGCGGCCGAAGCCGAACATTTGGCCGCCGCTGCGGCAAGCCGTCGTCTTAGCGAGCTTGAGCATGCCGTGGGCGCCGAGGTGCTGGTGCGCAGCAGCAAGGGAGTCAAGGCGACGCCTGCGGGGCAGGCTTTGTTGGCCTTATCGCATCGCGTGCTCAATGACCTGGCAGACATCCAGTCGCAGATGCGTGAATTCGCAACGGGAACGAAAGGCTATGTACGTGTTTTCGCGAACATTTCGGCCATTACCCAATTTTTGCCGCAGGAGCTAAGCCGATTTATGACCCAACACCCGCTGGTTCAGGTGCATCTGGAAGAGCGCGTAAGTAGCCGGGTTGCTCAAGCGATTGCCGAAAACCAGGCGGATATCGGTGTACTGGTCAAGGACGGGGCCATGGAAGGCGTGGAGTTTCTGCCCTACAAAGAAGATGAGGTAGTCGTGATTGTGCCCAAGTCGCACGCCTTGGCCAGAAAGTCGAGGGTGCGGCTGGAGCAGACGCTGGATTTCGATTACGTCGGCCTGCCACCGGGCAGCCAGCTCAATGCCCAACTGGCGCTTGCCGCAAGGGCGATGGACAAGGTATGGCGCAGCCGCTTTCAGGTACCCAGCTACGACGTCTTGTGCCTGATGGTCGAAGCCGGTTTAGGGGTAGGAATATTACCCAGGCGCATAGCCGTGTCGCACGCGAAGGCGCTAAACATCAAGGTGTTGAAGCTGGATGAGCCATGGGCGCATCGGGAACTGCATCTTTGTATTCGTTCCTATGACGCGCTTTCGACAACGGCGCGTTTGCTGGTCGATGGCATGGTGGGCAAGGCTGGAGTGTCGCGCGCCTAATCGGGTAAATCGGGGAAGCCGTAATGGCGACCGGGGTAGTCGCTGTGGGAAAGGCGCAGCGCTATGTTGATGAATTCCTGCATGTACGCAGGCAATTCAGTACGTCGATGCCAATGAATTGCAGCCCATGTGCCAAGCCGAGCTCCGCGGTGAGCAACCGGAATCACGCGAGCATCCTCATGCTGCAACGACACTACCGAAGATACGACGGCTACTCCATATCCGGCCATTGCCATGGCCACAAGACTTCCGTATGAATGACTTTCAAAACGGATGTCCCGCAAGCGATATCCGTCCAGGCGGCAAGTTTGGTCGATAAGGACACGGCTACCAATGCCCTGCGCCATTAATAACAGTGGGATTTCCTGTAATTCCGAAACCTCAAGCACACGCCGTCGAGCAAGTGCATGTCCGCGTCTGACAATGGCCACAAGATGCATCGGAAACAAGCGCTCGGCAGCGATTTCGTCGGTCGTAACGTAGCGAGTCAGTGCTACGTCAAGTTCTCGGGACTCGACTTGTGCAATGACATTCGAAGATTTTTCTTCAACGACCTTCAGGGCCACGCGGTTCCATTTTCGGCCATATTCGTGCAGCAGCCGCGGCATGATGTTGTCGAACAGCATGGGGGTGGCTCCGACTCGCAATACTCCCACGCTGCCAGATGCCATAGCGCGGGCGCGGTCGGCGAATGCATCGATATCTCCAAGGATAGCCCTGGCGCGGCCTAACAGGTCATGTCCCGCTGGGGTGAGCGATAGAGCGCGCCCTTGCCGCACAAAGAGAAGCAGCCCTAGTTCGCGCTCCATATCGGCGACTTGGCGAGAGAGCGCCGGCTGTGATCGAAACAAGCGCCTTGCCGCTACGGTGAAACTTAGGCACTGCGCAACTTCGCAGAACGCTCGCAACGCGGAAAGGCTCACATTATTGATTTGCATACCAATAATGTTATATGAAATTGCATTTTTACTAATTTGACCCGCATATCAACTGCCAAACATACTGTTCATCACCGGCTAAACCATGGACGCTTACATCGCCCGCAAACCGGACTACGAAGCCTATCAATATTGCCGATAGAAACCGGCAAACATAAAGACAGCAACCGAGATGACCTTACCTACAGTCTTGATCGTCGGCGCCGGGCCAGTCGGCCTGGTCAGCGCACTTGTTCTTGCAAAAGCAGGGATACCGGTCAGAGTACTTGAGCGCAGCCCCACACTGCCTCGTGATATGCGTGCCTCAACGTTTCATCCGCCGACTCTCGACATGTTGTCGCGATTCGGGATTACGGAAGATCTTGTGTCAGAGGGGCTAGTTGCTCGTCTGACTCAACAGTGGGATAGGCAAGAAGGCTTGGTCGCGCAATTCGACATGCAAATGCTGGAAGATGAAACGATGCATCCATTTCGTCTGCAATGCGAACAATGGAAACTCATCGAGCTTCTTGCCGCGCGCTTGCTCATGCAACCAGGGGCCGAACTGGTTTTGGGCGCGGAAGCGATCGAGGTCAATCAGACTTCGGATGGAGTGCGCGTGACAGCCAATTGTGAGGGAGTGGCAACCGTCCATGAGGGGGCTTACCTTATTGGCGCAGATGGCGCATGGAGTACGGTGCGCCAGCAGTTGAATATTGATTTTCCGGGTTTTACCTATCCCGAACGCTTTCTGTTCGTATCCACCGATTTCGACTATGCGAAGCGTTTTGACGGGATTTCGTATGTCAATTACTTCTCGGATCCCGAGCAATGGTGCGTGTTGCTCCGGGTCCCAAGTATGTGGCGGGTGTTATTTCCAGTTTCCGAAGACTATTCGGATGAGCAGGTGCTATCCGACGATTCGGTACAGGAGCATTTGCAAAGACTTGCTCCCGTTCGGGGGCAGCACCGAACCATGCATCGAACCATCTACAAAGTGCATCAACGCGTTGCGCACAGCTTTCGGCTTGGCCGAGTTCTGCTTGCCGGCGATGCCGCTCATATCAACAATCCCCTAGGTGGAATGGGGATGAACGGAGGGGTGCATGACGCATTTAATCTGGCCGATAAACTGGTAGAAATCATTAAGCATGGTGCCGCGGAAGATCTGCTCGATAGGTATGAGCGACAACGTCGAACTATTGCTGAGGAATATATCAATGCAGGCACGGCACTTAACAAGAAGTACATCGAAGAATCCGATCCGGCGAAACGGCGCGAAAACATCAGCGAGCTGCGACGAGTAGCCGCCAACCCAAGTACGGCAAAACAATACTTGAGGAAGACCTCGATGATCGATGCCATTGCGCGTGCCGAGCTGATTCAATGAATGGAAATACAAGGAGAAGTGTCGCCATGGCATGCCACGAGGGGGCTGTCGATGAGTCGTGATGAAATCTACCGTCGCCAGAACCTGGGCAACGCCACTGGTTTGGGCACTCGTTGTGGCCTGTTGCTCGTCGATTTCGTCGAGGCATTCATGAACGACGAGCTATTCGGCGCCTTACATATAAGAGAGGCTGCATATGCGACCGCACCGTTGCTGGAGGCGTTTCGAACAGCCAAGCTCCCCATTGCGCATACTCGGATCGTGTTTGCTGATGACGGGGCCGATTGCAACGTTTTCAGCGTGAAGTTGCCTGGGCTTCGCGCATTGACGGAAGGGGCGCCTATGTCTCAGATCATTCCGGATCTGCAGCCTCGCGCAGGTGAGTTGCTTGTCCGTAAGACAGTGCCTTCCGCATTTTTCTCGACGTCTCTAGCCGCATGGCTGCGGCACCAGAGTGTGGATACTGTTGTCGTAGCAGGTTGTACAACAAGCGGTTGTGTGCGCGCGTCAGTCATCGATGCGATGCAATGGAATTTTCGAACCGTGGTGATAGAAGATTGTGTCGGGGATCGAGCTATCGAACCACATGAGGCAAATCTATTTGATATGAATCAGAAGTATGCCGACGTGATGCTGCGTGACCGATTTATCGACTTATTTTGACGGAGCAAAGCTCATTATGGATCATCTGGGATACCGCGCAAAAATCGGAGTGATCGGACCATCTACCAACACCATCGTGCAGCCCGATTTCGACGATTTGCGTCCCGTCGGCGTCACCAATCACTATAGCCGTATTGATATACCCAATCACGCAGTGGGAAGTGATGACGATTTCCTGGCGATGGTGACAAACATTCAGTCCGGAACGCTGAAGGCAATCGAGGTGCTCAAGAGCAGCGAGATGCAATACTTGGCCATGGGGATGTCCGTTGCTACCTTTTGGGGAGGCAGGGAAACCGCTTTGGCCTATCTTGCACAGATGCGAGAGTGCGCGGGTGTGGCTGTCTCGTGCGGCTCATTCGCGACGGAAGCTGCGTTAAATGCATATAAAGTAAAAAACATTGCGTTTCTTTCACCCTACTTTCCGGTAGCCAATCTACATGTGCGCAAGTTCTATGAAGATTGTGGATTTAATGTTGTTCGAGATGTATGCCTGCGCCGACCGGGGCCGGTCCAAATCGCCCATACAAGCGACGCACAGTGCCGCCGCGCGCTCAAGGAACTCGACGGGGACGATGTCGACGCCATAGTGCAAGTCGGAACCAATTTATCGATGATCCGGCTTGCCGCAGCGGCCGAACTCTTTCTGGGGAAGCCCGTGATCGCAATTAACACTGCCACTTATTGGCATGCCCTGCGTTCAGTTGGTATCCCTGACAAAGTTGCAGGTTTTGGCGAGCTGATGTCGCGATATTGAATCAGAACGTTAGAACGCGCTGCGGGGCCGTGCGCCAATTCCCTCAATGAATCGCCTGTCGCTGTAAAGTCGAAAGGAAATGTCATGATCAGATCTGTCAAGTTCGCTTTAGCTGTTGGTCTCGGGCTAGCACTGCCGTATGGAGCAGTCCATGCTGATGCCTATCCGGATCGGCCCGTGCGCATCATTGTCCCTACCGCAGCAGCAGGCAGCATTGATCTGTTGGCTCGAGCTATTGGCAAGCGATTGCAAGAATCCCTGGATAAGCCTTTTATCATCGAGTATCGCTCCGGAGCTGGCACGAATATCGGCAGCGACTACGTGGCTAAGGCAAGCCCCGACGGTTATACATTGCTGGTGAATGGTGCGCCGCTTGCTGCCAATCCGTGGCTATACAAAAAATTCCCTTTCGATCCGATTAAAGACTTGGCGCCCATTATCGAAGTAGGTGAAATCGCCAATGTCGTGACCGTACATCCGAGTTTGCCGGTGAACACGCTGGCAGAACTGGTCGCGCTGATGAAAACGCGACCAGGAGAGCTGAACTACGGCACCACAGGTTTCGGAAGCTCTGGCCATTTAGCGGCCGAGCTTCTTGCGCTGAAAACGGGCGCGAAGCTGACGCATGTTGCCTATCGGGGAAATGCCCAGGCCGCTACCGATCATATCGCCGGCAATTTGCAAGTCGGTTTCGTGAATCTGCCCGTCGCCTTGTCCTTTGTCAAAGACAAGCGACTCCGCGCTCTGGCGGTGACCTCGCCGAAACGGTCCGCCTTGCTTCCCGATGTACCTACCGTCGCCGAAGCGCTTGGATTGCCGGACTATCAGTCCACAGGCTGGTTCGGATTGTTCGCGCCAGCGGGCACGCCGGTCGCGATTCTCGAAAAACTGCACGATGAAACGCAGAAGGCCTTGGCGGATCCGGCGGTAATTCGTTCTATTCAAAGCGGTGGTGCGGAACCTCGAGGAGGCTCTACGCAAGCATTGGCAGAGCGTCTGAAGAAGGAAACTGCAGTAGCTGAAGAGCTGATTCGCCTGTCGGGCGTAGCGGGGAGCCAGTAAGGAGGGCGTCGTCGGGGGCACGTACCTGCCGTTGGGTACTTGCTCGAACTGCCTTTGCGCTAGATGCCGCGTGTTCGATATTGCCGAGAACCCCGGGGTGCACATGAAGGGGATGCCCAATTTATCGGTGCGGTTCGTTACTGTCTATCTCCAACTGATTGACGCCAGTGCGTACCGCTGGTGAAGAGCCCGCGTATTATTGGGGGGTTCAACGCTGGCCAAGGAAGGCAGCAGGAGAGACTTATGGCCGGTATGACAGATCGCCTTGAAGCCATGTTGGCGGCCGGACGCGACAATCTATTGTTGCGCTACACGCTCGGCAAAAACTATGTCGAGGCAGAACGTTTCCAGGAGGCCTTGGCTCATTTGCAGGCCGCCTTGGTTTTTGACCCTGCCTATTCGGTTGCGTGGAAGTATCTGGGCAAAGCCTACTTGGGCATGGGTGACCGGATCAATGCCCGCAAGTCTTGGGAGCAAGGCTTGGATGTCGCGCTGGGTCGCGGCGACATCCAGTTGTCCAAGGAACTCAAGGTGTTTATCAAGCGCTTGGACAAAGCCGAATCAGGCGTTCACTCCAGTGCGGATGCTGGCCCGAAGAACTCGTAGTAGCTTTGCTTTTCGGGTACACCCAAGGCTTTCAGATAGCGTTTGACGCTGCTCATGAAGGGCTTGGGTCCCAGGAAGTAAACGTCTACGTCCCGGTTTTCCGGCAACCATTGCGCCAATTGTTCCTGGCTTAGCAAGCCCACTGCATCAGGTTTATCCGCGCCTTCAACGTGTTCGTCGTAGCAATAAAAGCGCTTGAGTTGTGGAAACCGTTTTGCGGCGTTGTCGATGGCGTCGCGGAAAGCGTGATTCGCCTTATTGCGTGCGCAATGAATGAAGTGCACCGGCCGCGAACCGGGCAAAACGGATTCCAGCATGGCCAGCGTGGGAGTAATGCCGACGCCGCCGCTGATCAACACGAGTGGGCGTTCATTATCGCGCAGGGTGAAATCTCCCGAAGGTGGAAACAGCTCTAGAACATCGCCTTCCTTGAGTTGTTCATGAAGGTAGTTGGAAGCCACGCCATCGGCTTGACGTTTGACGCTGATGCGGTATTCACGCCCATTGGCCTTGGCGGATAGCGAATAGTTGCGGCGGATTTCCTCGCCATCCACTACCAGTTTCAATCCAATGTATTGGCCAGGCTCGAAGTCCAGCAGAGGACCTTGGTCTTCCGGCGCAAGGTAAAAAGAAGTGATCTCTGTGCTTTCAGGGACCTTGCGTGCGATCTTGAAGCGGCGTGTGCCGCGCCAGCCGCCCTCAGCCTTGGCTTTGCTGTCATAGCACTGCTCTTCGGTCGCGATCAGCAGATCAGCCAATTGACCATAGGCGGCGCCCCAGGCTTCAATGACTTCGTCGGTGGCGATGTCGGCCCCCAGGACTTCGCGAATGGCGCGCAACAGGCAGGCGCCTACGATGGGATAGTGTTCGGGCAGGATTTGCAGGCTGACGTGCTTGTTGACGATTTGCCCGACCAGGCCGCCCAGGGCTTCAAGTTGATCAATATGTCGTGCATACATCAGCACGCCATTGGCAAGCGCGCGAGGCTGGTCGCCACTTGCTTGGTGAGCCTGGTTGAACAGGGGGCGGACCTGAGGATACTCAGCCAGCAGAATGCGGTAAAAGTGAGTGGTGAGGGCTTCGCCGCCGCTTTCCAAGAGCGGGACGGTGGCTTTGATGATGGCACGATGTTGCGGGGACAGCATAGTCACTCCTGAAAACAGCAGCCCGACGGAGCTGCTCTTAGTACTTACCTATCAAGATGCGTGCCAGCACAAGAAAACTAGTAGCTACGGGCTTTCCCTAGGGTTTGATGTCATAATGACCTAAAATATTTAGAGTCTTTTCGACTGTTTAAGAGTCAATATGACAACAAATCCCTTGCTTCACGCTCTCGTCCCGCTGGTAGATGATCTATCGCGAGAGCTCGCGGAAGGCGAGCGCTACCGGAGGCTGCTTGAAGCCGTCCGCGGCTTGTTGCCTTGCGATGCCACCGCCCTGCTCAAGTTGGAAGGGGACTATCTGGTTCCACTTGCGGTTGACGGCCTCAGCAGCGACACCTTGGGTCGTCGATTTCGAGTTAGCGAACACCCGCGGTTTCGCCATTTGCTTGAAGCCGACGAGCCCACCCATTTTCCCGTCGACAGCGATTTGCCGGATCCCTACGATGGCTTGGTGGAGGGTGTCGAGGGCAAGCTTGAGGTTCACGACTGCTTGGGTTGCGCGCTATACGTGCAGGAAAAGCCTTGGGGCTTGCTGACGCTGGATGCCTTGGATGCCGGACGGTTTTCACAAGCAGATCTGGATGCCTTGCAAGCCTTTGCCATTTTGGCAGCGGCGACTGTTAACGTCGCCGACCGCATTCAACGCCTGTCTGTGCGGGCCGAGGATGAGCATCAGCGCGCCGAGTTTTTCCGCGCGGCAGCCCAGACCGGGCCGCGTCCGGTGCTGGGCCACAGCAGTGTTCTCAAGCGTCTGCTGGAAGAAGTGAAAATGGTAGGCGCCAGTGATTTGACGGTGCTTGTCACCGGCGAAACCGGTGTCGGCAAGGAACTCATAGCGCAAGCGCTGCACGCCGCTTCGTCCCGGGCGTCGCGACCTCTTATCAGCCTGAACTGCGCGGCCTTGCCCGAAGCACTGGTTGAAAGCGAATTGTTCGGACACGTGCGAGGTGCGTTCTCTGGCGCGGTCGGAGATCGCCAGGGAAAATTTGAATTGGCTGATGGGGGTACGCTATTTTTAGACGAAGTCGGAGAGCTGCCCTTGGCGGTGCAGGCGAAACTATTGCGAGTCCTGCAAAGCGGACAACTCCAGAGGCTAGGATCGGATCGCGATCACCATGTCGATGTGCGTTTGATTGCGGCTACCAATCGCGACTTGGCTGAAGAGGTACGCAAAGGGCGCTTTCGCGCCGATTTCTATCATCGTCTTAGCGTCTACCCACTGAAAGTACCCCCACTGCGTGAGCGTGGCCGCGATGTCTTGCTGCTTAGCGGATCCTTCCTGGAAGAAAATAGATCCCGGCTGGGTCTGAATACCCTGCGCTTGAGCACCGACGCACAGGCAGCCTTGTTGGCCTATTCCTGGCCCGGAAATGTACGTGAGCTTGAGCACTTGATTAGCCGCAGCGCACTCAAGGCCTTGTCGCGTCAGGCCAAGCGTCCAAACATCTTGACCTTGACTGCGGCGGACCTGGATCTGGGGGTAAATGTTTCGGCCCGAGCGGAAGCCGAAATCAGCCTGCTTGTCGCCAGCCCCGCGCCGGATCTGGAAGCCGGCGCGAGTGAGGGGGTGGATCTGCGCCTGGCGGTAGAGGAATACCAACGCGGCCTGATTACCGCCAGCCTGGTCCGCCATCATGACAACTGGTCGTCAGCCGCACGAGAGCTTGGCCTGGATCGGGCGAATCTGGTCAGATTGGCAAAGCGCTTGGGTCTACGGGATTAGATCAGGCTTTAAGCCGCGCAGGTACTCGCTAGGCGACACCCCTGCCCAGCGGCGAAAAGCCCGCGCAAAAATCTTGTCCGACCCGTAACCGACTAGTTCGGCTACGTCGCTTAGCCTGATGTAACCCTGCCGCAAGCGTTCGGCTGCCAATTCCATTCTGCGCGCGGTCAGGTAGGAAATCGGCGATTCGCCCACCAACTCGCGAAAGCGAACGCTGAATCGCGATCTTGACATACAGACCTCATCGGCCAGCGTACCTACCGTCCATGGCAGTTGGGGGCTTTGGTGAATCAGCATGATCGCATGCGCGATCTTGGGGTCGGATAGGCCGCGCAGCCAATTCGGCTCTTGTTCGCGATGCCGCAACAGG
The DNA here is from genome assembly GCA_040391825.1 of Pigmentiphaga sp. Classification (GTDB taxonomy): domain Bacteria; phylum Pseudomonadota; class Gammaproteobacteria; order Burkholderiales; family Burkholderiaceae_B; genus Pigmentiphaga. Next base: position 13,747 of record JBEBXA010000030.1, read on the forward strand.
TAGGCGCGCAGAATGTGGACTATCAGCAGGTCAGCCATGCGAGCCGCCGATAATTTCCAGCCGGGTTGGCGGTCCAGCGTTTCTTCTATGAACAGTTCCATGGTGGGCGCCAGGCACGGTGCAACGTGGATGTCGTCTTCGCGTAGGTGGATCAGTTTGGGCAGGATGCGGATGATGGAGTTTTGTCCAAGCGGCCCATAGGTAACGATGGTGGAAAACAGCTCGGTGGTTGCGCCACCTTCGCCCAGGCTGAAAACAAGGGGCTTTTCGCCGCGTCGTTTCATGCCGCTGGCTGTGATCAGGGAGGAAAGCGAAATAGGGGGGAGCCCCGGCGTCGACGAGATGGTGTGCCGGCTGCCATGAGGTAGCAAGACGATGTCGCCCGGGTGAATTTGCACGGGAAGTTCGCCATGCATCTGTATCCAATAAGGGGCGCCTTTCGCGATCCGGAACACGGCGCCCTGTACGCCCAAGGATTCCAGTGCCCACGGAGCGTGCAGCGTGAAGCGCCCTGTATCGGCGTCTTCAGCGCGGCAAGTCGACAAGACCTCGCTCAGTACATCCAAGCTTTTCTCCCGTTCATTTTCCAGGCACAAGCGCCCATTTTATCGATATGGCAGGCGTTGCCGCTGTTGCTGCGGGACGAATTGCGGCCAAATAAGGCGTTACGGAGGTGGAGCTTTGGAAGGTTTCACGCAAGAATCCACGACTGGCCGCAGGAATGTGGTCCTGGCCGAGGGAATCGGGCTGATGTGTTCGTTCGTCACCCTCTGCTTTCTCACGATAAATTCGTCCGATATAGCGTTTTCAAGAGGTACCCGATGATTGCATTGCTACGCAAATTTGTCCTGGCCGCGGGGTGTGTGCCTCTCTTGGCCATGGTCAGCCCCGTCCAAGCACAGGCGCCCGCCTACCCGACCAAGCCGATCGTGATCGTAGTCGGATACCCCCCCGGCGGTGGCCCGGACATCAGCGCCCGCATGATGGGGGAAAAGCTGTCTGCCCGACTGGGTCAAGTCGTCTTGGTCGAAAACCGTCCCGGTGTTAGCGGTTTGATAGGCGCCAGCCACGTGGCCCGCGCTCCGGCAGACGGGTATACCTTGCTGCTTGCGCCCAACACCTTCCTGATTGCGCCGCAGCTTTTGCCCAAGGACGCCAGCGTGAAGCTGGACGTGCTGGAAGATTTCGCACCTGTCATTTCGCCGACCAAGGGTGCGATGGTGATGGTGGCTCATCCGTCGCTGGGTGTGCACAACGCGAAAGAGCTGGTTGCCTTGCTTAAGAAGCAGCCAGGCTTGGCTTATGCAACACCGGGTGCGGGTTCGCCCATGCATATCGCCGGTGAGTTGTTCAAGAAATCCGCTGGCGTCGAGATGTTGCACGTGCCCTACAAAGGGGTCGCACCGGCAATTGCCGATGTCCTTGGCGGCCACGTCAAGGTGAGCTACGCCAGCATCGGCGTGGTTGCCGCTCATATCGCAAGCGGCAAGCTGGTTGCTCTGGGCTTGGCCGAAAAAGAACGGTCGGCCTTGATGCCGGATTTGCCTACTCTGGTCGAGCAAGGGTATCCCGACACCAGCGTAGGCGCCTGGTACGGCGTTTTCGCGCCCAAAGGCACGCCACCCGCTGTTATCGAGACGCTGAACAAAGAGTTCAATGCTGTTTTGCAGATGCCCGAAACAGTGGCTAAGTTCAAGACTTTGTGGGAAACCCCGCGCGGCGGAAGCGCCGCCGATCTGGCTAAGCTGTCCAGGGACGAATACAACAACTACGCCAAGCTCATCAAGGAATTCAAGATCAGCGCTGAGTGACGTATAGCTACGCTTACCAATAAGCAAAACGCCTAGTAGTTGGGCGCTCAGCAATGCCTCGACGATTGCGATTGTCGGGGCATTTTTTCTGTCGAGCCCACGGCTTTACTGCACTACTCAGGCTAGCGCCGTCATAGCCAATGTCTGGTAGCGCAAACCTTCGTTGGTTTGCGATCGCGCATACAAGGCTAGCGCGTCGAACCCCGCCACTGGCAAATCATGGGATATGGGATCTGCATTTTGAGGCCTATCGCCACTGCGCCTGAGTCGTGCCAGGGTAATGTGCGGGCGGAAGGCCCGACTCTCCACGGGCAGCTTCATTTCCTTCAGTAGGGTACGAATACGCTGCACAAGCCCAAGCAGTGCGTCACTCAGGGTAAAAGTGGCAACGAACACCTGGGGGCGGGTTGGATCCGGCCAATATTCGATGCGCTTACCCTCTAGGCCGGGGATGGGGGCGGTCAGGCCGGGCAGGGCGAGGCCCAGCAAGCGAGCTTGCTCAGCTTGCAGCTGTCCCAGAAAAGCCAGGGTCAAGTGCAGGTCGGCCCGGGCTAGGCCCACTGCGCCCGGCGCCAGCGGCAAGCGGGATAGCTTGGCGCGGGTGTCGGAATCGGGTGATAAGGCAATGAAGCAGCGTTGCCAGTCTTGGTTCAGGCGCTCAATTTGCATGGTGTAACGGCGTTCGGGTTGGCACCCCCGCCGTTCTCACGTATGGCCTAGGCCAGTGTCGCTTTGGCGGCTTGCTCCGGCGTCAGTCCTTCATAAAACTGGTCGGTAAACCATTCGGCTTCTTCTTCGATGTGGTCTTGCGCTTGTTGCACGCTTGCACCCGCAGCAACCAGAAAGCCTTCGACTTCCGTGCACCACTCGATCAGCGCCATGACTTCGGGGTCCAGCTCTTCGTTTTTCTTGCCCATTTTTGATTCCTTTTTGCAAAGACCGCATGCAGAAAACCGCACCCTGTACGCCTTTTGCGCAAGAATAGCCGAAACTGGCGCACGGCCTGCAATTCAAGTTTTTGTATCAACTGTGTCCAGACGTTCGGGGCTTATTCCGGATGAGGGATAAGTTCTAGAATATTTCGTCCACACCGATAGTGCTCGAATCATGGCATGCGTTGTTTTTGCTCCAGCTATTCAACGTCACGTTGCGACCCCGGCTCACGACGTCCATGCGGACTCGGTCGGGGCGGCCTTGCACATGGTGTTTGAACTGCAGCCTGAATTGCGTGGATACATACTGACCGATCAAGGGCGCTTGCGCCCCCACTTGGCGATTTTCGTTGACGGCGTGGCTGTTCGGGATCGTAAGTTCTTGGCTGACCCGATACGTTCCGAGAGCCAGATTTACGTCGTACAAGCTTTGTCGGGTGGTTGAAGCGAGACTGCTATGAGCGATCGACTTCTACTTGCAACACGGAAAGGGCTGTTTGTCTTGCAGCATACCGGCAAACTCGCCTGGTCCGTGGCGCACCCGCATTTCCTGGGGGAACCTGTCAGCGCAGCCTTGGCTGACCCGCGCGATGGAACGCTGTATGCGGCGCTCAACCTCGGCCACTTCGGCACCAAGCTGCATCGTTTGCGTCAGGGTAAGAAGGACTGGGAGGCCTGTGCCGTGCCGACTTACCCGATGCCAACCGTGCCGCCTGCGCCGCATGATGAACAAGCGAGCCCCGCTGAGCCTAGCTTGCAGCAGATCTGGTCGCTGGAGGCGGGCGGCCATGATGAGCCCGGTGTGTTGTGGGCCGGAACGATTCCAGGCGGATTGTTCAGATCAGATGATGGAGCGGACAGTTGGGTGCTGAACCAGGCATTGTGGGAACGGCCCGAGCGCAGCCAGTGGTTCGGTGGCGGCTATGACTTTCCGGGCATCCATTCCATTTGCATCGATCCGCAGGATAGCCGCCATCTTACGATTGCAGTGTCTTGCGGTGGGGTGTGGCAGAGCCATGATGCGGGCGCATCTTGGGTTTGTACGGCAGCGGGCATGGTGGCGGACTACATGCCGCCTGAACGCAGCGGTGATCCGGTCGTACAAGATCCACACCGCATGGTGTCGTGCGCGGCGGAGCCCAAGGTTTTGTGGGTACAGCATCACAATGGTATTTTTCGCTCGGTGGATGGCGGCATGCAATGGCAGCGGCTGTACGCAGAGCCTTCCAGTTTCGGTTTCGCCGTGGCGGTGCATCCAGGCCGCTCGGACACCGCCTGGTTCGTGCCCGCTACGAAAGACGAATGTCGTGTGCCCGTTGCCGCGCGATTTGTCGTGACGCGTACTCGTGATGGTGGGCGCACTTTCGAGAGCTTGCAAAATGGCTTGCCGCAGGGCCCGGCGTATGACCTTGTCTATCGGCATGGCTTGGCGGTGGATGCATCGGGCGAGCGCTTGGCGATGGGGTCGACGACTGGCGGCTTATGGGTAAGTGAAGACGGTGGTGATAACTGGGGCTGCGTGTCTGTTCATTTGCCGCCCATACACAGCGTGCGTTTCGCCTGATTGTTTAAAGCAACCATTCTATTGGCAAGATGGAAAGCAGGAAGACCGCAGTGCGCTGCATAAAAGTGGTGCCGGGCTCGGTGTCATAGCGCACCTCACGCCCATCGCGCAACTCGATCCAATACAGTTTTCCGGTATCTGAAAGCCGCACTTCGTAGGCCAGAGCGGGGATGGCATCGTTGAAAGCGGCGGCGACCTGCTCAGCCAGCGCAACGCTGTCTATCACGAAGCCCAGCTCGGTATTCAGTTTCGCCGATCGTGGATCAAAGTTGAATGAACCTACGAAAACGCGTGAACGATCGATCGAAAATGTCTTGGCATGCAGGCTTGAACCTGAGCTGCCCAAAGGCCCGCTGCTTTCCTGTTTGTTGCGTTCGGGCGCTAGGCGGCGCATTTCATAAAGGGTAAGGCCGGCTTTCAGCAAGGCTTTGCGCCGCTTCGCATACCCGGCATGGACCGCCGGAACATCGGTAGCGTCCAAAGAGTTGGTCAGCACTTGGATCTTTACCCGGCGCTGCGCGAGTTCGGAAAATATCTGGACGCCCGATGCCGTCGGAACGAAATAGGGCGATACGAGTTCGATTTCATTTTCCGGTTCACCAATAATGGTTTTGAGCGCATGGGGCAGCATTGCTTCAGCGGGAGCCTGGCCCAAACCCTTGCGGGGATCATCGCTAACCATGCGCGTGGCGGCCCATTCGAGCGGCAATTCGCCATCCACCAATCGGCGAATCGACATCGATGCGCGCAGGGCTTGCACATAGGCCGCGGCGGCAGGGTCGCGTTCGATGATGGATGCGGACGAGGCCAGCTCCTGCAAACGCGACGACGCGACAGCAGGCAATATGCGATCAACCGGGTAGGAAGATTCGCTGGCCCAGTAACGATCGAAATCGTTGGACACGTCTTGTACGACTGGGCCTATCGCCAGTACGTCCAGGTCGGCAAAAAGCACGCCATCGGTGGCGCCGAAATACTCGTCGCCGATATTGCGTCCACCGACAATGGTGGCGCGGTTATCCGCAGTAAACGATTTATTGTGCATACGCCGGTTTGCACGCGCAAAATCGGTAATGAAGCCGAGCGGACGCAAGGAGCGGTGCAGAAAGGGATTGAACAAGCGCACTTCGATGTTGGGATGACTATCCAGCGCGGCCAGCGTCGGGTCCAGCCCTTTGGTGTTGTTGTCGTCCAGCAGCAGGCGCACGCGAACTCCGCGGTCGGCGGCTTCATGCAGGGCTTCGAACAACAACGTGCCCGTCGTGTCGCCATGCCAGATGTAGTACTGCACGTCCAGGGTGCGATCAGCCGCGCGCGCCAAAAGCATGCGCGAAGCAAATGCATCGAGTGCGTCTTGAAGGGGAAAGATACCCGCCTTTCCCGGATGCGCCTGTGTGAGCGGAGCGGTCGCCTTGCCCAAGCGGGTCTGCCCGGCTTCGGCACTGGGCAGCGCGGTGGATACGCTGCGGCCTTCAAGAGATGGCAAGGCGGTGCATCCGGTCAAAAGGGTCGAACCAAATACCAGAATGCCGGCCAAACGGCATTTGAATACAGTCATGAGTCATCCGATATCCGCTTGGCGCGGTGTCCGTGTTTGCAGCCATGATAGTGGAAGCATCGGACCCTAGTGGATTCGTGTGACCCAGACAGTATGTGGGAAGCGGTGGTTATTACGTGCCAGCCTGTGGCGGGTCGCTGGCGACCAGAACCATCCAGGATACGCCAAAGCGATCCGCCACCATGCCGAAGCGCGAGGAAAAGAATGTTTTGTCCATCGGCATCTGTATTTCACCACCGTTGCTTAGTGCCGCAAACCAGCGTTCTGCTTGCGCATCGTTCGTCGCGGAGAGCGCCAGTGAAAACCCCTTGAAGTCTGGCTTTCCCTGGGCCATGCCGTCTGACGCCAGGATCGTGGCATTGCCGATATGCAAGCAAGCATGCATGACTTTCTCGCCATCGGGAGCGGGTCCGGCACATCCCGCGGGGTCGGGGTTGTCCTTGTAGCGCATGATGGCTTCCACTTTGGCGTCCAAGGTCTTGCGATAGAAATCGATCGCCTCTTCGCAACGGCCATCGAAGAACAGATAGGGTTGGATTTGCATGAGATCTCTCCTGTGGGATGAGTCTGAAGCACGGATGAGCACTTGTTTGTGGACACCGTCCACAAACAATATCAGACATAATGGACGGCGTCCACATGGAGATACGATGACGGCAAGTAAATCCGCGCCTGCCCCACGCAGCACATACAGGCACGGCGATCTGCGGCGTGCGCTGCTGGATGCGGGAGTCGAACTGGCGCGTGCCGGCGGCCCCGCTGCGGTTGTGCTGCGCGAGGCTACACGCCGGGCCGGGGTGGTGCCCAATGCCGCGTATCGGCACTTTGCCAGTCGCCAGGATTTATTACTGGCAGTCCGTGCTGCGGCGTTGTCCAGCTTGGCGATCGCGATAGAAACCGAGCTGGCGGAGCTGGACCCAAACTTGCCCCCTGCAGACCTGGCTCGCGCCAGCTTGCGGGCGGTGGGTACCGGTTATTTGCGTTTCGCGCGCGCACAAACAGGCTTGTTCCGCACAGCCTTTGCGGCTATCGACGATGGCGAGTCCGAAGCTGAATTCGGGCGCGCAAGCGCCGGGCCCAGCGGCTTGACGGCCTTCGAACTATTGAGCGCGGCTATCGACAAATGGGTAGAGGCAGGATTGCTCGCAAGTGATCGGCGCCTGGGAACCGAGTATCTGGCGTGGTCAGCGGTGCACGGCTTGGCCAGATTGGTGATCGACGGGCCTTTGCGCAGCTTCAGCGACGCGCAGATGAGGGTGGTGGGACAGCGCTTGCTGGATATGGTCGAGAAGGGGCTGTAGGCCGCTATATGGTTAACGGCCCGCCAACTGCCATAGGGCTTCGGCCGCCGGGGCCATATCTACGGGTTGGCGATACAAGCGAATTTCTACGGGCACCTCCCACTCGCTGCCCCCCGCACGGGTCAGCGTGCCATTCAGCAATTCTTCCTGGATCAGACTCTGCGGCAGCCAAGCTACGCCGCGTCCTTCCAGCGCCATGGTCTTGAGTAGCAAAGCATGGTGATTGGTAAAGACCACGGCGCCCACCATGGCCTTGCGTCCTTTGGGCGAGTCGTCAGCCAAACCCGGCACGCAGGCGCGCAGGATGCGGCCCAGCCCTGAGCCCTGGGTATAGGCCAGGAGCGGCAGTTCGCCAGCTTGGCCCATCGTATGCAAGGCGCGCCCGTCCTGGGTTGCGCTGACCGGAATCAACAGGTCGTCGCTCAAATGCAGCATGGGGTATTGGGCTTCTTCCAGGCGCCCGGGCACGTCAGGGTGGCCGTGACACAAGACGAATTGCACCCGGCGCTGAAGCATCAGGTCTTCGCAGACCTGCGAGCTATCGGACATGCTCTGGATAGGCCCTAGGCTCAGCTGGGCTTCGAGCCGTGCCAGCCAAAGTGGAAAAAAGGTCAGGGACAAGACGTGGGTAGCGGCAAAGCGCAAGCTGGCGGCAGCCATGGCGTGCGCCGCATGCGCCTTGATGCGGGCGGCCTCCAGGCTCGCAATCACATCTTCGGTCAGGGGCAGAAAACGCTGTCCCGCGGCGGTAAGTTCGGCCGGATGAGTGCTGCGATCAAACAAGTCCACGCCCACCCATTCTTCGAGCGCGCGTATGTGGCGGCTGAAGGCGGGTTGAGCAATCGCGCGTGCCTGTGCGGCTTTGGAGAAATTGCCGCTATCGGCCAAGGCAATAAAGTCTTCCAGCCAATCCAGGTCTAACGGTCGGTTTCCAGGTCCCATGGCGATACATGTATGCGATTCGAGTATTGGACGGACTGACGCGCTTGGCAAATGATGCTGCTTTAGCCCCAGTCTTCCAGAAAACAAGGGAAACCACATGCCACCCCTTCAGAAGTATAGCGGCATCATCCCCGCCATCGCCTGCCCCTTTACCCCCGATCATCGGATCGATGAAGCTGCCTTGCGCAAATTGGCCTCCTGGCTTGCCGACCACGATGGCGTGGTCGCGGTCATGACCAATGGCCATACCGGTGAGGTATTTTCATTGACGCCCGCTGAGCGGGCACAAGTCACACGTATCGTGGCTGACGAGTTGCGTGGCCGTCTCCCGGTTATTTCTTCCATCGTTTGCGAAGGGCTTTCCGAAGCCGCCGAACATGCGCGCGCAGCCCAAGAAGCAGGTGCGGCGGCATTGGACATCATGCCGCCTCACCATTGGCTGCGCTTCGGATTTACACCCGGGCACGCGCTGAAATATTTTGCCGCCGTTCATGAGGCCGCGCCCACACTCGATCTGGTTTGCCATGTTTACCCGGCCTGGACTCGAGCTTCCTATTCTTCGGCCCTGCTGGCCGAGCTTGCGCGACTGCCTTATGTGCAGGCCTTCAAGGTGGGCCAGCGCGACATGAATAAGTATGCCCGCGATATACAGGCGATACGCGATGCGAATCCCGCGAAGGCGATCCTGACCTGCCACGACGAATACTTGCTTGCGTCGATGGTGCAGGGCGTGGACGGCGCCTTGGTCGGTTTCGCCACTTTCATTCCTCAGCTCATTATTGATCTGTGGGCCGCGGTCAAAGCCGGCGATCTGAAAAGGGCGATGGAAATACAAGCCGTGATCACCCCGCTGAAAGATGCTGTCTATGGCGGTGGCGAACCTACCGGGGAAGCGCATGCACGAATGAAAAACGGCATGTACCTGGCTGGGGTGATCGACTCGGCCACGGCGCGTCCGCCTACCGAGGCGCCGAATGAGCAGGAGATGGTGGCCTTGCGCGCCGCGGTACGCCAAGCGGGGCTGTTGGTGCGTTAAGCCGTTCTACCACTTACCAGAACTACTACATGAGATGGAGACAGATAATGCAAAGCAAACAACTACTGCGTGCGGCCCTGGCGTTTGGGGCCATCGCCTTGTCCTCTGGGGCCTGGGCGGAGGAAGCCTATCCGCATAAGTCCGTGCGCGTGGTGATACCTTTTCCGCCGGGCGGCACGCTGGATGCCGTTGGCCGCCAACTTGCACAGCGCTTGGGCGACCAGCTTGGACAGTCTTTTGTGGTCGAGAATCGCGCCGGGGGCAATGGCACGATAGGCGCTGATGTAGTGGCCAGGGCGCCGGGCGATGGCTACACCTTGTTGTTCAACGCCTCGACCTTCGTCAGTGCGCCGATGACGATGAAATCGGTTCCTTACGATGTCGTCAAAGACTTCGCTCCCATCGCTCTGGTTGCGAAGGCTCCGCTGTCGGTCGCGATCAACAAGAATCTGGCCGTCACCGACGTCAAGTCCCTGATCGCGTATGCCAGAGCCAACCCGGGCAAGATGACTTTTGCGGTGGGTTCCATCGGCTCGGCCGGCCACTTGGCGACTGAACTGCTCAAACGCGCGGGCAAGCTGGACTATACGGTGGTGCCCTACAAAGGCACGGCTCCGGCTTTCCAGGATTTGATAGGGGGCCGGATCGACGGTTTCATCGATCCTATTCTGGGATCTTTGCAATATCACAAGACCAATATGCTGCGCGTGGTCGCGGTAACTTCCGCCAATCGTGTCGCTAGCCTGCCCGATGTACCGACCGTAGGCGAAACGCTTCCCGGCTACGAGTTCTATAGCTGGTACGGATTGTGGGGCCCTGCTGACTTACCCAAGGACATCGCGAAAAAACTCAACACCGAAGTCAATAAGGCGCTGGCTACCGAAATGCGAGCCAAGCTGGAAGAGCAAGGGCTGTTGCTGACCCCGGGTTCCGAAGACGATTTCCGCAAGTTCCAGCACGATGAGATGGTGCGCGCAAAGCAGATCATTACCGAGGGCCACATTAGTGTCCAGTGAGGCTTGGGCTGGTGTGCGCAATGTCGTCGTCACGGGTAGCAGCGCCGGCATCGGTCAAGCCATTGCTCTGGCTTTGCTGGACGAGAGCTGGAATGTCTGGGGCTTGGATCTTGCCGCACCCAGCATTTCCCATCGGGCTTTTAAGCACGTGCACGTAGATCTGGCTCAAGACGCTGAGCTGGCTCAAGCCCTCTCACTGCTGCCTCCCGCCCAAGCGCTGGTGCACGCCGCGGGGGTGCTGCGGGTGGGCGCGCTGGGCAGCTTGAACCAGACCGCGGGCGAGTTGATGTGGCGTTTGCATGTGCGCGCTGCTGAGCAACTGGCTGACAGTCTGGTGCCCGGCATGCGTTTGCGCCGAGACGGCCGGGTAATTTTTATCGGCAGCCGGGTAGCGCAAGGGATGCCGGGCCGCAGCCAGTACGCCGCAACCAAGGCGGCACTGCTTGCACTGGCGCGGAGTTGGGCCGCTGAAGTTGCAGCCGATGGAGTAAGCGTAAATGTGATTTCACCTGCAGCTACACAGACTGCGATGCTGCAGGACCCGGCTCGCGCCGGCAGCACGCCGCGCATGCCTCCTATCGGGCGGCTTATCCAGCCTGCCGAAGTGGCAGCGCTGACGGTTTACCTTTTGTCCCCCCAAGCGGGTGTCGTCACAGGGCAAGACATTGCCATTTGCGGCGGCGCCTCATTGTTGAGCTGATGTTATCCGAACCATCTAGTAGGTAAGAATCAAAACCATGAAAATCGTCGACATCCGTGAATCGACCCGTCCGATCAAATCAGACATACGCAACGCCTACATCGATTTCTCGAAGATGACCTTGAGTCTGGTGGCCGTGGTCACCGACGTGATTCGTGACGGCGAGCCCGTAATCGGCTATGGCTTTAACTCGAATGGGCGCTATGGCCAGGGCGGTTTGATTCGCGATCGTTTCTTGCCGCGTCTGCTCGAAGCCGATCCCGCCGCACTGATAGACGAGAGCGGCGAGAACCTGGACCCGCACAAGATCTGGGCACGCATGATGATCAACGAGAAGCCAGGAGGCCATGGCGAACGTTCGGTCGCTGTCGGCACTATCGATATGGCGGTTTGGGATGCGGTAGCGAAGATCGCCCGCAAGCCCTTGTTCCAGTTGCTGGCCGAGCGCTATGGAACGGGTACGCCGAATCCTCGGGTATTCGTGTATGCGGCGGGCGGCTATTACTATCCAGGCAAGGGCGTAGACGCATTGCAGCGTGAAATGATCAGCTACCTGGAGCGAGGCTACTCGGTAGTTAAAATGAAAATCGGCGGCGCTACCCTGGCCGAGGATTGCGAACGGATCGAGTCGGTGCTGAAACTTCTGGGTCCCGGCCAGCAACTGGCGGTGGACGCCAATGGCCGTTTCGATTTACAGACCGCGATCGATTACGGCAGGGCGCTGTCGCAATATCCCTTGTTCTGGTACGAAGAGGCCGGCGATCCCCTGGACTATGCATTGCAGGCCAAGTTGGGTGAGATTTACGCAGGTCCCATGGCTACGGGCGAGAACTTGTTCTCGATGCAGGACGCCCGCAACTTGATCCGCCATGGCGGCATGCGGCCCGACCGGGATTGGCTGCAGTTCGATTGCGCCTTGAGCTACGGCCTGGTCGAATACCTGCGCACGCTGACCATGCTGGAAGAGCATGGATGGTCGGCCTCACGCTGCATTCCCCATGGGGGTCACCAGATGTCCTTGGCCATCGCCGCGGGCCTGGGGCTGGGGGGCAATGAAAGCTATCCCGATCTGTTCCAGCCTTACGGCGGTTTTCCCGACGGGGTCAAAGTGCAGGAAGGCTATGTCACCTTGCCGCCCTTGCCGGGTATCGGGTTCGAAGGCAAGGCGGATTTGATCGAGCAGATGCGTACACTGGCGGCGTGAGTCAGGAAAGTTGCCTGCCGTTTAAACGCTTGGGCAGCGAGTGGTTGGAACTCGCTGTGCTTGTTGGCGCCGACGCAGCCTGGAGCCGCGCCGGCGCTTGCGGCAAACTCTATCTTGGGGTGGCAAATGCCGAGATGACTTCCGGCTCGACATGAGACACCCGCTTCGAGTCCCTGATTATGGACATGGCGGCCAAGGCAGCGGCAGGGCTGGCGTAATCCAGGATCGCTGCTGCCGGCGGCACCACCAGCACCGTGGCGCCACCGCTAGAAGCTGCAAGTGAAGCGGCCGTGTCGGCGTCCACGCCATAAATCTTCAGCTTGGACGTAAGCAGCGCCGGCTTGCCTGAGCGGCGGTTGACGACGACCAGGTAGTCCGGGCTGGCGGGCGCGCCGCGCGCAGTATTCGAGGGGGCGCCGAGTTGGATGGCGTAAGGCCCCACATTGCCGACGGTTTGTTCTGCCGGCGCGCGGGCCGCTACAGAGCGGTCAGCGTTTTTGCCCGTGGGTTCCGCTTTGACGGCCCTGGCGCTGGAAACCACGCGATAGGGGGTGGAGCCGATCTGGAACTCGGCGCCGTCGGCAGCGCGCGTGAGCGCATTGCCGGCACCTAAGGCGGGGAGGGCGTTAAGTGCGGCGACCGCGGCAAATAGGGCGATGAATGATTTCATGTGAGTCTCCGAACTAGCGTCCCAGAATGCGAAGAGCCCAGCCTTCGAAAAGGGCGGGGGAAACGCCGGCAGCCTGGCTGATATCCAGGATTTCGAGCTCCCAGTTTCCTTGGGAGTCTTCATCCAAGAAGGCATTGCTGCTTATCCGATCCGAACTGAAGCCTTCGTCGGCACCGCCTGCAAGGTCGGCCAGGCCGCTGAATGGCCAAATCAGAATGCTTTGGGTTCCACTCGGTGACGTTAGTTTCACCCGCAGTTTGCTTGGCTCCTGGTTAGTGGTGCTGAACGCCACCTGGACCTGTTCGATTTTTACATTGTCCTTTACCTCAAGCGACAGGCTGCCGCTGGTGCTGACAGTATCGCGGTAAGGAATAGGTAAGACATCGGCATCGTCGGTTTGCTGCCAGTCCAGTATCTTCAATGGTGGCAAGGCGACAAACTTGCGCGCGGCGGCAACCGCCGCTTGCGCGTCGACCAAGCCAAAGCCGTACCAGTTGTTGAAGGGGCGGCCAGCCTTGTTGATGACCCAGGCATCGTCAATACGCGTGCCTTCGTAGTCCAACGGCTTGCCAGGGAAGTCGATCGCGCGGGAAGTGGTGGCCAGGATGTAGCGCAAGTCTCGTTGGCTAAGATTGGGATTGACCTGCAGCATCAAGGCGGCAACGCCGCTGACCGTTGGCGCGGCGGAAGAGGTGCCGTTGAAGGACGCGGTGTAATTGCAAGCCGTATCCAGCGGCGACGGTCCGGCCAGGTCAAGTGGATTCAAACTACGCCCGAGAGTGCGGTGGTAGCCGCGATCGCAGCCGCTCAGATCTGTCGTAATCATGGCGGGATAATATGCAGGCGGCGAACTGGTTGTGATGTAGTCGCGATGCAAGCCGTATTCCCCGCCAAAACCCGACACCAAAACCGCCGAACCAGGCGTGGAGTAAGAGGAGCGCTTGCCGTCCGCGTTGACGGCGGCGACTTGCATCAGGCCCAAAGTATTGCCTTCAGGAGAAAAGGCCGTGTTTTGGCAACCAACGCCGTATAACTGGGCTGACGAGCAATCACTTTCGGCAAATGCACCGAATCCGTTACCCGAAGACTGCAGGTAAATACCCCCTTTGCCATTGCGTGTCGATGCGTACAGGGCGTCCATCATGAGTTGTTCAGAACGCGACAGAGGGGGTATTTCATCAATGTCCATGCCAAAACTCATGTTGAATACCTGAACCTGGCGCGCCTTGGCGTGCAGGCCCATAGCGTTCAGGTAGTTGCTTACACCTTGCGCTTCCAGGTAGTTGAAGCCACGTAACTGTGCTTCCGGTGCGACACCTCGGCCGCCGACGCCATTCCAGCCACGGGCCGCGATCAAGCCTGCGACGCTGGTGCCATGATCGCCCAACGCCGACACTGGCGTCGGGTCGTCCGATTGATCGAACAGATTCAGTGATCCCTGGGGCACGACGTTTTGCAGCAAATCTTCGTGGCGAATGTCCAGACCACTGTCTATTACCGCGACTTCAATCCCCGCTCCACGAACATTGTCCTGGTGCAGCGTAGCCAGGTTCAGGTCAACGCCGGCGGTGGGGCGGTTGGAGGCAAAGGCGTCTTGCCCGGTATTGTGCAAATGCCACTGGTAAGCGAAGAGTGGATCGCCCGAAAGGTTGGGGTCGGGTGGGGCTTCTGAGCTCCCTCCTCCGCATGAGCCAAGGGCCAGACAGGCACCCAGCAATAGTGTTCGTCTTCCGGCAAGAGTGGCCGAGCATCTCATTGTTATTGTCTCCTGGGGGACTGTCGTCATTGGGCGATGATCGTAACATTTTGTTGTTCTTAATCCTCAGTAAGTTCAGCAATTCGAGGCCTTTCTTTTCGAGGATGTTGCTCCGTGCGATCATTCATTTATGCAGCAGATTCCCCTTTTCCCCCTGGGCAGCGCCCTGTTTCCGGCAGGCGTTCTGCGTCTGCGCGTTTTCGAGATTCGCTATCTCGACATGATCAAAAAATGCATAGCGGACAAGACCGAATTCGGCGTCGTGCAATTGCTGGGCGGCGGTGAGGTCCGGACTCCTGAAGGTAAGGAAGTCTTGGCCGATACCGGCACCATGGCCAGGATCGACGACTGGAGCGCGCCCGCGCCAGCACTGCTGCAGCTCCGCTGTTCAGGTACGACCCGATTCAAGCTGATATCAAGCCGACAGGCCAAATATGGTTTGTGGATGGGTGAGGTGCTTCCTCTTGCCTGTGATCCTTCTATTCCGGTCCCTGAAAACTTGCAGGCCAGCGCCAATGCGCTCGGCAGATTGATTGCCGATATGCAAAAAGAAGGTATTGCCGCTGCCGATATGCCGGTGGCCGCGCCTTATCGTTTGGATGAGAGCGGCTGGGTAGCCGATCGTTGGAGTGAACTACTGCCTCTGTCTGCTCCGCAAAAGCAATGCTTACTGGCATTGCAAGATCCGGTGGAGCGCCTGCAGCGGGTGCAGTCCATCTTGTCTGAGCACGGATTTTTGCGTTGATGCAATCGCGCTGAACCCGAACTTTTAGGTCAGCAAGACCAGCCCTGCCCAGATGTGTTTCAAAGCTATGGAAACCACCCGTAGACATCCAGCCCTGCGTCTTGCTAGGATTTGATCAAATATCTAATATCCGTGATCGATATTTTAGATGGCGAACTATTGAGCCTTGATCTTGCGGGCAGCCAGCACCAGGGCTGCGCGAATTGACCCTTTCCTGAGGGAAGCCGTAATGCGTGAGTATCTGGCGGGCCTGATCGACGACAGGCCGGATGATGGTGTGTTTCGCGTGCACCGCGATGTTTTTCGCAATGAGGACATCTTCCAGCTTGAGATGAAACGTTTCTTCGAAAGCGCTTGGGTCTTTGTGGGTCATGCATCCCAATTACCCAATAACGACGACTATGTCACCACCAGCATTGGTCAGAGGCCCCTGGTGCTGATGCGCGATGCGCAGGGCAAGCTGAACGCGTTTCACAACTCCTGTCGGCACAAAGGGGCGGTGGTCTGCCACCAGAAGCGCGGCAACAAGCGCAGCCATGTTTGCCATTACCACGGTTGGGCCTATAACAGCGGCGGCCGCAACATCGGTATCAAGGCCAAGGCCTTGGGCGATTACCCCCCCGCTTTCGACGACGATAGCCATGATTTGCAGGCGGTGGCGCACTTTGCCGAATACCGCGGCTTTCTGTTTGCCAGTCTTGCCGAAGACGTCGCACCGCTCGAACAACATCTTGGCGACGTGCGTGTCTTCATCGACATGGCTGTCGACCAGGCCGAAGATGGGCTGGAGTTGGTGCCGGGTGCGGTTACCTATACCTACCAGGGGAATTGGAAGCTGCAGTTGGAAAACTCCATCGACGCTTACCATTTCACCTCTACCCATCCTTCTTATTTGCGTTTGCTGGATCGTCGGTCGACCATGACTGATCGTACCGATGTAGCACCTGCGGTGTGGCAGGCGGCTGACAAGAAAACCGAGGAAATGATGGGCTCGTTCGGCTTCAAGAACGGCCACGCCATGGTCTGGACCACTTCTCCGGTGGAAAACCATCCTTTGTATGCGGGCTTGGCGGAATTGCGCCAGCGAGTCGGGGCTACTCGCGCCGACTGGATGCTCAGGACACGGCAAGTGAATGTGTTCCCCAATCTGCAATTGGCTTCAAATGCCGCACTGCAAATGCGGGTGATTCGCCCCTTGGCGGTGGACCTGACCGAAATCACTTCGTATTGTCTGGCGCCCGTCGGCGAAAAGCCCGAGCAGCGGCGCCGGCGCCTGCGCCAATACGAAGATTTCTTCAACCCCAGCGGTTTGGCAACGCCGGATGACACGGTCACCTATGAAGATTGCCAGCGTGCTTTCAACAGTGGCGAAATTGCTTGGCAGCAAGGATATTCGCGGGGTATGGCGCGCGTTGGCGCAGGTGCCGACAGCCATGCCGCCGAATTGGGCATCACCCCGGAAACCTCGATTTCCGGATCATTCGATATGAGCGACGAGACCGGTTTTCACGCGCTTTACCGCAATTGGGCCAGGAGCCTCGCATGAATAGTCGCAACAAGACCGAGCTCTTGGCCGAGGCGCAAGAGCTGGTGTTTCGCGAAGCACTCTACCTTGATAGCCAGCGTTGGGACGATTGGCTTTCCCTGTACGCGGAAGACGCGACGTTCTGGATGCCGGCCTGGGCCGACGAACATCAGCTTTCGAGCTCGCCGGATAGGGAACTCTCGTTGATGTACTGCGCGGCCCGCGCAGGTTTGGAAGATCGTGTCTGGCGCGTGCGCTCGGGCTTGTCGGTTGCTTCCAAGCCGCTGCCGCGCACCGCGCATGCGGTCAGTAGTTGCGTGGTGACGAAAAATGATGATGCGACATTGACGGTAGAGTCCAGTTGGACCAGCCACGTCTACAACCTCAAGCTGAGATCGCAACATGTGTTTTTCGGCAGATACGAACATGTGCTGCGCGGGCATGGCGATGCATGGCTAATTGCAAGCAAGAAGATCGTGTTGATGAACGACACGATTCCGACCATGCTGGATTTTTACTGCATCTGAGCAGGATACCTCGCCATGTTGAATACCCTAGGCTCAATCAAACCCATCGTTCGCGCTTCAGTGTCGGATGCCGTCTATCAGGCTCTGCGCAACAACCTTATGCATGGCGAATATCCCGCAGGCCAACTGTTGGGCATACAAGAATTGGCCGATGCCTTGGAAACCAGCACGATGCCGGTACGCGAAGCGCTGCGCCAGTTGGTCGCCCGGCAAGGCTTGGAAGCGCTGCGCAATGGAACCGTGCGCGTACCTTTGATCACTAACGAGCGTCTGGAAGATATCCGGCGCGCGCGGGTGTTGATCGAAGGCACTGTCACCGAGTGGGCAGGACCGCGCTTGAGCGAAATTCAACTGGACGAGCTTGCTCGCCTGGCTCGGGAAATTACGGCGGCGCGCCAGTCGCGCGAGGGTGTTTCGACCAGCCTGGAAAAAAACCGCATTTTCCATTTCACGATTTATCAGGCGGCCAATTCACCCGTCATGTTGGCGATGATCGACAGCCTGTGGTTGCAGTCCGGCGCCTACCTGCGCGCTACACGAGAGCTGCTGCATACCGACAAAGTAGAGGCCGACTACCTGCACGAATCCACCGTAGAGGCCATGCGCGCCGGCAATTACGCCGAGGCCAGAAAATGTATTGAAACTGACGTGAGCTGGGTGTTCGACCGCTTGAGCGCGCTCTCCAATACAGCGGGCGAGGCTGCTGCAAGTTAGTTCTTCGCACAGCCGATGGCCTCGCGCCAGCTTCATTATTCATCACCGGAGTTCCCGACAATGAAACCCAAACAATTGAGATCCGACATTACCAAACATGGACTGGACCGGACTCCGCACCGTGCTTTCATGCGCGCCACCGGACTTGACGACGAAGCCATCAACCAGCCTATGGTCGGCATCGTCAGCATGAAGGGCGACATTAGCCCTTGCAATATGACGCACGGGCCGCAGGTTGATGCTTGCAAACTGGGTGTTGCGGCAGGCGGCGGCACGCCGCGCGAATTCACGACGATTTCCGTGTCCGACGGTATCGGCATGAATCACGAGGGCATGAAGTTTTCCCTGGTCAGCCGCGAGTTGATCGCCGACTCGATCGAAGCTGTCGTGCACGGCTATGCTCACGATGGTTTGGTCGCTTTCGGAGGCTGCGACAAGACTTTGCCTGGCTCCATCATGGGCTTGGTTCGGTGCAATGTTCCCGGCGTATTCGTGTACGGCGGCAGTGCTTTGCCCGGACGCTTCGAAGGGCGCGATATTACCGTGCTGGATGCCTACGAGGCGGTAGGCGCCGCCCAGACCGGAACCATGAGCGAAGCCAAGGTGATGCTGCTTGAGCGTGCCTGCAACCCAACCGTGGGTTCTTGCGCCGGGCAGTTCACCGCGAACACGATGGCGATGGTGGCCGAGGCTTTGGGCATAACCGTACCCAATACCGCCATGGTTCCGGGGGTGTACTCCGAACGCCTGAATATCGCCCGGCGTGCGGGGCGGATCGTGATGAACATCATCGAAAACGGCGGGCCTCTGCCGCGTGATGTGGTTACCAGGGCTGCCTTGGAAAACGCCTGTGCGCTGGTTGCGGCCACCGGCGGATCGACCAATGCCGCCTTGCATATTCCGGCTATCGCCAATGAAGCGGGTATCGCCTTCGATGTTGACGATGTCGCCAAGGTGTTTGCGCGCACTCCGCTGATCGGCGATTTGCGGCCGGGTGGAAAGTACGTGGCCAAAGACGTCTACGAGTTGGGCGGGGTGTCGGTGCTGATCCGCGAGTTGATTCGCTCCGGCCATATGGACGGCAGTTGCATGACGGTGACCGGCCGTACTCTGGCGGAAGAGCATGGTGATGCCCCCGAGCCCGATGACGACGTGGTCAGGAGCGTGAACAAGCCCTTGCACGCCGATGGCGGCCTCGCGGTATTGAAGGGCAATCTTGCTCCGGATGGCGCTCTGCTCAAAGTGGCCGGCTTGGCTAAACGCGTGCACCAAGGGCCGGCACGCGTGTTCGATGGAGAGGATGCTTGCGCCGAAGCCGTCAGCAAGCGCCAGTACGCCGAAGGCGATGTCCTCATCATTCGCTACGAAGGCCCCGCGGGTGGTCCGGGCATGCGCGAGATGCTGGGCGTGACGGCAATGATCTACGGCCAGCAAATGGGCGAAAAGGTCGCTTTGTTGACCGATGGACGGTTCTCGGGCGCGACCCGGGGTATCTGCGTGGGACACATCGCGCCCGAAGCCGCGGTGGGCGGTCCGCTGGCCTTGGTTCAGAACGGCGACATCATCCGTGTCGATGGCGAAGCGCATACCTTGCAACTGCTGGTGGATGAGGCCGAGCTGGCGCGTCGCCGCGCCGCCTGGACGGTGCGGCCATCGCTGCACAAGGCGGGTTTGCTGTCCAAATATGCCAAGACCGTGGGACAGGCCGACAAGGGCGCGGTCACCCATGCCGGCAATGCACAGTGGCCAGAATCGAACAGGAGCGATGTATGAGCAAGACAGTATTGGGCTATATCGGGCTTGGCTTCATGGGTTCGCCCATGGCGCTGCGGCTGCGCGCCGCGGGCCACGATCTGGTCGTCTGGAATCGCTCGGCGCAGAAGGCCGAACCCGCCAGGCAGGCAGGGGCCAAGGTGGTCGACGCACCGAGTCAGGTAGCCCGGTCGGCCGACATCATCTTCATGTGCCTGACCGATATGTCGGCTGTAGAAGAAGTGGTTTTTGGCGCGGACGGTTTGTCATCGGTAGATGGCCAGAACAAGATCGTGGTCGATTTTTCCTCAATTACGCCGCAAGCTACGCGCGACATCGGCATGCGCCTGGAAGCGGCCAATGGCATGCGCTGGATCGATGCGCCGGTGTCAGGCGGAACCAAAGGGGCGGAAGACGGCACGCTGGCTGTAATGGGCGGCGGTCGCCAAGAAGATTACGATCGTGTGCTGCCTTACGTGCTGGAGATGGCGCAACGTTTTACCTTGATGGGCCCCTTGGGGTCGGGGCAAACCACCAAGCTGTGCAATCAGATCATTGTCGGTTGCACCATGGCGCTATTGGCCGAAGCAACCCGCTTGGCCGTCAATTCGGGCATCGATCCTCTATTGCTGCCCAAGGCGCTGGCCGGCGGGTTCGCCGACTCCAAGCCGCTGCAATTATTCCTGCCGCGCATGGCTTTGGATAATCACAATCCCCCCATAGGCCATACCTACACCATGCTCAAGGATCTCGACAGCGTGGTGGACCTGGCGCGTCAAACCGGAACCCCGGTTCCCATGACTGCGGTGGCCTCCCAGCTGATGCGCTTGTTGACCGCATCCCACGGAGAAACCTCCGAGCCGCTGGAGTTGTTCAAGCTTAGTGAAAAGAAATCCGTCTGACATTTCCTGGTCCCTCATCCACTATCTGGAGTGCGTCATGAAAAGAATCGTAGCGCTTGCCGTTCTAAGTTCCGCCGCTGCGTGGTCTGTGCCCGCGATTGCGCAAGAAGTGATCCGTGTCGGCTGGTCGATTCCCGCCGAAGAAGCCAAGTACTGGATGATGAAGCGTCCGGCCGAGTTTCCGCAAATCGGCTCCAAGTACAAGATCGAATGGGTGCAGTTCCAGGGGACTTCTCCCATCATGCAAGCCTTCTCGGCGAATGCGGTGGATTGCGGCACGCAAACCCCGCTCAGTATTGGGCAGGGTTTGATCGAGGCCAAAATCCAGACCTCGGTTATCGCCCAGCACGTTTCCGAAAACGCCAATAGCTTCTCGGTCTATTGGGCAGTGAAAGAAGATTCACCGATCAAGTCGGTCAAAGATTTGAAAGGCAAGCGCATCGGCCTTTCGGTCTTGGGCGCGGGTGTGTACGCTCCCATGATAGAAATCCTGCAAAAGAACGGGCTGAACCCCAAGACCGACGTCAAGCTGGTCGAGACTGGCTTTGCTCCATCGGAAGACGCCATTCGTTCGGGCCGGGTGGACGCGGGTGTCTTGAACCAGCCTTTCGCCGCCCGCGCCGAAGCCAAGGGCGGACTGCGCAAGCTGTTCTCGGTGGCTGATCAGCAAGCGGATTTCGTACACATCCTGGAGGCCTGCCGCAAGGATTTCGTGGATAAGAATCCCGAACTGGTGAAAGCCTATGTGCGTGACCTGACCACCGCTATGGGCAAAGTTATGGGCAATCGCGCAGAAACGCTCAAGGTGGTTTCCGAAGTGACGCGCGCGCCGATCTCGGTCCTGGATACCTACCTGCTGAAAGCCAACGATTTTGCGCGCGACCCAGGCGCGGCGCCGAACTTCCCGGCGATCCAGCGGCTGCTGAACAGCTTTACCGAGGCCGGCCTGATGTCGCAAAAACTTGATGTTGCATCGTTCCAGAATGGCAATATTCATGCGCCGATGAAGTAAGGCGTTGTAGCAAGCAGAAGAACGGACCCCTGCGCGGCAGGGTCCTTTTTGGAATGGCACCATGATTTCTATCAAGAATGTTTCGCAAGTTTTTGCGGTTGGAAAGGGCGAACGCCATGTCGCGCTTTCCGATATTTCGCTGGACTTGGACGATGGCGAATTCGTGTCCATCCTGGGCCCTTCGGGCTGCGGGAAATCGACCCTGCTCTATATCGTTGGTGGCTTTGTGCGTCAAACCGCCGGCAGTGTCGAGATCGACGGCCGGCCGATTACCGGCCCAGGCCCGGATCGCGGACCAGTTTTCCAGGAGTTTGCCCTCTACCCCTGGAAAACCGTTCTTGGCAATGTCAGCTATGGCCTGCGCCAGCAAGGCGTAAGCAAGGCCGAAGCCGAGGAGCGTTCCAGAAAACTGCTGGTCATGGTGGGTTTGTCGGGCTACGAAGCCTTTTATCCCAAGCAGCTTTCCGGCGGTATGAAACAACGGGTGGCCATTGCCAGAACGCTGGCCTATAACCCCGAAGTGTTGTTGATGGATGAGCCCTTCGGCGCTCTTGACGCCCATACGCGCAATCGGCTGCAAAACGATTTGCTGGATATCTGGGAGCGTGATCGCAAGTCGGTTCTGTTTGTGACCCACAGTGTCGAAGAAGCCGTCTACTTGTCCGATCGCATCGTTGTGATGAGCCGGTCGCCGGGCAAGATCAAGGAGATCATCAAGGTCGAACTGCCACGCCCAAGGGTACGTGCGGAGCTCTTGCTCAATCCGAAATACCAGCGTTATGTGATCGACATCGAAGCGATGATCGACAACAAGCAGGAAGAGGAGGTCTTATCGTGAGGTCGCTTGCGCGAGCACCCGGCGCAACGGCCTTGCTTACCTGCGTAAGCTTGCTTCTTATATGGGAAGTCGCTGCGCGCCTTTACGACAATCCGGGCCTGCCCACCGCCATGGCCGCCTTGCAAGACTTGCCGCGCATTTTCGCCGATCCGCAATCGGTTGCGGACATCCTTGCATCGGTGCGCAGAATGGTGACGGGTTTTGCCCTGGCCATGATGTTCGCCGTACCCCTGGGCCTGTTGATGGGGCGTTCGCCAACTGTGGCGGCATTGTTCAATCCCTTGCTGATGGTGGTCTACCCCGTGCCCAAGGCGGCTTTGATGCCATTGGTTATGTTATGGATAGGCGTGGGCGACGCGTCCAAGATACTGGTGATTTTTCTTGGGGTCAGTCTGCCCCTGATTTATCACAGTTACCAGGGCGCTCGCGCGGTCGAAGAAAAAATGTTGTGGTCGGGCGCGGCCATGGGTATGAACGGAGCCCAGCGACTGCTCAAGATCGTCGTGCCCGCAGCGCTGCCGGATGTGTTGATGGGATGCCGCACCGGCATTGTCATGGGTTTGATCACGATGATCACCAGTGAAATGATTGCGCGGCAAGTCGGCGCCGGCAATATTCTCTTTAATGCCATGGATATGGCCCAGTATGAAACGGTCTACGCCATGATCCTCATCATTGGTGCTATGGGCATCGTGCTCGATGTCTTGTTTGAAGCGCTTCGCGCTCGGCTTACAAGTTGGGCAGACCGATCATCCGACGGTACGGTGGGTACGCTATGAAGAACAACTCACGCTATTCCGGCCTGATCGGCATCGTTCCCATTGTTCTGCTGCTCTTGTTGTGGCAAGGCCTGGCCATGTCTGGCCGGGTAACGCCCAACCAATTGCCGACCGTGGATGCAGTGGCCGTCCGCTTTTTCCAGCAGCTCGGTTCTGCAAGTTTCCTGAGCGACGCGGCGGCTACCTTGTTTCGCTTGTTTCTTGGCTTCGGGATCGCGTTGGTCTTGGGGGTCACGCTGGGCATAGGTGCTGCGCGGTCCACCAGACTCAACGGAATCATTATTCCGCTGGTACGTATTCTTGGGCCGATTCCCAAAATAGCCTTGTACCCGGCTTTTATCCTTTTGATGGGTTTCGAGCATTCATCCAAAGTGGCCTTGGTGGTGGCCGACGCGACCTTTCCCATTTTGTTGGCCACGCTTCACGGAGCTTTGAATGTCGAACCCAAGCTGGTCTGGTCCGCATTGGCCGCGGGCACCAAGCCGCGCCGCGTGTTGACCTCGATCATTCTGCCTGCCGCCATGCCTTCGATTCTTACCGGCTGTCGTATCGGCTTGGTTATCTCTTGCGTCAGCGTGTTCTTGGCCGAGATGATTACCTCAACCGAAGGCTTGGGTAATCAGTTGATGGTGGCTTCGCGCAACTTTGTCACCGTCGACATGTTCGTTGCGTTGATCGCGATTTCGCTATTGGGTCTTATCCTGAATTTCTTGCTGGGACAGGCGCGCAGGTATTTCCTGCGCGGTTTTCCTGAAGAGTCGTGATCCGAAGGGGAACACGGCTATATTGATCAAGCAGGTCCGCGCCGCTATTCATAGGATTAGAAAATGCTTCGCTTTTCGGCCAATCTTTCCACCTTGTTTCTTGAACATCCCGAGCTGGAGCGGCCCAAGGCCGCGCGCGCGGCCGGTTTCGAGGCGGTTGAAGTCCAGTTTCCCTACGATCATCCGGCCGCCGCCTGGAAAGCGGCGCTGGATACGGCAGGATTGGGTCTTGTGCTGTTCAACATACCCGTAGGCGACATGATGTCCGGTGGCTTGGGGCTGGCATCGGTGCCTGGCCGCGAACAGCAGTTCAAAGACGCGGTGGCGCAGGCTTTCGGGTATGCGCAGCTCTTGAAGCCACGCAACGTGAATGTGCTGACCGGCTGGCCCGGCGCGCAGTTCGAGAGGGAAGCCTGCCTGGATACGCTGGCCAACAACTTGCGTTACGCCGCTGAAACCATGGCTCAACTAGGCGTAGGTGTGGTGATGGAAGCCGTGAATACGGTGGATAGGCCGGGCTACCTGATCAGCAATACGCAAGACGCGCTCAATGTCATTGACCGTGCGGCTCATCCCAATCTTGGTATTCAATATGATCTGTATCACATGCAGATCATGGAAGGCGATCTGATCCGTACGCTGCAAACTCATCACGAACGGATCGGCCACATTCAGTTCGCAGACAACCCTGGCCGCCATGAGCCCGGTAGCGGCGAGATCAACTTCGCCAACGTTTTTGCACAGATTGCCGGCTTGCCGTACAGCGGTTACGTGGGGGCGGAATATTTACCCTCGCGGCGCACCGAGGAAACGCTGGGCTGGATGGCTTGAGAATAACGTTGCGTCAGGTGGTGCGGACGGGGTGCAGCACAGGCGCCAATCGCCGGGCCACATCCAATAAGGCTGGCCCTACCTCTTTGCGCAATACGGTCGACGTAAATGTAGAGGTCAGGCCACCGCAGTTGACCGTGTAGATAATTCCTGTTTCCGCATGCAGCAAGGGCACAGCGGCCATGCCTACGCCTTTTAGAAAAGAATCGACGTTCACGATAAAGCCCGTGTCTTTGAAGCGGCGCATCTCGCGTTCAAACGCATTTTGCATGCCCAGCCATATCCTGGGTTGAGACGCGATCAACTCTTTCAGCAGAGCTTCGCGGGTGTTGTCGGGCAACGCGGCGATATAAGCCCAGCCCATGGCCGAAGTCATCATCGAAATGATGGAGCCGACGCGCAGGTTGATGGTCAGCATTGCATCGCTATCCTGCCTTGCCAAGTAAAGCATGGATAGGCCGTCTCGCACTGACAGGCCCGACGCGCCATGAAAACGTTCAGCCATTTCTTTCAGGAAAGGCCTGACCACTTCAGGAACGGTGTTGCTTGCCAGCGTGGCGTACCCAAGCCCGAGTATGGGTAGACCCGGCTGGAAGGCTCCCGCCTTGTTGGTGGTCAGATAACCGAGCTTCTGGAACGTATAGCAAATGCGCCAGGCCATTGACTGGGTAATGCCAAGTTGCTTTGCGACTTCCGTCACGGTTACCGGTTCTGGCGCTTCCCCCACCGCTTTCAGAACAGCCATGCCACGAGCTATGGCTTCGATAAATAGCGGGTCGCCACTCATTACTTGCGTCTCCTCGACGAATGATTCTATTGACGCGTAGATTATGCGTGAATAAGATATTAAATACAATATTCGATAGTCGAATAAAAAGCGACGGTCGTCGCTATCAAGAGGAGACAAAAAAATGTTCACGGAAACCTCGTATCGGCGGTTGGCTGTGTTGATGGCGTCTATTGCCGTGTCGTCCCCGGTAGCCGCTGCCGCTCCAGACGCTTATCCCACCAAACCGGTTCAACTCATCGTTGCTTGGGCCGCAGGAGGAAGCATCACCACCATGGCCCGAGGTTTTGCGAAAGCCATGGGCGAGGAGTTGGGTCAGACCTTCGTTGTCGAGAATCG
>JBEBXA010000031.1:0-39524 GCA_040391825.1 Pigmentiphaga sp.
GCACGACCAATTTGAAAAGAGGAATGACGACGCTGGCGGCGAATACCACCGCGGCGACGAAATAGGATTTGTCTTGCCACAGGTAGATGACACCGCTCAGGATGGTGTTGGACTGTTGGCCGAGCAAGGTCCCGGTCGTCATGATGGGCAGCACATTGGCCGGAAGGTACAAGGCCAGCGCAGCGATAAGAAAGGCCCAGCTGCGTTCCAGGCTTTTGGGTTTGCGCTGGTACAAATGCGCACCGCAGCGGTGGCAGGCCTTGCCCGACCTCGAGCGCGGTTCAATGGCCGCGCATTGTGGGCATTGCAGCACTCCCATCTGTTGGGCGGTACGCACTTCGCTCATGCTTCGCACCTTTCAGCTTCTTCCCAGAGATCTGCCGGGTCGAAGCCGACCACTACCGCAAGCAGTACCGTCAGGATGGCGAAAGACCAAAGCGCCACGCCCGGCAGCACCGTCGCCATGGTCGACAGCTTGACCAGCGACGCCACAATACCAAGCAGAAAGACTTCGATCATTCCCCATGGCCGGCCCAGCCGAATAGCGCGCACCACCAAGCCGAAGCCAGGAGGAATGCGGCCCAGCGCCAAGGGAAACAGCAGGTAGAGCAAGAGCAGCATTTCCGTTAGCGGAAACAGGATGGTCGTGGCGAATACCAATAAGGCGACCGAGGTCATGTCTTCAGACATCAGCACCTTTACGGTTTCCCATACCGTGGTTTGCGTGCGAAAGCCCTGGATTTCCATACTTACGATGGGATAGGCGTTGCACAACATGAATACGATAAGGCTGGCGATGACGATGGGCAGCAATGCGCGGTAACGGCGGCTGACATCGCGATAGAGTTCCGATCCGCAACGAGGGCAGAACGCTTTTTCACCAGGATGGAGCTCGACTCGGCTATACACCGCATCGCAATGCTCACAAACTTTCAGTGAAGTATCCGCTTGAGGGTCGGAGTAAGTGGACATAGGTATCGCTTGGCCATTGTTTGGCGATCTGCGAGTCTGGGTTTCGGGGTATGAATGTCGAATAAAAGCATTTACATACACCAGTGTTTGTAAATGCCGCCCATCATATCGTATCTTCTCAGGCTACCTCGGCCTTGTTGGTTTCAGCGCGCTGAAAATAGCAACAAAGCTCGTCGGTGACTATCTATCACTCAAGACCACTTGTACTCGGCACCATTGTCATTAATGCGGCTTCGATCTCAAAGCACTTCACCAAGTGCTTCATCGACGCAGACAAATCCAAACTGGCATGGTGGATGACCCCAATCGGGCCGAACACGAGAGGCAAGTCGATAGACAACATGACGAGCCTGTGGCGCTCTGCATGATAAGTAGCTACCGCGACAGGCATCAGGCAAAGAGCCATGCTTTTATCCATCAACACCATATTGTTAAGCATCGAAGCCGATTCCACTCGCCCTCTTGGGATAATGCCATAACGTTGGAACAGCATATCGAGCCCCACCCGCACCGGGCTACCCGCTGGCGGCAGTATCCATGGGTGATTGGCCAAATCTTGCCAGGCGTATTCACTCTTGCGCGCCAAGGGATGCTCGACCGAGCAGCAGATGCACATGGGTTCTTCGTAAAGGATTTTCTGTACCAAATCAGAGGCGTAGGTCGTTGCTCCTAAGCGTGCAACGATCAAATCGAGCTTGCGGGTAAAAAGGTCGGGCAATAGCGTTTCGATTGATCCTTCACGCACCACCACGGTAACGACTTCTCTTTCTTGCTGGAAACGCACCAAGGCGTTAGGCACCAGGAAGGCTGCCGATGAAGAGTTGATACCCAGCACCACTTTTTCATTCAACAAGCCGCCCGGTTCCGCCCAGTCTTGCCCCATGCGTTCGAGGTCGCCGAGTACCCAACGAGCATGCCTGATCATGGATTCGCCATGGGGCGTGGCAAAAGTCCCCTTGGACGTTCGGTTGAACAGCAGCGTGCCAACCATCTCTTCCAGCTCGGCAAGCATGCGGGACACGGCCGGCTGGGTAGTCGCCAGGCGACGCGCAGCCTCGCCAACATTTTTTACATCGTCCAGCACAATCAGCAGATGCAGATGGCGCAAACGCAAACGGCTACGCAAGTACCAGTCTGGCTTGAGATTAAGGCTAGTCATGACTGTATATACCAATGTTGGTATGAGTTAGCCCAAATATATCATTGGACTGCAATGGTTAGGCTACAGGATGATCGCTATTGATAAGCACGGCATGCGTGCATCCAAGGAGACATCATGTTCAAGATCGCGAGCAGCGTGTTAGCTGCCGTAGTCTGCGGCGCTATCCCAAGCGCCCATGCAGCTAGCTACCCCGACCGGCCTATCACTTTGATTGTGCCTTCCATTCCCGGTGGCGCCGCGGACGCTATCGGACGACTTGTGGCTGAAGGCATGAGCGAGCAGCTCGGCGCACCCATCATCGTCGAAAACCGGCCAGGCGGCGCCACCACCATCGGCACATTGGCCGCGATCAAGGCTCGGCCCGATGGCTATACGCTGTTGCTTGGACTCGATGCTTCTTTGGTCGCCGCACCGTACATCATGCCCAAGCTGCCCTATCAGGCTCAGAAAGACCTGATTCCTATCGGCATGCTTGCCACCGTGCAGTACGTACTAGTGGCCTCGCCCACCGCGCCTTTCCGATCCGTCGCCCAACTGTTGGAACAAGCGCGGGCCAAACCGGGCACCATCACCTACGCCAGCGGCGGCGAAGGGTCAGTCCATCATCTAGGAATGGAGCTGCTGCAGAAAGATGCGGGCGTGTCGTTCAAACACATTCCTTACAAAGCGGCACCACAAGGTTTCGTCGACGTGATGGGCGGCCATGTCGACATGATGTTCATCGCAGCAGGCACGGCCATAGCCCCGATGAAATCACACAAAGTCCAGGGCTTGGCAAGTAGCGGCTCTACGCCTATCGCCAACGCGCCTGAACTGCCGGCACTCAAAGACATCGTAAAAGGCTACACCTTCGAAAGCTGGTTCGGCCTGCTGGCGCCGATAGGCACACCTGCGCCGGTCATTGCGAAACTCGAATCCACGCTTGCCGATTTCCTGAAAACACCGCGCGCGCAAGAAAAGATGCAGATGCTTGATCTGGGAATTGCCCGAGAAGGCGCAGATGGTCTGCATGCTCGTATCGATAACGATAGCCGCCGCTTCTTGCCACTCTTGGCCAAAATCAAAGAGCAGATTGCTTCCAAGCCATGAACCGTCCCAATATTCTTTTGATCACGACAGACCAGCACCGAGGCGACTGTTTCGGCTTTGCGGGAAGGCGCGTCAAGACACCCCATCTCGACGAAATGGCACGCACCGGTACGCATTTTTCTTCGTGCATGACGCCCAACATCGTCTGCCAACCCTCTCGAGCATCGATACTAACCGGCCTGCTTCCCCTCACTCACGGGGTATCGGATAACGGTATCGATCTGGACCCAAGCACAGGGGAATCCGGCTTTGCTGGCAGCTTGGCCGCCGCAGGCTATGCCACAGGCTTCATTGGCAAGGCACATTTCTCTACCCATCACACTTTCGCCAAGACAGGACGCCCGGAGTGCCGGCACAGCCAGGACGATTTCGGCGAAGACTGGAACGGGCCGTACATGGGCTTCCAGCATACCGAGCTTGTGGTGGAAGGCCATAACTACTGGCTGCCCACCCCGCTCCCTGGCGGCTTGCACCACTCGCGCTGGCATTACGGCGACGGCCTGGGCAGCTTGCGTAATCAGTTGTACCAGACCGACCTGGGGCCACCTAGCGGCGCGCCTCAGACCTTCAACTCGGGCTTGCCCGTAGCGTGGCACAACTCGACCTGGATCGGCGACCGCGCTATCGACTACCTGAAACAGCATCGCGATGAACCCTTCTGCCTATGGGCTTCATTTCCAGACCCGCACCACCCTTTCGATTGCCCCGAGCCATGGTCGCGCCTTCATCACCCCGATGACGTCGAC
Source organism: Pigmentiphaga sp. (assembly GCA_040391825.1). Classification (GTDB taxonomy): domain Bacteria; phylum Pseudomonadota; class Gammaproteobacteria; order Burkholderiales; family Burkholderiaceae_B; genus Pigmentiphaga. Next base: position 3,970 of record JBEBXA010000031.1, read on the forward strand.
TTGCCCAAACACCGGGTCACCGACTTCGATCGCCGTCCCTGGTGGCATCGCGCCAGCATGGAAAGCCGCCCGACCGGGGATGCTGAAGCCCAGGCTTTGCGCCAGAATTTTTCGCGAATTCCGACACAGGCCGACGCGCAATTGCGAAACATCATCGCCAACTACTACGGCATGATTTCGTTAGTGGACCATCAGGTGGGGCGCATTCAAACAGCTTTGCACGAACTGGGGCTGGATCAGAACACGCTGGTGATATTTACGTCGGATCACGGCGACTGGCTGGGCGATCATGGCCTGATGTTGAAGGGGCCTATTCCCTATGAAGGCGTAATGCGTGTAGGCATGGTCGTCAACGGGCCTGGAGTCTTAGCAGGCAAACAGGTGGCCGATCCGGTGTCCACACTGGATCTCGCGGCGACGATGGCCGACTACTCTGGCTCCAGCCCGCTTGGCCCGATGCACGGCTCCAGCTTGCGGCCCCTGCTGGAAGGCGCACAAACAAGCAGAGACTTCGCCTTGAGCGAGTGGAATGTCAATGCATCTCGCTGCGGTGTTGAGCTCAAGTTACGCACAGTGCGCACGCGGGACTGGAAGCTAAGCCTGGAAATAGAGTCAGGCGCCGGAGAGATGTATTGCCTGGCCGAAGACCCCGACGAGATGGACAACCTGTTTGACGACCCCGGCTACGCGGCCCAGCGCCGGGAACTATCCGACATGATCAGGGAGCGGCCACGCGACCAAATGCCCGAGCCTCAACAGGCCTCGGGCATCGCCTGAGCTTCCAGCCTCAGGCCGTCCCGCCTACGGTCAGCCCTTCCATCTTCAAGGTGGGCTGACCCACCCCTACCGGCACGCTCTGGCCGTCTTTGCCGCAAGTACCCACGCCGGAATCCAGGCGCATATCGTTGCCGATCATGCTGACCCGGGTCATGGCTTCAGGGCCGTTGCCGATCAAGGTAGCGCCTTTGACGGGGTAGCTGATTTTGCCGTCTTCGATCATGTAGGCTTCCGAGGTGGAAAACACGAACTTGCCATTCGTGATGTCGACCTGGCCGCCGCCGAAGTTGACGGCGTACAGGCCGCGTTTGACCGAGCGAACGATTTCTTCGGGGTCTTTGTCGCCGGCCAACATATAGGTGTTGGTCATGCGCGGCATGGGCAAATGCGCGAAGGATTCGCGGCGGCCATTACCGGTAACCGGGGTCTTCATCAAGCGTGCATTCAGCGAGTCTTGCATATAGCCGCGCAAGATGCCGTCTTCGATCAGCACATTGCGCTGCGACACATTGCCTTCGTCGTCCACATTGAGCGAACCGCGGCGATCGGGCAAGGTGCCGTCATCAACCACGGTGACGCCTTTAGAGGCGACGCGCTCGCCGATGCGGCCGGAGAAAACGCTGGAGCCCTTGCGGTTGAAGTCGCCTTCCAAGCCATGGCCGACGGCTTCATGCAAAAGTATGCCGGGCCAGCCCGATCCCAACACCACGGTCATTTCACCAGCAGGCGCCGGACGCGCCTCAAGGTTGACCAGCGCTTCATGCACGGCGCGATCCACATATTCGGCCAGCAAGGTGTCGGTGAAATATTCAAACCCGGTACGCCCGCCACCGCCGCCATGGCCCATTTCGCGGCGGCCATTCTGTTCGGCAATCACGGTCAGGGACAAGCGCACCAGTGGGCGGATGTCAGCGGCCAGGCGGCCGTCGCTGCCCGCCACCAGGATCACGTCATATTCAGCGCCCAGGCTGGCCATGACTTGCACCACGCGCGGATCGCGGGCACGCGCCATGCGTTCGACGCGCTCAAGCAGGGCGACCTTTTCAGGGGCTTCGAGCGACAAGAGCGGATCTTGCGGCAAATACAGGGCGCGTGTGGCGGCCTGGCTGTAGCGGTCGGCAACCTTGATTTTGCCTGCGCCCTGGCGGGCAATGGTGCGTACGGTACGGGCCGACGACAACAGGGCATCCTGAGACAAGGAGTCAGAATAGGCGAAAGCGGTTTTCTCGCCACTGACTGCCCGCACGCCCACGCCTTGTTCAATGGAAAAACTGCCCGTTTTGACTATGCCTTCTTCCAGACTCCAGCCTTCGCTGCGCGTGTACTGGAAATACAAGTCGGCGTAGTCGACCTTGTGCGTAAATATTTCCCCAAGCGCCCGCGACAGATCGGCCTCGGTCAAACCCCAGGGATCGAGCAACAAGGATTTTGCGGTGGCCAATGACTGGATATTGGGTTCTACAAGAAGCATGGATGTGTCGCTATGGTGAAATCGTTACGAAAACAGAATGGTCTGGAGCTTGCGGCTTACAGCACGCGATGGCGCAAGGCTGGCAATGCGGTACGGACTTCGGAAATGCGGGCGGGATCGATATCGCCGCACACCACCCCCGGCCCTTCGGGCAACAAGTCGAGCACTGTACCCCATGGGTCGATCAGCATCGCATGACCCCAGGTGCGCCTGCCGTTGGGGTGTTGGCCGCCTTGTGCGGGCGCCAGAACGTAACACTGATTTTCCACTGCCCGCGCCCGCAGCAGAAGTTCCCAGTGGGCTTTGCCTGTAGTGTATGTGAAGGCGGCCGGCACCAAAATCAAGTCTACCTGACCCAAAGCACGGTACAACTCGGGAAAGCGCAGATCGTAGCAGGTGGACAAACCCACCTTGGCCCAAGGGGTATTAAACGTAACCGGGCTTGTTCCGGGACGGATACTGACAGCTTCATCATAAGCTTCATTTCCCCGCCGGAAATTGAACAGGTGGATTTTGTCGTAGCGCGCCACGGTCGCGCCATCAGGACCATAAACAAAGGACGTGTTGTAAACACGATCCGGATCCGGGCATTCCAGCGGCAAGGTCCCGCCGGCTAGATAAATACCGTGGGCTTGGGCCTGCGCAGCCAGAAAATCCTGGACGCGCCCCTGCCCCTCGATTTCCCGAATAGCCACTTTTTCGCGATCGGAGTTCCCCATGAAGCAGAAGTATTCCGGAAGCGCGACCAGTTGCGCTCCCCGGGCAGCGGCGTCGGCGATCAGCGTTTGGGCCGCGGCCAGATTTTGCTCGACGTCAGGAGTCGACACCATCTGAATGGCTGCAACCTTGACGGCGGCGGGTACGGAGTTGGGGGTTGGAGCGCTCATAGTCGAAGTCCCGGGCACGGATGCCTTCCATTAAGATCGTGTAGCCTCATTGTCTCGCAGAATATCGGCTGCCTCTATTTGAAGCCCGGGGCCAGGTCGGTATTCACTGGCTCTGACGAATTGGGGGCAGCTCCGGGCTGCTCATTCGGCGCCCCTGACACCCGGTTGACCTGAGGATCTTCCCAACTACCCGAAATGGCATATTGGTAGCTGAGCACTTTGGACAAGGGATCTTTCAGCAGCAATTGGGCAAGAAACACGCTAAGCCCGATCGCAGGGTTAACCGCCAGGCCATACAGCAGCGACGCCCCGCCCGCATCCAGCTTGGGCACCACCAGTACCTGCAGTTTCTGGGTTTCTCGCACCAGGTCAGTGTCGCCGGCGATGACGACGGTGGCGCTGACGCCATTCATCTTGAAGTCATCGGTATGCGCCACGCCATCAGTAATACCAGCGTGAGCCCGGATCGTATCGTAGGCAAATCCATCACTGAAGACATCGCGGAAATCAAGGGTGACGCGGCGCGGCAGCGTTTGCAAGGACAGCACACCCAATAGTTTTGCAATGCCTGGGTCGGCCTTCAGAAATTGCCCTTTATCCAGGGTCAGTTCGAGCTGGCCCGACAAACTGGGCAAATCCAGGGAATATGGAGAGCCGCGCCAGGAAACTTTGGCTGACAACTGGCCACTACCGCCAGCCATGGTACCGGGCGAGCCCATGCGCTCCAGGAATTTGCCGGTATCGGCCAACTTGAGCACCGCATCCAGCGTCATGACACGCCGTACAGACGGACTGGCCTCCGGCGCCACCTTCCAGACCCCGCTTCCTTCCAATTCGGCATCGGGATTCTTCACATTCAAGCGGCGCAAATGCCACTCGCGCCCCCGGTTCGTGCTTTGCGCCAAGACCTGTAGCCGGCCCAGGGACTTTCCGAATAAGTCGAAGCGGTCTGCCTGCAAGTCGATCTCGGGCACATCCTCGTCTACGTCTTCGGGAATATCCGCTTCCCCCACCGCGCTACCAGGCTCGTCTTTCACGATAAGGCGAGTCAGGCGCGCCGTAAGACGATTGGCCCCTCTCCCGTCCTTGGGCTCGCTCCAGGCCAGCTTGCCGGCCAGTTGCTCGGACTCGATATCGGCCCGCCAGTCATCCCCGCCACTCCCCTGCTCGCGCACGGCGTACAGCTTTACCTGATCCAGATGGCGACCACGCACCAGCAGCCTGCCGGTGGAAAGATTGACACGGCCAAGCTGCAAGGCAAAACCAAGGGGTGCGGGGCTGGTCTGCGGCGCACCGACGCTTGCGTGAGCACGCGCCGGCTCGAATTCCGCCTGGATACCGCGCCACACATCCACATCCACTTCGGGCAGCTCAATATTCAAACCCAGCCCGTCTCCCAAAATCGTGGCCGCACGATTGACACCCACGGCCCCTCTTAGGGCGCCGGCCTGTCCGCTTGCGGCATCGCGGTCGCGTTCAAAATACAGATTGACATGATCCCCCAGCCCGCCCGATAGCCATTCGGCAGAACTTGGACCGCCCTTATTGGCGGACACCGGGCCCCACTCCAATCGCAAGGGCCGGGTCTCTTGGGCTGTTTTAGCCAAAGGTGCGGGAAAATCCAGAGCAACCCCGATCATGTCGGACTCAAGCTGTGCGCTGGCGAGTTCACCGGACTTGATAAGCACCGATGCCTGATAGGCGGCACGCCCTTTGATGCGCGCCATGCCGGGCGCCGGCCACCACTGCGACAAGGTGCCCACATCGGCTGTTCCATCGAATTGCAGGCGGTTATCGCCGTTTGCCTGCGGACCGCCCGAAACACGTACCGGACCGTCCAGCAACATACCGTTGACGTCGTGCATGGCCAAGCCGTCATTGCTGAAGCCTATGCGTCCGCCCAGACGAGAGAAGCCCGGCAGGCCGGGCTCCAGCCGAAAATCGTTGCCCGCCAAACGCACTTCGCCGCTGACTTGGGTATCGGCGGAATGCGCCAAGGGAATACTCAGGGACAAGGGCACCACGAAGTCGCCGCTGGCCGTCGCCTGATCCAGCACGCCCCCTATCAGTTCGCCCACCGGCGAGGCCTTGACGAAAGCCAGGAACGCAGCCGCCTGCCCTCGTGCTTCGCCTTTGACTTCCAGCAGGGAATCATCCTCAAGGTTGGCGATTCGTGCCCGCGTCGGGCCTAAATTTACCGTGCTGTCGCGCGCAATTCGAACTCGTCCATTGCGCGTGGCAATCGCCATCGACACCCGATCGAAACTCAAATCGCCATTCAGGGCTTCAAGCCGGGGCCAGAACTCGCCGTCAGAGATCGAGGCGGGTGCGTAATCCAATGTCACATCGCGAACCTTGCCACCGACATGGAACTCGCCCTGCTTCTCTTTGCTGAAAGGGAACAGGTCCAGGTCACCGCGCACCTTGAACTCCAGATTCTCGCCCTTGCCCGACACCAGCGCATGGCGCAACCAAGTCCGCACTTCGGCGTCGACCACCAAAGGCATGAAACGATGCACTTCGCGCACGTCGGCTTGCAACAGCCGGCCCGTCATGTCCAGTGTTCCCGCAGGTGAGCTGCCTTCGCTACTCCAACTTCCCTTGAACTCGCCCTTGACCGCCTCATGTTCGAAAGCGACGCGCTCGATACCCACGTGCAATCGACCGCTGGCATCGCGCCGCAAATCAGCTTGCCCCGTCAAACGCTTCAAAGCTACGTCCGGCGCTTCGAACACACCGGGAAAAGACAGCGTTGCGTCAGTGGCATCCACCGACAGCAGCGCGCCGTCGCTAGTGCCGACGATGCTGCCGCTTAAATTGGAAAAACCCGGCCGCTGGGGGTGTGTTCCATCATTAACGACAGGAAGCGGCGCAGCCGCCACCGACAGCCCCACGAACTGCCCGTTGATCGACACCTTGGCTGGTGTATCGATAGCACCTTCCCAGGCCAGATCCAGGCGGCTGAAACGGCCGCTGGGCTGCAACTCAGCCATGGTGCGCCGGACCGTATCGGGCATAGGCAAACGATCAGCCAAGTAGGCCAGCGGCGCCAGATCCAGCCCCTTGGCCTCGAATTCGCCACGAGCGGCCCGCTGCGCAGTGGCGTGAGTCCAGTTATGCGTCAATTGCCCGGGTTGCAGAATCTGGCCGTCGCCGGTTTGCACCGCCAGATCGCGAACCGTTATACGGTGCCCGCCATCGTTCCGCGTAGCTTCGAGATGGCCCTGAACCCGCTCCAGGGCCATCTCGGGCAAGCCGGCCTGCACCCGCAAACGAACATCATCAAGAGCCAGGTCGGCGTTTACACCACGCAAGTTCCCGTTTTGGATATCCCACCACGACCGCAAAGCGCCTCGCCCCTGATCGATTTCGATGGGCAAGTCCACCCAAGTGCGCCAGGCTGCCAGATCTACCCTATCCATCTGGGCGTAGACCGTACCTTGCCACTGCTGCATATCGTCGGGTCGCAAAGAAAACAGGCGGTGCCTGAATTCAGCTCTGATATCCAATGGGGACGACAACGCTGCCGGAGGCTGAGCCCGCAAGGCGGCGCGATGATGGCGCCCGAAATTCTGCAGCGTCAAGCTCAGGTCGCGCACTTCCAGAGGCGGCGCGCCGCGCTGTTCATCGGTCCATCGCAGCACGGCGCCGTGTATCGATATTTCTCTTTGCGCCAGCAGCCAGCGCAAACCAGTTTGCGTCCCGCTTTCGGACCGGGGGTCGAAGATGAGCCCGGCAACCTCATAACGTCCCAAGGTATCGCGCCGCACATCGAGTGCAGGCGCTTCGAGTTGCAAGCGCAACAGGCGAGGCTCCAGCACCACCAGGCTGCGCCAGGACAAGATGGCCGACACCTCGGGCAAGCCCAGGGCTTCCCGGCCCTGGCTATCCAACACTTGGACAGCACTGAGTTGAAACTGCGGATGCAGGCCGCGCCAATCGGCGGCGATCTTGCCGATGCGCACCGGTGCCCCGATAGATTCGCCTATTAATTGCTCGATAGCCGGCCGGTGGTCATCAATGGTGGGCAGCACCAGATAACGCAAGGCAAGCAGCGCTACCGCGAACAGGAAATAGACGGCAAGAAGCAGCCAAAGTATTGGCTTCAGAACCGCGCGGTGGAATGAGCTGAAGGCGATGGGCACGAAAAGGATGGAAAATCGGTGAGGACAGGCTGATGAGGGCTGCAAACGCCCGGACCACCAGACCTGAAGCTTATACCGGACAAGTTGCCTTATGCTGGCTTATGCGCAAATCTGCCTGATAGCGCACAATTCTGTTACGCAATTCACTGCCTTTCGCCATGTCACACACTTCCCTGCTCGCCCCCGCACTTGCCTGGTCCGGCCATCTTCGCTTGCGCGTAGGCGCCAACCCCGACTACGCGACCTGGCTGGAGACCGCCGCGCAACAGCCTGTTTCGCCGAAAGTCCTGTTGAACTGGTTCGAGGAACTGCGCAGTGTGCGCGTCGGCCCCGCTGCCGAACCAAGCGCACCCCTGGCCGTGGCGGATTGCAGGGCGATATTGCGACGCCTGCGCGACCGGGTGTTTTGCACCGTCATGATCCGCGACATGGCCGGGCTGGCTCCTTTCGAAGAAGTGGTCACCGCCATGACGCGGCTGGCCGACCTCGCCGTCGAACAGTCTTATCGCAGCGTTGCCGCCGAAATGGCCGAAGTGCACGGCATTCCACGCGAAGCCGAATCCGGCCTGCCCCAGGAATTGCTGATCGTGGGCATGGGCAAGCTGGGCGGCGAGGAACTGAACGTTTCGTCCGACATCGACTTGGTCATGCTGTATGGGGACGAAGGAGAAACCGATGGCCGGCGTCCTATTTCACACCACGAGTTCTACGGCCGCCTGACACGCCGCATGATGCCGGTGATTTCGGAGATCGACGCCGATGGCCACGTTTTTCGCACTGACCTGCGCCTGCGTCCCGATGGCGACTCCGGCCCGCTGGCGTGGAGCCTGGACGCCTTCGAGAGTTACCTGGTTACCCAGGGCCGTGAGTGGGAACGCTACGCCTGGCTCAAAGCCCGCCGCATCGAAGCCAACGCTTTCGAAGGCAACGACGCGGCAGCGCAAGCAAATCAGCTTGAAGCCGTGCGCCGTCCCTTTGTGTATCGCAAGTATTTCGATTTCGACGCTTTGGCCGCCTTGCGCGCGTTGCGCGAGCGCATTCGGCAAGATTGGAATCGACGCTCCGTCAACCCTGCGGGCAGCGATGCGGCCCAGGCCGACAATATCAAGCTGGGCGAAGGCGGCATCCGTGAAATCGAATTCGTGGTGCAGTTGTCGCAACTGATACGGGGTGGCCGCAGTCCCGCTTTGCAAACCCGCGGCTTGCTAAGCGCTTTACATGCCGAATGCGATGGCGGGCTGATAGGCACCGATACTGCCCAACGCCTGGAAAACGCTTACCGCTTCCTGCGCCGGGTGGAACACACCCTGCAATACCGCGAAGACCAGCAAACCCACTTGCTGCCTGCTGATGTAGCAAGGCGAACCGAATTGGCGCGCGCGCTCGGGTTTGCCGGACTTGCCGAGTTCGAGACTACCTTGTCTGAACACCGAAGTTTCGTCGAAGAAACTTTTCGTGGCGTCTTCGGGCAAACCGGCCTGGGCCAAGCCGGGGCCGAGCCCCAAGCACAGGGAGCGAACCCCAATGCCGACCCCGAAGATTTGTTGGTGGCGCGCATTCGCGAACGTTTACCCCAAGATGTGGATACGCTGTTGCCCAGGGTAAGCGCCCTGCTGGGCAGCGCCCGCATCCGCAGCCTGCCCGATAACAGCCGCCGGCGCTTGGCGGCACTGTTGCCCGCCGCGGTCGATGCCTGCGCCGGCACCAAAGCACCCGTCGCCGCCTTGAGCAGACTGTTCGACCTGATCGAGAACATCGCGCAACGCAGCGCATACATGGCCCTGCTTGCCGAATACCCCGACACCCTGGCTCGGGTCGCGCGTATTTTTGCCGCCAGCGAATGGGCGGCCCAATACCTGATGCGCCATCCCATCTTGCTGGACGAACTACTTGATTGGCGCACGCTGCTGGCGGCGCCGGACTTCCCCGACCTGGCCAAACAGTTGGACACCGAGCTGGACGCCTGCGTGCTGGATGATGGGCGTACCGCCGACATCGAACGCCAGATGGACGTGATGCGCGATGTCCAGCGTCAATGGGTATTCCACCTGCTGGCCCAAGATCTTGAAGGCCAATTGACGGTGGAACGTCTGGGCGACCATTTGTCCATGCTGGCGGACATCATGCTTGAGGAAACCATCAAGCGGGTCTGGAGGCAAGTTTCACGCGACGATGGCAAAACGCCCGCGCGATTTGCCATCATTGCCTATGGCAAGCACGGCGGCAAGGAGCTCGGCTACGCCTCCGACCTCGACCTTGTCTTCCTGTACGAAGACAGTCGTGAAGACGCAGGCGAAATTTACGCGCGCCTGGGCCAGCGGATTCTTTCCTGGTTGGGCTCGATGACTGCTTCAGGCCGCCTGTACGAGGTCGATCTACGCCTGCGGCCCGACGGCCAAGCCGGCTTGATGGTGATTCCGACCGAGGCTTTCGAACGCTACCAGAAGGAGCACGCCTGGCCGTGGGAACACCAGGCCATTACCCGGGCCCGTTTCGTTGCCGGTGATACCCAGGTCGGGAAGCGCTTCGAGCAGATCCGGCGCGAAGTATTGCTCATGCCGCGGGATGCCGCCAAGCTGGCCGCAGACGTTATCGAAATGCGCCGCAAGATGGAAGAAGGCCATCCCAACCGTAGCCCCGACTTCGATCTGAAGCATGACCCGGGCGGCATGGTCGATGTCGAGTTCGTCACCCAATACCTAGTGCTACTGCATGCTCGCGAACACCCTGTGTTGCTGGAAAACCTGGGCAATATCGCCTTGTTGCGCCACGCCGCGGCAGCTGGCCTGATTCCGCAAATCATCGCGATGCGGGCGGGCGACGCCTACCGCACCCTGCGCGCCGAGCAACACGCGCAACGCCTGCAAGATGTGGAAACCGCCCGCGTACCGCAGGAAACCTTGCCGACCGAAAGAGCCGCGGTCATACGTTTGTGGGAAGCGGTGCTGGGCCCGCGCCAAATCGCCCAGGCGACCGGCTAAGCCTTAACAGAGCGTCCTGCCTTCCGCTCTACCCCGCTACCAAAGCCAGCGCAATAGCCACAAAGCGGCCATGCCGGCAAATATCATCGCCAAGGTGCTGCGCGTGAGCACCATGACGATGACGGCAAACACCGCCGCTGGAAGACGCGCATCGAATACCGGGGCGCCGCCGTTAACCCAGGGCACCAGATCCGGCACGACAATAGCCGCCAAGGCTGCCGCGGGCGCGTAGCGCAAAGCACGGCGGATTCCTTCCGGCAGCGGCACCTTGTCACCCAACAGCAAGAAGCTGGAGCGGGTAAGCACCGTGCATAGTCCCAGGACCAGAATCGCGAGCCAGACGTAGACCGGATCGCTGACGGGAGCAAGATCGGGGGGCATCATGATGCAAGACCCGCCTGGGCGGCCGCCCTGCGCAACTGGCGATTCTCCGCCCACATGCCGGTCAGCACGCCGGCCACCACCGCAACGACCAAACCGAGTCGCCACGGCAGCGCTTGACCCACCCACGCCACCAAGGCAGCCGCTGCGATGGCGGCAATAACCGGTCGACTATTGGCCATAGGCACCACGATAGACATCAAGGCCAGCACAGCGGCGAACTCCAGCGACCAGGCCGCGGGAATTACCGCCCCCAGCAAAATGCCGGCAATCGAGAAAATCGTCCAGACCACCCAATTGGCGGCTGCCACTCCAAGATAGAACCAGGTCTGCTCTTTGCTTCCCTTGATCTCTGCCTCGCCATAACGCGGCATAAACAGGACGAAGCCCAGATCGGTAGTAAGAAAGCCCAGCAAGACGCGCTTTCCCCAGGAGTAATGGCGAAAATAGGGATGGAGCGCGGCCGAAAAAATGACGAAACGCAGATTGACCACCAGGGCGGCGGCAAAAATCAGCCACAGCGGCGCACCGGCCAGGATCAAGGGCAAGGCCGTCAACTGGGCGGAGCCGGCATACACCAGCAGAGTCATTCCCACGGCCAGTGAATCGGTCAAACCGACCTTGACCATGGCCACGCCCGTCACCATGCCCCACACCGCTACCGCCAGGGTGGCCGGGCCGAACGCCCGGATGCCGGTGATGAAGGCGGCCCGTCGCACTTGGCCGGGCGCAACTTCGCGGGAAGAATCGGGAGTATCCGCAAGAGACATGAAAATGGCGGCCGCAGCTTTGTGACAAACAAGGTGGCAGAACCCCGGCCTGTCGCCTGTAGGCCGGGGCTGGGAAAGACCGCCCATTGTAGGGGACAAGCCCCGCAATCCCCAGCTGCGCAAGTGCCAAAAACCCGAGCCGCGCCAGGCAAATCATCCGCCAGCACTTGCGCGCCACAGATTGGTACAATAATTGGTTCATTTCGGAGATCTAATCATGTCGATGTCTGACCGCGACGGCTTCATCTGGTACGACGGCAAGCTCGTGCCCTGGCGTGAAGCCAACACCCATGTGCTCACACACTCTCTGCACTATGGGCTGGCGGTATTCGAGGGTGTGCGCGCCTACAAGACCGAACTTGGCACGTCCATTTTCCGGCTCAAGGAACACACCGACCGCTTGGTCAACTCGGCTCATATCTATCAGATGAAAATTCCTTACTCCAAGGAACAACTGATGGAAGCCCAGAAAGAAGTCGTGCGCGTCAACAAGCTTGAGTCGTGCTACTTGCGGCCCATCGCTTTCTACGGCTCCGAAAAAATGGGCGTATCGCCCAAGGGCGCCACGGTGCACGTCGCCGTCGCGGCTTGGGAATGGGGCGCCTATCTGGGCGCCGACGGCCTGGAAAAAGGCATACGCGTGAAGACTTCGTCTTTCGCACGCCACCACGTCAACGTCACGATGCCGCGCGCCAAGCTGGCTTCTACCTACGCCAACTCGATTCTGGCCAACCTCGAAGCAACGGAGCACGGCTACGACGAAGCCTTGCTGCTGGACACCGACGGTTTTGTGGCTGAAGGCGCGGGCGAAAACGTATTCATGGTCAAAGACGGCGTGCTGTATGAACCGGAAATCGCCTCGGCGTTGACCGGCATCACCCGCTCCACCGTGCATAGCCTGGCAGCCGACCTGGGTATCAAGCTGGTCAGCAAACGCCTGACGCGAGACGATTTTTATATTGCCGACGAAGCCTTCTTCAGCGGCACCGCGGCTGAGATCACGCCTATCCGTGACCTGGACGGCCGCCAGATCGGCGCCGGCAGTCGCGGCCCGATCACAGCCAAGCTGCAGCAAGCCTTCTTCGAGCTGGTTGCTGGCCGCAATGCCAAATACCAGCACTGGCTCGCACAGGTCTAAGCAGGAAAACCCGCCATGACACCTGACACCGCAAGCCAGATCATCGAAGTCGACGCCGACGAGCTTCCTGTTTCCTGCCCGGGCCCGCATACGCCTTTGTGGAATATGCACCCGAAGGTATTTCTCGATGTCGCGACCAGCGGTGCGGTCAAGTGTCCGTACTGTGGCGCCGAGTACCGCCTGAAGGCAGGCGCCAAAGTGCATTCGCATTAAATAAGGCGGGCTCGGGCGCGAGGGAATCAAGGCATTTCCTTGCACCAGGCCTTGCCAGGGCTTGCGCGGCGGCCCTCCACGCCCCGGCATGCCGGGGCTTATTTTTACTTACAGGACAATTCAGTGCAGCATAACGACCATATCCTGACGCTATCCTGCCCGGACTCGACCGGTATCGTATTTCACGTCTCGGGATTCCTGTTCGAACGCGGCTGCAACATCCTGGACTCTCAACAGTTCGGCGACAAAGACACCGGCCTGTTCTTTCTACGCATACATTTCACTTCGCCAGCGGAAGTAGAGCTGACCGAATTGCAGACCGGCTTTGCCGAACTCGCCACGCGATTCTCCATGCAATGGCAGATCCGCGACCCGCATCGCAAAGCGCGCGTCATGCTGATGGTCAGCAAACACGGCCATTGCCTGAACGATCTCCTGTTTCGGGCCAAAAGCGGCCAGTTGCCGATCGACATCCCCGCCATCGTTTCCAACCACCCCGACTTCGCCCTGTTGTCGGCGTCGTACGGGATTCCGTTCTATCACCTGCCGGTGCAAGGCGGCGCGAAAGAGCAACAGGAACGGCAGGTATTGCAGATCGTCGAACGCGAACGCATCGATCTGGTCGTGCTGGCGCGCTATATGCAGATTCTTTCCGAAGACATGTGCAAATCGCTGGCCGGCCGCGCCATCAACATACACCACAGCTTCCTGCCCAGCTTCAAAGGCGCTCGCCCCTACTACCAGGCGCATGACCGCGGCGTGAAGCTGATCGGCGCGACCGCGCACTACGTGACGGCCGACCTGGACGAAGGCCCTATCATCGAACAAGACATTGCCCGCGTCGATCACAGCATGTCGCCGGAAACCCTGACGCGTGTTGGCCGCGACGTGGAATGCGTGGTGCTGTCTCGTGCCGTACGGTGGCACGTCGAACACCGCATCCTGGTAAACGGACACAAAACGATAGTCTTCGCCTAATGACCATCAAACCTCACAGCGCCATGCTGTTCGCCACGCCTGACGAAGCCGAACAGGCCTTCTACGAAGCGCTGGAGCAGGGCGACCTGACCCAATTGATGGCCGTATGGGCCGACGACGAAGAAATCGTCTGCATCCATCCCGGCAGCGCGCGATTGATCGGACGCGAGCGCGTGCAAGAGTCCTGGCAGCAGATTTTCAATACCGCGCCGGTACCTATCCAGCCGACACGACTGCATGCCGTGCAAAATATGATGAGCACGACACACACCGTTGTCGAGCAACTGGTGGTTGAAACCCAGCAAGGGCAACAACTTGTCAATTGCTATGCAACCAATGTCTTTCACAAGGGTCCCACAGGTTGGCGTCTGGTATTGCACCATTCGTCCCAAGCCCCGGACGACCTCGGCCCGGCCGACCAGCAGGATATTCCTGACATACTGCACTGAGTTGCCGACGCCACCGACGCATGCCCGCCCCACTGGACACCTCCCCCTGCCCCACGCCCGCCTGGTTACCTGAAGGACACAGCCAAACCATCGTCGCCGCCAAGCTTGCGACGCACCACCGGTCTTCTTTCGTTCGCGTTCGGGTAGACACCCCTGACGGCGACTTCCTGGACTTTGACTGGACCGCCCCCGGGCTCAGCGCGAACTCGGCCATGCCTGCCGATTTGGCCGAAGGTTTTCGTCAAGCTTCGGGCAATACCGGCCAACAAAACGCACTCGTGCTGTTTCACGGGCTTGAAGGCAGCAGCGCCAGCCACTACGCCCAAGCCGTCACTCACCACTTCCGTGCTCGCGGCTGGGCCGTCGTGGTCCCGCACTTTCGTGGATGCTCGGGCGAGCCCAATCGTTTACCGCGTGCCTATCACTCGGGTGATTCCGCCGACATCGGCTTTATGCTCGATACCGTCAGAAAGCGTCTGCCCGAGGCGCGCTGGTACGCTGCGGGCGTTTCGCTGGGCGGCAATGCCTTGCTCAAATACCTGGGCGAACAAGGCCAGACCAGTAATTGGCTAACTGCCGCCGCGGGCGTCTCGGCGCCGGTAGACCTGGCCGCAGGAGGCCGAGTGCTGGGCACCGGACTGCTCAACCGGCAGATTTACACGCATATGTTCTTGCGTACCCTGAAGTCAAAAACCCTGCAGAAAGCGCAGCGTTTTCCGGGCACTATCGACATCATCCGGGTCGCCAATGCGCGTGATCTTCATGAGTTCGACGACGCTTACACCGCCCCTGTTCATGGCTTTCAGAATGTTGCCGATTACTGGACCCGAGCGTCGAGCAAACCCTTGCTGGTAAACATTACCGTACCTACCCTGGTGCTTAATGCGCGCAACGATCCCTTCCTGCCAGGGCGCTATCTGCCCGGCCCCACGGAAGTCTCCAGCCTGGTCGTGCTGCACCAACCCCAACAAGGCGGCCATGCCGGCTTCCCCACGGGACGCTTCCCAGGCAATCTGAACTGGCTGCCGCAGCGCTTGTCGGACTTCTTTCGCACCGGACGCTAAGCTGTTTCACTTGGCGCTCACCCTCGCCTGTTGCCTCGTTTAGGCCCATGCGGCAGCCGTAGCCAGACCGGGCACGACATCCTCAGGCGCCGATAAGCAAGGCGCGTGGGGTCTCGTCGTGAGTCATCAACGTCGACCCGGTCACTAAGAACAAGCTGGCGCTGCCCCATGAAGCTGGCGCAAAATAGCGGGGCCCGGCTTCCTGTGATCCGGGCTACGATCAAGTATCGCCAGAGCGGCATGCGTGCCATCGACAAGCAATGACTATGGAATCGGAATGAATATCGCCAAGAAACCCATACCTTCGGCCAGCTCTTCCTCATCCCACGCCAATGGGCGTTCCGGCGGCCAGATCCTGGTCGATGCCCTGACCCAACACGGAGTCGAGCGCGTGTTCTGCGTGCCGGGCGAAAGCTATCTGGACGTGCTGGACGCCTTGCACGACCAGGCCGGTATTGATGTCGTCGTTGCCAAACATGAAGGGGCTGCCGCCAATATGGCGGAAGCCGACGGCAAGCTGACAGGCCGGCCAGGCATCTGCTTCGTCACTCGCGGCCCCGGCGCCACCCACGCCAGCATCGGCATACATATCGCCCAGCAGGACTCGACCCCGCTCATCTTGTTCGTCGGCCAGATACCCCGCGCGCACCGTGGCCGCGAAGCCTTCCAGGAAATCGACTACAGCGCAATGTTTGGATCAGTCGCGAAGTGGGTGGCGGAAATCGACGACCCGGCGCGCATTCCCGAATTCGTCGCGCGCGCCTTCCAATGTGCATCCTCCGATCGACCCGGCCCGGTGATACTAGCTCTGCCTGAAGACGTGTTGGGCGCTTCATCCAACGTAGCCGACAAGCCCCCCTGCCCGGTGATCTCCAGCTCGCCCGATGCCTCGGCTGCGCAAAGCGTACAAACGGCTCTGTCACGCGCGCAACGCCCTCTGCTTATTGTGGGCGGCTCAAACTGGAGCCCCGACTCTGCCAAGGATTTCAGCGATTTTGTCCAGGCCTGGAACCTGCCGGTGGCCTGCGCCTTTCGCCGCCAGGACATCCTTGATAACCGCCTGCCGCAGTATGCGGGCCATCTCAGCCTGGGCATGAATCCGCTTCTGGCCGAACGGGTCAAAAATGCCGACCTGATCCTGGCTGTTGGTACCCGCCTGGGTGAAATCGCCACTGACGCCTATACCTTGCTGACTCCGCCCAAGCCCAAACAGACGCTGGTGCATCTACACACCGACGCCAATGAGCTGGGCCGGGTGTATCAAGCAGATTTCGCACTTCAAACCAGCATAGCCGCCGGCGCAGCCATGCTGAAGGGGCTGGCAGCACCCGCCAAACGCCCCTGGGACAACTGGACCCAAGAAGCGCGGCAGCAACACGAGAGCTACTCCGTAGCGCCTGCCTTGCCCTCTGCCTACCACGGCGTGGACATGAGCCAGGTCGTGGGCCATCTGGATAGCATTCTTCCTGATGACGCCATCATTGCAAACGGTGCGGGCAACTACGCGGTATGGGTCCATCGCTTCTACCACTATCGCCAAGCACGCACCGAGCTCGCTCCTACCTGCGGCGCCATGGGTTACGGCTTCCCTGCCGCCATCTCCGCCAAGCTGCGCTACCCGGAAAAAACCGTGGTCTGCTTTGCGGGCGACGGCTGCTTTCTGATGTACCCGCAAGAACTTGCAACCGCAGTGCAGTTCAACGCCCCGGTCGTCGTCATCGTGGTCAACAATGGCATGTACGGCACCATACGCATGCATCAGGAAAAGCGTTTCCCTGGCCGCATCAGCGCGACCAAGCTGCGCAACCCCGACTTCGTCACCATGGCGCAATCGTTTGGCGCTTATGCCGAGCGTGTCGAAAGCACGGCGGACTTTGCCGCGGCCTTCGAACGCGCCCGCGATGCAAAGCGGCCGGCGCTGCTGGAATTGCTGACGGATCCCCGCCAGATCACGCCGCAGACACGGCTGGCCGACAGTCATTGATCCTCCCCGGTTTGAGTTCGGCACCGGGCCAGGTGGCGGACACCTTTTTCGCCTTAAACTTGAAGCGCTACTTAAGATTACGTTCTCGCAAGCATGGATGACGAAGTATTGGCCGCCATGGCCCGTTGGCCCAATGTTCCCGCCGTGTACGGCTGGCTATCTCTGGATGCGCGCGGCCGCTGGCGCTTGCACCCTCAGGGGGACGCCGTAGCGGGCCATGCAGGCGAGGACATTTCCAACCCCCGCATCCTTGACTTCATGAACCGCAACTACAGCCATGACGAGGCTGGCCGCTGGTTCTTCCAAAACGGGCCGCAACGCGTTTTCGTCAGGCTGGATGCCGCGCCTTACATACTGCGTGTGGCGAGCGAGGGAACAGGCTTGGTCACCCATACCGGCAGGCCCATACATTGCATAGAGGGCTGGGCCCTGGATACGGCGGGCCGCCTATATGCCAAGACTGAACATGGTGCGGGCTTGATCGAAGATCGCGACCTGAGCACCGTGTTCGACCAGCTCTGCACGGCTGAAGGCGCCTCCTTGCTGGAGTCCGCGCCTACCTGGCTGCAAGAAATATTGGATTCCCCTGGCCGGAGGGTGCCAACGACGGCACCCAACCCTGCGCTTTCGGTACGCTACCCGCCGATATCCGACCAGCCTGCCGCGCTGGCACTGTTAGGACAAGATGTGGGCAGCACCCTCGGCTTCATTGCCAACCCGAGCACAGACCAGGCCTGATCGTTTCTCAGCTCTGAAATCGTTTCAGCAGATCGCGCTCTTCTTTCAACTGCCTTTGCAGTTCACGCACCCGCGCATCGATTTGCGACTGCTCGTAGAAATCTTTGGAAGCGGCTCGCGCCTGTTGCAATTGCTCGACGGCCGCCGGCAAAGCGCCCGTCATTGCATAGTAGTCCGCCATATTGCGCCGTTCGGCCACCACCTGCCTCAGGCGCGAATAACTGACGGCAGCCATCTGATAGAACTTGGGCTCATCGCTCCACTTGAGCTGCTGCTGTTTAAGGAAATCAACCGCCTCCTGGTCGCGCCGTAACCGCTGCAAGCTTTCTGCTTGCGCCATCGCCAGACTGCGCTGTTCAGGCCAGCGGGCATAGGCGGCCTGGGCGAGTTTCAAGGCCTCGTCCGCGTCGTTCTGCGCCAAGGCCAGATCTACCGCCAGATTGGCTAACATGTAATGGCTTCTTGCCCCCGACGTAGCAGCTTGATATGCCTTGTTGGCCTTGGCGAAATCATGCTGCTTCAACCAGCCCACGGCGATGCCGTAGTACGAAGCCGCCCGCTCTATCCCACTCGTATCCTGCGCACGGCTTTCCAGATAACGTATCGCGTCCAAGGTTTCCTGGCCGCTGCCAGCTTGCAAGACCCGTAACTTGGCCCGCACAAAATGGAAATCCGAAGAGTCCGCCCGCGCATTCGCCGGCAGGCTGCGCGCGCGATTCTGCATATCGGACATACGCTGGATCGACAACGGGTGCGTTCGCGAAAAAGACGGGCTGGTCGATTCATTCGCGCCCGATAACTGCAGCAAGCGCCCAAAAAACGAGGCCATGCCGTTCACGTCGTAACCGGCCGCCGCCAGCATCTGAAAGCCGGTTCGGTCTGCTTCGCGCTCGGCTTCGCGTGAAAATCCCAGTTGAGAATCGATAGCGGCCGCCTGCCCCAGGGCCATAGCCGCCTCGGGCACCTGCGAATTGCCGCGCGAGGCCACCAAGGCCGCCAGCAATGCCGCCACCATGATCAAGGTATCTTGCTTCTGCTGGACCAAACCGCGTGCGATATGACGCTGCACCACGTGGCCGATTTCATGCGCAAGCACGCCTGCCAACTCGGACTCCGACTGCGCCGCCACCACCAACCCAGCATGTACCCCGATATACCCGCCTGGCATGGCAAAAGCGTTGATGGACGGATCTCGCACCGGAAACACGTGAATCTCTGGTGTCCCCCCCGGTGCATTCGCGGCCAGCTCAGACGCCATGCGGGTCAGGTACTGACGCAGATCCGGATCGTCGATATAGGTCGGATCACGCAGGGACTCGACCATGATGGCGTCGCCCAGACGGCGCTCGAGCCGGGGGGACAGCTCTTGCGCTGAAGAATCCCCCAAGTCGGGCAGCCCCACAGGCTGCGCGCCCACCCAAGCGGGCAGAGCAGACGACAGCAGGGCCGGCACCAAGGCAAGGACCGCGGTCCGGCGACGAAACACCGTTGAAAAAGACAGTTTTGGCATGCAAGTATGATAGCTATCCGGGCGACCAGTTCCCATCCAATTATTGCAAGCATACAGATATCCCAAGCCTGTCGCGCTACCCCGAGACGAGGCTGCACCACGAGGAGACCCAGATGGCATACACCACACTGATCACACCTGCCCAATTAAACGAACTGCAACAATCCTCGGCGCAAGTCCTGGTGTTCGACTGCGGCTTCGACCTGAGCGATCGCAGCGCCGGCCAACGCAACTACGATGCCGGCCACCTGCCCGGCGCGGTTCACATCGACCTGGAAACAGAACTCAGCGGCGCAGCCAACGGCCTGAACGGACGCCACCCATTGCCCAAACGTGAAGCGTTCCAGGCACTGATGGCCCGTCTGGGCGCAAACGACGACACCCAAATCGTTGCCTACGACGCCGCGGCCCCCCGCTTGTGGTGGATGCTGCGCTGGATAGGCCATAGCGCCGTTGCCGTCCTGGATGGCGGCTTGCCCGCATGGAAAGCCGCCGGCTACCCGGCCCGCACACAAGCCGAGCCGCCCAGACCAGCGGGAAGCATCACCTTGCGCGCCCCGCTCGCCGCCACCGTCGGCTACGACCAGGTTCTTGCCAATCTCAACGACGGCGCCTATGTCGTCCTGGATGCCCGCGCACCCGACCGCTTCCGCGGTGAAAACGAAACGGTAGACGCCATCGGCGGTCACATCCCCGGCGCGGTCAACCGCCTGTTCCGCGATAATCTGGATGCCGACGGCCGCTTCAAGAGCGCAGCCCGCTTACGCGCCGAATTCGAGGCGGTCTTGGGCCAGACCTCGCCGCAACAAGTCATCAACCAATGTGGATCGGGCGTTACCGCTTGCCACAACCTGCTGGCCATGGAAATAGCAGGCCTGGGCGGCGCTGCCCTTTACCCGGGTTCCTGGAGCGAATGGAGCAGCCGCCCCGGTTCACCGATTGCCACTGGAGAATAATCCTCGATGTCTGAACTCACCCATTTCGATGCAAGCGGCCAGGCCCATATGGTGGACGTCGGCGCAAAACCCGCCACCGCCCGGGTCGCCATCGCGGCGGGCACCATCACCATGCAGCCCGCAACGCTAGCTCTCATCCGTGATGGCAGCGCAAAAAAAGGCGATGTCCTGGGTATTGCTCGCCTGGCTGGCATCATGGCGGCCAAGAAAACCGCCGACCTGATACCGCTGTGCCATCCGATACCGCTTACCCACGTACGTTGCGATTTCGACATAGACGAGGGCATCAACGCCGTGCATTGCACGACGCAGGCCGAAACCGTGGGCGGCACCGGGGTAGAAATGGAGGCGCTGACTGCGGTCCAGGTAGCTCTGCTGACGATTTACGACATGTGTAAAGCGGTGGACCGGGGCATGGTGATGGGAAATGTGCGTTTGCTGGAAAAACGCGGAGGCAAATCGGGGGTGTGGAAACGGGGTGAATAAGCAGGTGATGAACCTTGCTTCTTTCACTCCCCCACATATCGGCAGCGGATCACCCTGGTGACCCGCGAAGCCTGATGATCAATCCCCAAGGCAGTCTAAGGGCAGTCTCTAACGTGGACCGCCGGACACCCCCACGTCCTTGCGCCAGATATCATCGCGCGGCATGCTCGGGTTCGAAGGCCGTTGATCGTAATATCCCATCAGCGGCACGTACAAACCATATAAACGACGCAGTTCGCCGATAGGTTCGTCGTGCTCGTCCGCCCGCAAATCGACCCATGCGTACGACTTCTTGTTGTAGACCAATAGCGCTGCCGAGTGTTGCCCCGCCACTTGTCCACCTGCGTCGCGAGCGGCCTCCAGCACCTTGACTAATCGATCACCCAGCTCCAGCTCCCCGTGGGCCTCGAACGCTTCTTCCATGGCGGTTAGCGTACGTTCGCTGGTAAGCCGGTTGCCAAGCACGGCAAAGTCCTGCTTGGCGGTGTGACCAGCCCATTCCTCGTTGGTCTTGCCTGTATAGGCAGCGGTCTTGCCATCTTTGTCGATGACCGCGATCTGGCGCCACTCGATATTTTCCGCACCATCACTATCAATGATTTCGCGCAGGACTTTGGAAGCGGAATAACCTTGCTCAAGCAGCGATAATCCTAAGGGTCCCAGACGCGGGTCACCGTTTGCCTGTACAACCAGACCCCCTATGCCGGGCCTCAAGAACGGACATTTTGCCCCAATGGCCATCGGCCGCGTCGCGATCGCGATACCGAACATGCCTGTTCGTTGACAGCGGGCAATCACGGAAAAAGTCATGTAATTTCCTTTACTGGGAGAGATGCCTGACGTTGACGGTCGCCGGCGTACCGTAACCGGAACCCCTCAGCTCCGGCCCTGAACTGATAGGCAGCGATCTAATTGATCTTGACGTTTGCCGCCTTGATAATCGACGCCCACTTCGGCACCTCTTTGCGCAGGTAGCTATCGAAACCTTCTGGTCCGATACCAACGATCTCCGCACCGAACCCATTCATACGGGTCTTGATATCGGGGGATGCCAATGCGGCCTGAATAGCGCCATTCAACTGTTCAACGATGGGCTTCGGAGTTCCTGCCGGCGCAAAAAGGCCAAACCATACCGATACGTCGTACCCAGCGACTCCGGCCTCGGCAACCGTAGGCAAATCAGGCAGCGATGCAGATCGTTTGCTTCCCGCCACAGCCAGCGCCCGCAAATTTCCCGCCCGAATATGCGGCAGCAAAGCAGGCGGATTTTCAAACGCCATTTGCACCTGATTGGATAGCAGATCATTGAGTGCCGGCGCGGTTCCTTTGTAAGGCACATGAACGATGTCGATGGCAGTCAGGTACTTGAACAACTCGCCAAACAAATGTTGCGACGAACCATTGCCTGTCGATGAGAAATTCAGTTTTCCGGGGTGGGCCTTTGCATACTCGATCAACTCCTTGACGGAATGGATGGGCAAGGCCGGATTCACCACCAGAATATTGGGAACCACGGCAGCAAGCGTTATCGGCGCAAAATCCTTCAACGGGTCATAGGGCAGATTGGGGTACAGGCCAGGGGCAATGGAATGTGTTGGCGAACTGCCCATTACCAAGGTGTAGCCATCCGCAGGCGCCTTGGCCGCGATGTCCGAGCCGATGGTGCCGGCCGCACCCGGTCGATTCTCAACCACCACGGGCTGCCCCAAAGACTCTGTCAGTTTCTGTGCAAGCGCCCGGCAAAAGATATCATTGGCTCCCCCTGGCGCCCATGGGCTGATGAGCTTGATGGGTCTTGTCGGATACCCTGATGTCGCGGCGCTTGCGGCGCTCGCCAACAGCACCGTCCCCACGACCAACCCTTGCAACAAGCAATGGGCTGCACTACGTTTGCTATACGTAAACATGGAAAATCCTCAACAAGAAGCCTTAAGGGGCTGATGGGAAAATCATGCTGATCCGTCCGTACGCGGATAAAGCGTCGCGGCATATCGATATCGTTCGGGGTGATAAACAGCGTCGACGATTTCGACTGGATTAGCTTGCGCGTCGTAATAGATGCGAATTGCTCGAAGAATGGGCGTACCTTTCGCGATGTCCAGGCTTGCTGCGATTTCAGCGTTGGCCTTCATTGCCTCCACCACCTGATCGGCATGGTCGATGCGCACGCCAAGATGACGTTGCAAAAATTTGATCGGCGGCAAGGGCCCCGCTACATCAGCGGCGGTAACCGACGATGCCAACCCTTCGGGGAAGTAAAAATGCGCGTAATCCAAGGGTTCGTTTTCCGCGACATGGTTGATCGCGGTTATGCGCTTCCATTTCCCAGGTGCAAGACCGAACAAATCCATCATCTTTTCTGGAAGCATCACCAAGGATTCATCCAGCACATGCACGAGGTTGCCCGGCACAACATCATCGATCACCCCTGTCAACGTGACTGACTTGGTTGCTCGACGGGGATCATTAACAAAAGTGCCCACCCCGCGGCGGCGAACAACAAGATGACGTTCAAGCAGTTCTTCGATCGCCTTGCGCAAGGTGATACGGCTCACTCCGAACATTTTGCACAACGCATCTTCGGAAGGCAGGGCTTCTCCTGGCTTGAATTCGCCGGCAAGAATCTGAGCAATCAAGCTGTCGGCAACCTGCCGGTACAAGGGGGCGGCCCCGCCTTCAAAATCGATAGGCAATGTAGACATGAACTGAAAATTTCCTCTGCTTTTCACATAATGACAGCATGACATCATGATGTCTAGTTTAATTACGCAGCACTATTCTCGAACCAGCCTTATGCGGGTCCGTGGTGATCATCATGGGGGAAAAGGGGCCAAGCGGCGGCCGCATTGGCAATGCCCGCGGCGCAGGCGCAGCACACCTCGTGGGCTTGCTTGAGCCGCGTCTATGGCCAGCCTAGCCTACCCGACGGAACAAGCAGGCCCTCTGGATATAAGCTTCCTAAGCCAAGCGCTGCAGGCGATAAACCACCGTATCCAGCTTGGCTACCCCTCGTTCAAGAAACTTGGCTTCCTTTTCGAGGATATCGCGCCGATCAATGATTGCAGCTTTGGAATGCCCTGCAAAATAGGCCTGGACCTCCTCGTCGGGAACAGAGAATGGCGGCCCATCCATTTCTTCCTGTGGATAGTCCAGCGTAATCAACAACCCCTGGTACTGATCGGAAAGCTGCGCATAAACGTGGCGGACATAGCGCTCGCGCATGTTTGACGGCAGAGCGACCAAAGCGGCGCGGTCATAGACGCCAGAGCAACTGGACAAGGTAGCAGCGTCCAGCTTGAAAATATCGCCGCAAATGATCTCTATACCAGTGGCCACATAGTGGCGGCCCAACGCAGATTGGCTAATCGTGGGTTTCAAGCCCTGTTCGGCGAAAAACTGTTCAACCGCCAACTGCGACAGCTCTACTCCCAATACTTTGTAGCCTTGCTCAAGCAGCCAAACCATATCGAGCGTTTTCCCACAAAGCGGCACCAATACACGACTGCCCACGGCCAACGAAAGAGATGGCCAATACTTGGGCAGCAAAGGTGTCACCCGAGACTGATGAAAATGCGTACGGCCCTCGCGCCATCGCTCAAGCCAAAAATTCGCTTCCATGGATAATCCTCATGTCGGTATTCATAGGTTGCAGAGATAATACGCCGCTGTCGCTTAGGCGACTTGCGCCACGACGCCATAAATGCAAAAGGCGCCTTGTTTTAAAATGACTTTTATCAAGCACGATATGCGCTATTCAGGACGTATTGCGGATTGGAACGATGAACGAGGTTTTGGTTTTGTCACGCCGAGCGACGGCCGCACTCGCGCTTTTGTGCATGTCAAAGCTTTTAGCCATCTCGCCAAACGACCCGTAACAGGCGACCTCATTTCCTACGAATTGCAAAAGGATGAACAAGGCCGGCTCAACGCCGCGAAGATAAAATTTGCCGAGCTGCGCAGCCAGTCTCGCCCCACTTTGGGTATGCCGCTGCTTAGAAAAAGCATGGCTGTACTGTTTTTCTTGCTATTGCTGATGGGTATATGGCAGTCCGCGATACCGGACTTCGTGTTGCTGGTTTATGCCTTGATGAGCGCTCTCGCCGTTTTTGCTTACGGCATGGACAAGTCAGCCGCCGTTAAGCAATTGTGGCGTACCAAGGAAAGCAGCTTGCACCTTATCGCTCTGCTTGGCGGATGGCCGGGAGCACTATTTGCGCAGGACCTTTTTCGTCATAAATCGAAGAAAACATCCTTCCAGATCACATTTTGGATAACTGCCGCACTGAATTGCGGCATGCTTGCGTGGCTGGTGATCGACGGCCAGTTACTGTCGGCCATCGAGCAACAAATTCGCGCTTTCTGAAACACCCGAGCGCGGCGACTGACCATCCGCGCAGTCACCCCCGCCACATAAACCAAGCTGCCAGCTCTCAGGGTGCGTCCTCAATGCTCTCGGCCTGGCTTGCCAGGCCGCCACGAACTCTTTTCAAGCGCCAGCCACTACAAGCCGGTGTGCCCCTATAATTGGCCATGATCCTATTCTTTTCCCCAGCCGCTTCCGCGCGCGCGGCCTCGCTATCGGCGGTCGCATGAAAGTACCCAAGCGGCTTTTGCCATTGCTCGAAGAAGGACTGATCGATGAGGTGATCGGTCAACTGATGAGCGGCAAGGAAGCAACCGTGTATGTCGTTCGCTGCGGCGAAGCTTCACGCTGCGCCAAGGTTTACAAAGACGTGCAGCAGCGCAGCTTCAGGCAGGCCAGCTCTTACCGCGATGGCCGCAAGGTCAAGAACAGCCGCGAAGCGCGCGCCATGGAAAAGGGTTCGCGCTATGGTCGCCAGGTTCAGGAAAAACTATGGCAAACGGCTGAAGTCGACGCCTTGTTTCTACTGGCCAATGCAGGTGTGCGGGTGCCGCAACCGTATATCTGCACCGATGGCGTACTGTTGATGGAACTGGTTACCGATGAAATGGGCGATGTAGCGCCACGCCTGAATGACGTCGACATGGATGAGACACGCGCCCTGGTCTTGCACGCGCAACTGCTGGAAGAAGTGATCCGCATGCTGTGCGCCGGGGTGGTCCATGGCGACCTGTCGGAATACAACATCTTGCTCGCCGCTGACGGACCAGTCATTATCGACTTGCCTCAAGCAGTGAATGCGGCCGGCAACAATGAAGCACAAAGCATGCTTGAACGCGATGTGGACAACCTGAAGGTGTTCTTCGGGCAGTTTGCGCCACAATTGCTGAGCACCCAGTACGGCAAAGAGATCTGGGGGCTTTTCGAGGCAGGTAACTTGCAAGCTGGCGCAGTATTGACGGGGCAAGTCGAAATCGATACGCGACCGGTTGCCCTCGACGAGCTGATGGACGAAATCGAGGATGCCCGCCTTGAAATGGAAGCGCTGGCCCGGCTAAGCTAAGCTCGCGCAAAAAATGGCGGGCCGCTAGCCTTTCGATGGCGCAGATACTGCGCTACGGCCAGGCTATCCCCGCTGAATTCGATGCGCGCGGCTTTGCTATCGCGCTGGGCTGCATATAGCGGGTCGTAGTACTCGCTTAGCAAGCCTTCGATCCAGGCGCAGTGCAAATCGACCGAACCACTGCGCTCCTGCTCGGCCAAGGCATCGTCCATGATCTTGGCCAAGCGCTGATAGCACTCCCCTCCCAGGCGTTTGACGATATTGCGCAGGCTTACCCGCATGCGTTCGGCAAAGGCCGAAAACCCGTCCTCCTCGCCCTGCCCAGCCACGAACTCCGCGCACAGATCAACGACATAATCGCGCAGAATTCGTTGAACGCGGCCACTAAAACTATCTTCCAGCCACACCATCGGATACCGCAGCATGGCCTGCTGCAGGGGCAATGGGATAGCGCAACTGCCAATGAGACGGCTCTCGTCTTCAAGTACGAATTGCCCCATTCCTTGCTGCCGCTTCTTCAACAAGTCTATGGCCAGTGCATTCTCGAAATCGATTTGCCTGGGCTGCGGCGTCGCGTGCTTACCGAAACTTGAGCCTCGATGATGGGCATGCCCTTCTAAATCGATGGCGTTGCCCAGCCCTGCCAGCAGCTCCGTTTTGCCGCTACCAGTCAAACCCCCGACCAGGACAAAATCGCAGTCGTCCACCGCGGCTTGCGTGGTCTCGATAAGGAAGCCGCGCATAGCTTTGTAGCCGCCGATTACACGCGGATAATCGATACCGGCTTCGCTCTTCAGCCATTGCTGCACAATCTGCGAACGCAAGCCACCGCGAAAACAGTACAGATATCCATCAGCATGCAAACGAGCAAAAGCAGCCCAGGCCTCGATACGTTCGGCCTTGCTCTTGCCCGACACCAGTTGGTGCCCCAGTTCAATTGCAGCCTGCTGGCCGCGCTCTTTGTAGCAGGTGCCTACTTTCTGCCGTTCACCATCGTCCATCAGGGGCAAATTGCAAGCGTATGGAAAAGCGCCCTTGGCAAACTCCACCGGCGCACGCACATCCATCAAAGGCAAACCGCTGAGAAAAATATCGCGATAGGCCAGACTGTTGTCACGCATCAAAGCAGTTCCACCTTGTAATCCTGGCGCGCCACTAACTGCCCGATGGGTGTCAGGTGCAAATCCAGTTCGGCGGCAAGCGCGAGAAACTCCTCTACGCCAGCGGGTTCCACCGCCAGCAGCAAACCGCCGCTGGTTTGCGGGTCGCACAGCAGGTTTTTCTGCGCTTCGCTCAACGGCGCAACACCTTCGCCATAGCTTTCAAAATTGCGTTGAGTGCCGCCCGGCACGCATCCCTCGCCCAGGTAGTAATCCACACAGCCCAGGCGCGGCACCGCGGCATAGTCGATGCGAGCAGTCAGGCCGCAACCATTGACCATCTCCAGCAGATGGCCAAGCAGGCCGAAGCCGGTAACGTCGGTCATCGCCTTGACGGCAGCCAGCTTGCCGAAGCGGCTACCGGGCCGGTTCAGGGTACACATCCAATCGCGGGCCAAGCCAATATCCTGTTCGCGCAATTTGCCTTTTTTCTCGGCAGTGGTGAGTATGCCTATGCCCAGGGGCTTGGTCAGAAACAGCTTACAGCCTTCAGTGGCGGTGTCATTACGCTTCATGAAGCGCTTTTCGACGATACCCGTGACTGCCAGGCCAAATATGGGTTCAGGGGCGTCTATCGAATGGCCGCCGGCAAGGGGGATACCCGCTTCATCGCAAATCGCACGGCCGCCGCGGATAACCTCGCGCGCCACTTCCGGCGCCAGCAGGTTGATCGGCCAGCCAAGAATGGCAATGGCCATGAGCGGATCGCCTCCCATGGCGTAAATATCGCTGATCGCGTTGGTGGCGGCGATGCGTCCAAAATCGAAGGGATCATCGACGATAGGCATGAAAAAATCCGTGGTCGACACTACGCCACGCTGCTCGTCAATGGCATACACCGCGGCATCGTCCCGCGAGGCATTGCCCACCCACAGCTTGGGATCGATGTTCTGCGCCCCGCTGCCGGCGAGGATGACATCAAGGACTTTGGGGGAAATTTTGCAACCACAGCCTGCGCCATGACTGTACTGGGTAAGACGGACGGGTTCGCTCATGAGCTTGAATTCGGCAATGGCAAGGGAAGCGATAATTCTACAGGGCTGAGACAGTCCCGCATGGCAACTTCCTGCACGCCCTTCCAAGCTATTTCCCCAAACTGGCCTTGCGAAACCTTCCTTAGTTCATCCGTTTTAAGACAGGATGGAAGTCCATTTCCTTTCATTGTCCATTTCACGAAAGTGCCGCACCATGAAGTCGATGAATACCCGCACCTTGGCGGGTAGATGCTTGCGCGTCTTGTATGCAATGTTGATAGACAACCTGGGCAGTTCCCATTCCTCAAGCAAGGGAACCAACCGTCCCGCCTTCACCTCGTCGTAGACGCTATAGGCCGACTGAATCAGGATGCCCAATCCATCGAGCGCCGCGGCACGCAAAATCGCGGCATCATTGGCTTCGAGCAGGCTTTTTACTTTGACGACCTGGCTCTCGTCATTACGGGTGAAATGCAGTTCGTTGGGTTTGGTGGCATAGCTATATAGCAAAAGTTTGTGATTGACCAGATCACCCACCGTTGCCGGTTTGCCATTGCTGGCCAGATAGGAAGGCGAAGCCACCAATATCCTGCGGGTATCCGCCAATTTGCGGACCGTCATATTGGAATCCGACTCATATTCTTTGGTGCGGATGGCCACATCGACACCAGCTTCAATAATGTCGAAATAACGGTTGGCAGCAATCAACTGGATATCGATGTTGGGATACAGCTTGGTGAAGCTTGGCAGAATAGGCGCGACCTGTTCCATACAGAAAGTCAGTGAGCTGGTAATGCGCAAGGTACCTGACGGGTTCATCGCAGCCGCATTGACTTCGTCCTCGGCTTCTTTCATCTCGGCCAAGATGCCTTTGCAACGCTGGTAGAAGACCTCGCCCACGTCCGTCAAGGTAAGCCCTCGGGTATTGCGCTCAACCAAACGCGCGTCAAGGCGCTTTTCCAAGGAAGCCAGGCAGCGGCTCGCGCTGGCGTTGGATATGTCCAGCAGCTCGGCGGCTTTTGACAAGCTGCCCAATTCCGCTGTTTGCGTAAATAGTTCTATTTCGGTCCATCGATCCATCGCTTGCTCCTGCAACCCGGACGTCGCCGCTGAAAAACAGATTTCCAAATCAGCTATTCCATTCACGGCACTCAGGAACCTATAGTAGATCAGGCTCCATGATGACAATCGGTCCTGGCCCCGCTTGCAAGAATCGGGTATTTCGAGGGTTTTCATCATGTTGCCAATTCAAATCGCCGTGACATTCAACGAAACCCCGGCCCCACTCTATAACCCGCGCAAGCGCACGCCCTGCTTTCAATACAAAAGGTTTAACCCATGTCCTCACCGAAGATAAAAATCGGCTTAGCAGCGTTGGCCGTTTCCCTAGGATTTTCTGTAGCCGCGCAAGCACAGGAAAATTTTCCGAACAGGATGATCAAGATCGTCGTTCCGTTCGCGCCGGGCGGTGGAACCGATATTGCTGCGCGTCTCGTCGCTGAAAAGCTTCACGAAAAATGGGGCCAACCGGTTGTGGTTGAGAACCGCCCAGGCGCTGGTGGCAACATCGGTGCGGAATCGGTTTTTCGTTCGCCCCCCGATGGCTACACCCTGCTGCTGACACCACCGCCCCCCCTGGTGATCAACAAAGGGCTCTATACCAAACTGACTTTCGACCCTGACCAGCTCGAACCCGTTTCCCTCATTTCGGCAAGCCCCAACGTACTGCTGGTGCACCCCGCTTTGCCCATTAAAAGTGTGAAGCAACTGATCGAGTACGCGAAAGCCCACCCGGACAAGCTCAACTACGCATCGCAGGGCAACGGAACCACGTCACACCTCACCGCCGAACTCTTCAAATCGATGGCCGGCATTACGCTCACCCACGTCCCCTATCGTGGTAGCGGCCCCGCAGTCGCTGATTTGATGGGTGGCCAGGTAGACATCATGTTTGCGGAAATCAGCAGCGTGGTCTCGTATATCCGCGCAGGCAAGCTGCGCCCGCTGGCGGTTGGCAGCGTAAAACGAAACCCTGCATTCCCTGACGTTCCCACCGTTGCGGAAACTCTGCCGGGCTTTGCGTCGATGACCTCTTCCAATGTTGTCGCGCCCCCCAAAACGCCACAGGCGATCATTGACAAACTGTCTGCCGCCATTGCAGAAGGAATGAAGGACCCGGCCGTGATCAAGCGTTTCAACGACTTGAGCGCCGAAGCGATTGGCAGCACCGCCGCCGAGCACAGCAAGTTCCTTCAACAGGAGCGCGAGCGCTGGGGCGGAGTGATCCGGGTAACCGGCATCACACTGGATTAAGGAAAGAGGGAGATCCCCCCACGCTTGGCACTGTGTGCCGGCGCTGCCCCAAGGGGTGCTTTTCACCTTGGGAGCGGCCCGGCGGTAAAAATGCCCCCCCACGCTTGGCACTCCGTGCCGGCGCTGCCCCCAGGGGTGCTTTTTACCTTGGGAGCGGCCCGGCGGTAAAAAACAAAACCGATGTAATGCATTCAGATTACCGATGAGGAAAAATTGAGCGAACCGATCTGGAATAAATTTCTTACCGAGCGAGATAAGACCGTATTCGCAGCCAGTGGCTTCGGCACTCACCAAGGCTTTGGCAAGCGCCCGGCGATCCTGGTGATTGACGTGAGCTATAACTTCTGCGGCGAAAAATCTGAGCCGATTCTTGAATCGATCAAGCGTTGGCGCACATCGTGCGGCGAGGAAGCCTGGGAAGGAATTCACGCTATTCAGAAGCTACTGACCACGGCCCGCGCCAAGAACCTGCCCATCATCTATACCACGGGCGTTCGCCGCCCCGACAATTGGGATGCGGGGGCTTGGGCGTGGAAAAGTAGCCGCAGCCACGAACGAACCACCACTCGGGAAAACGAGTTGGATGGCGATGCGATCGTGGCTGAACTGGCGCCCCAGGCACGCGACGTCGTCATCTACAAACAAAAGCCCAGCGCTTTTCACGATACGCCCCTGGCAAGCTATCTGACTTTGCTTCGCGCCGACAGCCTGATCGTCGTCGGCACGACTACCAGCGGCTGCGTCAGGGCTTCTGTGGTCGATGCCTTTTCCAACAACTACCGGGTCACGGTCGTTGAGGAAGGATGCTTTGATCGTTCGCAAGCCAGTCATGCCATGACACTATGCGACATTCATGCAAAGTACGGCGATGTAGCCAAGCTTGATACGGTTACGGCATTCCTGGACACGCTTGCCGCCGACCTATTCGATCTGCCCGAAGGTTGATCGGAAACAGGCCTGCCTTATCGGGCTGCGACCTCATGCGCGGCCCGCCGGTATCTTGCCTAGTGGGGACTGTTGACGGAAGACCGAGCGGCTTCCCTAGATGAAATACGGCAATGTGAAATGCGGCAATGATTGAAGAAGGCAACCAGCTGAAAAGCCATTAGGCAACGCCACTGTCGGGCGAAAGGGATAAGGCCGGTTGTCTTCTTTCGTATCACGCATCAGGCAGGGCTGGCGCCCCGCCTTATCAACCTTTAGTTCTTTTCTTCTGCGGTTGATTGATCTTTGTCGACGACTTCTTCCGACTTCTGAGGCGCAGAGGCTGGCGCAGCCCAGTCAAGGGGCTCAGGCACAAAATTCCGGAATGCTTGAGCTCGTTTTTGGGACGACATGGCTTACTCCTTAAAGTAATGCGGTGAAGCAGACTGGTCACCGCAACCATCCCTTAGGGTAGCAGATTAAGCCTCTTGGAGCAAATCAGCGCCTGCCCGCTCGCTACGCAAACAGGGGCTCTTGCCGTAAGCGAGTGATTGCATCAGCCCACGTGGAGACCTCAATGCAATTTGACGCGCGGCCGCGAACGCTTGCTCAGGAAACTGCTGAGCGACCGGATCGACGCACCCCATATACCCAGCACCGCAGCGTAATGAGTCCAATGTGTGCTGGCGTACATGATGCGCGCTATCCATCCTTCAACCAGCAGCTTTCTGCCCGATAAATTACCCATCAAACTGCCCACGCCCTCAGAGCGACCCAATGAAACGAGTGAACCGAAATCGCGGAACTTGAACACCTCTGTGGGCTCGGCTTCCCCCTTGATACGCGCCGACAAGAAGCGCAACAGATAAGAGGCCTGCTGATGCGCTGCCTGGGCCCGGGCAGGCACGGTCTTGCCCGTTGCACGCCATGGCGCTGCCGCACAATCGCCCAAGGCGTAAATAGCGGGATCCTGGGTACGCAGATGTTCATCGACCACCACCTGGTTGATAGGGTTCAGGGGTAAGCCAAGCTCAGCCAGCAAAGCGGGCGCTTTGATACCCGCTGCCCACACACATATATCCGCATCGAAAATAGCGTCGCCGGCGATGACTGATCGCGAGTTGACTTCAGATACCCGGCAACTTGTTTCCACTCGCACACCACGCTCCTCCAGCAATAGACGCGCGGCCTCAGAAACGCGTTCGGGCAAAGGGCCCAGAATACGCGGCCCGCCTTCAATTACGGTAATGCGCAAATCCATTTCGGCATCCACGCCCGGCAAGCCGTACGAAGATATCGTGCGCGCCGCCTCATGCAATTCAGCGGCCAACTCCACCCCCGTTGCGCCGCCGCCGACGATCACGACGTCGATGGGATGCAACTCACCGCCGCCGATCGACGCGGCGCGTGCCATCGCCTTCAACAAGGTGATCCGAAACCGTTCGGCGGCGGCCGTGGTGTCGAGGGAAATGGCAAACTCGTCCGCACCCGGTGTATTGAAAAAATTGCCATAGCTGCCCAAAGCCAGCACCAATGTGTCGTAGCCCAGTTTGCGTTCGGGAAGAATGGGTTCGCCATCGGTGTCCAGCAATGGAGCCACCGTAACGAGTTTGCTCTGCCGGTCAACGCCGGCCAAGCCGCCCAGCACGAAGCGAAAGCCGTTCTTATGCGCCAGCATGACGTACGACAAACCTTCATGATGAATATCCAGGGTGCCTGCCGCCACTTCATGCAAGGAAGGCTTCCAGACATGAAAGGGATTGGCGTCAACCAGGGTGACGTGCTCGGGTCCGTGACGACGCCCCAGACGCACCGCCAACTCTAGCCCACCTGCCCCGCCACCGACGATCAAGACGTGATACTTGGTCTGAGCGCTCATACTTACTCCCAAAAAAACCCCACGCTTGGTCTGCATGCTGGCGCTGCCCCAAGAGAATGCTTTTTCCTGGAGATAGCCCACGGAAAAAAACGCCGGCATCAAGTCTTGTGCGCAAATAACGCAAAGCTCTACAGCCTTGTAAGGGATAGTAGGTTAGCTCTTTTTGAGGCCACCTTGCCTGAAGACGGCAGGCGGATTCTTTTATCCTGGCCCAAGGGGATTCGTCTCATCCAGGATGAAGAACGCGCAGCCTTGAGGCTGCGCGTTGGATAGCGCGACAACACACTTGCAAACTAAGCGCCTTTCAAATATCCATTTTTCTCGTAATAACTACGCGCTCCCTCATGCAGCGGAACGGGCGGCCGGGCCATTTTCGTGGGTTCCAAAGGATAGCTGAGCGGACTCCGATGGGGTGGAAGATGACGATACTGGCGCTCGATCGCGGCCCGCGTTTCCACCAGACAATAGGTCAAGGTATAGGCGACCTCATCCGGCATGTCGTCGCGCACCAGAACAAGAAAGTCTGAGAAATCGAGCGCGGGCAAATCCACCTTCAGCGCATTCCAGTACCCGGCTGGCAAATCATTGCGCGGAAATCCATGATCTCGCCGCAAAGCGTTTAACGCCTCTTCCTCCGCAGCCAAAGGGATGACCCGGCCGGATTCGACCAAGCTCGACCACCACGGCGTCATGATCGCCTCTTGAAGCACGCCGTCGACCTCCCCTTCCTCCATCCGTTGCAGGCTGAGCCTCGGGTTGGCATCTTCAATGTACTCGCCTCCCCAAGCCTGTAAAGTCGCTTCATCGACGCCATGTGCTTCCATAAAAAGCCGCGCCACGTAACCGATGAAGTTGGTCCCGTCATTGCGGGCCGTTGCAATCCGAATTGCAGGCTTTTTCTCTCTCAAGGCGCTGAAGCTCGCAATCTCCAACTCAGGCTTCAAGGCCAGGACCATTCTGTCATTTTGCGGCAAGACTGCCAGCGCCCTGAGATGTGGAGCAGGCCTTCCCTGGAAAATCAGGCGTCCATCCAACATTGCTGGCATCAGCATCGTCGGCGTCACCAGACACAAGTCAGCTTCGCCTTCTTCAACCAGGTAGACCGCCTCTATCCCCCCTCCCCTGATGCTCCAGGTCGACACTCGGCTGCGCGGCCCACTACGCTTGCAAAACTCTTCAGTAAGCCAACCGCAAATCCGATGAAAGTTTGCTCCGCCCCAATCTCCAACGAAGCGCAGGTGATAAGAGCGCTTAACTCCCGCAAACGCTGATCCGGCGATATTCATGATTTTCCTATCCACACGGCTCGTTTACAGAATATTGACACCCAAGCGGTCCATCAACGCCTTCCACTCTCGCGACTGCTGCTTCACAATTTCACCAAAGTTGGCGCTATCCTGATAATTGAGCTCGAACCCCAGTGCGGTGAAGCGTTCCTTGATGCCCGGTCCCGTCAGAATTTCCCGCACGTCACGAGACAACACATCAACCAAGGATTGCGGTGTTCCCGTCGGCACGACCAAACCGCCAAAGCCATTGAGATCGAACCCTGGATAGCCAGCCTCTTCCATAGTCGGAATGTTTGGCGTCAGTGCTGAGCGCTTGGCGCCCGCACTGGCGAGGATACGTATTTTTCCGCTCTGAGCATGCGGAAGCAGATCGGAGTAACTGGCAAACGCACTATCGACCACACCAGATGCCAAGGCCACAATAGCGGGACTCATCCCTTTGAACGGCACATGCATCATATCGACTCCGCCCGCATCAGCCAGTTGCGCTCCGCTCAAATGCGGCGTCGAGCCATTGCCTGGCGAGGCATATTTCAAATGAGGTTTGGCTTTCTTCGCCTGCGCCATGAAGTCCTTCACATTGTCCGCTTTCAGATCGCTATTGATACCCAACCACAAGCGCGCATCGAACATCTGAGCAACGGGCTTGAAACTGGTGATCG
>JBEBXA010000032.1:0-39427 GCA_040391825.1 Pigmentiphaga sp.
CAAACCTAAAAATTTCGAGATTGGAACTTATTGCAAGTAGTCCAAAGACCGATGATGGAATGTCCGCTTTTGGGGGATATCGAAGGACTGTCCCTGGCCGAAAGGAGACCCACAATGCTTCCACTGATCCGGCTAGCATCGCGTCCCTCCATCAGCAGCTTTTACCTTAAAGCTAGTTTGCTATCCACTACGCAACTAGACCCTCGGCATTTCATACTGGGTATCCACCCCATGAATTCCCCCTATCAACAAAACCCCCTAGCCCTAACCCCCCGCATTTCCTAGACTACGTAACCTGGGCCCAACGCCCAGATACCCCAAGCGCCCGGGTGCCAGGGCTTTCGTCTAGACCAAAACGATATGAACCTTCGCTGCGCCTGCGGCATCGACGTGCACGCCCACGTCGTACCCGAAATCTTCCCCAAGTACATCGGGAAGCTTTTGCCAACCCAGTGGCCCTCTACTGCCGACGCTCCCCCAATACAAGGCCTGTGCCAGAAGCGGGTAATGATTTCCGGCAAGAACTACCGCACCATCTCTGAAAAGTGCTGGAGCGTCCCGCATCGCTTGGCGGACATCCAGGAAATGGGCCTGGCGCAGCAGGCAATCTCACCCATGCCCGAGCTACTGTCCTACTGGATGGAAGCACCTGACGCGCAGCAGTTGCTGCGCTATATGAATGAGCAGATCGCGGACATGGCCGCATCATCAGGCGGCGTCTTGTTGGGCATGGGCGCAGTACCTCTGCAAGATATAGATCTGGCCCTTGCCGAATTGCGCTATGTGGTGGAAGTGCTGGGCTTCGCCGGAGTGGAAATCGGCAGCAACGTCAATGGCGTTGCGATTGGGGATCCGCGTTTCGACCCCTTTTTTGAAGCATGTGCGGCCATGAACGTAGGGGTGTTCGTGCACGCTTTGCGTCCCACCGGTATGGACCGCCTGGTTGGCCCCGCGTCCTTGCAGCAAGTGTTGGCCTACCCCAGCGACGTGGGTCTGGCTGCCGCGTCGGTCATTACCGGCGGCCTGCTTGCCCGCCACCCTGGCCTTAGGCTGGCTTTCAGCCACGGGGGTGGAACCTTTGCTTTGTTGCTTGCCAGGCTGCAGCGGGGGTGGAATGTGTTTCCGGCTTTGCGTGACACGATAGCCTTGTCTCCGCTTGAACAGGCGCGTGCGATGTTCTTCGACACTTTGGTGTTCGAGCCGGATACCTTGGGCCATTTAGCGGAAACTTTTGGCACCTCACAGCTTATGCTTGGTACTGACTACCCTTTCAACTTCCATGATCGCACTCCCTTGGCAACACTTGCCAGCGCCGGTCTGGACAGCGCTGCCGCACAGGAAGCGGCGGTTGCCATCAAGGAAGGAAATGCACGGCGCTTTCTTGGTCGCGCGTTTCCTGCAGTGCGATGAGTCTTCTCAATTCAAAGCTGCTTAGCTGCTTTCTGGCGGTTCTTGCCCATCGCACCCTTACCGCCGCGGCTAGCCAGCTTTGTATTACCCAGCCGGCGCTTTCAAAAAGCCTGCGCCGTCTTGAAGACGAGCTGGGCGTGCCGCTGTTTAATCGGACTGCCGCAGGCATGGAACCCACCAGCTACGGCTTGGCGCTGGCGCAGCGGGCGCGCTCGATTGAGCTTGAGTCGCGGCGTGCGTATGAGGAAATCCAGCGCATGAAGGAAGGGGGTGTGGGTTCGCTGGCGATAGGCGCGGGGCCGCTATGGTCGGTGCATATCCTGCCTGAGGTGATTGCGGACTTGGCGCAGACCCACCCCAGCTTGCGCACGCGGGTGGTTCCCGGTGTGTTGGATACTTTGTTGCCGCAGTTGCTGCGGGGTGAACTCGACCTTATCTGCGCCGCTTTGGATTTTCCTGACCAGGCGGCTATCAGCAAGGAATATTTGATCGAAAGCAGCCATGTGTTTATTGCCCATGGCTCACACCGCTTGAGTAGTCAGGCTTCAGTGTCGGTGCAGGATTTAAGTCAGTGTGCTTTTGTTGGTTTGCACAATGACTATGCCGTGCTGGATCGCCTGAAGCGATATTTTGCGCTTCGTGGGCTGGATTCCCCAGGCTTTGCTGCTGAAGCGGATTCGCTGGAAGTTCTGCTGTCTTTGGTGGGCACTGGCAAGTTTCTGGCCACGCAATCTCATCAAGTGTTGTCCCGGGCGGCAACGCTGGGGATTGCCAAGCTTCCTGTGCAGGAAGGCATATGGTCTTTTCGTGGTGGTATTGCCTATAGAAAAAGCCATGTGCTAACGCCGGCGATGGAACTGTTTCGCGCCAGCCTCAAGCGTCAGCTTGCGAACGAAGCAGGTGAACAGACTGCCCTATAACCTGGGGGAATGGGGCATGAAAACAAACCATTGGGCGGCTCGATCAGGGGCCGATATGCTGCGGTCTATTCTTTCAACCGCTTGACTCGATAGCAATGACGATTCCGGCTAGAGCCACTACTGGCCAGCGGGATTGGTGCTTGCAGCTACCGGGTCAAACAAGCAGCGCGAGCCTAAGCAATGTCGAACAATATCTCGCCGGTCAGCATGTTGGTGCCCTATGTACAGGGTGGTGGCAGTGATCAGCGCGCCCGCCTCACGGCCAAGTATTTGGCTTTGGAAATTGGCCGTCCGGTCGAAGTTATCAATTGCCCGGGCGCGGTCAGCGGCCATCAGGCCATTGCCGATGCCGCGCCCGATGGTAATACCATCGGCTTGATCACCGGCGAGATCGGGATGATGCATTGGCATGACGGTTTGACCGAGCTGACGCCGGCCGACTACACCCCATTGGCTGTGCCATTTGTCGAGTCCTCGGCGGTGATTGTTCGTGCCGATGCCCCGTATGCGGATCTATCGCAGTTTCTTGAGCACTGCCGCCATAACACGGTGGTGGGGTCGGGCGGACCTGATTTCAGTGTTTGGAAGTTTTCGCTGGCTGGTTTGTTCAGGGCTGCGGGTGTGCCGTTGGCGCATCTTGAGTGGATCGAGACCTTCAGTGGCGAACAAGGCTTGGACAATGTGATGGAGGGGCACGCGGTGGTTGCCCCAATTACCATGACCGATGCGCGTGACCCCTTGAAAAGCGGCGCCGCGAAAGCCTTGGCGACGATGGAAGACGTTCGCCACGCTGCGTTTCCCGATATCCCTACTGTTTTCGAAGCCGTGGGCATCCCTTGGGGGGTGGCGCATTGGCGCGGCATCGTCGCGCCCAAGGGTTTGCCGCCCGCTATAGCCGAAGGCTACGTTACGGCGCTTAAGGCGGTGGCGCAAAACCCCGGCTTCAACGCTGAAGCGCAAGCCAACGCCTTTACCTTGCGCTGGCGCTTCGGCAAGGAGTTTTCCGATTACATGCAAGAAGATGATAAGCAGTTTGGCGAAATCATCAAGGCGATAGGCGCCAGCACGGGCCGCAGCACCAAGCTTGACTAAAAAAACCGGCACCCAGCCGCAAGAACGGAGACATCATGAAGAAAACCATCAAGGGCTTACGAGCCGTATTCGGCATGCTTGCCGCAGCGGGCATCATGGCGCCTGCCTATGCGAGCGATTATCCCGATCGGCCCATACGCATCATTCTTCCGCTTGCGGCAGGCAGCGTTACCGATGTTGTCTTGCGAGCGGCCAGCCCGGCGCTGTCTGAAGCGCTGGGGCAGACCGTCGTTATTGATAACCGTCCGGGTGCAAGCGGTATTGTGGGGGCCGAGGCCTGCGCCAAGGCGCAGCCCGATGGCTACACCCTATGTGCGGTTTATCACGCGATTATGTCTTTCAACCCTTATATGTTCGACAAGCTTCCCTATGATCCGGACAAGAGCTTTACACCGGTCAACCGCTTGTTCTATGTGATTGAAGGCCTGGTTGTGCCCGCATCGTTGCCGGTTAAGAGCGTGGCGGACTTACGCGACTACGCGCAGAAGAACCCGAGTAAGGTCAATTTTGCGACCATGGGGCCAGGGTCCATGCAAGAGTTGATGGTGGCCTGGATCAACCGGGAATGGAAGACGCAGATTGTGGACGTGCCTTATAAGGGCGGCGGTCCTATCGCCAACGCCGTCACGGCAGGCGAAGTACAGGCAGCGCAAATGGGGCTGGGTAATTTTATCGGTTTGATAAAGGCAGGAAAGCTCAGGGCGATAGGTTTGGCGGCTGACACTACCAGCAGCGATCTGCCTGGTGTGCCCACTATTGCACAAGCCGGTTTGGGCGGTTTCCCGAGCCGCCCGTGGTGGGGCATTGCCGCGCCCGCGGGTACGCCTGCGGCGGTTGTTGAAAGGCTCAACCGTGCTTTTACCACTGTGTTCCAAACTGCCGCCATGCGCGAGATGATGGTGTCGCGGTATATCGAAGAGGCGGTCGATACGCCTGCCGAATTCACGGCCTTTTTGAAGAAAGACAGGCAGGCCGCCGGAATGCTGGTTGAGCTTGCGCGCGAACCTAAGCGCCAGTAAGGCCGGCGCCTGGATCCTAGATACCAACGCAAGCGCCAGGAAACATATGGTTGATCTTCTCGCCCGGACCTTCAACGTTGACGATTTCGAAAGTCTGGCGCGTAAGGTGTTGCCACGGCCTGTTTTCGATTTTTACGCCGGGGGCGCGGAAGATGAACGCACGCTGCGAGCGAACCGTCAGGCATTTGAGGTGATGGGCCTAGCGCCGCGTGTGCTGGTGGATGTGAGTGCCCCCAACACCCAGGTGGAACTGCTGGGTGCTGGGGTATCCATGCCGGTAGTGGTGGCGCCCATGGGCGCCGTCGGCTTTGGTTGCCGCAAGGGCGATGAGGCCATTGCGGCAGCGGCTGCGGCCGCAGGCATTCCGTATATTTTGTCCTCCACCGCCACCGCTTCAATCGAAACCATCGCCAGCGTTTCTTCGGGCCGGAAGTGGTTCCAGCTTTATCCACTCAAACGCGCCGACCTGATGTGGCGCTTGGTGGATAGGGCCCGTGCGGCGGGTTTCGAAGCCCTGGTGATTACCGTTGATGTACCGGTAGGCGGAAAAAGGGAACGCGATCTGCATAACGATTTCGCCATGCCATTTCGTTTTACCGCTAGGAATTTGTCAGCTTTTGCGATGCGCCCCAAGTGGGCTGCCGGCATGTTGATGCAAGGCGTTCCCGTTATGGAAAACCTGAAGGAATTGGCACCCGAGGGCAGCAAAGCGGCAGGTCTGGCTTCGTCGGTGGGGGCGGGCTTTGACTGCGGCTTCACCTGGCAGCATTTGGCGGAACTGCGTCGGCGTTGGCATGGCCCGCTACTGGTAAAGGGAGTATTGCATCCGAGCGATGCCGCTCAGGCAAAAGCGTTGGGTTGCGATGGGGTGATCGTGTCGAATCACGGTGGCCGTCAATTGGACTCGGGCGTGTCAGCTCTGAGCTGTCTGGCCGACATCGTTGATCAGGTGGGAAGTGGGATGGAGGTGTACATGGACGGCGGGGTGCGCCGGGGCTCGGACATCGTCAAAGCGCTAGCTCGGGGTGCGAAAGGCGTGTTGATGGGCCGCCCTTTGTTATTCGGCGCTTGCGTAGCAGGCCAGCCGGGTGCGGAGCGCGTACTGGCCATCTTGAAAGATGAACTGCTGCGAACGCTACAGCTGTGCGGCGTGGCAGAACTTGCAGCCATCTCTTCAGAACTCGTGCAGCAACCATGCACGAGCTCGTCGCAAGCAAGTTCAACTACGCATCACCATCATCTTCTCAATCGTCATTTCGCGATAGCTAGCCGGGATACCACCCACACCCAAGCCTGAATGGTTCAAGCCTGCAAAGGGCATCCAGTCCACACGAAAAGCGGAATGGTCATTGATCATCACCGCTGAAGCATTGAGCTGCGCATAGCCTCGCATGGCGGTATCCAGCGATCGAGTGAACACCCCTGCCTGGAACGCAAAAGGCGAGGCATTTGCGCGTGCGCAAGCATCATCCATTTGGTCGTAGCTTTGCAGCGAAATAACAGGCCCAAAGATTTCATGCGTAGATACTTTTGCGCTGGCCGGCGCACCCAGCAATACGGTGGGCTCAATGCTGGTATCGCTTAAGCGCTCGCCGCCGCACAGTATGCTTGCGCCTTCCTCGCGAGCATGGCTGATCCAGGATAGAACGCGCTCGGCTTCGCTGGCCTTGATCAAAGGCCCTACGTCGGTGTCGTGCGCCAAGGGGTTGCCGGTTTTCAACGCTGTGGTTTCTAACAAAAGCTGCTGGGTAAAAACCTCGGCCACGCTTTGCTGTACGTATACCTGCTGTACCGAAACGCACACCTGCCCGGCATGGTAGAAGCCGCCTTTGGCGATGGACTTGGCCGCTAGTTGGATGTCGGCATCGTCAGCTACCAGAATGGGGGCGATGCCGCCATGCTCAAGCGCGCAGCGCACACCTGGGGCAATCCGGCGTCGCAGTTCCCAGCCCACTTCGGCACTGCCTATGAAGGACAGAAAGCGCAGTCGCCCGTCCTGCACCAGCAGGCTGGCTTCCGCATGCGAAGCAGGCACCAGCATCTGGCACCATGCCGGGGGCAGGCCGGCATCCCACAGGGCCTGGACCACGTTCAGGCAGGACAAGGGCGTATCGCGTGCGGGTTTGACCAATACCGGGCAGCCAGCCGCGATAGCCGGGCCGATTTGATGCACGATGAGGTTGATGGGATGGTTGAAGGCGCTCAGCGCAAGCACCGGCCCAATCGGTTCGCGTTGGGTAAACGCGATGCGTTGGCGCGATGCGGGGGTGGCGCCCATGGGGATGACGTGGCCGCCTTCGCTGCGCATCAGCTCGCTGCAGTTTTTTAGTCCATCGACGGCGCGATTGAACTCGATCACCGTATCAAGATAAGGCTTGCCGCCTTCCCTGATGGCGGTATCGACTATCTGATCTTTGCGCTGTTCAAGCAGGTCGGCCGCCTTGCGCAGAATTGCGACTCTTTCGTCTGCGGGCAGCCAGCGCTTGCGATCGCTGAACAGGGTGTCGGCGTCGTGCAATGCTTTTTGCATGGCCTCGGCGGAGGTGTAGGGTAGTTCTCCTACCGTGACCCCATCGTATGGCGAGCTGACTTTCAAATGCGATGCGTTCATGGGCTCTGATTTATGCGATGGCTTTGGCTTTGCGTACGCTGTCGATCAGCGAGGCGCGCAGCAGAAATTCGCGATGGCGTGCGGGGTCTTCCGAAATTTGCCGTATTTCGTCCAGCGCTTTGGCGCGCGCCACGGGGTCTTTTTCTTCCAGGCGCTTTTTGTTGTTCACGGTTTGTTGCTGAACGAATTCGATATTCATTTGCCGGCGGCGGCGTTCGTAGCGGTCGAATACCGAAGCGTTTTCTTCGCCGCGTTCGACACGGGCCAGCATGTCGACCAGTTCCATGGCGTCGTGGATGCCGCAGTTCAGGCCCAGGCCCCCGATGGGGTTGTTGACGTGGGCGGCGTCGCCGGCAAGAAATACGCGTCCTTTACGAAAGTTTGCCGCTACCCGTTGATGCACGCGGTAGATGTTCCGGTGCAGGATCTCGTAAGGGGTATCTTTGGGGTAGACATGGGCCAGTCTGCGGGCAACGGCGGCATCGCCCAGGGCTTCTTCGTCGGTTTCGTCCACGGTTGAAGGGAAGACCGCGCGCCATCTGCCTTTCATGTCATCGCCGGAAATCTTGAACAGATTGGTCCAGGCGCCCGGGTGCGCCAGATAGTTGCGATAGCAGCAACCCATGATGCGCTCGAAATCATCTTTAACCGTGATGACGATGAAGCGCTCCGGCCAGGTCATGCCGTCGAAGGAGATGTCCAGTGCTTTGCGCAAGGCGCTGCGCCCGCCATCGGCGGCAATGACGTAGTCGGCGCTGATTTCTTGTGCGCCGTCGGGGGTGTCAACGGTAAGGCTAACCTTGTCCGCCGTTTGCGAGACCTCAGTTACCCGATGCTGGAAGTGGATGCGCACGTCGGCGTTTTGGCGCAGCTTTTCTATGCCCATATGGGCCAGCTTGTGCTGCTCGGTCTGTACCACGAAGGGGTAGGGCGTATCGTTTTTGAGGACTTCGTGATCGAACTGCGCCACTCTTTTCTGCGCGGCCTGGTCCCAGAATTGAAAGTATCTGGCGGTTAGCCCTTCGGCAATGAAGCGATCGATCAGGCCGACCTGGGCAATCATTTCCAGTGTCGAGCTGTGAGTGGTGGCGGCGCGAGGGCTTTCGTCCACTTGGGCTTCCGCTTCAAATAGCGAAACACGAAATCCTTCTTGCGCGGCGGCCAAGGCCGCGATGACACCGACCGGGCCGGCTCCAACGACTGCGACGTGCTTTTTCATCAGTGGGCTCCGCCTGTGTAGTCTTGGGGAATATCGCAACGGGCCACGCGCACAGGGCGATTGCCAGAGGGTGTATTGCGGCTTTTGCCGACGAATCGCGGCACGCCGTCGGTAACCACGGCGGCAACGGCGGCGATGTCGCCATTGCGCAAGGAGTCGAGCGGGTCGCTTTTCGAGCCGCCTACGCAAGCGTCCAGCAGCACGATGTCGGCGTCTTTGCCCTCGCGGATGAAGCCGCTGTTGATGCCGTAGACGCGTGCGTTGTTGCCGGTTGCCGCGGCAATGGCCCATTCCACCGGCATGTCGGTAAGGCTGGCCAGATGGGTGATGGTGTACATCAATCCCAGCGGCATGATGCCGCTGCCGGTGGGGGTGTCGGTGGCGATCAGGAAGCGG
This sequence comes from Pigmentiphaga sp., assembly GCA_040391825.1. Classification (GTDB taxonomy): domain Bacteria; phylum Pseudomonadota; class Gammaproteobacteria; order Burkholderiales; family Burkholderiaceae_B; genus Pigmentiphaga. Next base: position 8,668 of record JBEBXA010000032.1, read on the forward strand.
TCGAATTTATCGGCGGCGCGCACCATGTCGCCCAGCATCAGCGTGGTGCGCAAGTTACCCGCGGTGCATACCTGCAGCGCGATGTCGGATTCATGCACCAGCTTTGGGAAGTCTTCGTCCGGCATGGCGACCGGGCCGCCATTGACGTGGAATGATACGTGCGGCTTCATGGCCAGCAAGTGGTCGGCCCAGATGCCCGAAGAGCCAGGGATGGAGGAGCCCCCTGTGTGCACGGTGGTGATCATGCCGTGTTTTTTGGCCCAGCCGACCATTTCTGCGTATTCGTACGGCGATTTGACTGCGCCGAAACCGGCTTTTGCCAGCCACACGCCTTGCGCCGCGACATCGGCGAAATCCTGTTCGCTCAGGCCTGGTTCAAGAATGATGGAGCCCGCGTACACCCGCATGCCGCCCGGGCGATAGTTCTCGAAACACTTCAGCGCCGCAACGGCCAATGCCTTGACGCCGGCCGGGTCCTTGGGGCGGCCCGGCACATGCACTTCCGATGCACTGATAGACGTGGTGCAGCCGCCGTGCACATAGCTTTCCAGAAAGCCTACGGTCTTTTGGCGCGGCGTGTAGTCGCCAAAGGTGTTGTGCACTTGTGAGTCGATCAGGCCGGGTATAGCGGTGGTGCCGGCGGCGTCGATGACGACATCGGCGCTTTCGACCTCAGCCGAAGATAGGGTGCCGACCTTGGATATCAGGCCATCCTGCATGAGGATGGAGTCGCCTTCGGCATAGGGGGTGCGCCATTCGCCGGTAAGTATCCGGCCCAGATTGACGATCGCGAGCTTCATGCTGATCTCCTTAGATTAGTCCGTCTTTGCCCTGGACATCTTCTAGCTTGAGCCCACCCACGCGCGCATTAAGGCGGCTGCGGTTGGCGACAGCAAAGATCAGGGCGATCTCATCCGGCATCGGGCCGTCCGGCAAATAAATCGTAATGGCGTTGTAGAGCTCGCGCACGTACAGCGCGTCTTTCGAGGCCAGCGGAACGTCGATAGTCGTTCCGGGGCCGCCTATTTTGGTGACCGACGATATCCAGGCCTTGCCGCCGCCGATGACGTCGCGCAGCGGTTCTGCCGCGGGGGTGGTCAGGAGGGCGTTGGCATGTTCCTGTTCCCCGCCCAGGCCGGTGACACCCGCCTTGCCATAAGCGACGACCGGGTAGTCGCCATAGGCTTCGCGCAATTTGGCGGCCATTTGCGCGCCCAGCGCGGGGCTGGCTTTGATCATGGGCGTCAGGTCTTCCACATGGCGGCCGGCGTAGGGGTTTTCGACAAAAGCGACGATGGCTGCTTTGCGCAAAGGGGTGTCCGCGCGCTGGCCGGCTTCTTCCAGTTTATGTTCGACGACCGCTTGCCACCTACGTACTTTCAATTCCATGGAGTGCTCCTGTGGGGGAAGGAAAACTGACGCGGCATAAGCGGCATCAACTTACTGTTGTCTTGATTGTGTGAGAATGTTATTGTCATACAATCGTGATGTCAACTTATGCTTTGGAGGCCCCAGATGAAAGGACGAGCGATCCTGTTTTCAGAAATGACGCCAGCGCCCGACTGGGAAGACAAGTTCAATCATTGGTACGACGACGAACACATACCCATTCGTATGGGCTTGCGCGGTTTCGTCAGCGCGCAGCGTTATAGCGGGACCGACACCAACTACCTGGCGGTGTACGAAATGGACGATCTGGCAGCGTTGCGCACGGTTGCCTATCAGGCCATCAAACAGCACCCATCGGAAGAGACCGCATGGATGCTGAACAACGTGAGCGGATTCACCCGCTACTTGTGCGAAGAGCTTTCTTGCGCGGGCGACCTGACGCCCGAAGCCATCAATACGCCGGTGCTGTACCCGGTGTGGTTCAACGTGCCGCCCGAGCGTCTGGACGATTTCGATGCCTGGTACGAGCAGGACCACATCCCTTTATTGTTGGAATGCCCCGAGTGGCGCGCGGTGCGCCGTTTTGCAGTGACGGATGGCGCGCCTGGCCGCTTCAATCGCCTGGCTTTGCATTACCTGGATGACAAGTCCGCGCTGCAGTCGCCGGCGCGGGAACGCGCACGCGCTACCCCCTGGCGTGAACGCTTGGCGGCCGAGCCCTGGTTCAAAGGGGTTTACAGCGTGTTCGATATTGCGGGAAAGCGGCAAACACCGCCGCTTTAAGTTGGAGAAAAACTGATTATGGAATTGAAGATTTCACCGCGTTCGGTGCAACAGGAAACGGTGCGCATGATGCGCGAAGCGATCATCAGCGGCCATTTCAAACCGGGTGAAAAATTGGTTGAAGCCAAGCTGTGCAGCCAACTCGGTGTTAGCCGCACCTCGGTGCGTGAGGCTTTGCGTGTGCTTGCCGCTGAAAAACTGGTCACCATCGTTCCGAATAAGGGCCCGTCGGTAGCCGAGGTCAGTTGGCAAGAGGCCGAGAGCATCTACCACTTGCGCGCTTTGCTAGAAGGGGAGGTGGCCGCGCTTGCCGCCTCTCGCATCGAAGCCGCCGATCTGCAGCGCATGCGTGACGCGCTCGATGCGTTTGCGATTGCGGTCGAGGATCAGGATTGGGTTGCCCGCTTGTCGGCAACCGGAGATTTCTACGAAGTGATCATCCAGCGCTGCGGAAATGCGGTGATGGGCGATGTTTTGCATGGTTTGTTGACCCGCATCAACTTTCTTCGGGCAAAAACCATGGCTAGTCCAGGACGGGCCAAGCACAGCGTGCGCGAGCTTCGGCGTATCTACGAAGCCATCGAGAAGGGAGACGCTCGCGGTGCACGCGCTGCGGCGGTTGCCCACGTGCAGGCAGCAGAAGCGGAAGCGCGGGACGTGTATCGCTCGATCAATCAGGCGGCCTGATTTTCAGGCTCGCTGTTTTCAACCACGTATTGCAAGGAAGTAGACATGAAGATGAAATGGTCCATCCTGGCCGCGGCAGCGGCTTTCATCGTCACCGGACCTGCGCATGCCGCATGGCCTGAGCGTCCCATTACCCTTGTGGTGCCGTTTGCCGCAGGTGGTAACACCGACAGCATTGCTCGTATTACAGCCGAATGGTTGACCAATCAGTTGAAGCAGACGGTAGTGGTTGATAATCGCCCTGGCGCCAACGGGGCCATTGCGGCGGACTACGTTGCCCGCGCAAAACCCGATGGCTACACGCTGTTCATGGCTACCTTGCCGCAGATGGCCATCGTGCCGCATTTGCAAAAGGTGAACTACGACCCGATCAAAGACTTCACCCCGGTGTCTATCGTGGCGACCAACGAATTTGCTTTGGCCATCAACCCCAATTTCCAGGCCAAGACGCTTCCCGCCCTGGTCGAGTATGTAAAGGCCAACCCGGGCAAAGTTCCCTACGCCTCGGCGGGCAGTGGGTCGGTTAGCCATCTGACGATGGCGATGTTCATCAAGAGCGCGGGCTTGTCCATGATCCACGCTCCGTACCGCGGCGGCGCACCGGCGATAGCCGATGTGGTCGGGGGGCAGGTGCCGATGTACTTCGGCAATGTGGCGGAGGTGCTGCCCTATATGAAATCGGATCGCCTGCGAGTGGTGGCGGTGTCGGGCACACAGCGGGCCGCTGATCTGCCTTCGGTACCCACGGTTGCCGAGCAAGGTTATGCGGGGTTCTCGACCCAGACCTGGAACGGTGTCGCCGCGCCCGCCCATACTCCTAAAGAGGTGGTTGACCGTATCGTTTCGTCCTTGGCTGAAGCGGGCAAGGATGCGGGTTTCGCCAAGAAGCTTGCGAATATCGGGGTTGCCGTCTTGTGCAATACCCCGGAACAGTTCGCTACGCGACTGGTTGAAGACAATAAGCTCTGGTCAGCCGCGGTGAAAGAGTCGGGTGCGGCGCTCGACTAAGCGCAAGTTCAGAACTGTTCGTCTGCCTGCAGGTAGCGCCATTCACCGGTAGGCAGATCGCCCAGCATGACCCCCCCGATACGTACGCGCTTGAGCCCCACCACGCGCAGGCCCACGGCTTCGCACATGCGGCGTATCTGGCGCTTTTTGCCTTCGCTCAAGACAAAGCGCAACTGATCCTCGTTCTGCCAACTGACCACAGCGGGCCGAAGTTTCTTGCCGTCCAGCGACAAGCCATGGTTCAGCAGTTTGAGGTCGCTATCGGGCAGGCGTCCCGGGCGTGAATACTGCACGCGCACCAGATACTCTTTGTCGACGGTCGAGTCTTCGCCGATCAGGTGTTTGGCGACGCGGCCATCCTGGGTCAGTACCAGCAGCCCAACAGAGTCGATATCCAGCCGTCCCGCGGGAACCAGGCTGCGCAATTGGCTGGGTTGGAAACGGGTGGGAGAACGGTCGGCGCTCCAGCGGCTGCTGGCCTTGACCAGCGTCACCGCGGGCTGATAGCCGTCTTCAGCCTGACCACTGACGTAGCCCATGGGTTTGTTGATCAGGATAGTGACCCGGCGGGCCTGCTCGGCGCTGGCCTGCCGTTCTACAGTCACCTTCTGATGGGGCAGTACTTTGCTGCCGAGTGTGGACACGACAACGCCATCGACACGCACCCAGCCGCGGCTGATCCATTCATCGGCTTCGCGCCGGGAGCACAGGCCCAGTTCGGACATGCGTTTGGACAGGCGTAGGGGTTCGGTCATGCTGGAAATAGCCAAGAGGTGAAGAAAGAAGGGGCTATTTTAGAGGAAGGCGGCGATGCGGTCCCGCAGCAGCGCCTGAGCCGCTTTGCCAAGGGGTTTGCGGCACTCTCGCATTACGCTTCGAAGTGTTGTCCATTGTGTTGCCCTAGCGTGGGCGCCGGTCGCCGTATGGGCGGGCGCGCGCCGTCGAAGGAGACGGGCAGCCCGACAAGGCTGAAATCATCGTCCTGCACGGGCTGCCTCAAGTGCAGCGCCATGACTTGCGGGTCTTCCACGGCCTCTTTCAGAGAGTGAATGGGGGAGCAGGGCACGCCCGCCGCTTGCAGCCTCTGTGTCCAGCAAGCTCGTGTATCGCCCGCAAATACCGGAGCCATCAAGGTGATCAAGGCGGCCTTGTTCTCGATTCTTCGCCTATTGGTCGTGAACCGCTCGTCAGAGGCCCACTCCGGATGTTTGAGCGCGGTGGCGACCTTGGAGAATAGATAATCGTTGCCGGCGCAAATCACGATGTCGCCGTCGGCCGTAGCAAAAGATTGGTAGGGAACAAAGGTGTTAGTCCCTGATGCGTGCCGCTCGGGCTCCTTGCCCTCATTGACGATGGCGTCCACTTTCTGGCCCGCCCAGACCAGTGCCGTTTCCAGCAACGACGTGCTTGCCACGCCGCCCCGTCCCGTTATCTGTCGGCGCTGGAGCAGGCCCAGGATGGCAATCACCGACCACATGCCGCTTCCCAGATCGCAGACCGACACCCCCAGGCGCATCGGCGGATCGTCGGGCCCTCCGTTGAGGCTGAACAGGCCGCTGTAGGCTTCGATCGGAGCTTCGTAGCCCGGCAGATGGCGTTTGGGCCCCAAATGCCCGAAGGCGGAAATCTGGCAGTAGACAAGACGCGGAAACTGGCGACACAGGTCCTCGGGGCCTATGCCGAGATTTTCGACGACTCCGGGTCTCATGTTGTGAAGGAATACATCGGCGTCCGCCAGGAGCGCATGGAAACCTTCGATACCTTCGGGAGATTTGAGATCGAGCGTTATCGAGCGTTTGCCGCGGTTGTATTCATGGAAAATGAGGGAGTCGCCGCGGCAGTATGCACGACCCATGACGCGCGCGTCGTCGCCTCCGTCCGGGCGCTCTACCTTGATGACGTCCGCCCCCATGTCGGCAAGGATGGAACCGGCAAAAGGCCCCGAAAGGACCTGGGCAAGCTCCAGCACACGCACCCCTTGTAGGGGCAAGCCAGCATGGGCCGCACTTGCTGAAGGCTCTCGATTTACTGCTGTCGTCATTCCTGATGCTCCGCAAATCACTATTTGTTTACTCGCCCGGCGTACCGAAAAGTTCAAGGTTATGCTCGCCGAGGCGTGGCGGCCCCCCGCGTAATGCGGGGCGATCGCCATTGATGGTCAAGGGCAAGCCCGTCAAGGAATAGTCCTCTCCAGGTACTGCCGAGAAAATGCCGAGGGTTTCGACCTGTGGCAGGGCCACGACCTCGGGTATCGTGTGCATCGGAGAGCACGGCACGCCTGCCGTCTCCAGTTCCGTAATCCAATTGGCGCGCGTCCGCTTCAGCAAGACCGGGCGGATCAAGTCCAGCAGCGCCTCGCGATGTGTCAGGCGCGCACGATTCGTGCTGAATCGAATATCGGAAGCCCACTCTTTGTGGCCTAACACTCGGGCCAAAGCGGCAAACAATCGGTCGTTGCCCGCACAGATCAACAGTGGGCCGTCGTCAGTTTCGAAAGACTGATAGGGCACCAGATTGGGATGGCCCGTGGCATGTTTTTCGAAAAGCACGCCCTGATTGCGATAAGCATCGGTACGTTGAACCGCCCAGGCCAGCGCAGTCTCCAGCAAAGAGGTCTGCACCATGCCGCCGACACCCGTTATGTCTCGTTGCCGAAGCAGTGACAGAACGCCGATCACAGCCCACATGCCGGCCCCTTGATCGCAAACGGAAGCGCCCATTCTCGAAGGGGGATCCTGCGGCCCGCCATTAATCGACATCAATCCACTGTAGGCCTGTGCCAGCGGTTCATACCCGGGGCGGCGGCTCATCGGGCCGGTATGGCCAAATGCTGAAATTTCGCAATAGACTAGGCGAGGGTATCGCTCGCAAAGCTCCTCGCCCGACATCCCGAGTGCTTGGGCAACGCCAGGGCGTAGGTTATGAATGAGGACGTCGCATTCGGCTATCAGCAGTTCGAATTGGCGCCGTCCGTCCACATCCTTCAAGTCCAGCGCGACGGATTTCTTGCCCCGATTGAAAATGTGGAAATTCATGGAGTCGCCGTTCCTGAACGGCGGCCCCATTGATCTGCCATCGTCGCCTCGCGGGCGCTCGACTTTCACCACATCGGCCCCCAGGTCGCCCAGAATTGCCGAGGCATAGGGCGCCGACAGGATCTGACCCACTTCCACGACACGTATGCCGTCGAGTATCGGCTGCTTCATACTCATACCCATATTGGATGCAATGGAAACGGTGCTACACGTGCCCAAGGCCCCTATTGCGGCTGAATGCCCCCACGCACGATGGCGTCGCGCCAGTTTTCCGCATCCTGGGCAAGAAAGGTCTTGAACTCCTGCGCTTCGGCCGGATACGGCTCATACCCGATAGCGTGAATGCGGGCGATAAGCTTGGGGTCTTTCAGGACCTTGTTCGTGGCGGTGCTCAAGCGATCGACAATCCCCGCGGGCATGCCGGCGGGACCCAGCAATCCAGCCCAGTTGTTGAGAGAGCCGGGAAAGCCCGCCTCGGTCAGCGTCGGAACATCCGTCAGGATTCGCGACCGAGAGGCTCCGGTCACTGCCAGGGCTTTCAGCTTTCCTGACTTGATCTGCGGCACGGTATTGACGTGATCGCCGAATCCCATGGCAACCCGGCCCGCCATGATCGAAACATAGGCGTCGCTTGAGTTCTTGAACGGAACCTGGAGAATCTTGATGCCGGAAAGTGTGTTGATTAACTCGAACGTGATCTGGTTCGTGCTGTTTGTCGAGGTGTATGCAAAATCCTGGGGGTTCTTGCGTACCAGCTCCATCAGTTCCTTGACCGAATTCGCGGGTATCGAAGGATTGATCACCAAGATCTGCTGGCCCAGAGTCAGGCGGGCTACCGGCGTGAAATCATTGAGCGTATGGTAAGGAAGCTCCTTGAACAGATACTGATTCGCCGCATTGGTAGTATTGGTACCCAGCAAAAGGGTGTAGCCGTCCGGCGCTGCCTGAATGACGGACTTAGCCGCCACGATTCCACTGGCGCCCGGTTTGGTTTCTACAACAAAGGTGCCGCCCAGCTCATGCTGAAGCTCTTCGGCCACGGCACGGGCCAGCACGGCGCTGACGGAACCGGGCCCGAAAGGCACGATGATTCTTACGGGTTTATTGGGGTAGGGCTCCGCCGCCTGCGCGGTGGAAATGCCGAGCATGGTCGAGCCGAACCATATCGCGCTGATACATAGGGCGGCATTCCTCAGTCTTGATCGCATCATGTCTCCTTGGTCTTCTGATTAGTATGATTTGGCATTTATGTGCGTCATTCATGCCAAGGGCATTTATCGACGAACAGGCTGCTTAGGGGGATTATTTTTTGCCGCGATTAAGAAATGACGTCATCATCCGATTGGGTTCATCGGTCCGGTAGCAGTCCGCATACAGTTCTATGCCTGCGCGTACGCCATCCGTGGGCGACATCCGATCCCAATTGATGATGAGCCGTTTCTGTAGCCTGACGGCGTTCGGACCGCACAGAAGCAAGGACTTGATCCAGGCATCTACCGCGCTATCCAGCTCTGAATACGGAACGAGTTTTTCCAGATAGCCGATGCGGTAGGCCTCTTGGGCGTCGATATGATCACCGGTCAGCACCAGTTCGCACGCCTTCCCCCAGCCGATCAGGCGCGGTAAGACCGAGGCTTCCATGCCTGAGATAATGCCGAAGCGGGTTTCCGGCATGCCGAACTTGGCATGATCCGCAGCCACGCGCATATCGGCGCATGCGGCCAATTCCATGCCCAAGCCAAAGCAATATCCGTTAATGCGGGCGATAACAGGCACGGGAAAGTTTCGGACTACATCGCAGAGGCGATGAGTTTTAATCCCCGATAACTCTCCTTTGGCGGGCCCATATTTGGCGGTTTCCGAAAGATCGGTTCCACCGACAAATGATTTTTCTCCTGCACCGGTAATGACGACAGCACGCAAAGTCTCGTCATGACGCAGCGACATCATCATCTCAGTGAACTGCTCCTTGCCGGTAGCGCCCAGCGCATTGCGTTTCTCGGGATTATTGAAAGTTATCCGCGCCACGCGGCCATTCGCTCCATGGTCATCGAACTCAAGCAAGAGCGATTTATCGTCGGTATTGATCGATAGGGACATAGTTATCTGAGTGACCTTGCATTTGTTGAGAGTTTTCCCGCTACGACCATTCCAGTCGAAGTCTGCAAGCCGAAGCTTAGTCACCCAAATTTATAATTTGAAAGTCTTTTTTCTTATACTCTATAAGTATTAGTTATAATTTTGGCCGCAGGTTTTACCCGCCATTTCTCTTCATTCCGCATGGACCGCCCACGATGAATCTTCGACAGCTTATTTATCTGCGGGAGGTCGCCACCAACGGCTTCAGCGTGTCTCGGGCAGCCAAGAGTCTGCATACCTCGCAGCCCGGCATCAGCCAGCAGATCCTCGCTCTGGAACGCGAACTCGGCCTGACGATCTTTGTGCGCGAGAAGAACCGCCTCAGCGCTCTCAGCGAGGCTGGAAAATATGTCCTGTCCCGCGTGCAGTCGATAGTCCTGGAGCTTGATCACATCCGTGACTTCGCCCATTCCTCTCGTCTGGATGACAGCGGCTCATTCGTGATCGGGACAACACATACGCAGGCGCGCTATGTATTGCCCGATGTGCTGAGCCGATTCTCGCAGCGTTACCCGAACGTCAATATCACCTTGCAGCACAGCAGCCCATCGCAGATTGCCGAGGCGCTTGAGGCGGGTACAGCCAGGATCGGCGTCATGCCATTCATCGACTCAAGCGAGCGCGACATCGCCTTTTTGCGATGCCGCAGCGATCGTCGAGTCGTCCTTGCACCCAAGGGACACCCCCTTACGCAACTTGAGCAATGTTCGATTACGGAACTCGCCAAACACCCTCTCGTGGCCTTCGAATCCTCCAGCACCGCGTGGCAGTCTGTTCTGGAAGTCTTCGATGCGGCCGGTGTCAAGCCGAACATCATTCTGCGAGCTATCGACGCTGACGTAGTGAAAGACTGTGTGGAGCGCGGGCTGGGACTGACCGCGCTGACCGAAGTAGCGTACAACCCGGAACGCGACCATGGTCTGGCCATTGTGAAGACTCAAGACGATTTATTACCCGCAAGCGTCACCTGTGTTGCCATGCATCGCAAGCGCCACGTACCGCCGTTCGTCTTTGATTTTGTCGAGATGTTTGCGTCGCAATGGACCCGCGAAAAAGTGGAAAAGGCGCTGTCGCATGGCGGACCCAGCGCTGCATGACGCCAAAGCCCGCAAGCCAGGGAATAAGAAACGCCAAGTTATTCACGACATCCTGCACGCCCACGACAGCCGGGCTGAAGAACTCAGCCCTAGGCCGCGCGGCGCGGTTAAACTCGAAGCTCATCGGTCCAAGACGACCGCATTGCAAACAACCTGTTCCTATTCATGAATTCTGTCGCGCAGTTTTCTACTTCCACTGATGATGCTTTGACCGCTGCGCAAACCATAGCCCGGTTGACGGCGCAGACCACCCGGCACGATGTCGATATCGATGGCAATCGGGTGTGCTGGCGTTCGCTAGGCCAGGGTAGCCCGCTGGTATTGATTCATGGGGGCCATGGCAGTTGGCTGCATTGGGTGCGCAATATCGAGACCCTGTCTCGCCAACATACGGTGTGGGTGCCCGATCTACCTTCTTACGGCGATTCGGGCACCTTGGGCGCGCCGGGCACGCTGGACCAACTGGTGGCAGTGACCGCGGCCTCGCTTGATCAATTGCTGGGTGAGGGCGTTCAGATCAATCTGGCCGGGTTTTCTTTTGGCGGCCTGGTGGCTTCGCGGCTTGCGCAGCACCGCGGCCATGTGGGCAAACTGGCTTTGGTCGGTACTGGCGGCCACGGGACGGCACGCAGGCAAACATTAAGCATGGTCAACTGGCGCCGCTCTGATGACGAAAGCATCATCAACGAAGATCTGCGACACAATTTAAGCGCCTTGATGTTGTACGAGGCGTCCAGCATTGATGAGCTGGCGCTGGCGGTACATAGAAATTCTTGCACCGCCACCCGGTTCCGCAGCAAGTCCTTGTCGCAAAAAGGGCCTTTGCCCGACATACTTCGCGGTTTTTCCATGCCCATATTGTTTATCTGGGGCGAACACGACGTTACGGGGCATCCCGACCAGCTTGGGCCGCTCTTGATAGACCAGCGTCCGGAGCGTGATTGGGTGTCGATACCCGGCGCTGGGCATTGGGTACAGTTCGAGCAGACGGAACGCTGCAATCAGGTCTTGTTGCAGTTTTTCGACTGATGACGAAATTGCCGCTTGATTGCTAGGGCCTGGGCTGCTAGTATAAAAAGATGAACTTCGCTTCCCGCCAATTTTATTTTTACTTTTTTGGTTTTCCAATGCCGCTGGCGGAGGAAAGGAAGCGTCGTATCTAACGAATCCTGCCCAAAAAAGCCGCCAGCATCCTGGCGGCTTTTTTTATGCCTGGACGATGCCGAAGCGGGCAAATTTCTTTTACCGAATACCGAACACACCAAACACAGATTGATATCCAGGAGAGGATTGTGACGCACAACACCGACGATTTGCGCATTCGTGAAATCAAGGAGCTTGCTCCCCCTTCGCATTTGATGCGCGAGTTTCCATGCACCACCGCGGTTTCGGAAACGGTTTTCAATTCACGGCAGGCCTCGCACCGCATCCTGCATGGAATGGATGACCGCCTTATCGTGGTGATCGGTCCGTGCTCCATCCACAATACTCAGGCTGCCTTGGAATACGCCAAGCGCCTGAAGGCCGAGCATGATCGCTTTGCGGACGAGTTGCATATCGTCATGCGGGTGTACTTCGAGAAGCCCCGTACCACGGTGGGCTGGAAAGGCTTGATCAACGACCCTGATCTGGACGGCAGCTTCAATATCAACAAGGGCTTGCGCACCGCCCGTGAACTCTTGCTGGAGATCAACGCCCTCGGCTTGTCTGCGGGGTGTGAATATCTGGACATGATCACACCCCAATACATCGCAGACCTGGTTTCCTGGGGAGCCATCGGCGCACGCACCACCGAAAGCCAAGTGCACCGCGAGCTGGCGTCGGGACTGTCGTGTCCGGTCGGTTTCAAGAACGGTACGGATGGCAACATCCATATCGCGGTCGACGCCATCAAGGCGGCATCGCAACCGCATCATTTCCTTTCAGTTACCAAGGGCGGGGTGTCGGCCATTGTTTCCACCAATGGCAATGAAGACTGCCACGTTATTTTGCGCGGTGGAAAAGCCCCCAACTACGATGCCGCCAGCGTCGAGATTGCTTGCCAGGATATGGCCAAGGCAGGCCTGGCGCCGCGTGTAATGATCGATGCCAGCCACGCCAACAGCAGCAAGAAGCCGGAAAACCAGCCTATGGTGGCTGAAGATGTGGCCAAGCAAGTGGAAAGCGGCGACAACCGTCTGGTGGGTTTGATGATCGAAAGCCATCTGGTAGCGGGTCGCCAAGATTTGGTGCCGGGTAAACCGCTGGTCTATGGCCAAAGCATTACCGACGGATGCATTGATTGGGATTCTTCCGTTCAAGTGCTGGAACGTTTGGCACAGGCTGTCCGGGCGCGCCGCCTGGTGGCTACCGCCGCTGGTAAGTAAGCGAGCCCTCTTCTTCAGTGCTAGCGCCCAACGAGGGGCGGTGAGGGTGGGCCGGCAGAGCCGGTTCCACCCTCAAGCTAACCATCAATATGCGACTCTGGGGCGGTATTGTCTTTGTGTTGACATGCTCTTGCAGCAGCACGGCGTAATCCAGAGATCGTACCTAGAGTCAGCATTGATGTTGAAAAACATAGTGCTGATGGAAGCAGTCCAATTCTATTGCTGATACCCAGGACCCAGCTCGCTACCACGCGGTGCGGCCCTTGGAAAGACTCGACATAGACGCGTCGTCAGCGTTCAGCCCGATAACGTCCTGAACCACGAAAGCCTGCACTTGTAGCCCGGCATGGTCAGACTTGCGGCTTGCCTACGAGCCGACTTCGATGCAATCAGCACCTCTTCATGAGCCGTCCAATCCGGTCGTCGTTCCTTCGTTTCATGTTGAAGGCACGAGAATAATAGTGCGCAAACATATTGACTACATTGATATAAGTATGTAATTTAAGTACCGTATTGAGATCATATTGTGCGTGGCGTCCGCATCGGCCGTTCAGCACTTAGTGGAGAGTCCAATGCGGTTGCCTATACGATGGTTAAGCGGCTGTGCCGCCTGGTTGGTCTGTGCGATGGTTGGTGTCTCGGCAGCGCCAGGCGATGTTGCGTATCCCGACAAGCCGGTGCGTTTGGTTGTGCCATACCCCCCTGGGGGATCGTTGGACATCATCGGTAGGGTGCTGGCGCAAAAACTTGGGACGGAACTGGGGCAGACGGTCGTTGTCGAGAATCGATCAGGGGCCTCGGGAGCTATCGGAACGCAGGTGGTCGCGAAATCGGCTTCCGACGGGTACATGTTGCTGATGGGGTCACCCACCCCCATTTCTATTCTGCCCAATATCTCTTCCAATATTCAATACGATGCCAGCCGTGATCTGGCACCGGTCGGATTGGTGGCAACTGGCCCGCATGTACTGGTCGTGAACGGGCATACGCCGGCGAGCAACGTGGGCGAATTTGTGACTTTTGCCAAGGCTCAGGGCACTCCTGTCAGCTTTGGGACCTTTCTCGGGTCACCCCAGGATCTCGCCGGCTATCTGTTTGCGCGCGATACGGGCCTTGCGTTGCAGCGGGTCTCGTATCGCGGCAGCGGCCCGGCACTCAACGATCTTGCCAGTGGTGTGATTCAGTTCATGGTGGTGGAACTGGCGGCAGCCCTCCCATTTTTGGACTCCGGTCGAGTCAAGGCCATCGGTATCGCATCGCCCGCCCGGAGTCCGATTCGTCCGGATCTACCGACGGTTGCCGAACAAGGTTTGCCTGGCTTCGAAAGCAGTGGTTGGTTCGGCGTATTTGCCCGAACGGGAACGCCCGAACCGATACTGGACCGGCTGTCGGTCGCGTTGCGCCAAGCCGTGGCGGATCCCGAGCTCCAGGCCAGATTGGCCAGCGTCGGGGTGACCGCCACTGCCAGCAGCCGCGGCGATTTTGTTGCGCATGTCGCAGCGGAGAATCTGAAATGGCGCCGCGCCGCCAGCGAGTTCGGAATCAAGCCGGTCGAGTGACAGTGATCCCATCAACCCGATTTTAAAGGAGTCGTGGCATGTCTGAAGCCCGTGGTCAGCAGATTCACCATGTCGCCGCATGGACAGCGGCAGATCTGAGTCAGGCGGATGCCTGGACGCATTGGCTGGATGACCAAGACATCCAGGAACTTGATCGAGCACTGCGCTCGGTGCGTGCCCAGGGACTCGATCTGCCGCGGATAGGCCGGGAGACATTTCGTTTGCCCGAGCTTGGGCGCAAGCTTGAGCGCTGGTCGACCGAGATCGAGGACGGTCGCGGTTTCGTTCTGGTACGGGGCTTTCCCGCGCAGGATTATGCGGTAGAAGATGCGGAAGCAGTTTTTTGGGGGATTGGTAGCTACTTGGGTTTGCCGGTTACCCAAAACCCAAAGGGTGAATTGATGGGACACGTCAAGGACTACGGCCGCAAGTTCGGCAACCTGGACGTGCGGGGTTATGAAACGAACGCACATCTGCCGTTTCATTCCGACGGCTGCGATCTGGTTGGATTGATGTGCTTTCGCCGGGCTAGGAATGGCGGCCAGAGTAGCATCGTCAGCGCGCTCGCCTTGCATAACGAAATCGCGGCCCAGCACCCTGAATACCTGCCCATACTGTATCGCGGCTTTTATTACATCAAGCGGGAGGCCGCGATGACGGACGATCCGGTTACCGCCCATCGTGTTCCCCTATTCGGACAAAAAGACGGCGTCATCAGTTGCCGCTATGTGAGGGCCCAAATAGAGGCCGCCGCTACACGAACGGGCAATGCGCTGTCGACCATCGAGCGTGATGCACTGGATTATCTCGACAGTCTGGCCGCTGATTCGCGTTTCCATCTCGACATGGATCTGCAACCAGGTGATATGCAGCTATGCAATAACTACACCATTCTTCACTCTCGCACCGATTTCGAAGATTGGCCTGAGCCCTCAATGCAGCGGTTGATGCTTCGTCTTTGGTTGAGTTGCCGGAGCCGCCGTCCCTTGGCGGATGCTTTTCCGCAGCACAACGGCTATGGCCTTGGGCAGATCGCCGAAGTGGCATTCGGTGGATGATTCGTCATCGCCGCCGGATTTCTTGTTGACGTTCACGATGCGAGGGTGCGATGTTTGATAGAAAGAGACTTGCAAGCATTGTCTTGGGCGCTACGGCTTGCGCGGTTACCTGTGCGACGATAGCCGCCGAGCCGTATCCGGCCCGGCCTATACGCTTGATTGTTCCCTATGCGCCGGGTGGCCCAGTCGATGTGATAGGCAGGCAGGTGGCCAAAACGTTGGGCGAAGCCATAGGGCAAAACGTGTATGTCGATAATCGTCCTGGCGGGTCAGGCTCGGTGGGTACGATAGCTGCCGTCAACGCCACGGCCGATGGTTATACGCTGTTGGTGGGCTCGACCGCCACCATATCCATTCTGCCATCTTTGCGCGAGGATATCGGCTATGAACCTTTGCGCGACTTGGTTCCCATCAGTGTAGTGGCGACGGGTGTCCATGTTTTTGCCGTTAATCCCAAGCTGCCGGTCGATAACATGCGTGACTTTCTGGAGTTTGCACGGAAGCAGCAGCAGCCGCTCGCAGCTGCTGCTGGGGGAGCCGGTACGCCTGACGATCTCGCGCTGCATTTACTTGAACAGGAAGCAAATATCTCATTGGCGCATGTTCCATATAAGGGCACCGGGCCCGCTATCGCCGATGTCGTGGCAGGACACGTTCCGCTGGTCGCCGCCGATGTATCCTCCCTGCTTCCCTTTCTGGAGTCTGGCCGTCTGAAGCCGCTGGGCATTGCGGCACTGCGGCGTAATCCGATGGTGCCGTCTATTCCCACTCTTGACGAACTGGGTTTGAAGGGCTTCGAGAGCGGCGGGTGGTTCGGTGTGTTTGCTCCCTCATCGACGCCAGCGCCGATCGTATCCGCATTGTCCGAAAAACTGGCCGCGAAGATGGCCATGCCAGAGGTGCAAGAGCGTTTGCGGGCGTTGGGCGTGATGCCGGTCTCGACAAATGCGTCGACCGCCCGAGTCCGGATCGAGAAAGAAAGCGCCAAGTGGCGCCAACTCATTCGCGTTAATAATCTCCGGCTCGATTGATACAGCGGGTAACCCAGAGGTTCGTGCCTCCGGGTTGCCCTTTCACTCTAACTTGCGTTCGACCGCGCCTTCAACCAACACGACCTTGCACCGAGTGACCGGCGCGCGGATGGCTTTTGCCTCGGCATATTCCGGCGAGTTCCACCAACGCATCGCCTGTTCGACAGATTCGAACTCTGTGACAACCATACGGCTAACGCTGCCTTCTCCTTCCAGCAGGCGCGGATTGCCACCGCGCACAAGATAGCTGCCACCATATTTTTCCTTGGAAATGGCGACTAGTGGCAGATAGCGTTTCATGGGTTCCGTATCGAACCATTCGATTTCACTGACTAGATAGCAAGGCATGTATCTTCCTTTGAGTGGAGAGGCGGACGACCTCCACGGTCGATCGCCAGGGAATTCAGGTTCAAGCGTCTGCTCGTTGTCGATCAAGGCTGGGCCAAATGCGGTTCCAGACACGGCTGAGAATCTCTCCACAACTGATGTCCTGGCCGCGGGCAAGTGTGTTGTGCAGGATGGGTTCGTTGAATTCGCCGGTGTTTTTGACCAAGGGTGCGATACGGGTGTCGTAGTCTGGCATCAGGAAGTAGGGCACGGAATAGCGCTCCAGCCCGGACCGGTTCACCACGCGATGCGGGGTGGCGAGAAAGATGCCATCGCTCCAGAGTTTCATCATCTCTCCCAGATTAATGACGAAGCTGCCGGGAATCGGCGGTACTGCAATCCACTCGCCGTTTCTGCCGAGAATCTCCAGCCCACCGGTATCGTCCTGCGAGAGGATGGTGAAGGCACCATTGTCGGTATGGGGGCGCACGCCTATGTGCTCACCCGAGTCGCTGGGTTGCTGCGGTGGGTAGTGCAGCAACCTGACCATGGTCATGGGATCGGTGAAGTAGCGGCGCAGCGCGCCCTCCGGTAAGGCCAAGCCCTGCTCGAACAAGGCCAGCATGCGGTAGGCAAGCGTGTCCACCTGAGCGTAATAGCGTAGCAGGCTGTCACGAAACTCTGGCAGGTCGGCAGGCCACTGATTGGGACCCCGCAAGGGCTTGGAGGTCGCTGAGTCCAAGGAAGAACGTTCCAGGTAGAAATGGAATGCCTCATGGATGTTGCCCTTCAGCGCGGGATCGTCGCCAAGGGTCTTCATGGGTAAGTAGCCGCGATAGTCCCGTGAGTTCGCCATGGCGATAGCTTGCTTGCGCTCAGAGGGTAAGTCGAAAAAACGTCTGGCTGTATCGAACGGTGCCTGCATGGCCGAGGCATCTAGGCCGTGGTTCACGACGTAGAAGAACCCGATGTCTCGACAGACCTCAGCCATGTCCGAGGCCAGTTGCGCGCGTTGAGTCGGGCTGCCGTCATGCATGGGGGCCAGGTCCACGACGGGCACTTCCGCTGTGGTGATCGATTTGGCTGAAGGTAATGCCATGCGAGTCTCCCGCTAATGTAATTGCCGCGAGGCTGCGGCGCTGTTGTGGGCGTTTGCGCCAATTGGACTTTCCGCCAGAAAGCCTGGCGGAGTCGACCATTTGCGCATTCGTCGACCTGTCTAATGGTGGCCTTCCGAGGTGTGACCACCATCATTTCACTGTCCGATATTATGTTACTTTAGAACTATACTTTTGTGCATACAATTTAATGAAAAAAGAAATCCGGAGCGTCGCAAAAAAGTAAGTCGATTTCGTTGACAGAATATTGCGATCATCGATATTATGTTCTTTATATGTAACTTAAGTATGTTATTAAAGTTCAATATTTAAGAGCATTATATGCAATGTTCCTCTAGGGAAGGGTTATGAGATTCTGGCCTACTGCATTACTTTTCTTGCTCATCGTGGCCGCGGGTTCACAAGCTGCTGCTTCCGAGCCCGCCTATCCTGCAGCACCTATCAAGCTGATGGTTCCCTTCCCTCCTGGCGGCCCGGTGGATGCTGTTGGGCGTCTGCTGGCTAACAAATTGGCCATGGAATTGGGGCAGCCGGTTTACGTGGACAACAAAGGTGGCGCAGGGGGAGGT
Organism: Pigmentiphaga sp.; assembly: GCA_040391825.1. Classification (GTDB taxonomy): domain Bacteria; phylum Pseudomonadota; class Gammaproteobacteria; order Burkholderiales; family Burkholderiaceae_B; genus Pigmentiphaga. Next base: position 26,834 of record JBEBXA010000032.1, read on the forward strand.
ATCGGCGCACAAGCGGTTGCTTCGTCGGCACCTAATGGCTATACCCTGCTGTTGGGGTCGACGGCAACCATCTCTATTCTTCCTCTCGTCAATGCCAGTATCCGGTACGACGCGGACGTGGACTTCACGCCAGTTGCGATCGCGGCCACTGGTGTCCAGTTGTTCATCGTGAATGCCAAGGTGCCGGCCAACACCGTGCAGGATTTGATCGCCTATGCGCGAACTAAGAAAACGCCGGTCACTGCTGCTACGGGTGGCAGTGCGAACCCCTTTTTCATCGCGATGTTCGAACGGGAGACAGGTCTGAGCTTCCTGCATGTGCCCTACAAGGGAACGGGGCCTAGCTTGGCCGATGTCGCGGCAGGCCATGTCGAGTTCACCGCTGCTGATACCGCATCTGTAATGCCCTTGTTGAAGGCGGGGCAAGTCAAGGCATTGGGTATTTCTTCGCTGCAGCGCAGTCCGCTCGCGCCGGGTGTCCCGACCGTTGCCGAGCAGGGGTATCCCGGCTTTGAAGTCGGTGGTTGGTTCGGCGTTTTCACTCCTAAAGGCGTCCCACGATCTGTGCAGATCCGCCTTCAGGAGGCAATGGCCAATATCGCTCGCGATGCAGACACCAACTCGCAACTGCAGCAATTGGGTCTCGCGCCACATTGGAGCGTGGGCGAAGCGGCCGTGGAGAATGTTCGCAAAGAAAATGCCAGGTTCCGTTCGCTGGCAGCGGCCATGGATCTCAAACCCCAGTAAGAGATGAGGCGTCATCGCACGAATCGGAAAAGGACATCGAACTATGGACCTGAACAACAGTATCGCGACGCGTTTGCGCGCCGGGCAGCGGGTATCGGGGATCTCTGTGGGAACACCGTACCCACCGCTTATCCAGATGTGTGCCTACGCGGGTTTCGATTTTGTCGTGATCGACAACGAGCACGGTCCTGCGAGTGTGGAAACAGTGGGGGAGGCAATTCGAACAGCTCACGGTGCAGGTCTCGCCCCTGTCGTGCGCACCTTCGAGCCAGATATCGGACGTCTGTTAGATGCTGGTGCAGTCGGTATTCAAGTGCCCTTGGTGGAGACGGCTGGCCAGGCACGCCGTATCGTCAGCGCCTGTCGATATCCTCCCCTTGGCTCTCGCTCAGTCGCTTTTTCGACGCCGGCAGCACGCTACGGTTTTGGCGATCGGAATGTTCATGTCGAAGAGTCAAATCAAGCCATTGCCGTCATTTTGATGATTGAAACTTCAGTGGGTCTGAGCAATCTCGATGACATTCTTGCTGTCGAAGGTATTGACGCGATCTGCGTTGGGCCGACCGACATGTCCTACTCACTGGGCGTGCCTGGTGAGGGCAAGCATCCCAAGGTTGTTGAGGCGGTCGAGCGCTGCGTGCAGACATGTCGACGGCGGGGCGTGGCGGTGGGAGCCAATGCGTTTTCAGGCATAGAACACCGGCAGCAGGTCGAGATGGGGATGACTTATCACACAATGATGATGACCTTTCTTCTGGGTAAAGCACTTAGCGACGCCCTAGCAGTCATGCGCAGCGCATGAGCTACACAACAGCTGGCATCGTCGCCGGCATTAGCAGATAAGGAGACGGTATGTCAGCGGTTCATAGGGGAGTCATCACATCGCCAGATGCTTGGCGTGGCGTTGAACTGACCGGCAGCACGGATTGGCTGGTCCAACTCAGCGACGATGATATCGACGAAATCGACCGTGCGTTGCGTAGCGTTCTTGACCGGGAAGTAGCGTTGGCCGCCATTGATCGAGAGTCCTTTGCCCTACCGGTACTGGCGGGCAAACTTGCTCGCTGTGCGAGCGAGGTCGAGCATGGCCGAGGTTTCGTCGTGCTGACGGGGTTCCCCGTTGACCGCTACACCGACGACCAAGCCGGTATGGTGTTTTGGGGGCTGGGAACCTACCTGGGCCTGCCCGTGATGCAGAATCCCCGTGGCGAACTGCTCGGGCATGTAAAAGACTACGGCCGGCAGTTCGGTAGGGTAGACGTCAGGGGCTACGAAACGAGCGCACATCTGCCGTTTCATTCGGACGGCTGCGATGAGGTCGGGCTGATGTGCTTGCGGCAGGCGAAGGCGGGTGGCGCAAGCAGCATTGTTAGCGCATTGACGCTGCACAACGAAATACTTGACCGGCATCCGGAGTTCCTGGCGCCTCTTTACCGGGGATTTCATTACATCCGGCGCGAGGCTGCGATGTCTGATGCAGCGGTCACTCCCCATCGTGTGCCGGTGTTTGGCCACGTCGGCGGAATCGTGAGCTGTCGCTACGTGCGGGCTCAGATCGAGGCTGGCGCGGCTAAGCTCGAGCAGGAGCTGTCTACCCTGGAAATCGAAGCACTGAATTGCCTGGATGAATTGGCACGAGACCCCGGCTTGCACTTGGACATGGACCTCCGGGGTGGGGACATCCAGCTTTGCAACAACTACAGCATGTTGCATTCACGGACCGATTTCGAAGACTGGCCTGAGCCGGGGCGCGAACGCCACATGTTGAGACTGTGGCTTACATGCAGGCAGCGACGGCCGTTGCCCGAGGATTTTCCACAGCTGAACGGCTACGGCTTGGCGAAACTGCCGAGTTAGCTACAAGGTAGGGGCGGAGTCGATCTGCTTGCGCGCGGCTTGTAGCTCGCAGGTCGGAGGAGCACCAGTCACAATTAGTGACGGTGCTCAGTCGAGCGCGGGCTGCGGCCCTGATCGGTTCTGGGTAGGTTTAATCAGACGGCCGACATCGGTCCAGTGTGATTCGCGCCATCTAGATCGGGAACACAATCGAACCGGGGATCAGGCACGTGTCGTAAATAACGGTCCGGCTAGCCAGTAGTATGTTCGCCGAATCGTTCGCGATGACGTCCAGGTACCGCCCGGCGACTAGGACGGTGGTCGATTTCCCATCAATGGTTTCGAAGACGACGAAGTTGGCGTGACCAGTCGTCAGTCCTTCCTCGTTCTGGACGCTTATGTTGGTAATCATGTGGCGCCAGGTGCGCGGTGCATACACGTTCAGGTCAGCGCTGGCGTGCGCTCTATCCTTAAGCATGCCCTGACCTTCGCAGTACATCAAGCAAAGGGGCAGCTTCCGATCGTAGTTCTCTTTCGAGATGATGCGATACACCGCCGATGGAGTGAAGAAGCCTGGCCATGCCGCCAGTTCGTCATTGTTGATCGAGTTGGCGTAGTCGAGGTAGATGCGTTTTACGATGTCCTGCTGAGTTGGTGCACTCATATGCCCATCACCTTTCGATAGCCTTCATAGAATGCCCGAATCGCGACTTCGGTCACCATGTGGTCGGTTTCGATTTCCGTGCCCAGGCCGCCCATTTCCACGATACCTGCATCGCTCGAGTTAGCACGAATTCCGTCCTGGATCCGTGCCACGACTTCACTGTCATCCATGGATACTAGCCCACCGGGGCCCATGAGATTGGCCTGGCGCAACCGTCGCTGAAGCATTTCATCACTGTCGGTGGCGTAACCGAAGAATGTCCAATGCAGCTCGAACGCATCCGGACCGCAAGGGACGATCTGGCGGCATGCCAGCGTGTTCGATTGCTGCTGCAAGATAAGATTGGGCCATATCGTATGCATGACTACGGTCGAATCTCCTGCGAATTCACGCTCCACATCGAGCAATTCTGGCCCATTAAGCACCAACTTCGAGTTGAAGGATTTCATCTGCGAGGTGCCTTCGTTCAGTTCTTGGCGGCCGCGCTGCGAAGCCAGCGCCGTGTGCAGCTTGGAGTCATCCATGACGACTCGCGACGGGTTGTCGACGCGAAACAAGCCGAAGGTGACGAAGAACACGTGCAGCAGGCTGGCGTGATAGGGGTCCTTGATGTTCTCCAGCATCAGCTTCCAGTTGCCGCTTATCCGCTGTCGCAGATAGCCCAGCAGCCGCAGAGGGCGGCCATCGAAGATACGGTCGTAATACGCCAGAATGGTATCGCCCAGGTACTGCTCGAACGATGGCGGATCGTCCGACATGCTGGCGAAAATTGCACCGCCTCGCACGTTCACGGACAATCGCTTCAGCGAGATCGCGCTCGTCTGAAAGTCTTCGGGCATGCCACCCTTGCCCTGCACGCCGCGCCTGAACGGGACTCCCCGTAGCTTGCCTTCAAGGTCGTACACCCATTGGTGGTACGGACACATGAAGTCTTTGACCTTTCCCGAGCTCGCTTGGCAAAGCTCCACGCCCCGGTGGGCACAGCGGTTGACTAGTACATTGATCGCCATGTCCTTGCCGCGCACGACCAGGATGGATTGTTCACCGATGGAAGTGCGCTTGTAATCGCCGGGCTCTGGGATCTCGCACTCAAGCGCGACATAGCTCCATGTCGGTCCGTTGAAAATACGCTCTAGTTCACGCTCATAGATTCCCGGGTCGGTATACACCCAATAGGGCACCCGGCCTGGTGTCTCTGGCCATCGCGGCATCGATTCGTTTGTGGGTTTATCCATGCGTGATCATCTCCGGCTCTGCCCGACATTTTATGTGTCTTAAATATTTGATTAATATACCGTACTTAAGGTAAATATAAAAGCGCCGGTTCGTGGTGATTTATGTGATTTAACATCCTAAGTAAGTGTTTTTGATACACTACTGAAGGCAGGTTTCCTGCGGGTCTGCACGGGCCGAGAACCGCGACAGTAAAGACGAGGAAGATATATGGCCGGAAAACGCGGCAGCCCGGAAAAAAAAGAAATGCGGTTCGTAAAGTGGGTCGATACGAATCACGGATTTCATTCGTACGAGTTTCACGACTACATGCAGAGCGTGGCTGCGGGCCGCTACGTGATTCGACGGGTGCAACGCATCATCGATGACTGCGTTCGCAAACATGGCCTGGAACCGCTTGAACAGCAGGCCCTGGTGCAGATCTATGGCGCACCAGGCCAGCGTTTGCCCATAGGTCAGGTTGCTGAACGGCTCGACATTTCATCGTCGGCGTTAGCTTCCCGTCTGGTGAGCAAGCTCGAGGCAGGCGGGTTCGTGCAACGCGTGCCATCCGAGGAAGACCGCAGGACCACCTGGGCTTGTGCAACCAAGGAAGGCGTGGCCATCCTTCATGCCATCGTGGAAGACATCCACCGAGAGGTGGAGTACTTCCACGGCAAACTATCTGAGGCCGACCAGCGTGCCGCGATGGAAATCTTTGCCTTCTACGCTGGATTTGGTAAAGAGTTTGCCTAGTGGCAGGCGTGCCTATCGCCCCACTGCATACAAGGTCTGTTCGCTGAGCGCTACGTCCAACCTGCCTGCGGTGGGTACCGCCCTGATACCGCGCATATAGCGCTTGCATTCCCTGATCAGCGTCGCCTTCGGTCCAGCAAGGCTGCGTGCCATATCCAGCACAGCGGCACTTAGGTCCTCTGGGGCGACCAGCCGCGATACTAGTCCCATAGAGCAGGCTTCCGAGGCTGGCACTGTGCGTCCTGTCATTACCATTTCCATCAGGTGTTTGGGATGCAGGTGGTCAACCAGTTCGCTTAGCACGAACATGGGGGGAATACCGTGAGGAATCTCATCGAGCGTGAAGTTCGCTTCTTCCGAGGCCAGGCATACGTCAGCGCGGATCGCCATGCCCACGCCGAACCCGGCAGCACGTCCGTGAACGGCGGCAATCGTCAAACCGGGAAACTCTGACAAAGCACGATAAAAACCTGCTACCGGCCTGAATGCATCGAAGGGAGGAAGCGGTGTGCCTTGTTCCGCGCGTTCCCTGCCCAGGCAGAAGTCGTCACCCGCCGCCGTGATGATTAGCACGCCGGCCTGGCCTTCCTGGTCGCGCAGCACTTCGGTCATGGCTGTAAGCATGGGTAGGTCGACGCGGTTTCCCGCTAGGGGTCGATTCAGTCTTAGATGGCCGATACCCGCGTCCAGTGAATAGCTAATCGATGGCGAAGGTGTCGTTGGTGAGTTTTGCAAGACGGTTCTCCAGTTGGCGTGTCAGCCGTTCAGATCCATGAGCCAGAGCGCGGTTTCGAACACATGCTGGTCCGAGTGCTGCGCCCCCAGTAACTGCACGCCCAGCGGCATGCCGTCGTCCTGTAATAGCGGCAGTGATACGGCGGGCGCTCCCAGTACTGAAGCGGATACATTGAAAATGGGGTCGCCTGTCCATTGGATGCCAACTGGGGCAGCGCCCGGCGCACTCAACGCAATGAAAGCATCTACGCCGCTGGCCAGATCCTCGAACTGCCGGCGTAGATCTGCCCGGCGATCCAGGCAGGTCCGGTATCCCTCCAGTCCAAGTTCTGCCACGCGCTTGAATCGATCACGAACGACCGGACTGAGCCCCAGTGGGTCCCGAGACATAATGCTATTGGCAGGCCATTGGGATTCGTACCCGAAGATATCCAGGCCTAGTTCTCGAATGCCTTGCAGCGCGTCCTCGAACGCCTGGACTCGCTGGTCGTCATGCCGGGATACTACGACTGCGCCCCGTTTGCGCACCAATTCGATTTGGCGCTGAAGCCCCTCGCGGGCTTGGGGTGATGCTGATTCCCAGCCGGGTGTCTCAAGGTGAATCATCCGCGCCGGTTTGGCTGGGTTGCCCAGTTGGCGACTGCCCTTGAGTCCGTATGCCCCAGGGTCACCACCGACACGGTCGACGATGGCGTGCGCGGTAGCCCACATGTCCTGCAAGCTTGCGCCAATGACACCTATGCAGCTATGGCTCTGAGTGTCATGGCTACCGCCGCGGTTGATACCGCCCACTGTGGGCTTGTAACCGAAGGCGCCGCAGAAGCTCGATGGTCGGATGATGGATCCCATGACTTGCGTGCCCAGCGCGGCCGGCACGATGCCGGCGCCGACTGCACTGGCTGAACCTGCGCTGGATCCGCCGGACGTCCGCTTCAAGTCATGCGGGTTGCGAGTGTCGGTCGGATAGCTGCCCGCAAACTCGGTGGTCTTGGTTTTGCCGAGGATAACCGCGCCGGCTTCCCTCAGGGCGTGGACCGATGCTGCATCGCGTCCAGACCGCCAGCCTTCGTAGCTGGGTGACCCCATCATGGTTGGTAGATCGAAGGTCTCGATGACGTCCTTGATTCCGATCGGCATGCCGTCGATTGGGGACAAGGGAGTTCCGGCTTTCCAGCGAGCCGTCGCCATGTCGGCGGCGATTCGTGCTCGCGGTATGGCAAGCGTCACGAACGCTTTAAGGTGAGGTTCGAGCTCATCTAACCGATCCAGTGTGCGTTCAAGGTAATCGCGGGGGGTATCCACACCGCGGCGAAAGTCCCCGGTCTGGCTAAAGTAGGGCGTCAACATTTGCAGTCACTTTTAATAACTTAAGTATGTTATTCAGGATAAATAAATTATGTGAAGAGGTCAACTGCAGAGAGTCGGCGACATTTTTCACTTCTGGCGACTACGGTGTCGCGGTAAGGATTGCCACCGCCTGGCAAAGTCGATAGGCTCTCTGAAATTACAGAAGGGCACCGTTCGATGCTGCAGCCTCAGGCGTTTCACTATTTTGCGGAGGTCGTGCGCACAGGGTCTCTGCGCAAGGCCTCTGAAAAATTCTTTGTGGCGCCAAGCGCGATCAGCCGCCAGATTGCCAATCTTGAACATGAGCTTGGCTCGACCTTGTTCGAGCGTTCGTCTCGCGGCATGGTGCTGACCGCTGCCGGGCGGGTCTTGCTTGATTATGTTCTGGATAACGATAGGCGCGTTGAAGGTATTCGTTCCCAGATCCACGACCTTACGCAGTTGCGCCGAGGCACGGTCAGGCTGGCCGTGGTGGAGGCGGTGGTTAGCGATTTTCTGCCTACCCTCATTACGCGTTTTCGCGCCCTTTTTCCGGGCATAGGTTTTGAAGTCGATGTGTGTGGAACTCATGACATTGCCGACCGCATCGCCGGCAATATGGCTGAGATCGGTCTTGCCTTCAATGTTCTCAGCCGCGATGACTTGCTGCTGCGCGGCCGCTTGGCCCAGCCTTTACAGGTGATCTGCCGCCCGGCGCACCGCTTGGCCAAGCGCCGCTCGGTAACCTTGGCCGATCTTTGCAATGAACAGGTCATCCTGCCGAATGAAGCGTTCGGCATCCGCTATCTGGTCGACCGGGCCGCAGCGCGTGCGGGAGTGTCTTTGTCGGTGTGCTGCGTGGCCAACTCACTGCAATTACTCAAGACCATGGTCGCCAGTTCTGATTTGCTCACCTTCATGCCGCCCCTGACCTTCACAAAAGAGGCCGCAAGCAAGCAGTTGCGTGCAATATCACTGTCGGACAAGACCTGCGAACGCGCGAGCCTGGACATCGTCACGGCACGCGAGCACCAGCTATCGGCTGCGGCTCAGGCTTTTCTCAAGCCTTTGCTGGAGGCCTGCGCGCAGCCCTAGTGTTCTGTTTTTGACAACGCGGCCATCACTTGGAAGCGCTTCCTTAGCTTGTTGCCTCGGCGTTTAATGAGAGCGCAGCATTTTTCTGGAGCAGTCTGAATGGTGTGCGAGAAGATCCTCTCCCCCTTTGATGGTAGCGTGGTGGGTGAAATGCCGGTTTCCGACGCCAAGGACGTCGAAGCCGCAATTGTTCGGTCACAACAAGCTTTTGAGCTACTTCGCAAGTTGCCCCGCTTTGCCCGCGCCGACATTCTTGCGCGTGCGGCCGAATTATTGCGTGCCCGTAGCGACGAGTTCGTTCGAACCATCGCCGCCGAAGCGGGTAAGCCTTTGTACGATGCACGCGGCGAGGTGTCCCGGGCGCTTTTCAACTTAAGCAATGCTGCAGCCGAAGCACGGCGCACCGGAGGCGAAGAAATTCCTCTGGATGCCGATGCGGGGGTATTCGAATATCAAACCACCGATGCCGATGGCCGCCCCACTGCTTTGAATAGCTTGGGCGCCGATGCTCTCGCCAAGATGCGGCGCAGGGTAGGCATTGCCCGGCGTTTCCCCATCGGCCCCATATTGGCGATAGCGCCTTTCAACTTTCCTTTGAACCTGGTGCTGCACAAGGTTGCGCCCGCGATTGCGGTGGGCAATAGCGTCGTGCTGAAGCCGGCGCCCCAGACCCCGCTTACCGCGCGTTTGCTGCAAGAGGTCTTTGCCGAGGCGGGTCTGCCCACTGGAGGGCTGGAGGTTTGTCACTGCAGTGTCGAGGTGGCCGAGTCCATGGTCAGGGACGAGCGCTTCGCGATGGTGACCTTTACCGGTAGCGCCAAGGTTGGCTGGCATATCAAGGCCATCGCAGGCCGCAAGAAGGTCACTCTGGAGTTGGGCGGCAACGGCGCGGTCATCGTCGCGGAAGACGCGGATCTCGATCTGGCGGCTGCGCGCTGTGTACGCGGCGGCGTTGTCTATGGCGGGCAGTACTGCATAGGCGTACAGCGGATTCTGGTGCACGACTCGGTCGCGGATGCTTTTACAACGAAGCTTGTGGAAAAGCTCAATGCTTGCCGGGTAGGCAATCCCATGGAAGAAGGCGTCGACGTCGGTCCGGTGATCGACGAGAACTCCGCTCGCCGAATTCAGAGCTGGGTGGACGAGGCGGTGGGTGCCGGCGCGAAAGTGCTGGTGGGAGGACGTCGCAGCAAGGCTGTGGTGTATCCCACTTTGCTTACCGACACGGCGCCGGGCATGAAAGTGGAAGACGAAGAAATCTTCGGCCCAGTCCTGACCCTGAATCGCTACAGCAGTTTCGACGATGCGGTAAGGCGCGCTTCCGATTCTAAATACGGTTTGCAGGGCGGCATTTTTACCCAGGACCTCCGTCGTGCCTTTCAGGCGATTGAGGATTGGGACGTGGGTGGTTTGATCATCAATGATGTGCCTATTTATCGCATTGACAATATGCCGTTCGGCGGGTGGAAGCAGTCGGGTACGGGCCGCGAAGGCACCCGCTACGCCATGGATGAAATGTCCGAGATCAAGTTGTTGGTGGTCAATTACACCTGAAGCCCGGCGCGCAAGGCAGGCGCCGGGGCTTGCAGTACGGCTTGAGTATTCAGTTGTTGCTATCCCTACAAGGAATATGACATGAAACGAGTTCTGCAAGTTATTTTGGTCGGTTTGGCGGCTTTGGCCGGCGGCGCCTATGCCCAGTCGTACCCGGAAAAACCTATACGGCTGATCGTGCCTTTTCCCGCAGGGGGAACGGTCGATTTCTTTGCCAGAACGATAGGGCCTCGGCTGGCCGACGCCTTGGGTCATCCGGTGTTGATAGAAAACCGTGCAGGCGCCGGCGGCAATATCGCAGCGGAGGCGGTGGCCAAGGCGGACCCCGACGGCTATACCTTGTTGTTGGGGTCGGAAATCGTTTCGATCAACATCACGCTTTATAAAAAGCTCAACTACCATCCGCTGAAGGACCTGGCGCCGGTTGTGTTGGTTGGAACCGTCCCGAATATTCTTATCGTCAGCCCGTCTTTGCCCGTGCGCTCCGTGTCTGAATTGATCGCTCACGCGAAGAAAAATGCGGGCAAGACTTCCTACGCGTCGACTGGCAACGGAACATCCAGCCAACTGTCTTCCGAATTGTTCAAGACCATGGCTGGCATCGATTTGCTGCATGTGCCGTATAAAGGCGGAGCCCCGGCAATTGTCGATCTGGCGGGTGGCCAGGTTGAAATGATGTTTATCAACATGCCCACCGGCATGCCTATGGTCAGAAGCGGCAAGGTGCGCATCCTGGCGGTAAGCGGCCCAGCCCGGGCGCCTCAACTGCCAGATGTGCCGACCGTTGCGGAAAGCGGCGTGGCGGGGTTCGAGACATCTGCGTGGTCGGGCGTTTACGCCCCTACCGGCACTTCACCTGCAATTATTGAAAGGCTCAATGCGGAACTGGTGAAGATTCTCAAGATGCCCGATGTGCAGGCGCGCTTGGCTGAGCAAGGGGCCGTACCCATGGGGGGAACACCTCAAGAGTTCGGTGACTTTACTCGATCGGAAATCACCAAGTGGGAAAAAATCATCAAGGCCTCGGGCGCCCAAATATAAATTCCATCTGTCTACAAGGTAGAGCAATGCCTGGAACCACAATCAAGATTGCAGTCGGCGATTACGATCGTACTCGCCCGCTTATCGACGGCCAGATCCGTGTCGAAGGTTTCCCTACGCAGGTGCTTGCAGGCGACCTGGAGGAAATTTTTGCTCAGGCTTTTCAAACGGCCGAGTTCGAAGTTACCGAGTTGTCTTTCAGCAATTTTCTGATTGCCAGCACGCGCGGCGTATGCCCCTATGTGGCTTTGCCCATTTTTCCTTCACGCTCGTTTCGACATTCGGCCATCTATGTACGTGCGGATGCTGGAATCGCGACCCCCAAGGATCTGGCCGGCAAGCGCATCGGGGTCAGGGAATATTCCAATACACTCGCCCTGGTGGTGCGGGGCATGCTTGCCGATGAGTACGGCTTCGATCCCGCAAGCGCCAGCTGGCTGATCGGGGATATCGACCACATCGAACGCGACAGTATCTCCAGCATCAACTGGCCCAAGGGAGGGCTCAGCATTGCCAGCGTTGCCGGGCGTACTCTATCTTCGATGATGGCGTCGGGGGAGCTGGATGCGCTGGTGGCCTATACCCCGCCGCAAGGCTTCGGCAAGGGTGGGCCGGTGGCGCGCTTATTTCCTGATTGGCGCACGACCGAACAGGATTATTTTGCGCGCACTCGCAGGTTTCCGATCATGCACATCGTTGCGATTCGCCGTGACGTGCTTGAGGCACAACCGGAATTGGCTCCGGCGTTGATGGCGGCATTCAATAGCGCCAAGCAAATCGCCCAGGATCGTCTGGCCATCCATCAGGCTATCCCTATCATGCTGCCGTGGATGACGGCCGAGGCCGAAAATACGCAAGCCTTGATGGGAGATGATTTCTGGCCTTATGGCATAGCTGCGAATCGCGATATGCTTGAAACGCAAATCCGCTACTCGCATCAGCAAGGCCTGATATCCAGACAGCCCGCCATCGAGGAACTATTCGTTTCCTGCTAAGCCGGCCTTCCGGCGGCAGTGCCGCCTGGCTAGCTCTATCGCGTTTGCAGCTACTCGCCCGATCTTACGGACTGCCACAACACTTCCTGACTCGCGTCACGATTCAAAGTGCGGGCCATGACAAACAATAGATCGGACAAGCGATTCAGATACTGGCGCGGCGCATCGTTGACTGGCTCCGCGCCTGCCAGAGCGATGACGCTGCGTTCGGCGCGTCGGCATACGGTGCGCGCTACGTGGGCCTGCGCCGCGCTGCGAGAGCCACCCGGCAGAATGAACTCTTTCAATGGCGGCAACTGCGCGTTGTAGTGGGCGAGGCGTTCATCCAGGTAGGCGACGCGCGGGGGCTGCAGCAGGGTATAGCCAGGTATGCTCAGTTCGCCACCCAGATCGAACAGGTCATGCTGGATATCGAGCAGGTCGGCGCTGAATTCAGGCTTTAGTTCCTCGCAGGCCAGCAGCCCCAGGACGCTGTTCAGTTCGTCCACGTCGCCCAGGGCGTGGATGCGCAGGGCATCTTTGGGCGTGCGCGAACCGTCTCCCAGGCCCGTCGTGCCGTCATCGCCCGTTCGGGTCGCAATTACACTCAGGCGATTTCCCATGATGTCTCCGATAGCAAGCCTGCGCGGGGAG
>JBEBXA010000033.1:0-38122 GCA_040391825.1 Pigmentiphaga sp.
GAGTTGGATCCTATCCGGTTCATGAATATTGCGGGGTGATCTTCACCTATATGGGTGAAGGAAATCCTCCCATTTTTGACTTGCCGCGCAAGACCCGCTTTGAGCAAGAGGCTGTGTTGCTTTTTCAACGCCAGGAAATATGGCCGTGCAATTGGTTGCAGCTCGCAGAAAATTCCCTGGATGCCGTGCATGTCAGTTTTGCTCACCAGATGGGAACAATTGGTGCTTTCGGAAACGCAATTACTGCGGATATTCCGGCGCTTACTTATGAAGAAACGTCAGCGGGAATCTGCCAAATAGCATCGCGGGAGGTGGAAGGAAAAACCCAGGTGCGAGTGAGTGACTGGACATTTCCGTATGGAAATCATGTTGTGCTTCCTGGTGTTAAGCCAGGTGATGAGTGGATCGAAAGTGCGAACTGGATGGTGCCCATTGACGATGAACACACCATTCGAATTTCCTTGCGTGCGAGTCCATCCACGTCGCCGGAAGCAGATGGCGTCTTGCGGCGCTACTTCGACGAATGTGACGACTATAACTCGGCGGATTATCACGATGAGCTATTCGCTGGTCACTATCCCGATGACCCGCTTGTTCGCCTTACCAGCGCACAAGATTATGTGGTGCTGGTCGGTCAAGGAAGCATCGCCGACCGCGCACACGAAACGCTGGGTGCTTCGGATCGCGGGATCTCGATGCTGCGCAGAATTCTCTGGCGTGAAATGGAAGCCGTCGAAACCGACAAGCCTGCCAAGCAATGGCGGCGACTTGAAAATCCATCGCAGCTTTTTAAGTACAGCGGCGACGAGGGTCAGGCCAGAAGTCCGGCTCCAGTCACAACGTCACAGCCTGAGCGGTGAGCGTCGTGTCAGTAGCTCTAGCTCCTTCCCCGAGTTTTATTTGTGTGCGGAAAAAAGGAAAAATCATGCTGAATATCCGAAATACATGGAAAGCAATAGGCATATTGCTGCTGGCAGGGTGTGGCGTTTTGCCTCTGACAGGTATAGCGCAAGATAAAAGCTATCCGACCAAGGACATAGTCGTGGTCTTGCCATTTGCTCCGGGCAACGCGGCCGATACCAGTACCCGGTTGATTACGCGTTCGCTAAGCGAGTTGCTGGGCCACCAAGTCATAGTGGAAAACCGCCCTGGCGCCGGTGGGGTGGGCGCTGTGAAGCAAGTTGCGGCAGCGGCGCCGGACGGATATACGCTGTTGTACGTCGGTGTAGGTTCTGCGCTCAGTCAGTCTTTGTTTAAACCGCCTCCTTATGACATGGTTAAGAGCTTCGTTCCGATCTCGACCACCTCCAGCAATGATGTTCTTCTTCTCGTCAGCAAGGACTCCAAGTTGAAAACCTTGAAAGACGTGATTCAAGAAGCGAAAGCGCGAGGGGATCGTTTCACCGTAGGTATTCCGCTTCTTGGAACGATGCAGCATCTGAGCGCGGAGCTGTTCAAGTCTCGTGAAGATCTTGATTACGCCATTGTGCCTTTTAAATCTTCGGGGAATCTAAATACGGCGCTACGCAGTGGAGATATCGACATAGCTTTTGATTTTCTGCCGCCGACACAAAGTTTTATTCGCGCAGGTAGTTTGAAAGCCATCGCAATAGGCAACGCAGAGCGTTCTCCCAATTTACCTGAGGTACCTACGTTTACCGAGTTGGGTGTGCCTGATTTCAAGGTAGCCTCTTGGGGAATGTTTTTAGCGCCTGCGAATACGCCTCCGGAAATAGTGGAGTATTTGAATAAGAATATTCAGCTTGCCTTGCAAGATCCGGCTGTTTCCAAACGGCTTGGGGAAATTGGTACTCGAATTTTTGGCGGGACGGCTAAACACGCAAGCGATTTCATGGCGAGCGAGATTGTTCGCTGGGGGGATGTGATTCGTGCAGCAAAGATCGAACTCAGGTAGTTGTAAGTAAGTCATCTTTAAGCGGCTGCTTTGTTGGCCAGACGGCGGCTACAGGATCTGTAGCCGCCGTCTGCGTATGCTGCCCGGGCCCTGGGTCCACCCGAACCAGGTGCCTGCATCGATTGTCTGGGGTCTTTCTGGCACTTTTCGTGGAGGATTTCCGGAAAAGGTTAAAGAGAAATGTCCAGGGTGTAACCAAAGAGACAATTGCTTTGCATTGTCTGTCGTGTCTTGAAGCAGTGAGTGCCACTATGCAGGCACTTATTCATGTATTCATGGCACGGAGATGACAGTGACGAATAAAAATTTCAGCGTTGGACGCTATCTTGTCGACGGCAAAGTCGTCATTGGCTGTCCCAACGGCAATCAGATCGATGTGGTGTGCGAAGGCGACGAGCTTCCTCGTATTCTGGAAGACGGCGCTGGCAGCCCAAGCCGGCAGATTCCGAGCGCGCAAGCAACACTTTTGCCGCCGCTGGATCGGGGTTCTCGTGTTTTTGCCGTTGCTGTGAATTACCGCGCACATGGCGCCGAAGCCAAGACGCAACCTCCGGTGCGCCCCATTATTTTCTACAAAGCCCCTTCAAACTTCGTTGCACACGGCGGGGTGTTGAATCCCAATAAGGGGATGACGGCCAAGTTCGACTATGAAGGCGAGATTGGTGTTGTCATCGGCCGAAGCTGTAAGGATGCCACGCTTGCGAACGCGCTGGATTACGTCGCGGGTGTGTGTGCCTTGGACGATGGCTCGGCGCGCGATTTGACCCGGGTTTCGCTTGGCCCGCCGGGACCGAATACCGCGACCTGGCCCGATTGGACCGCAGCCAAAGGGTTGGACGGTGCTTCCACCTTGGGCCCCACCATTACTTGTGGACCGGAGATTCTCAAGGCCTTGCGTGAGCGCACCTTGCGGATTTCAACCAAGCTCAACGGCGAAGTTGTGCAAGACGAGAGCATGACAGAGATGATTTTCTCCACTGAGGAGCTGATCGTAGCGCTCTCTTCTTACATGACCTTGCTGCCAGGCGATGTCATTGCAACGGGCACACCGGCAGGCGTGGGCATTGCGCGCAATCGCTTTCTTACCACCGGCGACGAGCTCCAAATTCAAGTCAGTGGCCTGGAGCCGCTGAGTGTCAAGGTAGGGTGAAAATGGAAAAAATCGACAGCGCGGGTTTGCAAAAGCAAGCCGAGCGAATGAAGCGCCTGACGGAAACGGCCGGCGACACGACGATGGGCAAAGTGCTGCGGCAGTTTTGGCACCCCATTGCGCTTTCGAAAAGCGTTGCGGCGGGTGCGGCCCGGCGCGTCCGTCTGCTGAGTGAAGATCTAACGCTTTATCGCGGCGAGAGCGGACGTGCGTATTTGGTGGGAGCGCGATGCGCCCATCGGGGAACCTTGCTGCACACCGGCTGGATCGAAGGTGAGCAGGTGCGCTGCATGTATCACGGCTGGAAATACGATGGTACGGGGCAATGTACGGAACGCCCGGCGGAGCGCGCAGGCACCGAGGCCACTGTTCGAGTTGGATCCTATCCGGTTCATGAATATTGCGGGGTGATCTTCACCTATATGGGCGAAGGAAACCCTCCCGAATTCAATCTTCCTCGCCGACCCTCTTGCGAGCAAGAGGGTATGTTCTTGCTGCAACGGAAAGAAATATGGCCGTGCAATTGGTTGCAGGTTGCGGAAAATTCCCTGGATGCTGTGCACGTCAGTTTTGCGCACCAAATGGGCAAGGTCGGCGCCTTTGGTGAAGCCATTACCGCAGATGTACCGGAAGTCAGCTACGAGGAAACCTCGGCAGGCATATGTCAAACCGCTGTACGTAAGCTGGGTGATAAAAACCAGGTCCGCGTAAGCGATTGGACATTTCCCTATGGAAATACCGTTGTGATTCCCGGAGTCAAGGCTGGCGATCCCTGGATGGAAGTGACAAATTGGATGGTGCCCATCGACGATGAACACACCATTCGAATTTCCTTGCGAGCGGTTCCCTCCACGTCGCCGGAAGTGGATGGCGCATTGCAGCGCTACTTCGACGAGTGCGACGACTATAACTCGACCGACTATCACGACGAGCTATTCGCTGGCCGCTACCCTGATGACCCGCTAGTGCGCCTTACCAGCGCACAAGACTATGTGGCGCTCATCGGTCAAGGAACTATCGCTGACCGCGCAAACGAAACGCTGGGTGCTTCGGATCGCGGGATCTCGATGCTGCGCAGAATTCTCTGGCGCGAAATGGAAGCTGTCGAGACCGGCAAGCCTGCCAAGCAATGGCGGCAGTTGGAAAAGCAGTCCCAGTTCATGAATTACACGAAAGAAACCGCTTAAGGCCTTTCGGATCAATGAGTGATTGGGCTTCCGTATGGGAAACAACCTTGCCCACCCCATACGGTTGCTTGCCTTGATATCAATTCGCTCTATCAGTAGTAAGGACAAAGGAAGAGACATGAAACGAAAGATTCTAAAGTTTGCAGGGACGGCCTTGCTAGGATGGGGCTGTGCTACGTCCGCAATGGCGACGACAGCCGCAGACAAGGAGTTTCCGACAAAACCCATTACCTTGGTAGTGCCATTTGGCGCGGGCAATATCGCTGACTTGCTTGCTCGTACTATTGCCAATTCGCTCAGTAAAGATCTTGGCCAACAAGTTATCGTGGAGAACCGCCCCGGTGCGGCCGCCATTGGGGCGATCCGGCAAGTTTCGGGTGCTGCGGCGGACGGCTATACCCTGATCTATATCGGTGTTGGTATGGCGATTAGCCAATCGTTATTTCGCAAAGCTCCTTACGATATAGAAAAGAGCTTCGTGCCGATCTCGACCATATCGAGCAACGACGTGTTGCTGCTCACAAGCAAGAAATCCAAGCTGAAAAGCTTAGATGATGTCGTGCGCGAAGCGAAGGCCAAGGGAGATCGTTTCACAGTGGGCATTTCCCTTATTGGAACGCTGCAGCACTTGACCGCCGAACTGTTCAAGGCGGACGCCAAGCTTGACTACGCCATTGTTCCTTTCAAAACGGGCGCAAACTTGAATGCTGCTTTGCAGAGCGGCGATATCGATGTTGCATTTGAGTACTTGCAGCCGATGTATGGCCTGATTACCGACGGGGGCTTGAATGCGTTGGCCATCGGCAATGGCAGCCACCGATCCACCAGATTGCCTGACGTGCCCACGTTTACCGAGCTCGGCCACCCTGGAGTCAAAGTTGCATCTTGGGGAGCGATCCTGGCCCCGGCGAATACTCCGGATGCCGTGGTGGCGCGCTTGAATAAGGGTATTCAGAACGTACTGAACAACCCCGAGATCAGAAGCAACCTTGAAAGCAACGGTTCACGCATGCTTGGGGGAACGCCGGCCCAAGCCCGCGAATTTATCGCGGCTGAAGTCATCAAGTGGCGCAAGGTGATTCAGGACGCCAAACTCGAACTGCAGTAATTGACTGACTGCTGACGTTTGATTCGTTGACTTGGCAGCATGCGAAGTCAACGGATAGTTCAGGCTGGACTCGAAGGTGCTTCGAGTCCAGCCTGAACTACTTATTACACGTTCATCACTGATACCAATCGTGTATTCAGGTGCGCTTCCACGGCCTCGGGTCCGCCGTCTGAACCAAAGCCGGAGTCCTTCACCCCGCCGAATGGCAACTCCGGGCTTGCAGCGGCAGGCTGATTGATCCACAACATTCCGACCTCCACACGCTGTGACAGCAAGTGCGCATTCTTCAGCGATCGCGTAAAGGCATAAGCTGCCAGCCCGTACGGCAGGCGGTTCGCCTCAGTGATCGCCTCGTCCAGTGTCGAGAAGCTGCGCACGGCTGCGACTGGGCCGAAAGGCTCGTCGTTAAACACCTTTGCGTCTAGCGGCACGCCAGTCAATACCGTCGGTGCCCAGAAGTTGCCGACCGAGCCAAGGCGTTCGCCGCCAACCTCGACGTTTGCACCGCGGCGTACCGCATCTTCGGTAAGCGCAGTCATTGCGGCCAGCCGACGCGAATTCGCGAGCGGCCCCATCTGAGTGCCAGCAAGGAGCCCGTCGCCGACTTTCACAGAGCGTGCGTGCGCGGTCAGCGCAGCGGTGAAGTCCCCGCAAATGCTCTCGTGTACAAGGAAGCGGGTTGGCGAGATGCAGACTTGGCCGGCATTGCGAAATTTGGCGCCACCCGCGGACTTGATGGCCAGTTCGACGTCGCCATCTTCGGCAACGATCACAGGAGCATGGCCGCCGAGCTCCATCGTTGCCCGCTTCATGTGTTGACCGGCGAGTGCGGCCAACAGCTTGCCGACCGGGGTAGACCCGGTAAACGAGACCAGGCGGATTACCGGGTGGGCGATCAGGTAGGCGGAGATTTCAGCCGGGTTGCCGTAGACCAGGCCGATGACGCCTGGTGGCAGTCCCGCGTCGGCGAAAGCCTGTACCAGGGCAGCGGCTGCGGCGGGGGTTTCCTCGGCGGCTTTGAGAATAATCGAGCAACCCGCAGCCAGCGAGGCTGCCAGTTTTCGTGTCGCTTGATTAATCGGAAAATTCCACGGCGTGAACGCAGCGACTGGGCCAGCTGGATCCTTCAGTACCATTTGTTGGGCCCCGGGCAGGCGCGAGGGCACGATGCGTCCGTAGATGCGCAAGCCTTCATCCGCGAACCAGTCGATCATGTCGGCTGCGGCCAAGACCTCGCTTTTGGCTTCGGTCAGGGGCTTGCCTTGTTCCTGGGTGATGATGGTGGCGATGTCGCTGGCACGTTCGCGCAACAAGGTGCCGGCGCGATGCATAAACTTGGCGCGCTCGGCGGCCGGCGTATGACGCCAGGTCTCAAACCCTTGCCGGGCGGCATTAAGCGCCAAGTCCAGGTCGGCGATGCCCGCATGGCTGACCCGGCCGATCTCCGTGCCGGTAGCCGGGTTGATCACCGGCAGGGTGCGGCCATCGGCTGCGTCCTGACGCCGGTTGGCGATAAAAAGTTGGGTGTCGGGATAGGTCATTTTCTTGGCCTGTTCAAGGTGCTGATCCAGCTTTCCGCGCTTCTTGCTCCAAGCGTTCAAACGCCTTGGCGCGCATTTGGGTGAGCGTCGAAGAAGGGGTGATGGCTTCCGGGTCGATCACGCAATGCAGCAAGCTAGGCAGGCCTGATGCTATGGCCCTGCGCAGCGCCGGGACGCAATCATCCGCGGTGGTAAGCCGTTCGCCGTAGCCGCCAAACGCCCGGGCATAGGCGACAAAATCGGGATTATGCAAAGTCGTGGCAGATATTCGGCCGGGGTAACCGCGTTCCTGATGCGCCCGGATCGTTCCGTACATTCCGTTGTCGATCAAAAGTACGATAAGTGGTAGCTGGTACTGGACCGCTGTCGCGAACTCCTGCCCGGTCATCAGGAAGTCACCGTCGCCAGCCAGGACTAACACCGTCCTGTCCGGGTACAGGCGTTTGGCTCCTACTCCTGCGGGAAAGCCATAGCCCATAGAGCCGGAGGTCGGCGCGAGTTGAGTGCCAAAAGCTTCGAACAGCCAGAAGCGCTGAGCCCAGGTGCAAAAATTGCCCGCACCGTTGCAGACGATGGTGTCGCGGGGAAGCTCTGCTTGGAGCTCGCGTATGAGCTCCGGCATTTTCAGCTCTCCGGGAACTTGGATCTTGGACAGATCGCGCCACTGAATCGCGTCGGCCGCCGCACTTCGCACCCATTCGCTGCGATTCTGCGCCGAAGCTGCCCGCAGCTTGGATACGCTGGTACAAAAGCCACGCGGTGTCGCATTGATGGACAGATGCGCCCGATATACCCTGCCAAGTTCGTCAGGATCGGCATGTACGTGCACAAGTTTTTGCGTGGGGTTGGGCACATTCAGCAGCGAATAACCCTGGGAAGGAGCCTCCGATAACCTGCCGCCGATCAAGAGAACAAGGTCGGAGTTCTTGATTCTGTCCAGCAGTTTCGGATTAGGGCCGAAGCCTAGTTCGCCCGCATAGCAGGGATGGGTATGCGAAAACAGCATCTGGCGACGGAACGAACAGCTCACCGGTAGTTGAAATTCGAGCGCGAAGTTCTCGAAGCGTTCGACATCTGCCGCGGACCAGCGGCTGCCCCCCAGGATGACCACCGGGCGTTGCGCCTCTGCCAGCAGCATTTGCAACTGTTCGATCTGCTCGGGTGCCGGGTAGGTTTCGGCGACTTGATAGGGGAGCGCGTCAGGGGCATCGACGTTCTCGGCAAGCATGTCCTCAGGCAAGGCCACGACCACGGGGCCGGGACGGCCGGACGTGGCAATATGAAATGCGCGCGACACCAGTTCGGGAATGCGGCTCGCATCGTCGATCTCGACGACCCATTTGGCCATGCTCCCGAAGACGGCCTTGTAGTCCAGCTCTTGAAAGCACTCGCGGCCAAGCATGCCGCGTGCTACCTGTCCGACAAACAGGATCATGGGTGTCGAGTCCTGGCTCGCGATGTGGATCCCGGCCGCGGCGTTCGTGGCCCCGGGGCCGCGAGTGACGAAGCAGATGCCGGGGGTTCCCGTCAGTTTTCCCTGAGCCTCGGCCATCATGGCCGCGCCGCTTTCCTGGCGGCACACGGTGACTTCTATCGGCACGTCCAACAAGGCATCGAGCACGGCAATATAGCTTTCTCCGGGAACGCAGAAAATGTGCTTCACGCCATGCAGGGCGAGTTGGCTGGCAACGACTGCTCCAGCGGTGCGCTTGGCGACCGGGTCCGAATCTGACAGGCGGGATATCGTCATATTTATTAAAAGTCCTTGATGGCTGAGATAAAGCCTTACTTCGGCTTATGGACGTAGCGCTTGGCTGCTCGCGGCATGTAGCGCAGTGATCACGACGACTTGAGCAAGGTTCGCCGATGTAAGCGAGCTGGTGCCTTGAAATCGGCAGGCGCCATGCTGATCTGCGCAAGATGCCTGATCTTAGAGGAGTGTAGGCAGGCCGGAATCTTGCAACAATGGCCAAAACAGGGTGATTGTCCTGTTTGTTACTATGTGTCTTGCAGTGGAGCCCTGACAGATGCTGCTGCTTCTGTGCCCCGAGCATTTCCTCTTAAAAAGCCATATGCCCGGTCAAGTTCGGAAAGAGAGGCAATAAGCGATGCGTTCACCGTTTGCCCTACGCGCAGCCACCTTGACGTTCCACGCGGATCCCTTTTTGTCAGCGCCGCAGGAAAGTTATACCTATCTTCCCGATGCGCTGACCGTCATCGACGGTGGGACAATAAAAATCACCGGTCCCTACCAAGACGTCAGCGTACAGATTGATCCGGCATTGCCGATCACGCACTACCCCGATGCCATCCTGGTTCCAGGTTTCATCGACACCCACATCCACTATCCGCAGACTCAGATGATCGCCGCCTTTGGCGAGCAACTGCTGGAATGGCTGAATAAATATACTTTCGTGGTCGAGCAGCAATTCAGCGATAAGAAACACGCCTCAGAGGTCGCCGCGGTTTTCCTGCGTGAATTGTTGCGGGCGGGAACCACGACTGCTGCTGTTTATTGCACGGTTCACCCCGAGTCGGTCGACGCTTTCTTTGAAGAGTCCGAGCGCTTCAATACCCGGATGATTGCTGGCAAAGTTCTGATGGATCGCCATGCGCCCGAAGGGCTTCTGGATACGGCGGAAAGCGGCTATCGTGAGTCCAAAGCGCTTATTGGTAAATGGCATGGCAAGGGTCGCCAACTTTATGCCATTACTCCGCGGTTTGCGGCCTCGTGCAGCGACGCCCAACTGGCCGGTGCCGCCCGTTTGTGGAAAGAGCATCCGGGTACGTATATGCAGACGCACCTTAGCGAAAATACCTGCGAGATCGATTGGGTGGCCGAACTGCACCCTGATAGGCGCGATTACCTGGATGTCTACCACCATGCCGGCCTGACAGGGCCGCGCGCCATTTTCGGTCATGGCATACATTTGTCCGAGGAGGAGCTTTGCCGGTGCCATCGTACGGGTTCGGCCCTGGCGCATTGTCCGACCTCAAATCTGTTTTTGGGAAGCGGGCTTTTTCGCGCTTTCGATGCGAAGAACCCCAAGCGTCCGGTGCGATTGGGGATAGGCAGCGACGTGGGTGCGGGTACCAGCTTCTCGCCGTTGCAGTCGCTGAATGAAGCCTATAAGGTAGCCGCGCTGAATCAGACGCGCTTGACGGCCGCTCATGCGTTTTACCTGGCCACGCGCGGCGGTGCCGAGGCGCTGTACCTGGAAGATAAGATAGGCTCGATCAAACCGGGTTTTGAAGCCGACTTGGCGGTGCTGGACCTGAAGGCCACGCCCTTGATAGATTTCCGTTTGCGTCACTGCGATAGCGTGATGGATCAACTATTCGTGCTGATGACGCTGGGCGACGATAGGGCGGTGCGCGCCACTTATGTCGCTGGCGAACTCGTCTATCAGCGAGACGGCAAGGAGGGCCAGTTCCGGTATGCGGATGGGGCCGCGCCTAGCACCTGATGAGTGAGTGCGAAACGCCGGAAGTCAAGGCCGCTCAAACCCCGAACACCACTAGCGGAGTACCGTCGTTTAGCGGATGCGGCAGTACGCTGACCGGCAAATCATAGACTTGTTCCAGCCATTGCGGTGTGAGGACGCTGGTGGGTGTACCCAGCGCCACCGCGCGGCCACGCGCAAGCATGAGTAGCCGGTCGCACCATCGGGCGGCAAGATTTACGTCGTGGAGCACCACAAGCGCGGCAATGCCCTCGGACCGGGCAAGCGCCTGCACCGCCCTCAGCAGCATCAACTGGTGCCTCGGATCGAGGCTCGAGGTCGGTTCGTCGAGCAGTAATGCACGGTACTGCCCCGGCTCGCGGGAGGCAAGCACCTGCGCCAGTACGCGCGCGAACTGCACTCGCTGCTGTTCGCCGCCGGAAAGGTCGAGATAACGCCGGCCGGCCAGCCCCGTTGCATCGGCTTGTCGCAGTGCGCGATGCAGCAATGCTTCATGGTCGGCGATTGAGAGTTCGGGAAAAGGATAGGCGCCCATCGCCACGACCTCGCGCACCGAGAGCTCGAAACTCAGGCTTGGCGATTGCGGCAGTACCGCCCGGCGGCGTGCAAGAGCGGCGGGTGTCCAGGTGGAAAGTGCGCGGCCGTCCAGCTTGAGGTCGCCATCGCTTGCTGCGAGTTCTCCAGCCAGAGTTGCCAGTAGTGTCGTCTTGCCGGCGCCATTGGCGCCGAGCACACCGAGTACTTCGCCGGCGCGCAGGTTCAGATCAATGCCGGACAGGATTTGCCGGGCGCCGCGACGACACCCGAGATGGTGAGCCAATAGCATTGTCAGTCCATCTTTCTGGATAACATCCACAACAGGAAAGGACCGCCGACGAGGCTGGTCACGATGCCGATCGGCAGTTCGGCCGGGACGACGACAAGTCGCGCCAGCCAGTCCGCGAGCGTGAGTGCGATGGCCCCGCCGATCAGAGTGTTGGGCAGCAGCCAGCGATGATCGGCGCCAAGCGGTAAGCGGATCAGGTGAGGCACGACGAGGCCGACGAAGCCGATTGTGCCGGTCACGGCCACTATCGGCCCGACCAGCATCGCGGTCAGGACGATCAGCCTGCGGCGCAGTCGCTTGAGATCAAAGCCGAGATGCTGCGCCTCGCGTTCCCCCAGCAGCAACGCGTTCATGGCTCGCCAGTCGCGCAGCAACAGCGCGCAAAGCACCGCAACCAGCGTCGTCAACCAGGCCAACATGGTCCAGTCAGCCCCCGCGAGGCTACCCATGTTCCAGAACGTGAGGTTGCGCAGTTGCACGTCGCTGGCCTGATAGGTGAAAAAGCCAACAACGCTCGCACAGATGGCGTTGATCGCGACACCGGCCAGCAACAGATTGGCCACACCCGGTCGGCGGCTGCCGAGCCTGTACACGAGGGCCGTCGCGGCCAGGCTGCCTGCGAACGCCGCCGGTGCGATTCCGGCCAATCCGCTGGCGCCTAGCACGATGGCCGTTACCGCCCCCATCGCGCCGCCGAGCGAAATTCCCATCAGGCCGGGCTCTGCGAGGGGGTTGCGAAACAGTGCTTGCATCACCGCGCCGGCAAGCGCGAGTCCGCCGCCGGCAACGATGCCCAGCGCGATGCGGGGCAGGCGTACTTCAAGCAAGACATTGCGCCACATGATGGCTTCGGAGTCGGCGGGTATGGATAGCAGCAAGGACAACAGTCTTGTGCGCGGAATAGTCAGCGCCCCGCTTGCTGCCGAGCCGAGTGCGATCACGACGAGGAAGATGCAAAGCGCG
Organism: Pigmentiphaga sp.; assembly: GCA_040391825.1. Classification (GTDB taxonomy): domain Bacteria; phylum Pseudomonadota; class Gammaproteobacteria; order Burkholderiales; family Burkholderiaceae_B; genus Pigmentiphaga. The sequence goes on from JBEBXA010000033.1 coordinate 12,155, forward strand.
CCGAATGCGACCGTGGGCGTAGGTCGACGCCGTGGGCGGCAGGCAGTAGAGAGGACGGTAGCCAGGTTCACGCTGCTTCCAAAAGCACAGGCATGCTAGTTATGAGGATGGGCGGCACAGCTCAGCGCCTACCGCCAGTCTTGTTCGCAATGCCGACTTCGAGCTGACGCAGCGCTTCGGGCAGACGCGGGCCGAAGCCGAGCAGTAGCAAATCGTCCATGACGATCACGCGGCGGCTCTTGGCCGCTGGCGTGACGGCCAGACCCGGTTGGGCGAGAAAGGCATCGATGCTGCCGCTCGCCTTGACCGACATGCTGGTGGTGACGATTGCGTCGGGTCGCAGTGCCGCCGCGGCCTCGGCCGAAAGCGGTTTATAGCCGCGCTGGTTAGCCAGCACATTGACCGCGCCCACGAGCTTGAGCATCGCGGCGGCGGCGGTGTCGTCGCCAGCACCTTCGAGCTTGCCGGTGTGGCTACTGATCAACAGGATGCGGGGGTGTTCGGAGTCAGGCTTAAGGGTCTGAAGTTCACGATGGATCTGCTTGACCAGTGCTGTGCCGCGCTCTTCCAGGCCGAGAGCAATAGCGACCCCCAGGATCCGCTTGTCGAGCGCCTCAAGAGTGGGGGCGGAAGGCAACACGACCACCTTGCTGCCAAGCTTGCGCAGTTGTTGGAGAGCCTGCGGCGGGCCGCTCTGGTCGGAAGCAAGCACGAGGTCGGGCTTAAGGCTCGCCACGCCTTCGATCGAGAAGGAACGGTAGTAACCGACGTTGGGAAGCCTGGCTGCCGCAGGCGGGTAGATACTCGACGCATCGACACCGACCAGGCGATCCTCCGCATCCAGCGCGTAAACGATTTCCGTGATCGGGCCGCCCAAGCCAATGACCCGCGCGGGCGGAGCGGCAATCGTGAGTTTGGCGCCGCAAAGCAATAACAGCAGCAGCGTAGAACGAAGGATCTTCATGGTAACCGTGGCTTGTGCAAGAGGGGGTGGCTCGCTTAGCAATTCGGGTCTTCGGGGCGATGCAAGCGGCTGCATCGCCTGACCGCGGATTCGCGTGATGATCAGGCTATCAGCGGATGTGGGCAAAGGGACAGCAGCAGCTCACGCCAGGCAGGCAGTTCCGGCGTACCTGGTTTGCGTTCGCCAAAGAACTGAACAATCAGTTCGCCTTCCGCGTTGTACAACTCCAATGAAGTTACCCAGCCGTCGCTAGTCGGCTTGTTGACGACCCAGCTAGAGGTGACCGCGTCCGTGTTCAGGTGAAGGTTGAAGGTTTCGTCCAGCACGTTGAACCATGGACCGGTACGCAACAGTTTTTTCACCGGTCCGGAATGGATCTGAACGATGCCGCGATTGGCGACGAAACACATGATCGATAGCTCCGATTCGGCGGCATGCGTGAGCATCTCTTCCACGGTATCGGCCGGTACCTGCTGGGCGAGGTCTTCGCCTGCCGCACGCAGTGCGCCCAGCCGAGAAACCTGGAACTGGCGCAGCATCGTGAAGAAATCATGAGTGTCTTTGAGCTGGAGCCAATGGCCGCGCAATGCCGCGGCATCGGCCGGGCTGTCCGCTTCTTTCTGGGGTGCAATCGTCTCGATGGTGACGGGGTGCTTTTCCGCCGTGCCAAAACGTGCAAGGAAGGCATCCCATCCAGCGGCGTCGGTGTGCTCGGTGCGATAGATCTTGTGGATGGCTTCTCCGGCCTTGTCGAAGAACTGGATGCTCTGGCGATCATTTTCGGTGACCGCGTAGAAATACTTCCAGCAACTGAAAAACATGCGCAGATCGATGTCCGGCCCGAGCACGATACCCACCGGCCCCTTGGCTTGGATGTCGAGGTATGCGCCGTGCCGTTCGTGAACGGCTGACTCATTGCGCGATAGCGCCATGACTCGGCCGAGCGTATCCAGCGCACCGAAAATTTCCTGCGCGCTGCCGTTAAGCGCAGTCGAATCGACGCCGCAGTCGGCGGCGACGAGCTCGGCTTCGGTCACGCCGAGCCGGCGCGCGCGCTCACGGATGCGAAGTTTGGGGTCTTGCTCCTGCAACTGCGCATGGCGCAACTGCAGGGCATCGTTGTGATTGGCGGTCATAAAAGGATGGAATCAAAAAAATGGATCATGGGCCGGCGGCATACCTCGCCGCCGGCATCAAGGTAGGCGCGTAAGGATGTCAGGGCTGGACGTCGAACTCGATGGTCCAAGTCTGCTGGCTGGCCGCGTCGTTCGGATCTGCATAGAGGATCTGTGTCACGTGGAACCTCGCGTAGGTGTTACCTTCGCCGCCACGGAGCAGGCCGGCAGCTTCGCTATTGGCCCTGATCAGATGCGCAATCGCGGGCAATCCGGCCGAACCGGCGGCGGTCGCGGTCGGGTAATACGTGAACCAACCGTAGTCAAGCGGGTTGGGGTAGGTGCCGGTGTAAGCCGGCTGAAGCGGTGAAGAGGCCGTATCCTTTACCCACTTGCTGGCCGAACTCGGTAGCGTGAGATCCGGTGCATTCAGGTCGGCTGCGGTGCTGACGAGGTTGGATGCATCGGTGAATTTGGCCGTGATCGGCGTGCCTGCGGGGTCATAGAATCCTGCGGGTGTTTTGGCCAGGAAGCCCGCTACTTTGCCGCTACCTGACTCGCCGCCATTGAGCTTGAAGGTGTATCGGTTGAATGCGATGTGCCACGTACCGCTAGCGGTAGATGTCGCACCCGCCACGAGGTCGTAATAGACCCAGTCAACGCTCGCGTTGACGGTTGCCGTTCGCACGTCGCCGGGCGCATTGCGATCGATCCAGCGGAAGGACGGATGTCCTGACGTGGTGCCGCCGGAGCCGCCGTAGTAGCCGGTTACCTGGAGCGCGAACACGGGGGACGCGGGGGTTCCGGTAGTGTCGGCGCTGCTGCTATCGCTAGTGATCAGAAAGGTGCGGTAGTTCGGATACAGCAGATGGTCGGTGCTGCCGCCGATACCATATTCGAAAGCGGTCGACGCGATCTCATTACTGCCCGTGAACACGCCGCTGGCGGCGTCCTTGAAGAATAACGTCGAGGGGATGGCGCCGGCTACGGGGTCGGTGGTTGCATTTTCCCATTTTTGTAATTCGGCCCAGCTATGGTCGAACGGCCCACCGAATGCGCCACCCTCTCCGGTACCGCTGGTGCCGCTATTGGTCCAGAAGGTGGAGGTGCGTCCGCTGCTCTTGAGCTTCAGGTCCCATGCCTTACCCGTGCAATCTGCGACTACCGCCTTCGCGTTGAAGTCGTAGCAAAGCGAGTTGCCAGCGGCCGGCAAAACCACGCTCCAAGTGGCGGACTGCGTGAAACCGGGGTTGGTAACCGGCGGCGGTGTGGGCGTGGGTGTACCGCCATCCTCACCTCCACCACATGCGGCCAGTGTCATGGTCAGCACGATCGTGCCGAATGCTGAAGCAGGTTTGTAGATCATTGCAATGTCTCTCCCGTCACTATTTAACGAAGGGCATCCGCGGTGAAGCGAACCCCAAGATAGATGAAGCGCCCCGCCACGGGTCCGAAGTCACTGGCATTCGAAAAGTCGCGCTGCCTGCCGAACAGGTTTTTCACGCCGAAAAAGGCGGTGACGCCGCGCGTCAGCGTTTGGTTGAGGACGAGATCAAGCGTGCCCCAAGCGGGTGATCGTTCCGCGCTGGAAGAGTCGACCAGTTCACTGCTTTGGTAGCGGCCGCGTATGGATACCTCGGTAGCGGGCAAGACTTGCCAGTCCGCTCCCAAGCGGGCCATATTGCGGGGGCGGCGAGTCAGCTCGCCGCCCGTGTCGAGGTCCTGCGTATCGGTGAAGGTGTAGGCGGCGTTCAAAGCCAGCGACTTGGTGGCCTGCCACTTGAGTCCGGTCTCGATGCCGCGTGTTCGAGCGCGCGCGATGTTTCGGTAGGTATAGGCGGCAATCCCGTTGATGACGGTGAAATCCTCCATGTCGGTCTGGATCAGATCGCGTACCCGGTTGTAGAAGATGTTGGCGTCGAGTGTCAGGCGGTCGTTCCAGCTCGCGGTGCCGCCCAGTTGAAAACTGTTGGACGCTTCGGGTTTCAGGTTCGGGTTGCCGAGAACGATGTAGCCGAGCGAGCTGTGATCGAACAGGTAATGGCGCTCTTTCAGGTTGGGTACGCGGTAGCCTTGGCCGAAGTTGGCGCGCAGAACGGTTTTCCATGCTTCGCCAGTCGGCAGATTGGCGCGCAGGCCGATCTTGGGTACGAAATGTGTGCCGAAGTCAGAATCGTCCTGCCCGCGCAAGCCCAATATCATTTCCCAGGTGTCGTTGAAGATGATGTCGTTCTGGAGGAAAAGCTCATGCGCAGTGCGCTCGGCTTTTCCCGCCAGTTCGGCAATGCCGTTGACGCTTTGCTTGAGCCGTTCGCGGTGGAGGTCGGCGCCGAATTGCCAGAGCTGGCGATGCCAAGCTGGCAGATCGAACTGCAACGAAAGGTGTTCGGTGTTCTGCGACGACACCCTGTTTGCGGCGCGAACGCCGTTCGAGTATTCCTGCGTTTTGCTGTCGTAGCCCTCGGTCAAGCCGGTCAGGCGTGTCTGCAGGCCATTGTCGAAGCGCCACTGTCCGCCGTAGGTCAAGCGATTGCGCGTAATGTCCTCAGTCTTGCGTTGCGGCACATAGTTGGGCGGCGCATAGTATTCGTAGCGCTGCTCATCGGTTTCGCGATACGTGCTGGCGTCGACCCAGAAACGGCTTGCCCGCGTCGGCAACCATTCGAAACGGCCGCCGTACTGTTGGCGGCGAATGGCATCGCCCTGACGGCTCCATTGCTCGGGGGCGACCGAGAAGCCCTTGTTGTCGAGCACATCCGCCGCCACACTGGCGCGCCAGTGCTCGCCGCCACCACTTACGCGGACATTGCCATGCGAGCTGCCGGGTGAGCCGTTGGCGTTTTGCGAGCCATAGCTGCCAAGGTCGGCAGTGGCGGCACCGGCGAGGCCGGGAGCGATGCGCCGTGTGATCACGTTGATGACGCCGCCCATAGCCGAACTGCCATACTGCGCGGAACTTGCACCCTTGACCACCTCGATGTGGTCTACCTCGGTGAGCAGATATTGCGAAACGTCGATGGAGGAGCCGGTACTGGCGGAAATGGGCAGGCCATCGATCAAGATCAATACCTGGTCACTGCTCATTCCCTGCATCGACACTTCGTAACCGGACTTGCCGTGAATTTCCGTCAGTTGCAGGCCGGGTACGTTCTCGAGCGCGTCCTTCAGCGTTCGTGCGTGAGTGCGCTGGATTTCCTTGTTGTCCACCACTTCGGTCGGTACCGGTGTTTCGTCGAGCGTTTTTTCGGAGCGCGTGCCGGTGACAACGATAGTGTCGAGCGCATCGTTCGTTTCAGCGGCCTGCACCACCATGGGTGTTAGCCAAGGAAGAAGTAACAGGCCGAGCAACAACGGGGGTGCGCACCGGCGGTGCTGCGAAAAATGAGGAGGCACGGCTATGTTTCGCAAAAACATAAATAAGGGTGCGAATGATAATGTTTCGCATTTATATTTGCAATGTTTTTGTTTCAATGCCTTATGAGCGGATACAAATAGGTCTTAAGTTTGAGGTTGGCGGAACGTTTTCGCGGTACGCGAATAGCCCGAGAATTGATCCGTGGGACGGCGGTCTGGTCTTGCGCCGACTATCACGCACAAGAGTTCGCCTAGCAAATCGACCCGCAGGGAAAGTAGGCCTCTGGTAGGTGGATAGAGCAGCTGTCTCGCTTGTGGCTGAGCGAAACAGCTGCTCGCTGCGTTCTGAATTACCCCATCCTTAAGGGGGTTGCGGTGACTGCCGTGTGCTGCACGCTGTTGAAAGCCTGAACGGCAAGCCGGGCGCTATCTCTTATTTTCACGATTGCCTCGCCGCCTGAATTAGCCAATACCAGCCCTTGACGAGCTTGTTCCAGGCTTTGATTCATCCCTTCGACCGCCAACTGGGTATCGCTTTGAATACTGTCGACCACCGTGGAGATTTCCCGGGTCGAGCCGTTGGTGCGCTCGGACAACTTGCGCACCTGATCGGCGACGACTGCGAAGCCGCGCCCAGCGTCTCCGGCGCGCGCGGCTTCGATTGCCGCATTGAGCGCCAGCAAGTTGGTTTGCGAAGCGATGTCGTGAATGGTCTTGACGATACTGCCGATCTGTTCGGATTGATTACCCAGTTTCTCGACGATCTTCGAGGTGTGGTGCATGGAGTCGGCAATCTTGCGTACTTCCAGTGCGGTGGCCTCGATGACTTCCGCGCCACGTTCCGAAATTTCGGCGGTCTCGAATGACACGGCATACGCTTTGCGGGAGTTTTCATGTTCGGCACGCTGGGACAGGACTTTGGAAGTGATGTCGGTGGCGATTTTCATGATTTTGTACAAACGCCCATCAGCATCGAATACCGGGTTGTATGAAGCCTCCAGCCAAAGCGAGTGTCCGTCCCGGGTTTTGCGTTCGTACTGGCCGGCCAGATAGCTGCCCTGGTTTAGTTGCCGCCAGAAGTCAAGGTAGTCGGCGCTGGCCGCATAGTGATCAGGGCAGAGCAGGCGATGATGCTGGCCGACGATTTCTTCGCCGCGGTATCCCGTCAATTTGAGGAAATTGGCGTTGGCTCGAATGATGTGGCCATCAGGCTGGAATTCGATGACCGCCACGGAGCGGTCGATGGCGGCTTGCTGGCTTGCCAGCTCGGCCTCTTGCCGCATTCTGGCGGTAATGTCGGAGGCAATCTTGACTATCTTCACCACCTCTCCGGTGCTGTCGAGTACCGGGTTGTAGCTTGCTTCCAGCCAGACGTAAGCGCCACTGCGCGTGTGCCGCTTATATTGGCCGGCTTTGAACTGCCCCCGCTTGAGCTCGCGCCAGAATTCGGCATATTCGGGGTCTTGGACTTGCTGGGGGTCGCAGAAAGTGCGGTGGTGCTGGCCGTGGATCTCAACGGCTGTGTAGCCAAGAATTTGCAGGAAATTGTCATTGGCCCGCAGCACCGTGCCATCAGGACTGAACTCGACGATGGCCATAGACTTGTCGAGCGCATCCGTAAACGCGTGGCTGGTATCCAGCGCGCGTTTGCAGTCCGCGAATAGCTGTCTTAGCTTCTTACCTTCCATGCCAAACATAGCTCTACCTTATAAAGGTAAGGGGTTGTCCTTGGGGCTGAAATACGAAAGCGAGTGTCGGGCCGAGAAGGCCGGATACCCGGTCAACGGTCATTTCCGGGCGAAGCTGACGTGATGATACATTAAGTAACAAATTGACGGGGAAGGTTTCTAGCTTCGTGCTGGGTCCGGGCGATTCGCCTAGTGTTTTTGCCCTGTGCGCGGTTTATCACGCGTATGAGCGGGGGCTTGTTAGAATCGATCACTTTCTTTGCGCCTATGCCCGCCAAAGGCGTTCATCCGAGGCGACACCATGCACGTACTGTTTATTCTCGATCCGCTGCCTGAACTCAAGGCTTATAAAGACACCTCCGTCGCGATGATGCGTGCGCTCGACGCGCGTGGGCACCGCCTGAGCTTCGCCTTGCAGGGTGATCTGTATGTGGTTGACGGAGACGTCCGCGTTTTGGCGACCCCTGTCGCGCTGGTGCCCGGCGCGGACGACCACGGCCATGCCTGGTGGACCGAGCAGGCGCCGGTAGACGGGCCGGTAGCTGCTTTCGATGCGGTCCTGATGCGCAAGGATCCGCCCTTCGACATGGAGTATGTCTATTCCACCCATTTGCTGGAGCGGGCCGAGGCCCAAGGCGCCAGGGTCTTCAACTCGGGCGCGGCCATTCGCAACCATCCGGAAAAACTCGCCATCGCCGAGTTCCCGCATTTGACCGTGCCCACCCTGGTGACGCGGGACATGGCACGCTTGAAGGCATTCCACCAACAATACCGCGACGTCATCGTCAAACCGCTGGATGGCATGGGTGGCACCGGAATTTTCAGGTTGCGCGAAGACGAACCCAATCTGAACGCGATTCTGGAAACCCTGACCGACAACGGCAAGTCCAGCATCATGGCGCAGCGCTTCATTCCCGAAATCGTCGATGGCGATAAACGAGTTTTGCTGATCAATGGGGAGCCCGTGCCTTATTCATTGGCGCGTATACCGCAAGCCGGTGAAACTCGAGGCAATCTGGCTGCTGGCGGCAAGGGCGTGGCACAGCCGCTATCGGAGCGCGATCTGGCCATTGCCCGCGAGTTGGGGCCGCAGTTGGCGGTGCGCGGCCTGTTGCTGGTGGGTTTGGACATCATCGGCGAGTACGTCACCGAAATCAACGTGACCAGCCCGACCACTTTTTGCGAGATTACCGAACAGACTGGTTTCGATGTCGGGGCGATGTTTGCGCAGGCATTGGAAGCGGCAGTGGCGCGAGGGCAGGTGGCAAACTGATGGCCGGCGTGCTTATCGTGGCGCATGCGCCGCTTGCTTCGTCCTTGCTTGCTTGCGCAACGCATATCTTCGGTGCGATGCCGGGGGTGTTGGCTTATGACGCCGGCGGCGATGATGATCCGGAAGAAACGCGGCGGGGCGTACGCGAGTCCATTACAGCAGTCGATCATGGCGAAGGGGTGCTGGTGCTGACGGACGTGATGGGCGCTACGCCTTCGAATCAAGCCGACAAGGCCGCCCGCGCCGCAGCATCGGAGGGCGTGCCGACCATTGTCCTGGCCGGTGTCAATGTGCCGATGTTGTTGCGTACACTGCCGTATCGCCAGCTTTCCCTTGATGACCTTGCGCAGCGTGCGCTGGTCGGCGCAGAGCAAGGTATCTTGCGTGTCGACGACAACTCTGAAGAATCCTGACCATGCCGAGTATAGAAATCCCTGTCGTCAACAAATTGGGTCTGCACGCTAGGGCTTCGGCCAAGCTGACGCAGCTGGCGAGCAAATTCCACTGCGAAATCCATATCGCGCGTGGAACAAGGCGTGTCAACGCCAAGAGCATCATGGGTGTCATGATGCTGGCGGCAGGGATGGGCAGCGTCGTCAAGGTCGATGCCGAAGGCGAAGACGCCGAAGTGGCGCTTGATCGCATCCGTGTCCTGTTCGAGCAAAAATTCGGGGAAGCCGAGTAGTGATGAATACCTCGATGCTGGCCCTGCATGGGCAGGGAGTCTCCCGAGGCTATGCCATTGGCCGTGCCGTTGTTATCGGTGCGGCTGCCCTTGAGGTATCGCACTACCGCATTGCCGAAGAAGATGTCGAAGCCGAATGCGCGCGCTTGTCGACAGCTATCGCCACAGCGGCCGAAGAGCTCGCCAATCTGTCCGCGAATCTGCCTGCCGACGTGCCCCGCGAACTGGGCGCCTTCTTGCAGGTGCACAGCCTGATCCTGGCGGACTCCATGATTTCGGTCGAACCGCTGGAGATCATCCGTACACGGCAATACAACGCCGAGTGGGCACTGACCGCACAGGGGCAAGCGCTGGCCGAGCAATTCGCGTTGATGGAAGACGAGTACATGCGCGAGCGGGCCAACGACATCCGTCAGGTGATCGAGCGTGTGCTGCATGCGCTGGCGGGCGCCAATGGCAAACGCAGCGGCTTGCGTGATTCGGTGGTCCTTGATCATAGCGACCCGCTCGTCGTGGTGGCCCACGATGTTTCGCCGGCCGATATGCTTAAGCTGCGAGGCGGCCGGTTCGCGGCTTTCATTACCGATTTGGGCGGAGGCACGTCGCATACGGCGATCGTGGCCCGCAGCATGGGTGTTCCGGCCGTCGTGGCTCTGGGCGTGGCGCGCACCTTGGTGCGCGACGGCGATACCGTTATCGTCGATGGCCAGGCGGGGGTTGTGCTGGTTAATCCCAGCCCTCTGGTGATTGCGGAATATCGTGTGCGCCAGGGCGACTATGCGCGCGAACGGGCCGATCTGGCCAGCCTGCGCGACGTGCCCGCGATCACGCTGGATGGCGTCATCGTGTCCATGCACGCCAATATCGAACTGCCGGAAGAGGCTCAGGCAGCGGTTGATGCCGGAGCCGAAGGCATAGGGTTGTTTCGTAGCGAATTCCTGTTCATGGGGCGTGACTCCTTGCCCAGCGAAGATGAACAATACGAAGCGTATGCCTCGGTGGTGCGTACCTTGGCCGGTCGTCCGGTAACGATACGCACGCTTGATCTGGGCGCGGACAAGACGCTCGATGGCGAAGCCACGGTGGCGACCAATCCGGCACTTGGGCAGCGCGCGATACGGTATTGCCTGGCGCGCCCTGAATTGTTCGCGACCCAGTTGCGCGCCATCTTGCGCGCTTCGGTGCACGGGCGGGTAAGAATACTGATTCCCATGGTGGCGCACGCGCAAGAGGTCCGCGCGACCTACGCAGCGATTGCCGCCGCCAAACTGGAGCTCGATGCGCGGGGCCAAGCCTACGACGACAACATCCCGGTGGGGGCGATGGTGGAAATTCCAGCCGTGGCCATTGCCATCGAGCCCTTCGCTGAAGCCTTCGACTTCCTGTCCATCGGCACCAATGACCTGATCCAATACACCTTGGCTATCGATAGGGCCGACCCGGATGTGGCCGCTTTGTATGATCCCTTGCATCCCGCAGTGTTGCGCCTTATCGCCAATTCCATCAATGCCGGCGCCCGAGCGGGCAAGCCGGTATCGGTTTGCGGCGAAATGGCCGGCGACATTGAGCTCACCCGTTTATTGCTGGGACTGGGCTTGACCCAGTTTTCCATGCACCCCCAGCAGCTGCTAGACGTCAAGCGGGAAATCCTGCACGCACACTCGAACGCCTTGCGCACGAAGGTGGCGGCGATCCTCAACCGTGCCGCCGAAATGGATCTGACGCTACTGAATCAAGAAGGGTGATGTGCGGCGCTGGGCATGGCTACTAGGGCTGGCCGCCCGCACCAAAGGGTTATGTCGGGGCCGCAAGCGGTTCAAGGGCCGCTTGAACCAGGCTAGGCGTGCTTATCAAAAGGCGAAAAAACCCAGGCTATTCAGGCTTTTGCTTGAAGTTCATAAATGTAAAATATTACAAAATGTTTCATTTATGGTGGCTTGATTCCAAGCCAGTATGAGTTGCCTATTCTTAATGCATCCAAGGTTGAAGACCCCAGGTCGGGCGTTGGCCATCGCACTACCGCAAGGGCGCTCAAGTCTTTACGGCCGCTGCCTGGGTCCGAATCCACGGCCGATATCGGCTGCGTATTCCAGTGTTTTGCGACGGCACTGGGGGCTAGGCGTCATATGTTTGCCATCTTGGATCGCGGCGTCAACGATCACCAGATCCGCTGGCTGTGCGCCGACGTAGAAGATTGGTGGAAAGGCTGGTGCAGCGAGTTCCTGCCCTTGCTGAATGATCCGAAAAGCAGCGGCGGGGCTGTCCGCTTTGCGCTAGGAGAGGCCCAGGACCTCCCTGTCGATGTGTGCACGCAGCTGTGGCTGCATGGTGCTGATAGTGCGCTGCTGCTGGCGGCTGAAATGGAGCAGCCCGGGGCAGTCGTGGCCTGTCTCGCGTTGTTGTTCGGTAAAGGCCGGGCCATCGCCGCATCTTCCAGGCACGAACACCTTGCTTCCTTGTGTCACCATGCGGCGTCGCTGGCGCTGGACAGCTATCTGAAACTGCCGGTTTCGACTTCCGATTCGGAGCCGGCTCGCCTTTCCAAACGCGAAATCGAATGCCTGCAGTGGGCGGCGGTTGGAAAGACCAGTTGGGAAACCGCATGCATACTCGAAGTGCGCGAGCGCACGGTCAATTTCCATCTGGGTAACGCTTTTGGCAAGCTCAAGGTCAACAACAAGCAGGCCGCGGTGGCGCAGGCTATTTTGCAAGGCTTGATTTTGACGGCGGACTGAATGCTACAATCTTCAGACGTATTGGCGCCGATTTGCCTGATCCGCTTGCGGGCGCCTCATAAATCCAGCTAAAGAGCCCCGATCGTGCCGTCATCCGATTCGCATCTTGAAGAGGCGTTAAACGCCTTCCTCAGCACCCCTTCCCCTACTGCCGTTGGTCCCGATTCGGTGGGCGTCGTCCAGCCTCGCGTCGTTACCTTCAACGATCCCTTGCCGCTTGCAAATGGTGCATCGTTCGGTCCTTATTCGCTCACTATAGAAACCTATGGTCAGTTGAACGAGCAGCGCAGCAATGCGGTGTTGGTGTGTCATGCCCTGAATGCCTCGCATCACGTAGCGGGTGTGTACGCAGACAATCCGGCGGATGTCGGCTGGTGGGACAACATGGTGGGGCCAGGAAAACCGGTCGATACCAACCGCTTCTTCGTAATCGGCGTCAACAATCTGGGATCTTGTTTCGGTTCCACCGGGCCCGGAACCATAGATCCGTCCAGTGGGCAGCCGTATGGCGCGGCCTTCCCGGTGCTGACGGTGGAAGATTGGGTACATGCGCAGGCGCGGCTGGCCGATATGCTGGGCATCGAACGCTTTGCCGCCGTGATGGGTGGCTCGCTGGGAGGAATGCAGGCGCTCAGTTGGGCCATCACCTACCCCGAGCGGGTAGCACATTGCGTGGTCATTGCCAGTACCGCCCGCTTGTCGGCGCAAAACATCGCGTTTAATGAAGTGGCGCGGCGCGCCATCATTACCGATCCTGAATTTCACGGCGGCAATTTCTATGCGCACGGCACCGTGCCGCGTCATGGTTTGTCGGTGGCCCGCATGCTCGGGCATATCACCTATCTGTCTGGTGACGACATGGCCGCGAAATTCGGTCGTGCCCAGCGGGCACCCGGTGAAAATGGCGCTTTTCACTATGGCTACGACGTCGAATTCGAAGTCGAATCCTATCTGCGCTATCAAGGCGAAAAATTTTCCAGGTACTTCGACGCGAATACCTACCTGCTGATAACACGCGCGCTCGATTACTTCGATCCCGCCAAGCGGGCCAACGGCGATCTTGCCGCGGCGCTGGCTCCGGTCCAGGCTGAGTTCTTGTTGACCTCGTTTGCCACCGATTGGCGCTTTCCCCCAGTGTGTTCGCGCGAAATCGTTCAGGCCTTGCTGCGCAATCATCGGCCGGTTACCTATGCCGAGATCGATGCGCCGCATGGGCATGACGCTTTCCTGTTGGAAGATCCTCGCTACCATTCCGTGGTGCGGGGCTACTACGATCGTATCGCCAAGCAGCTAGGTTTGGTCAAAGAAGAGGGCGCGTCATGACTCCCGTGCAAGAAGCGATACGCCCCGATTTGATACGCATTGCCAGCTGGATTGCCAACGGTTCGCGAGTCTTGGATCTGGGGTGCGGCGACGGCAGGTTGCTTGCGCATTTGCGCGACGTGCAGCAGGCCAGCACGGTCGGTGTCGAAATCAGCGACGAGCGAGTCATTGCCTGTGTCCAGCGTGGCGTCAATGTCATTCAGCAGAATCTGGAAGATGGCCTCGCCCTGTTCGAGGATGGCCATTTCGATACCGTCGTGCTGTCGCAAACCCTGCAAGCGGTGCATAACACCGAACGCATCTTGCGTGAAATGGCCCGGGTTGGGCGCGAAGGCATCGTATCGTTTCCCAACTTTGGCCATTGGACACATGCCTGGTCCATCTTGCGAGGCAGCATGCCGGTAACCGGGCAAATGCCCTATCAATGGTATGACACGCCCAATATTCATCTGTGCACGCTCAAAGACTTCGAAGAGCTGGCGGCCAAGCTGAATCTGCGTATTCTTGAGCGCGCAACCTTTGCCGAAGATCGAGAGATCGGGTTTTTGCCAGGCTGGCGCAGCACGCTTGCGGTGTATCGCTTCGCCTCTCCTGCCTGAACACCTAGATAGCTGTTTCAGCTCAAGTTCGGACCGCTTCGCGAGCAATGCCCACGAAATTACTATCCGGGCACGAAGCAATAGCCATTTAAAGGATGCCGCATGATCTGGAAATTGATTGCCCTGACCGCCTTGGCCAGCATAGCCGCATGCACCGCTCCGGTGCCGGCGCCGCAAGCTTCCGCCACGCAAATCCCTACAGGGGATTTATGTCAGGCCGACACCACCCGCTTCGCCGTTGGGCAGAAGTTGACGCCGCTCTTGGCCGAAGAGGCTCGCAAGTCCGCCGGTGCGTTGACGGTACGTGTGATACGACCCGGCCAGGCCGTAACGATGGATTTCAATCCCCATCGCTTGAACCTGGACGTCAACGGCAGCGATGTGGTGATCGCGGCTCGTTGCGGGTAAGCGGCTCGTACGGTGCACGTAAACGGAAAATGAGCGAAAAAGAAAGTAAAATCCGTGTTTCACTTTTGAGTAAGCAACTGAAAGAATTGTGTCGACCTGATTTACCCGAAGAGAAGTGGCGTTAGCCTCAATAGAATCCCTCAAAAATGCGCGAGCATAAAAATGCCAGGCTAAGCAAGACTGGTATGTACTTTTCAATTGGGGGAGTTATGTCTATTTCTGGATGTGTGGGTCGCATGCCGCGACCTGTTTGGGGGGCATCAAGGCTATTTGGTGCGGCCAAGGGTGTGATGGTTGCGCTGGGCGCATCTCTTATCTTGGCAGCATGCGGTGGTGATGGCTCTAACCCGCCGCCTCCGCCACCGGCCAGCTCTGTTGGCGCCGTGAGCGGAACAGTAAGCAGCGCCGTAGACAGTTCACCCATTGCCGGTGCAATCGTCAGCAATGGCGCGGCACGCGCTACAACTGGCGCCGATGGCACTTTTTCACTGGCTGACGTCGCAGTCTCACCGCGCACGGTAGTGCGCATCAGCGCAACGGGTTTTGGTGAGGGCTTGCAGGTAACCTCGGTAGTTGCCGATACCACCAGCACCATTGCGGCTCAACTGTACCCGGTGGGTGCAAGCACAACCGCCAGCGCCGCTACGGCGATCAACCTGACGGTGCCTGGATCGCCTGCGTCTGTTTCCCTGCCGGCCAATGGCCTGGTGCGTGCCGATGGCACGCCCGCGACGGGTAATGTGACGGTGGCTTTGACTCCCGTCGATCCGGCCTTGGATGTAAATTCCATGCCTGGCGAATACCGGGTGGCAACTTCGCCGACGACGACCGGCCTGATGGAAAGCTGGGGCGCGATCAACGTCACCCTGCAAGACGAGGCTGGCGAACGGCTTAACCTGGGCGCTGGCAAAACTGCCACCATCCGTATCCCGGTAGCCACTCGCAATCCGGTTATTCCCGCCACCATTCCCCTGTTTTATTTCAACGAAGAGATTGGTTTGTGGGAAGAAGAAGGCAGCGCAACCCTGGCAGGCACTGCGCCTGATCAGTATTACGAAGGCACCGTGACCCATTTCAGCTACTGGAATGCGGACATGCTCATGGACACGGTTTTCGTGAATGGTTGCGTGGCTGACGAAGGCACTGGCATGCCTGCTGCCAACGCCGTGGTCACGATAGATGGCATCAACTACTCTAACGCTTCGAGCGCCCGCAGCGGCACCGATGGCAAGTTTCGCATCCCCATGAAAAAGAACGGGACCGGAATCCTTTCGGCACTGCAGGGAAGCAAGCTGAGCAACACGGTTAGCCTTGGGGGCTCGGATACCGACATTACCTTGGACGCGTGTTTGCAACTGGCCACCATGGCCGACTCCATCGCCATCAAGCTTACCTGGGGTGAACTCCCGCTCGACGTTGATTCCCACCTGTTTGCACCGGATGGAACTCATGTGTACTACAGCGATGAGGGTTCTTTGACAACGGACCCCTTCGCCAATCTGGATGTGGACGACACCGATAGCTTTGGTCCGGAAGTGGTGACCTTGCGCAAGTTGATGGTGGGTACGTACACCTATGCTGTTCACAACTATAGCGAGACCTATGCTCCGGGCATGACGGCTTCGCCCGTGCGCGTGGAGTTGAATCGGGGTGGCGTGATCACCGCTTTCTCTCCGCCTGCAGGTGAAGTGTCCGAAGCAACGGACTGGTGGACGGTGTTCGAGCTGGAAGTGGACGATCGCTGCGAAGTCACTGTAAACCGGGTGAATTCCTGGGGTTCTTCCGAGCCGGCGCCTGCACCTGTAGTGCGTAAATACTGCACGGCGCCTTAAACGCCAACAGTGCGCTCGCCGGGCAATCGAGTCCGGCGAGTCTAGGGGAATGACTCCCACGCTTGGCACTGCGTGCTGAGGCTGCCCCCCGAGGGGGCTTTTTACCTCGGGGGGGCCCAGCGGCAAAAGATGCCCCACTTGGCGCTACGCCAAGAGGCTTTTATGCCTGGTGATGGCTCTGAGGAAAGAAGGCAAGTCCAGACCAGGACTTGCCTTCTTTACGTTTGCGATGCGCCTTCACCGTGGCCGATCTCGGCAAGGCCGAGGCGGCTACTGATGAACAACTCGCGCTGGGCGTCGCCTCGGGCTTGATGCATCCCACAGATCACTCAGCAGCCAAATCATCATCTTGAGCGCGGCCAGGGGAGGCATAGCTGCCGGTTTCAGCGACGTGTCGCCCGGACCGGCAGGGCATGGCCGCGAACTGCGGTCGAGGTGGCCTCGATGGCTTCAGAGAGCGCCCGCGCTGGGGGTGTGAGCGGGCGGATCGACGAATGATAAATTTCGGTCCGCAGCGTGATGCGTGGTCGGAACTGGCGAGTGACGATGTCCGGGAAGATGCCGGTCGACAACAACAAGGGGTTGATGAGGCCGACCCCGACATTCTGCTGGATCAACGCGCATACGCCCAAGGACGTGCTCGCGACGATCCGTCTGGGTATTGGAATCCCCGCCTCTTGCAGGGCGGCGCGGACCAGGATTGAGGTGGGGGAAGCTTCCGGCAGTGCGAGCACCGTGGTGCCTGCGAGGTCGGAAGGGCGTACCACTTGCCTGGCCACCAGGGGATGTAGGCGATGCATGGCGACCACCAGCAGGTCTTCCGAGATGGTGTGCCGTTCGCACAACTCGATGCCGCTCGCGGCATCGGGCGCCGGTGTGCTGGTGACGCCAAGATCGACTTCGTGGTGGGCAACCAGTTCCAGCACCTTGGCTGGTTCCTCGATGCGCAATCGTACATTGACGTCGGGGTGGCTTTGTCCGAAATGTTCGATGGCGCCAGGCAAGATGGCGATGAGGGGCGGCGCATGCGCTGCAACCACCACGGTTTGCGACGAATCCTCGTGCAGCGAATAGGCTTCGTCCAAGGTCCATTCCGCATGTTTGGATAGCTGTTCTGCGCGCGGCAAGAGGCGTTGAGCAGCCTCGGTCGGTTCCAGCCGTCCGCGTTCCAATCGGAACAGCGTGACGCCGGTTTCACGCTCAATAAGGCGCAAGGCCTTGCTGATGGCGGGCTTGGACAGACCAAGCTTGAATGACGCTTCGGTCAGGCCAGGGCTGCGCATGACGGCGGTGAATATCTGGAAATGGCGGCTGTGCAGGCGTCGGGACATTGCTCGAATACGTAATGGGACTGGATGGGTATCCGTTAGCTATTCGTTAACGAATATGCCCTTTTTTAACTATTCAGTACTCGATAATAGACCCCTTACTCAAACCAGTGTCACCCTTTGTGTAGCGCATGGCGGTGATGATCGGGAGATTCATGTGATGGTGCGCAAACTGTTTTCCGTGTGGGTGTTGACGGCTCTAGTCCCTTCTATGGCGGCCGCCCAAACCTTTCCATCCAAGCCCGTGAGTATCGTCGTGTCGGTGCCTGCCGGCGGCACTATCGATGCCATCGCTCGGGTGGTGGCCAGGGACATGGGCGAATCGCTGGGCCGGCAGGTCATCGTGGAAAACCGGCCTGGCGCCAACGGCAACATCGCCGCTGACTATGTCCGCCGCGCGCCCGCCGATGGCCATACTTTGCTGATGTTGGCATCGAGCACGCTTACCTTGGGGCCGTATGTGATGCAGAACGTGCCGTTCGATCCCATCAAGGATTTCGCACCGGTCGCGATGACGACAGAGGTGAATATGATATTGGTGGCGAATCCAAAACTGGGCGTAAAGGACGTCCAAGGGCTGCTCGATAAGATGAAAGCCAAGCCCAACAGCCTCGACTACGGATCGAGCGGCAACGGATCGTTCCCCCATGTGGCTGGTGCATTGCTGAACCTGGAGACCAATACGGTCGCGACCCATGTGCCCTACAAGGGATTGGCGCCCTTGATCCAGGATCTGCAGGCCGGCCAGATCGATTTCACCTTCGATTCCGGCAGCGTGCCGCACGTCAAGGCGGGCCGTCTGGTTGCGCTGGCGGTGATCGGGCCGAAGCGTTCGAGCGCGTTGCCGGATGTGCCCACGTTTCGCGAGGTCGGTCTGCCGGAATTGGAGAAGGTCAGCGGTTGGCATGGCGTTCTTGCTCCGGCCGGTACCCCGGTCGACGTGATCAGGCGGCTCAATGCCGAGATCAACAAGAGTCTGAAGAAACCTGAGACGGTAGAGCGTATCCAGGCGATGGGTTTTGAAAGTGTTGCGAAGACACCAGACGAGTTGGGCCAGCGCTTACGTGACGAATACAGGAATTTCGGGCAGTTGATCACCAAGACCGGCATTTCAGCCAATTGACCCGCATCGTGTCCCGTTCTGCCATGAATGAAGCCGCGAAGGGCCTACCGGCTGCCCCCGATGATGCCTATCTGGAAACACTGACGGTGGATCGGGTGCAGGAGGGGTTTCGAAGCGGCGCATTGACCGCTGAGTCGCTCGTGCGGGCGTGTCTACGTCGTATCGAGAGACTCAACGGACACTACAACGCCGTTATTTTTCTCAATCTGAATGCGATCGACGAGGCGAGACAGATCGACCGTCGTCGGGAGGCGGGCGAGCACCTCGGGCCTTTGGCCGGTGTTCCAATCGTGGTGAAGGACACCATGGATGTTGCCGGGCTGCCGACGACGGGGGGATGGTCGCAACTGTGCGCCAAGATGGGCGGAGTCGATCTGGTGCCGGAACGCGATGCTCCGGTGGTGGCGCGCATGCGTCAGGCGGGGGCGATCATCCTGGGCAAGACCAATGTCCCTATGCTTAGCCATTCAGGCAGTCATGCGAACACTAGTTGGGCGGGGCCGACGCTGAATGCGGCGATAGCCGGTCGGGCACCCGGTGCGAGTAGTGCGGGCACCGCGACCGCCGTTGCCGCCGGCATGGCCGTTCTGGGGCTGGCCGAAGAGACTGGCGGTTCGATTCAGAATCCTGCCGCGGCACAGGATCTGGTCGGTGTCAGGCCTACCCTGGGCTTGGTGCCGAACGTGGGAATTCTGCCTCTTTCCGGCAATCGCGATGTAGTGGGTCCGCTTGCCCGGTGCGTGCGGGATGCCGCCTTGTGCCTGGATGTTCTGGCCGGCTATTCGCCAGAGGATCCGAAGACGCTGGCCGGCGTTGGCCACGTACCCGAACGGGGCTATGCGTCGGCGCTGAGAGCGGATGCGCTGCGGGGAGCACGCTTCGGCCTCTATGGCCCCGGCTGGCGCGAACAGTCGCTGTCGGCCGAAACCGCAGCGCTTTATGAGCAAAAGTGCGCCGAATTGCGGCGGCTGGGGGCCGAGCTGGTCGACGATCCGTTTGCCGGCACGGCGTTTTCCAGTCTGCGTGCGCCGACTCCGCCGTCAAAGAACTTCGATGCGCGTGGCCTCGAGTCGCTGCCGCATGATTTGCACAAGTATTTCGAGCGGCTGGGGCCGGACGCGCCGATTACGAATTTTGTTGATTTCGCGCGCCTGGCCGAGAAAGAGCGCCTGTTCGATCCGGAGGGCATGTTCGGTTTCCTGTTCAATCTGCCACAGTTCCGCGCAGTATTCGAGGATCCTTCATCGCCTCCCGATCTGTCGGAGTTCATGGCAGCCAAGGCGGCATACTTGCGCCTGTTCACGCGGGTACTCGCGCAGCACAAGCTGGATGCGATGGTGTTGCCGCAGATGCGCGCGGAAGTGCCGTCTCTATATGGCACTGAGATGATCGAAGGGACCGCCGTTGGGGAGGTTAATATCGCCGGCCTGCCCGCCGTTAATGTTCCGGCCGGCCATTATGCGTCCGGTGCACCCTTCAGTCTGATTTTCATCGGAGATCAGTGGCGCGAAACCGAACTGTTGGCCTACGCGGGCGCTTACGAAACGGCGACCCGGCATCGCCGCGTTCCGGACGTAGTTACTTTCGGCTAGCAGGGGATGGGCTGCTCGGTAAGTCGAGCAAAACGCCAGGCAAGTCCAGACCCGGACTTGCCTTTTTTACGTTTGCGGAGGCACTTCGGCGCGCGACATCCATGCGATCAATGACGAACGCATGGCTTCTTCGACCGTCATGTTGATGGGGTGAGTCCATTCGGCGGGCACGAAAACCGTGTAGCCGCCGATCATATAGCCCATGGGTAGATAAACCGCCACCCGTTCACCAGGCAGGAAGCCATCGGGCAGACCTTGTGTGCCCTTGCGCGTGACCAAACCTACTACTTCAAGAGGCTGTCCGGGAACGCGCAGGATCACCACCTGCTGGTGGCCTTGCTTGCTGCCGGGCGAAAAGTAATCCGCGAAACTCTTGACCGAGGAGTAGATGCTCTTGACGACCGGGATGCTGGTGAACGGCAGTTCGACGTAGGAAAGCAGGCGTCGTACCCGGTGCTTGGACACCAGCATGCCGACGGCGATGATGCCGAGTATGCCCAGCACCAGTCCCAGGCCGGGAATGTAGAAGGTACCGATGAAGGGGCGCAAGATCAGCAGCGCCAGGCTTTCAGTCCAGGCCAGGAATATGTAGAGCAGATACACCGTCAGCGCCAAGGGCAGGATGGTGATCAGTCCGCGGAAAAAGTATTTGTACATGGATTTCATCGAAAACTCCTGGCGGCAACAAGGTGATGCGCTCACCGTGTTTGACTGGGAACGCAGCATAGCAGCCCCCTAGTCCTGATTCTTCGTGTTCTTGGCCCGGTCTTCTCGCATCCCTCTGCTCGCCAGGCAAGAGGGGTGGTTTCAATCTAGAGTTGAGTAAACCGCAAGCGACCGTCGGGTAGCCGCTCATTGAACATAGCGGTCGGCCGCACCCATAAGCCAGGAGGATTAGGCCACAGATGTTCGTAGACCGTCATGGATTCGCCGGTTTCGGAATGTTTCGCAATGCCCGTCACGCGATAGAGCCCGCCCTTGTAGTGCCGGTGCGTGGCTTGTGCCAGCGCCCGGGCCTCGGTAAGGGTGGGTTCTTCGGCTTGGCTCAAGGCGCCACCGAGTGGAAGCGGATGACGCCGTCGCTGCCCGTTTCTCGCTCGAGCTCGCCCTTGTAGAAAAGCATGTGCAAGTGGGCGATGGACTCGCCCAGGGCGAATGTCATCTGGTGCAGATCCAGTTTGCGCCTGAAGAGCACCGGCACGATGTCGAACGCCGATTGGGGTTCGTGGCACGCTTGCCTGACCCGGGCGAGGTGGTCGGCGTGGTGCGCGTGCTGTTGCGAGATGCGGGTGTGGATGCCGACGAAGGGACGTCCGTGCGAGGGCAGGACGAGGGCATCGGCCGGAACATGGCCGTAGCGACCCAGCGAATCGAGGTACTGCTGCAGCGGATTGGCCTCGGGCTCGGTGTCGATGACGGCGACATTGGTGGAGATGCGCGGCAACACCATATCGCCGGAAATGACCACGTTGAGCGCCTTACAGAAAAAAGAAGCGTGCTCGGGGGCGTGGCCGTAGCCGATGATGACTTGCCAGTCATGGTCGCCGATGCGGACCTGTTCGTTATCGACGATACGGATATAGCGATCCGGCACCTGGGGGACCAGTTGCGGGTAATAACGGGTGCGTGCCCGCACGCCCTCGAGCTTGTCCGGATCGGTCATGCCGTGGCGCGCAAAGTGGGCGGCCATGCGTTCGCCGCCGCCGATTGCTTTGCCTTCCACAAATAGGTGCGCCACGCCGAAATCGGTGGCGGTCATTTGTAGCGGCGCCTGCCATTTTTCGGTCAACCAGTGCGCCAGGCCTATGTGGTCCGGGTGCATGTGGGTCACGATGACGCGCACGACAGGCAGCCCCTCTAGCTGAGTGCTGAAAATCTCATCCCACAACGTTTTGACTTCGTCGCGAGCCACGCCGCAATCGACGATAGTCCAGCCGTCGCGTCCGTGGTAGCGGTCGCGCAGCAACCAGAGGTTGATGTGATCAAGCGCGAACGGCAAGGGCATGCGTAGCCAGCGTACGCCGGGGGCGACGTCAATCGTCATGCCGGGGCTGGGCAGCGTGTCGTTGAACGGGTACTTCAGTTCATGTTCGAGTGGATTCATGGCTGGGGGTGTCCCGTGGCAGCTGGATTATCTGGCTTAGCGTTCAGAGGACTAAAATGAATGTTGTACTTGTTGGTAAAGTACGCCCAGTGTACCTATGTGCTCGGCGGCTGTGCGCTTGGCTAGCCCAAACCCGGCCAGAACGGGCCTCTGCACCGCTATTGCCAGGTGTTTTACATTTTCCAGAACCAGGAGTTCTCCATGTCGGATCCCGTCGTCGTCGTCTCAGTCGCCCGCACACCCATGGGTGCAATGCTGGGTGAACTTTCCGGTTTGACCGCCTACCAGCTCGGCGCGGTAGCGATCAAGGCTGCCGTTGAGCGCGCCGGATTGCGTCCTGATCAAGTCCAGGAAGTCCTGATGGGCAATGTGTTGCAGGCTGGCCAGGGCCAAGCACCGGCTCGCCAGGCAGCCTTGGGCGCGGGCTTGCCCTTGTCGGTGGCCTGCACCACCATCAACAAAATCTGCGGTTCTGGCATGAAGGCCGCCATGCTGGCCCATGATGCACTGCTTGCCGGCAGCATCGAAGTGGCCGTGGCCGGCGGCATGGAAAGCATGAGCAATGCGCCTTACCTGCTGCCCAAGGCGCGCCAGGGCTACCGTTATGGCCATGGCACGATGTATGACCACATGGCGCTCGACGGCTTGGAAGATGCCTATGATCGCGGTCGCGCCATGGGCGTGTTCGCCGAGGATTGCGCCGCCAAGTACAGCTTCACGCGTGAGCAACAAGATACTTATTCGCTGGAATCCCTGCGGCGCGCCAAAACTGCCAATGAAGACGGCAGTTTCGATTGGGAAATCGCCCCGGTCACGGTAAGCGACCGCAAGGGCGAGAAGATCATCGCGCGGGACGAGGCTCCCTTCAAAGCCATGCCCGAGAAAATTCCCACCCTCAAACCGGCCTTCAAAAAGGACGGAACCGTTACCGCCGCCAATTCCTCATCCATTTCCGACGGCGCGGCGGCCTTGGTGCTGATGCGCGCTTCGACCGCCCAGAAGTTGGGGCTGAAGCCTTTGGCGCGAGTGGTGGCTCACAGCACCCATTCGCAAGAGCCGCAGTGGTTCACGACGGCGCCGGTCGGAGCCTTGGCCAAGCTATTCGAGAAAACGGGTTGGAAGGCTGAAGACGTCGATCTGTATGAAATCAACGAGGCTTTTGCCGTGGTTGCCATGGCTGCCATTGCCGAACACAAGCTGCCGCCTGAAAAGGTGAACGTGCATGGCGGCGCGACAGCTTTGGGGCATCCCATCGGTGCCAGCGGCACACGGCTCATCGCCACGCTTATCGCGGCTTTGCGCAAGACCGGCGGCAAGCGCGGTATTGCCAGTCTGTGCATTGGTGGGGGTGAAGCCACCGCCATGGCGTTCGAGCTCCTCTGAGAACCTTGTCACCACGTATGCCGGGGTTTCGATCAGATTGTGCGATTCCGCTAAGTACGCGGCTTTGCGCAGTCTGTTCGCCCAGGCAGGCCAACCACTCAGGGTTTCGCGAGTGAACACTGCTGTAAAAGAGGATACTCTCAAGCCGGGTGACGGTTACGTACAGTCCTTTGCCCGGGGCTTGGAGGTCATCCGCGCTTTCAACGCGCAACGGCCCTCGATGACCCTGACCGAGGTGGCGGAAGTGTCCGGGCTCACGCGCGCCGGGGCGCGCCGCATTCTGTTGACCCTGGTGCAATTGGGCTATGTAAGCAATGAAGGCCGCCTGTTCAGGCTGACGCCGCGCATCCTGGAGCTGGGTTTTGCCTATCTGACTTCGATGCCATTCTGGGATTTGGCCGAGCCCATCATGCAAGCCTTGACCGATGAAGTGCATGAGTCCTGTTCCGCTACGGTCCTGGATGGGTGCGACATTGTTTATGTGCTGCGTATCCCTACCAGCCGGATCATGTCCATCAACCTAGGCATAGGCAGCCGCTTGCCGGCTTATTGCTCGGCCATGGGGCGGGTGCTGTTGGCGGGGTTGCAAGACAGCGAAATCGATGCGGTGCTGGCTGCTTCCGATTTGCGCGCTCATACGCCGCTTACCGTTACCGATCGTGGCGACCTTAAGAAAGCAATACTGCTGGTGCGTCAGCAAGGATGGTCTCTGGTCGACCGGGAGCTGGAAACCGGCTTGGTTGCCATCAGCGCCCCGATTCGGGATCGCGCC
This sequence comes from Pigmentiphaga sp., assembly GCA_040391825.1. Lineage (GTDB taxonomy): Bacteria > Pseudomonadota > Gammaproteobacteria > Burkholderiales > Burkholderiaceae_B > Pigmentiphaga. The sequence goes on from JBEBXA010000033.1 coordinate 36,433, forward strand.
GGCCGCACCGTGGCCGCCTTGAACCTGAGCGGGCAGGCTCATCGTATTACGGCTGCGCAAATGCAGGAGAGCTTGTTGCCGCCCTTGTGTGCGGCGGCTGAACGTATCAACGACTTGATGAGGCGCGTTTGAGCATGAATGGATTGCCGACGCCGGGCGCTGTATTTCCTGCTCGCAGCCAGGCCTTGAGCGCTGAGAATTTTTCCTGCGCGGTTTTGCTGCGTGAGATCGGCCGTGGCAAGGACGGCGCACGGGCCTTGAAAAGAGAACAAGCCCAGCAGCTCATGGCGGCCATCCTGGACAAGCGCGTCAGCGAGCTCGAACTGGGGGCGGTATTGCTGGCTTTGCGCATGAAAGGCGAGCAGGCGGGCGAGGTGGCCGGCTTTCTGGATGCGCTGGAGCCGCGCAGCATGGCCGTCGAGACCGGCGGCCGCCCGGTGGTGGTGATTCCCACTTATAACGGAGCGCGCCACGCACCCAACCTGGTGCCCTTGCTGGCATTGTTACTGTCCCGCGCAGGGGTGCCGGTACTGATGCATGGGCAGGTCTCCGATCCGGCGGCCCAGGGTATGGGCTCGAATGTGAGCCGGGTCGCCACCATCGATATTCTGCGCCAGCTTGGCATTGACGCATCGGAAAGCGCCGCCGATGCCGCGGCCAGCCTGGCAGCTCGCAACTTGGCCTATGTTCCCTTGGCCGTTGCTTGCCCGGGTCTGGCGAACCTGATCGGCTTGCGGCGCGTGCTGGGGGTGCGCAATGTAGCCCATACCTTGGCCAAACTGTTGCGCCCAGTCCGGGGGCCGAGCTTGCTCCTGTCTGCTTATACCCACCCCGAGTTCGGGCAGATGCTGGCCGAACTGTTTGCCTTGCGGGATTGCCCCGCGCTGTTGATGCGCGCCACCGAAGGTGAAGCCGTGGCCAATGTGCGCCGGCCGCAAGCCATGGTGAGCTGGTTATCGCGCTTACCTACGACCGTGATCGAAGGCGCGGCGGGCAGCCCCGCCCATTTACCCGCCTTGCCTGATCGCGACGCGTCCGCTACCGCGCAATGGATACAACAAGCGCTGGGTGACGAAAGCTTGCTGCCTCAGGCCATCGTCAGTCAGCGCGACGCGGTGATCGCCGCCCTGGCGCGGGTTGGTGCCGTGCCATGAGCACCCCCACCGCCCTTATCCTGTTTGCCCACGGTGCGCGCGATTCGCGTTGGGCCGAGCCCCTGGAGCGCCTGGCGCAAGTCCTGCGCGAGCGCTCGCCGGGCATGGTGGTTGAACTGGCCTTTCTGGAGTTGATGGCGCCCGCCTTGGGAGAGACGCTGGACAAGTTGGTGGCTGGGCAACATCGTGTGATGAGGGTGCTGCCGGTGTTTTGGTCCGCTGGCGGCCATGTCGTGCGAGACTTGCCCTTGTTGCTGGAGCAGGCCCGAGTCCGCCATCCGGGGCTCGAAATTCAAGTGTTGCCCGTGTTGTCCGATCTGCCGGGAGTGCTGGAAACCATCGCCGAAGCGGCGCTGGGCCAAGCCGGTAACCAGGCCGGTCTTCATTCCGATCAGTAAAATCAAGCACGCAAAGAGGATGCAAATGATCAAAATCTGGGGGCGTCTTACATCCATCAACGTTGCCAAGGCGGTGTGGGCGGCGAAGGAGCTCGGCTTGGAGTTCGAGCGTATCGACGTGGGAGGCCCTTTCGGCGG
>JBEBXA010000034.1:0-36513 GCA_040391825.1 Pigmentiphaga sp.
CTCGCCTGTAATGAAAATCGACCAGCTGGGGCATAATCTTCACATTGCGTTTGCCAGAAACGCCTTCGTTCGCGACATACTTGTTGCGCCGATGCCCAACCGGTCACCGGCGTTGATCCGCTTCGCTTGCCGGCGATTCGGAACTGCGCCGCGCCCATCGAGCAGGCGAGCCCCATAATGAATTCAGCACTTTCTCTAGGTATCTCCATCCAGCCCCCGCATTGGCCGATTGAATCCTTTCGCGACGCCGAGGCGGCCGTTACACGGCTGATTGACATTTACGCCCGCAACACGGCGTTCTTATGCGATAGCTTTCGCGACACTCTAGCCGCGCAGAAGGATCAAGGCGATCGTGTTCGCGCCTGCTACCCTTTTCTGCGCATCAGAGTGAACACCTACGACGAAGTGGACTCGCGCTTGTCCTACGGGCATGTCGCCGACCCTGGCGTTTATCAAACCACCATCACCCAACCTACCCTGTTTCGGGCCTACCTAACCGAACAGATCGGTTTGTTGCTGCATAACCATGGCGTCGCGGTCGAAGTCGGAGAATCCGATGTGCCGATCGCCCTGCACTTCGCATTTCCTGATGGAACGTATGTCGAAGGCGAACACGTCGAAGCCTTGAAAAGGCCTTTGCGCGATCTCTTCGACACACCTGATTTGTCCGTCACCGATGACGCCATCGTCAATGGCACATGGCTGGGCCGCGACAATGAGCCTCGCCCCTTGGCGCCATTCACGGCCCCTCGTGTCGATTACTCCCTGCACCGCCTGCAGCATTACACCGCCACCGCACCCAGCCACTTCCAGAACTTTATCCTGTTCACCAACTACCAGTTCTATGTTGACGAGTTCTGCGCCAGAGCCCGCGCCCTGGTTGCCAATGGCGACTACGACGCGCTGGTGGAGCCGGGCAACCGCATTACGCGAAGCAACTCAGCAGGCCTGGCGCCGGAGTCGACACTCAGCCGCATGCCACAGATGCCAGCCTATCACCTGGTGCGGCCTGGCAACATGGGTATCACTCTGGTCAACATCGGCGTCGGCCCGTCCAACGCAAAAACGATTACCGATCACATTGCGGTGCTGCGCCCTCATGCCTGGTTGATGCTGGGCCACTGCGCCGGGCTGCGCACCTCGCAACGCCTTGGCGATTATGTACTGGCGCACGGATATGTACGCGAAGACCATGTGCTGGATGCCGATCTCCCCACGTGGGTCCCAATCCCTCCTCTGGCGGAAGTCCAGGTCGCTCTTGAGCACGCGGTGGAACAAGTCGCAGGCCTATCAGGTTGGGAGCTCAAGAGAATCATGCGTACAGGCACCGTGGCTACCATCGATAACCGAAATTGGGAACTCCGCGAACACATGGAGCCTGTCCAGCGCTTCGCGCAATCGCGCGCCATCGCGCTTGACATGGAGTCGGCTACCATAGCTGCCAATGGTTTTCGATTTCGGGTGCCCTACGGGACGCTGCTTTGCGTGTCCGACAAGCCCCTGCACGGTGAACTCAAGCTACCTGGCATGGCCAGTGCCTTTTATCGCAGACAGGTGGGTCAGCACCTGGACATAGGAATCAGGGCTTTGGAGCTCCTGCGCGAAATGCCATCGGAACGCTTGCATTCCAGAAAGCTGCGCAGCTTTATCGAAACCGCATTCCAATAAGGCGAGGCACCCTCGCAAGCGCGGTGGCGGTTAGCAAACTCGCCGCCGCGCTTCGTGCCTTGACCTCACCATCCAAACACCAGCCGATTAGACGGCGAAAGCATCCACGAGGAGCATTAACGCAGTGAATGAAACGCCTTTTTCCGAGCACGACCTGTCCGACGAAGCAGATGAGCACGATGTCAAAACACAAGAACCGCGCCTATGGCGCGACGTCGGCTGGACGGCTCGGGTCATCAAGAACGAAGACGATGACGGCTGGGCTGTAGAAATGACCAAAGACGGTGAAGCCGAGCCTGCTCTGGTAGGCCCGTGGACCATGGGCCGAGACAAGAAAAACCCCAAGCCGCTCGACTCCGCAGCCTTTATTACCCTGGTCAAGACGGCCTCCGAAGTTCTACGCCGCCACGAACAACAATTGCACGCGCAACTGCATAAAAATCTCAAGATCGCTTCAGACCAAGGACAACTGACGATCAAGCTGGATATCGTTCCCGATGATTACGATCCTCACGCTCGTCTTAGCGCCTACGACGAATATGGCGAACAACTAGCTGAAGTCATTGTTGCAGCAGGCTTCAAACTGGATATGCAAAGCGCAAGCAAATGGGTAGCAGGCGATTTCAAGAAACCCGTTTGAATCTATACTTCTCTAGGCTGAATTACCATCACCTATGAGAAAAACATATGAACGTAACCTTGCGGCAATTGCGGGCATTTGTTGAAGTCGTGCGGTGCGGCGGTTTTACTGCAGCCTCCAAGAAGCTTTACCTGACACAGTCCGCAACCAGTCTGGTAGTACGTGAGCTCGAGGCTCAACTTGGATTGCAGCTACTGGACCGCTCCACCCGCCGGCTCTCCATGACAGAGGCTGGGAGCGAGTTCCTGCAAAGCGCAGAACGCATTCTTGCGGATGTAGAGTTAGCTGTCACCAACGCTCAAGACTTGGTAGAAATGCGACGCGGGCGCATCACGGTTGCCACTACCCCAGTGCTTGGCGCCACGCTTTTGCCCGAGGTAATCGCCCAGTTCCAGCAGAGCCATCCGGCCATCATGGTACGCATGCTCGATCTACCTATTGAGCAGATCGTTCATCAAGTACTAAGCGGCGAAGCAGATTTTGGCGTCGGGGTCTTTCCCAGCCTGGATGTCGAGCTCGATCGCATACCTCTTCTCGTTCATTCAATGGGAGCCCTGGTGCCCATTGAATGGCCGCTCGCCAAACGCAGGCGAGAGCTCACCTGGGCTGATCTAGCAGAGCAGCCTTTGATAGTCATGGCCCGTTCCAGCGGTTATCGAACACTGGTCGATCCCTTTCTTCATGAAGCGGGGATCAACGTCCAGCCCCGCTTCGAAGTGCACTATCTGTGGTCCGCCATCGGTTTGGCCGAAGCCGGTCTGGGCATTACCGTGGTGCCGGCCTATGCGAGCTTGCTCGTACGCTCGAACCGCGTTCGCTTGCGCGTGCTCCACGATCCCTTGGTGCAAAGGAAAATAGAATTCGTCACACGCCCAGGCCGCTCCTTATCGCCCGCGGCCCTGGCATTTCGCGAATGTTTGGAAAAACGCTGCGCATCGCTACAGGCATAAGAACAGTTCAAGCGCGCGCCACCAGCCCCTTAATCGACGCCGACGCCGCCTGCACGATCTCATCCGGATCGTGGCCAAGGAATACGCCGGATCGGATCAAAATCCGTCCATCCACCATTACCGTGTCGATATTGGAGGGCTGCGCCGAATACACCAAGGCAAAAACCGGATCGATCACCGGCGCCATGTTCAAGTCCGTGCTCCTTACCAAAACAATGTCCGCACGCTTGCCTGGCGTCAGGGAACCAATGGTGTCAGCCAAGCCGAGATCGCGCGCGCCATCCAAAGTGGCAAGCTCCAGCATTCGACGCGCCGACAAAGCTTGGTGGCTGCCAAAACGCTGCTTATGCGACCAAAGCAAGGCCCGCATGCAACTGAAAAAATCCGCATTGGCCGATGCCGCCGAACTATCTACCGACAAACTTTGCTGTACCCCGGCCTGTTCGAGCTCGTGAAACTGTATTTCCCCGCGACTTGCCTGGGCATAAAGCATTTCGATCACAGGCGAACAAGAAAAAGTCGTGCCGGATTCCGCTAGCCTTGCAAACTCTGCGCTCGATATGCCCTGAGGATGCACTAGTTGCAAATCCGGCCCCAACATCGCGTGCGCATCAAGCACCGATACCACACCTGGCCGGGCGTGCATGGTGATGGGTAGACCCAACGAACGAATCGCCTCGCTTTCCTGACTGACGACCTCAATCGGAACGGTTCCTCTAGGATTCGAGACAGGCGTGCGCAGCGCAGTTCCCAGATGCAGAAGACCTCCTTCGCTATTCCACCCGCGACTCAATTGCTCCAGCCCGGCCAAATCCATGGATTGATTTAGAGGCAGGTCCTGACCCCAACCATAGGAAAAGCGCGCGCGCACCCTCATGTCCTTCAAAGCCCGCAACTCGGCATCGGCGTGTTCAGGCGTGCGCGTGTTGTGCGACCAATCGTTCACGGTCGTAATTCCGGATAGCAAACCTTCAGCCACCCCCAGACGCACTGCGTGATAAGAATCCTGAGGGGTAAAGAGCGGCCCCATGCCTAAAGTGATCGGAAAATAGCCCTCTTGCGCATCATCGCCTCGCACCAGCGCACGCAAGGAGCTATTCCACAAATGCCAATGCGTATCGACGAAGCCGGGCATGGCTATCATTCCACGCCCATCTATTTCCTGTGCTCCATAGACCTCAAGCGCCGGGCCGACAGCGATGATTTCACCGTTGCGCACGTGCACATCGCCGCAGGGGAAATCGCCTAAACCATCCTCCATAGTGATGACATACGCGCTGCGAATCAGAAACTCCCCGCCTGGCGGCAAGGCTGGGGCTTGATCGGGACTCGACACGGCCCGAGTGCTGTCATGCATTCAGTTCTCCTCGCCCAGGCCGACTTGGAGCCGGCTACTACTTGGGCGCTTTTATTCAAGTCAAGCTTGTCTACTCGGCTTTCGCACCGGATATCCGAATCAAGCGCTCTTTTTGCTGCTTATCGACATTTATGGATTTGGCGAACTCTTCTGGTGAAGAAAAAACCGGATCAAAGCCACGAGCGATTACAAACCGTTCACGAAATGCAGGGTCGGCCGCCACTTGCGCAACATCTTTATAAATTTTCTGTATCACTGCAGTCGGAGTACCCCCCGTTGCGAGCAGCCCGAACCAGGACTCTTGCGGATCGATATCGGCAAAGCCTGCTTCGCGCAAGGTCGGAACATCGGGCAAGTCGACCAGACGTTCGCCACGTGCAAGCGCCAGCGGCTTCATCTTGCCTGCGCGAATATGCGGTTGCGCAATGGCAGCACCCACCATGGTGAGCTGGACTTCCCCGCTGAGCAAAGCCGTCACAGCAGGCATGATGCCTTTATAAGGAACCTGGGTGATTTGCACGCCGCTCTTGGTCTTCAAGCTTTCGAACAGCAAATGAGGCAAGCTGCCCGAGCCATAGGATGCATAGTTCAGTTCATTAGGCTTGGCTTTGGCCTGCGCAACGAGTTCAGCCAGCGAGTTCGCCGCTACCGAGGGATGCGCCAGCACCATTTGAGGCAAGCTAATCAGTTGGGAGATCGGCGCAAGATCCCGGGCCGTATCGTAGGGAAGCTTATCGAATAGATAAGGATTGCTTGTGATGGTTGATTCGCTGGTAATCAGCAGTGTATGGCCGTCGGGAGCGGCCTTGGCCACCGCATCCGCCCCGATGATCGTGGCTGCTCCCACCTTGTTTTCCACCACCACCGGCTGCCCCCACTTCTGGGCCAGGCGTTCAGCCAAGGCGCGTGCAATGACATCCACCCCGCCACCCGGTGCGTAAGGTACGACGATCTTCACCATTCTTGCCGGATAGCTTTGTGCGGCAGCTGAAAGCGGTAGCAGCGATGCAAGGCCCAACATCAACGCTGTTGGCAGACATGCGGCTTTGCTCCATGTAGACGGAAGAATCGTATGCGCCAAACCGATAATTGCTCCCGGTGCGCGGCGTCGAAAAATCGCACTCATCATCAAACCCTCCAGTAAATCTGACCGCTACCAATTAGCGTTTCCTGCTCGTATGCCAGCTTGACCAATCCGGCCATCGAGATAGAGAGGTATTTCACCCTGGGACCAGTTCTGCCGCAAACGAGAAAAAATGCTGGTTCTATGAATTACGCATCTGAATGAGCTTTGCGCCGGCGGCTTGCTGTTCTATGTAACGCTGGCCCCTTATCGGTATTTACCCTTTATTCGATATTTTTTGTCGAACAGTAGATCTCTTGAACGTCGTATAGACAGAAACCCAAGACAGGGCATTCATCTCATCTAGAAGGGGAATCCAATGCGATTCATGATTATCGTCAAGGCAACACCCGAGTCGGAAGCCGGCGTCATGCCGGAAGAAAAGCTATTCGCCGCCATGGCCGGCTACCACGAGGAACTCGTCAAGGCAGGCGTGCTGCTTGACGCTTCGGGTCTGCAGCCCAGCTCCAAAGGTTGGCGCATTCGCTACTCGGGAGGAAAGCGCATCATCATTGACGGCCCCTTTACAGAGACCAAAGAACTGATTGCCGGCTATACCCTGATCCAAGTCCGCTCCCGCGAGGAAGCTCTGGAATGGGCAAGACGCTTTCCCGCGCCTATGGGTGAACTAGCCGACGGTGAAATCGAAGTTCGCCAACTATTCGAACTTGAAGATTTCGCGCCCAGTGCAGCGATTGAACGCTTTCGCGATATGGAAGCAGCACGGCGTTGATCTTGCCAGCCACCATCACACTCTCAGGAAGACCCCGTATGTTCAAGATACTTCTGGCCCTCGTCATCGTGGCGGTACTGGTACTGCTGAGCTACGCCGCCACTCAGCCTGACTCCTTCCGCGTGGAACGTACCGTGCAGATCAATGCTTCAGCCGAAACCCTCTTTCCGCTGGTCAACGATCTACACCGTTTCAACACATGGAATCCTTACGCAAAAAAAGACCCTGACATACAGGGTCGTTACGGCGATACAGGCAGTGGCCCCGGCGCCTTTTATTCGTGGAAAAGCGACAAGGTCGGCGTAGGCCGGATGGAGATCACGAACAGCACGCCATTCAGCCAAGTCACCATGAAACTCGACTTCATCAAACCCTTCCAAGCGCACAATATTGCCGAATTCGTTTTGATACCGAAAGGTGAATCGACTCAAGTGATCTGGACTATGCACGGCCCCGCTCCCTTTCTCTCAAAGCTCATGCAGGTATTTATCAGCATGGACAAAATGATAGGCAAAGATTTTGAGAACGGGCTACGCGACCTGAAAGTATTGGCCGAAAAACATTGATGCTGGGCTTAACCCTCTTACTTCCTCCTCTTCATGGGAACACACATCATGCACAAGCAAATCTTCGTCAACCTGGCGGTCCAGGACCTGCCAAACTCGCAAACCTTCTTCAAGCACTTGGGCTTCGAATTCAACCCTCAGTTCACCGACGAGCGTGCAGCTTGCATGATCATTGGTGAAAACATTTACGCCATGCTCCTCGTCAAAGACTTCTTTCAGAGCTTTATCGACAAAGCCTTGTGCGACGCCAAACGGCATACGGAAGTCCTGCTTGCCCTGTCCTGCGACAGCCGTGCAGAAGTCGATGAACTGGTCAACAAAGCCTTGAGCGCAGGAGGCCAGGCGCTGCGACCGCCGCAGGACCTCGGCTTCATGTACAGCCACAGCTTCGAGGACCTCGACGGGCACATATGGGAAATGGTGTACATGGATCCCAAGGCGCTTTCCAACTAGGCTGGCATCGCCATGAAAGCTGAGTTTCGCCTGGCAAGAATCACGAGCTCTCGTTTGAATCACAGCGAAGAACCGAACTGAGACGAGAGCCCGGCTACTGTCTCTCGCGGATCCACTACAACTTCAGGACGATGCGCCCATCATTCGCGTATCAACTCTTCAACGCCCCCGAGCGGCGTGCCGTCCAAGTTGCAATAAAGTCCATCAGCCCCGGCGACAAGCAGTCATAGGGCTCGAGGCCCAGCTCTTTAAGACGCCCGCGAATGGCATCCATACGGCTGGGGTCAACACCGGCTTCGATCACAGACGATACGAAGGCGGCGAAAGCCGGGGCGGGATAACCTATTTCCTGAAATCGTTCCGGATGAATGAAATCAAGCCCTTTGAATGGGTGGTCACGTTCAACCGGGCCAACCATGTGGACACCGCATTCTTTACAAGCATGCCGCTGAATCAGCGCATCGGGGTCGACCACCGACAACTTATCGGCGTTTTCCAATATCTTCACATTTTCGTGGGGAACGACCGCAGCCACGGAAAACAGTGCGCCTCGCGGCTTCCAGCACTTGGTGCAACCGCAAGCATGGTTGTAGGCAATCTGCCCCTTGATTGCTATTTTTACAGGCTTGTCGGCACAAGCACAAACCAGGATGCCGCCATTAAAACTGCTTAGCCCGGGCTTGAGGCCTCCATCGACTGACGGGTGTATAGCGAGTGCATCTGACATGATCTTGCTCCTTCGTTATTGAGCGTGCAACCGTGGTCGGCACTTTTGCACCCCCTGGCCATCGCCGACGTCTGCCCAGCTTTTCATTGTCCTTCTTTTTGCAATGCCGCTGTAGCGCCGCTTGAAAATTAAGGTGGGCGGGTTCAAGACAAGCGCATTCAATAGCAAGTTGATGCTATGCAACATAGGGTAAGAATCAACAAGACAAAAACCCCTGATCAGAACAAAATAGCCGCAAGCTTTTGAGTATTTCAAACCGCTTGAAGCGGCCCCACTCCGCGAGTCGTGCGGTGGACACTCTACTGTGTGCGCCATGGAACAAGCACCCGTTTTACGGTCCGCTCCCGCCATGAGCGAGGACTCGATCGCGCTAACTATCTACACCACCCTGGAAAGCGATGGCCGCTGGGAAAAAGTCCTGGCAACGCTTTCTCGGCGTCTATCCGCACACGCCGCCGCTCTCGCTCATTATGATTTTGATACCGGCGCGGGAGGCACTCTCTATCAATACCCGGCAGATGGTCCGCTTGCCTACGTTTACTCTCAAAAAACCCCCGTGAATCCGTGGTTCATGAGCAGTTCGCGCTACCAGCCAGGAAGCATTATTTCAAGCCCGGAACTCATCACCACCGATGACTTTATCCAAACTGACTTCTATCGTGAAGTGCTGCGACCACGCTCCATTTTTCATCGAATGTGCGGGGTAGTTCAGCGACACGCCAATCATATCCATTACATCGTGTTGCATCGCAAGAAAGAGCAGGCGGCCTTTAACGCCGACGATTGCGGAATACTGCTACGCCTCATGCCGCACCTTCTTACCACTTTCGGTATTCGCGCCCGTTGCCAAACTTCCGCCCGATTGATAGAAATCATGGGATGCGTTTTGCATACTCATCTGCCTTCGATATTTGTCGTGGATCGCAATGGCTGCGTCATCTATCAAGACCAAGAAACTCAGCCCTCTTCGTTTCCTTATCTAGGCCTATATGTCGACAAAGGGATGCTGATGGCCGCCGATGCCACGGCGCACCGGCAATTACGTGAAGCGATTCTTAGGCTCGGCACCACAAACGAAGCAGACAAATGCGCAATACTTGAGTTGACCGGCAATGCTGACGTCCCCCGGCTCAGGCTATCGCTACGTTCGATAACAGCATCTCATCAGGACGAAAAATTGATCGTCGTGACGATCAGCAACTTGAAGCAGGAAGAGGGACTGGCCTTGCGCAGTTTCGCCGACCAGTTCGCTTTGACCCCAGCTGAAGAAAGGGTCAGCGCATTGATTCTTCAAGGCATGTCTCCATCCCGCGTGGCCACCTTGCTCTACCTGTCCGAGCACACGGTACGTAGCCATCTCAAGCAGATTTTCCGCAAAACGAATACCCATCGCCAAGCCGAGCTGATGAATTTGCGTGGCCATTTCTTCTAGTTTTGGATTCATCCAAATTAGGGAGACGGCCTAACTTACCAGGGGTAGATGTAATTCCCCCTTGCAGAGGCTGCCAAGCAAGCCACTCGCGCCTAAGATCATCTGGCGGGAATATTCTCTCGCGCAACGGGCCAGCCCTGATTCGGTATTAACGATTCCCGCGGGCCAAGCGTATGTCCATGAGGAGACGAGACCATGGCACAAACCGCATTTCACGTCGAATTCCAGAAAGCGCCAGAGCAACAGGCAAGCAAAACCCATAACCGCTGGCACCCCGACATACCTATGGTGGAGTGGTTCAAACCCGGTGACGAGTTTCGAGTCGAATGCTACGACTGGACCGGCGGCCAGATCATGAACGATGACAGCGCCAATGATGTGCGCGATGTAGACCTTACCCGTGTCCACTATCTTAGCGGCCCTTTCGGCGTCCAAGGCGCGGAACCGGGAGACCTTTTGGTCGTTGACCTCCTGGATGTCGGCGCGTTACCGGAATCGGCTTGGGGGTTTACAGGTATTTTCGCAAAAACCAATGGCGGCGGCTTCCTTTGCGAGCACTTTGAAGAAGCGCGCAAAGCGTGCTGGGATTTTCACGGCATATACACCACGTCCCGCCACGTGCCCAATGTACGTTGGGCAGGCATTATCCATCCGGGCCTGATAGGTTGCCTTCCTGACCGGGATTTACTGGAAAAGGCCAATAAGCGAGAGGCTGCCCTATTGGCGACCAACCCGCAGCGGGTTCCGCCCTTACTTGCTCCCCCCTATGCAGACACCGCACTCATGGGGCAAATGAGCGATGCAGCCGGCCGCAAAGCCGCCGCCGAAGCTTGGCGCACCGTACCGCCACGCGAGCACGGCGGCAACTGCGACATCAAGAATCTATCGCGCGGATCGCGTGTTTATTTTCCCGTTTATGTAAAAGGCGGCGGCTTGTCTATGGGAGACATTCATTGGTCCCAGGGCGATGGGGAAATCACATTCTGCGGCGCCATTGAAATGGCCGGTTTTCTCGACCTGCGAGTAGACGTGATCAAAGATGGCATCAATAAATACGGAGTGATCAACCCCATCTTCCAACCCAGCCCGATCGAACCGCATTTTTCCGAGTACCTGGTATTCGAAGGAATTTCCGTGGATGAGCACACGGGCGAACAATACTATCTGGACGCACACGTCGCCTATCGCCGGGCTTGCCTGAACGCAATCGAGTATCTAAAGAAATTTGGCTATACCGGCGAGCAAGCCTACATCATCCTGGGCACGGCGCCGGTGGAGGGCCGCATCAGCGGCATTGTCGATATCCCCAATGCGTGTTGCACCTTAGCCATTCCAACAGCGATTTTCGACTTCGACATCAAGCCCAACGCCGTCGGCCCGGCACAGAAAGTCGGCAAAGCCCAGGTCGCCAAGACCAGTTGAAGACCGGCGACCAGGACCATCTGCGCAACAGCCGCCCGCGATGCCTGTCCACTTCGGCTTCGCGGGGCGGCTGGCGGTCAGGAGACCATTATGTTGCTTGGACTTTCATTACTGTACGTTGGCGCGGTGCTCTTTCTGAACGGCTTGTGGCTGCTCGACCGCATCGGCGACAAGGAAATCTGGGTCATCAATATTTTTTCGGGCGGATTGACCCTGCTCATATCGTTGAAGCTTGCCCTGGGTGCAGACGCGGATGCCGCATCGATACGCGCCGCGGCACTCACCCTGCTGTTTACCTTCACCTATTTCTGGGTTGCCATGAACCGCTACAACGGCGCCGATGGACGCGGCCTGGGTTGGTTCAGCCTGTTCGTCGCAATCACCGCTGTACCGGTCGCTTTCCAGACACTGGCCGAGTCCCAGTCTCTTTGGGGAATCTGGTTCGGACTCTGCTGGGCGGCATGGGCCGTCCTGTGGTTCATGTTCTTCCTGTTGCTGGCAATGAAGCGGCCGATCGCCAAACTGACCGGCACAGTCACCGTGCTGGAAGGCATTCTAACTGGCTGGGTTCCGGGCTATCTCTTACTGCACGGACTACTAAGCTGAAAAGCACAAGGGGAATTCACATGCCTCTATACGACTACGAATGCAGCATTTGTGGAGCCTTTCGAGCGTTTCGCGCAATGCGGGATGCATCTGCGCCTATGGCTTGTCCAAGCTGCGGGACGGACGCGCGTAAAACGGTAACGGCGCCCTTCCTGGCCGATATGAATCCATCGCGCCGCCTGGCGCACGCCCGCAATGAACGCAGCATGCACGAGCCCGCGGTGGTACGGCGCACGTCTCATGAGCATGTCGCAACCCACACCGACTGCGCCCACCCTCAGCATCATGGCGTCTCGGTTTCCGCAGGCTTGGGGCCGGGGCCCTGGATTCAATCGCCTCATCGAACGATGGTGGGACACCATTGAAGCAAGCGCTATCGTAGAACCTACACGAAAGGTGGCCCCATGGCCCAAATACTTTGTGTACTGTATGACGACCCTGAAACGGGCATGCCCAGGACCTACGCACGCGATGATCTGCCGCTGATACGCAAATATCCCGACGGCATGGCGCTGCCCACCCCCAGCGCAACGGACTTCACTGCAGGGCAGTTGCTGGGGTGCGTCTCCGGTGAATTGGGTTTGCGCCCTTTCCTGGAAGCGCGCGGGCATACCCTGATCGTTACGTCAGACAAGGACGGACACGACTCTGAGTTCGATCTCGCATTACCCGATGCCGACGTCGTGATTTCACAGCCGTTCTGGCCGGCCTACCTGACTGCCGAGCGGATTGCCCGGGCGCCGAAGCTCAAACTCGCCATCACTGCCGGCATAGGCTCAGACCACGTCGACCTCGCCGCTGCGGCAAGTCGCGGCGTCACCGTTGCCGAAGTGACTTACAGCAATAGCATCAGTGTTTCTGAACACGTGGTCATGATGATCCTGACCCTGGTGCGCAACTACCTTCCTTCATACCAAAAGGTGATAAAGGGCGGCTGGAATATTGCCGACTGCGTCATGCGTTCTTACGACCTGGAAGGAATGCAGGCAGGGGTCGTCGGTGCCGGACGTATCGGCAGCGCGGTATTGCGGCGTCTATATCCTTTCGACGTGGGCTTGCACTATACCGACCACCATCGCCTTCCCTTGGAAGTCGAGAAAACACTGGGCTTGAGCTACCACGAGGATGCTGAATCCCTGGTACAGATATGCGATGTGGTGTCGCTGCATTGCCCGCTCCACCCCGAAACAGAACATCTTTTCGATGACACCCTGTTATCGAAGATGAAAAGAGGTGCCTACCTTATCAACACGGCTCGCGGCAAGATCTGCGATCGCGACGCGGTGGCCCGTGCTCTGCAAAGCGGCCGTCTCGCTGGCTATGCGGGCGATGTCTGGTTTCCCCAGCCCGCGCCGCGCGACCACATATGGCGCACGATGCCTCATCACGGCATGACGCCGCACATCTCCGGCAGTTCCCTGCCGGCACAAGCACGCTACGCGGCAGGCACCCGAGAGATCCTCGAATGTTGGCTGGATAAGCGCCCTATCCGCAACGAATACCTGATCGTCGATCAAGGCAAACTTGCCGGTGCGGGTGCGCATGCGTACACACAGGGAAATGCCACCAGGGGTGTCGATGAATTGAAAGCGGATGGCTAGCTCAGCCATGGCCCTTGCCGTCCTTGCAATTTCAACGGGCGCGGCGCTTGGGGCCTTGCTGCGCTGGTTTTTGGGCAGCGCCTTGAACGCGCTCTGGACATTGCTGCCCCTGGGCACCCTGGCGGCTAACCTTCTCGGCGGCCTGCTGATCGGAGTCGCCGACGAGCTCCTGGCAAATCGACCCGGCATTGCTCCTGAGTGGCGATTGGCGGTAATAACCGGCTTTCTAGGGGGCTTGACGACGTTTTCGACATTTTCCCTAGAAATTGCGACCTCGATTGAAAGCCGCCGGATCACTGCCGTTATCATCGAGACCGGATTGCACCTGATCGGCTCTGTCGGCCTGACGCTGGCAGGCATTTGGATAGTTCAAATGCTCTGTCATGGCCCGGACCAACCCGGGCTGCCATGATCCCTAGCAACAAGGTATGCACGCTCCAAGCCACCTCACCTGACAGCCCTCGGCCCGCATGCCTTGAGCACCATTTGCCAAAGCGGCTCTTCGATGGTGCTTCTCTGGCCACGCGCGCCTCCCTCTAATGGGCTCACCCCCTGCGCCTGCCGGCTCCTCGCGAAAAAACCCGGGTGCGGGTACCATTCCTGTTCGGCCTTGCGTCGTCCAACGGTTTTCGCTTGCATTGCACACGCAAGCATGAAGCCGTTCATCTTCGATGGCTACGCCCTTTTTAGCCCATTCAGCAAAGCATGTTGTCCATGGAACCCGTCATGACTGATCTTTCTCTTTTTCCCATCACGAAAAAATGGCCCGCGCAGCATCCCGAACGACTGCAGCTGTATTCCTTGCCCACCCCCAATGGCGTCAAGGTTTCCATCATGCTCGAAGAAATCGGCCTGCCCTACGAGCCCCATCGTGTCAGCTTCGAAGACAAAGACCAGGTATCGCCGGAATTCCTTTCACTCAGCCCTAACAACAAAATTCCCGCCATACTTGATCCCGATGGCCCGAACGGAAAGCCCCTGCCCCTGTTCGAATCGGGCGCGATTTTGATCTATCTGGCCGACAAAAGTGGAAAGCTCATCCCGCAAGACGCTGCGGGCCGCTACGAGGCCATCCAATGGCTGATGTTCCAGATGGGCGGCATCGGCCCCATGTTCGGGCAGGTCGGCTTCTTCCATAAATTCGCCGGCAAGGACTACGAAGACAAGCGCCCACGTGACCGTTACATTGCGGAAGCAAAACGTTTGCTTGGCGTACTCGACAAACACCTCAGTGGCCGAGACTGGATCCTGGGCGATACGTACAGCATCGCCGACATCGCGACGTTTCCCTGGATACGCAATCTGATTGGCTTTTATGAAGCTGGCGACCTGGTGGGCATCTCTGATTTCAAAAATGTCACCCGGGTGCTTGACGCATTCCTGGCGCGCCCGGCTGTCAGCAAGGGCTTGACCATTCCGGCACCCAAGCCAGCCGCTGCCTAAGATGCGCCGAAGCCGGGGCGGTTCTGCCCGGCTTCGCTTGCATCCTCCTATCAAGGACGCGTGGACTTCAGGTATTTGGCCACAGCGTCAAAGGCAGGCAAGGTAGTCGGATCGTTGGCCGCATTGCCTGCGACAGGATGCGAGGCGTAGCGCACAATCACCACCTGCGCTTTGGGGTTGACGTAGATGCGCTGCCCGTGCACGCCACGGGCCATGAAGACATCGTCCTCATTGTGGGTCACCCACCACATATTGCGATAGCTCCAGCCCTGTAGCAACTCGTAGCCGGCCTTGGCAAACGCCCTTCTGTCGCCGCCGTGCTTGATATCTTCCACCACGGCTTTGGGTAAAATCTGCTGGCCGTTGAAGCGCCCATTGTTGCGCAGCAGCTCTCCAAAGCGCGCAAGATCGCGCAAGCCGGTATTCAAGCCGCCGCCAGCGAACGGGGTGCCGGTAGAATCCACCGTCATATAGGCGTCTTGCTCTGCCCCAAGACGGCTCCAGATCCGTTCGGACAGCAGCTCAGCCACATTGCGGCCGGTCGCACGCGCGATGATCCAGCCCAGCACATCGGAATTGACCGTTTTATAGGCGAAGGCCTCGCCATGCCTGCCTTCGGGCTTAACCGTCCGCAAGTACTCGTAGTAGCTGCGCGGACCGGTGTAATCCTTGGGTTTGGGCAAAGGGCTACCGGCTTGGGAATAAGCCCAGACCTCGGCCTTCGGATCCGCATAGTCCTCGCTGTACTTGAGCCCTGTAGTCATGTCCAGCACCTGGCGAACGGTAGCGTCGCCAAAGGCCGAGGACGCCAGCTCCGGCACATAGTCGGCTACGCGTTTGTTTGGGTCCAGGCTGCCTTCGGCCACCAGCATCGCGCCCAAGGTACCTGTTACCGACTTGGTGACCGACATCGCACCATGTTGGCCGCTATCTTTCAGAACGCCGAAATAGCGCTCATAGACGATGCGCCCGCGATGCATGACGACGATGCCGTCGGTATAGTTGGCCAGGAGCGAATCTGCCCAGCTCATGGATTCTTTCGCGCCTATGGGCACGAAGCGCAGCGCATCAATGTCCGCTCTCAACGCCCGGGACAAGGCTTGCGGCGCACCCAATCCACGCGACACATTCACCGTGGGCATCAGTTGGCGAAAATGCGAAACACTCCAGCGCATGGCTGGAAACTGGAAATAGCTTCCGTCATCAAAACGCAATTGGCGATCGGCAGGCGGTGGCGAGCCCACCATCCAGCCTAGTTTGGCTGGATCACTGGCCACCGCGTCAAGCGGCGCAGCCGCCTGTGCATCCGTTGTCCATGCCGCCGGGGCCAGCATCAGGAAGCAGGTTGACAACATGATGCGTTTCGATAGTGTCAAGACGAACATGGTCGTGGCTTCCTTCGATGCAGATAATCGGCCTGGTCCCCGGGGCACAAGCTGTAGGCGGCCGCTTTCGCGACC
Source organism: Pigmentiphaga sp. (assembly GCA_040391825.1). Classification (GTDB taxonomy): domain Bacteria; phylum Pseudomonadota; class Gammaproteobacteria; order Burkholderiales; family Burkholderiaceae_B; genus Pigmentiphaga. Next base: position 16,182 of record JBEBXA010000034.1, read on the forward strand.
GCACACCGTCAAGCCGTAAAGAGTGGCGCAAGCGCCTTCAGCAATTGGTGAACACCCAGCACAATGAATAACAGCGCGGTAAGGCCCAGCAGCACATTACTCAAGGCATTATTGCCCCAACCTTGAGGCGCGCGTTTGCCGTTCAGCAGCCCAAGCAAGGTCACCGCCAGGAATGGCATGAACATCGAGCCCAGCACGCCGTAAGCCAGGATCAGGCCGATAGGCTGATTCAGGAGAAAGAGAATCATGGGCGGAAAAGTCAGCCAGAGCACGTAAAAGCGAAAATACTTTCCGCCGATACGTGTGTCGGGGTGACCTGAGGTTTTGCCGCGCATGTTGCCCCAGAAATCTGCAAACATGAGCGAAACGCCATTCCAAACGCCGATAACGGAAGAAAATGCCGCGGCCCAGAAGCCGACCAGAAAGGCAGTCCCAATGAACTTACCGTACCTTTCATTCAGCACGGCGCTCAGGTCGAGCAAACCCGAATCGCCCGCGCTCAATGACACGCCGGCACTTCGGACTACTTCAGCCCCAACGATCAACATCGCAATCACGAAGATACCCGTGAGCACATAGGCCATAGTGTTGTCGATACGCATGACCTTCATCCACTTCGGCGTGTACCAACCTTTCTCGCGCAACCAATAGCCATAGGCAGCCAATGTAATGGTGCCGCCGACGCCGCCCGCCAGGGCGAGCGTGTAGATCAGGCCGTCGGCTGGGATCATAGGCACGAGTCCTCGCACCATATCCGGGATATTCGGCGCGGCTATCACCGCCAGGCCGACCACGGTCACAAACATCAGACCGACCAGCACCGCAGTAACTTTCTCGAAAAGTGCGTAATGGCCGAACCACACCATGGCGAAGCCCGCCAGCCCCATCACCACCGCCCAGATCTTCAGGTCAATAGCGGGAAAGAGCGCGGCCAACGGCATTGCCGCGGAGGACATGGCTGTTGCGCCGTATACGAAGCCCCAGATCATGATGTAGGGACCAAAATACCAGCTCGTCCAGCGTCCCAGCGATTGCCATCCCTCGAAGATGGTTTTGCCGGTAGCAAGGGTGTAGCGGCCCGCCCCTTCAACCAGGATGATCTTGAGAATCACGCCCAAGATCACCGCCCACAAGAGCCCGTAGCCGTAGCGTGAACCGGCGACCAAAGTCGCCACCATGTCTGCGGCGCCAACGCCTGTAGCGGCAACCACCAGTCCAGGGCCGACCACCCTCCACTTCGCCGGCAGGCCGCCGTCGTCGTCGACGCGTTGCTCTGGCGCTGAATGCACGTTGGCTGTGCTCTGCTGAATTTCCATCTGGACTCCCCCTGACCACTTGTGGATATTCGATAGAAGATATTAGCAGGAGCTTTTGCCGGCCTGAAGGTCAAACCGAACAGGATTGTTGTTGCTTGATGTTGCTTCTTGTTGCTTGTTTTTTTATTAAGCGCATGAATCCGATTCAAGCTGCGTATGACACCAAGCACATCACGCTAGAGTATTCACTACTGCATATGAAATGCTTGGCAGACCGTTCAAATCAACCCTTGACCAAGCCTCCATCCACCACCAGGTTCTGGCCGGTAACCGCCCTTGCCCATGGCGACAGGAAGAACAGCACCGCATCGGCGAACTCTTCCGGAGTCGTCACACGCCTGAGCGGCGTCAAGCTGGCAATGATGTCGAATACAGCCTCGGGCGTAGCCGCGCTCGCATCCGTAGTACGCAGCAAACCACCCGACAGCATATTGATGGTGATACCGTCAGGGCCCAGATCGTGCGCCGCCGTACGTGTCAAGGACAGCAAGGCCGCCTTGGCAGCGGTGTAATCGTGATACGGCACAACGGGATTCTGGAACAGATTGGTACCGATATTGACGATACGGCCGAACTGCCGCTCTCTCATTTTTGGCAAAGCCGCCTGTATGGTATTCAAAGTACCTTTAAGCGCACCGTCAAGCTGGCCCTGGAACCGGCTCCATGCAATATCCCCCAACTTAGGGCGATCTTCTCCGTCAAAACTGAAATCGACCAAGGCATTGTTGACCACGGAAAGTATGGGCTGGCCGACTTGCTCGTACACCGTCTCGAACAGGGCCGCCACTTGTCCCGCATCCGTAACGTCGGCTTCTACCGCTATCGCGCGTGGACCTATTTTTTCCGCAAGCGCGCGGGCAGCATCTCCGCTCTTCCTGTAATTGATGACGACGCCCGCTCCCTCGCGAGCCAAAGCCTGGACGATCGCAGCACCCAAACCCCGACCACCGCCGGTTACCAATACCCACTGTTCAGATAATTTCATGACCTGCCTCGTTCAATCGACGACAGCAGTGTAAGAGTTTTTTGCCGCTGGGCCGCCCCGAGGCAAAAAGCGCCCCCTCGGGGGGCAGCGCCGGCACACAGTGCCAAGCGTGGGGGCATGTTTTTGCCGCTGGGCCGCCCCAAGGCAAAAAGCACCCCCTCGGGGGCAGCGCCGGCACGCAGTGCCAAACGTGCGTTCAAGCCCTGCACCACGGAATCCATGCTCGGTGGTGCGTGTCTACCTACGCCGCCTTGTCGCGATTTTGCTGGAATGCTTCCATGGCGTGCAGCGAATACACATAAGCCGCTCCAGCATTCAAGGCAATTGCGGTTCCCAACGCATCGCTAAGCTCCGCTTCCGTAGCGCCTGCTTTGACTGCCGCCGCCGCATGCGCAGCGATACAGCCATCGCACCGGGTAGTTACGGCCACCGCCAGGGAAATCAGTTCGCGGGTTTTGGCATCAAGCGCGCCGTTGGAACCCAATGAGGCGTTCAGATTGCGATAGGCCTCCATCACCTTCGGATTTGGATCTGCGAGCCTCTTGAAAGATTTACGCAAAGTACCCAGCAACTCAAGCCAATCTGTAAACATTTTTATTCTCCTGATGCCATGGCCAACACAGGGATCCAGGCGCAGCCAAACATAGCCGACCTGGAAGGAATACTAATGAAGAATTGCCCTTACGGTGAAGGTTAAGCGATACGTTGGCGTTTTCATCACTGCCGCGTCAACTCCGTTTAGCCTTAACAGCCTGCACGTAAAATTCTATTCTTTTTTTCAATCCGTGCCGTGCTGCTGAGCGCGTCAGCAAACCGAGATCGCGATCATCATCGCCTTCACGATACAAGGCTCGTTGTAAGATTTCCTGTGTCGGGTCGATCTTGGCCACGCTGTCCATGCTGGGGCCGCCCACTCTCGACGGCTCAGGCACCGGGGCATACCGACCATCCTTCTCGCTAATGCAATGCTGGGTTGCCAGCCCTCGCGCCAACGCCACCTCAGTATCTATCAACCTTCCCGAAGCCACCCAGTCTTGGGCAAGCGCTACACCAACCCGTGCAGCAAGCCGACGGGTTCCCAGCACCAGGCCAAAACCCGCGGCTCCAGGAAAGGCGAAAGATGCCTGATCCTTGATGATGCGCTGCCCGCATGCAACGAAAAGATCCGCCCCCGCCCCCATTACCCGGCCCTGCGCTAATGCGACGGTTTGAAAGGGCGCGGTATCAATAGCCTGAAGCAACAGTTCTATTCGCACAAAACGCGCCAACAGGGAATCATCGCTTTCCGCATCCAGGCCGGATAAGTCAAAGCCCGTGCAGAAATGCTTGCCGGCGCCTTGAAGCACCAGGCTGTGTATTCCCGATTCTGCGTGCCTATGAACTGCTTCGTGCAAGCGGTCCACCAGATCGGCGGATAGCGCATTGCCGGCTTCAGGCCGGTTCAGTTCCAGGCGGCATACCCCATCTTCAACATGTTCGATTAATACATTCATCCGTTCACCCGCTTGGCGTATCCGGAAATGAAGCTTTTGGCCGCACCTGTTGTGGCATCAAAGACATGTCTTGACTGCTTGCCTATATCGGCGCCATAGACGTGGATACTGATAGAGACGCGGTCGCTATATGCGTTGCACACACGATGGATATCGCCCAAGGCCGGCGACACCACGGCGACATCGCCCGGATTCAGCCGCTCTTCTTCCCTATCGGGACTAAGCCTGCCGCTTTGCAAGGAATAAGCTTGCGAAGTTTCAGCACCCCGCAGCATGCCTATGGCTCCCCATACGCCATGATCATGTATGGGCGTCTGCTGGCCTGGCCCCCAAACGAAGCTGACCACTGAGTAGCGCGCCTCGGGATCGCAGTACAAAAGGTATTGCTGATAAAAATCAGGATGGGGCTGCGCACAAGTCTCTGGCAGCCAATCGTCCTTTACTAGCAGCTCCTTCAAAAGCGCGACACAACGCTCCACGGTTTCCTGCTCTTGCCTTGCTTCTTGCATCAAGGCGTCCATACCTGCCACGAATACAGTCAGCTTGGCGGGAAGTTCTTCGGCCTGGCTCATGCTTTGCCTCCATTGCGGGCCGCCTGATTCCGGGCTTCATCCGTATGGGCCCCCAAAGCGGGTGGCGCGCTACGAACCGGCAAACCCACACCATTGAATTTCAAGGGTGAAGCAAAGGTGCGCGTGGTATGTCCTCCTGGTAACTCTATGCCCTGTACCCACTGCATGTGCTGCACCTGCGGATCGTTCAAGGCACGTTCATAATCGTTGATCGCCGAATGCGGTACACCGGCTGCGTTAAAAACATCCAGCCAATGCTGAACGCCCTGTTTCACAAAGCGAAGCTCGAGAATGTCCTTCAACTCACCTTGATTCCGTGCCCTGTCGAGGATAGTGGCGAAGCGTGGATCGTCTGCCAGAGAAGAGTAATCCATGGCCTTAAGCACCGCCCGCCACAGCCCGTCATTGCCCGCCGCAATGGCAAAGTAGCCGTCGGCCGCTTGGTAAGCCTGGTACGGCGCGTTGCGCGGATGCGCCGAGCCCAGTTTGCGTGGATTCACTCCGGTGCCGAAATATTCGCTGGTTTGCAGCGCTCCCACAGCCAAGGTGCAGCCGAACATAGGCACATCGATGTGCGCACCTCGCCCAGAGCGCAGCGCAGCGACCAGGGCGCTGGCAACCGAAAACGCAGCATACAAACCAGAAGTAAAGTCCGAAATCGGCACGCCGCATTTGACCGGTGCGCCGGATTCGCCGGTCACGCTCATCACGCCTGCCGCTGCCTGTATCGTGAGGTCAAACCCCCCTTCCTTTGCTCGCGGCCCGGTTTGCCCATAAGCTGAAACCGAGCAATAGATAAGCTTGGGATTGCTTGCTGACAGGCGCTCGTATCCCAATCCCAGCCTGGCCATCACCCCAGGCCGATTGTTCTCGAGCAAGACATCGGCCTGGTCGATCAGCGCACAGGCAACAGCCAAGTCATCTGGATTTTTCAGATCAAGAACCACCGATTTTTTATTGCGATTGAGCGAAGCGAAATTCTCGCTATACCCCTGACTGATAGGCGGCCAGGAACGCATGGAATCCCCTCCCGGAGCCTCCACCTTCGTCACGTCAGCGCCCATGTCGGCAAGCAGCATTCCAGCGAATGGGCCCGCGGCAACCGCACAGAACTCGATCACTTTGACGCCGGCAAGCGGCAAGGAGGAATGTTCAATCTCGGTCATGAAACAAGAGTCTCCTAAAACAGCTCTACGCTATGAGCGAGGAAAAATTCCGGCCATTGCGTGTATGGGATGAAGCTTAAGAGGGTTCTTCTTTTGGATACAAACGTTCTAAAATAGAGAACAAAATAGAGAACGACAGACATGAACAACACACTGCTCAAAGGCCTGAGAGTTATAGAATTTCTGGCGCGCAGCCAAGGCGCGCAAGGCGTCAGCGACATAGCCCGCAGCCTGGAAATCCCGAAGAGCAATGCGCACCGCTTGCTGCAAGCCTTGACTGATCAGCGCTATGTGATTCGGCACGACGGTGGCAGCTACAGCATTTCGATCAAGCTCTGGGAGCTGGGTTCAGCCGCGCTGTCGGGGCTGGACTTGCGCCAGCATGCAGAAAGCATCATGGATGCGCTGATGGACAAGACCGGTGAATCGGTGCACTTATCGGTACTCGACCAAAAAGAAGTGGTTTACGTACACAAGGTCGAAAGCTTGAACCCGGTGCGGGCTTATACCCAAATCGGAGGCCGCGCAGCCGCCTACTGCGTAGCGACCGGTAAAGCCATGATCGCCTTTCGCAGCGCACAATGGCTAAACGCCATGGCACGGGAACTTGCGCCACACACATCGTGCACGATCACCGACCCGGAATTGTTCATGGACGAGATGGCGCAGGTCCGCAGGCGCGGCTATGCCGTCAACCAGGGCGAGTGGCGCGAAGCCGTCAGCGGCGTCGCCGCGCCCATCCTGGACGGCACCGGAAACATCATTGCCGCGCTCGGGGTTTCAGGACCTCAAAGCCGCTTCAAACCCCGGCAAATCAAGCACTTTGCCGAAGAAGTGAGACAGGCCGCAGGAGAACTATCCCAAGGCTTGTCAGGTGGAGGAGCTCATCAGACCTTGATGCAGGTTACGAGTTCGTGGCGCCCTTGACATCAAGAGCTTAGCCCCGATCAGTCCAGGACTTTCCTTCCCGCATCAGGTCGGCATTCAGTTCATCTTGACGTCGTTGTCTTTGATAATCTTCGTCCATCGCAGCAATTCGGACTGGATAAAATCGCCATATTGAGCGGGAGTGGTATGTAGCGGTTCCGCGCCCTGAACTGAAAACTTGGCAAGCAAATCCTTGTCCTTCAGTGCATGGTCGATGGCCGAGTTCAGTTTGTCGATCACTTCCTTTTTGGTACCTGCCGGCGCCATGACGCCCGACCACGCGCCAAGCTCCAGACCTTGCGCCACCGTTTCATTAATCGTCGGAATGTCCGGCATGGCCCCCATGCGTTTGAGCGTACTCACCGCCAAGCCTTTGAAACGCTTGTCCTTGATAAAGGGGATGACTCCAGGCGCAGTCCCCACGTAGAAATCGACCTGATTTCCCGCGACGTCAGCCACTGCCGGTGCTTCGCCTTTGTAAGGGATATGGGTAGCCGTCGTGCCAGTCGCCTGCATAAACAACAGTGCTGAAAGGTGGGTAATGTTCCCATTTCCGGCCGACGCGTAATTCAAAGCGCCGGGCTCTTTCTTTAGCAGCGCAACCAGTTCTCCCACTGACTTTACCGGCAATTTTGGCGATGCAACAACGATCATGGGCAGATTCGCCGTAATGGAAACCGGCATCAAATCCTTGCGGACGTCATAACCCAGCTTGGCATAAAGCCCCGGGCTCAAAATAATGGAGGATGTGTTGTACAGCAGCGTATAGCCATCGGGGCTGGCCTTTGCAACCATTTCCCCTGCGATATTTCCATTCGCGCCGGGTCGGTTGTCAACGAATACCTGTGTGCCAAGAAAGTCCCCCATCTTCTGAGCAATTCCCCGAGCGATAACGTCGGTACCGCCACCGGCGGCGAAACCCAGGACGAGACGGATGGGCTTGCTAGGGTAATGCTCTTGAGAATGGGCCGCCAAGGCAAACCCTAGCGTGACAAGCAGGCCCGCGGACACTGCAAAGTAACGGGCTTTCGCGCTTCTTCCGAAATACATTGTTAGGTCTCCAATCTTTAGTTTTTGAGGGGCAGGCAAACACCATCGTCTCGGCTATTCATGAATTGGCCGGTCATCGCCGAGAAAACCTGCAAGCAATGAGCTCTTACGATTGCCGAACCGTGCGCTTCAATCGTCCAAGCATGCTGTCGGCAATAATGTTGCGCTGGATCTGATTCGTGCCTTCGATAATTTGGAGCACCTTGGCATTGCGAAAATATCGATTGATCGGGTATTCATTGGAGATACCCGCCGCGCCGAACAATTGCACTGCATCGGTGGCCACCTTCATTGCCACATCGGTGGAAAAGCACTTGGTCATCGCCGACATCGCTGCAAGCTCACGCCCTCGTACGCCGCGATCCACCATCTCCGCATTTCGGTACATCATCTGTCTGGCAGCTTCCACTTGCATGGCCATATCGGCCAGCATCCAACGCACCCCTTGGAATTCCGCAACACTTTGGCCGAACGCCTGACGGTCCTTGACGAATTCCATGGCCAAGTCCAGCGCCCCTTGCGCCAAACCAACCGCCCGCGCCGAGATGATGGGCCGTCCCAAATTCAGCGCCTCCATGACCGACTTGAAGCCGTCACCGCCTTCAGGACCCAGGCGATTTTCCTCAGGAATGAAAACGTCGTCGAAAAACAAGGCGCAGGCCGCTACACCTCGGGCGCCCATTTTGTCCTCATGGTTGCCGACGGTGAACCCCTGCATGCCTTTCTCGACGATGAAAAAATTGGTGGAGGTGGGCTTTCCCTCTTCCATCGACTTGGCGGCCACCAGAATGAAATCCGCCACATCGGCGCTGGAGCACCAGATCTTCGCGCCGTTCAGTCGATACCCGCCATCGACCCGTTTCGCAGCGGTACGGATCCCGGAAAGATCGGATCCGCTTTGCGGTTCGGTGAAGGCAACCGCGCCGCGTATCTCGGCGGCGCTCAGGCGAGGAAGAAAGCGTTGCTTCTGCTCTTTGCTGCCCGCAGCGTGGATGGCCTCGAAAGGAAGCCATTGCAACACCAGCAAGTAGGCGGTGTTGTAGCAAACCCGGTTCAGCTCTTCGACGGCGACACAGGCGGACAGCATGGAACCCGTACCGCCGAACTCTTCGGGAAATGGCAGCGTAAACAGCCCCAGTCCTTTCAGGAGTTCGAACATGTCGTACGGATACTGGCCGCTTGCATCGATCTGCGCCGCGCGAGGCGCGACTTTTTCACGGGCGACTCGGCGCAACATGTCCTGCATGATGGTCAGATCTTCGTTCAGCATGGTCATAGCGTTCTCTCAGCCATGCATGGTCAAGCCGCCGGAGACGCTGATGGTCTGGCCGGTCATGTAGGCCGCGTCATCCGAGAGCAAAAACGCAACCAGGCCGGGATAGTCCTCCGGCGCGCCCAGGCGGCGCATAGGAATCGCGCGCTTCAGTCCTTCCGCGATCTTCGCGCCTTGTTCGCCCTCGAGAAAGCTGCGCAGAATGGCGGTATCGGTCGGGCCGGGGCAAACAGTGTTCAGGGTAATACCCTTGGATACCAGTTCCCGCGCCAGGGTCTTGGCCAGGGCAATGATGCCGCCCTTGCAGGCGGAATACACTGCTTCGCCCGACGACCCCACGCGGCCCGCATCCGACGCAATATTTACTACTCGTCCAAAGCCCCGTTGCGCCATGCCCGCCAGCACCGCATGCGTCACATTGATAGGACCGAATAGATTTATCGCGACCACTTTTTGACGAAAGGCCTCATCGGTATCCAAGAACGGCATCGCACGATCCCAGCCCGCATTGTTCACCAACAAGTGGGCCGGGCCGGCATCGAGCTCGAATGCCGCCACGGCCTGATTAACCTCCGCGGCATCGCTGATGTCGCAACGATAGACATGAGCGGTGCCGCCGATCTGTTGAATCAGCGCTGCGGTGTCGTGCCCGGCCTTTTCATTGATGTCGAGGATACCGACCACGCAGCCTTCCTCTGCCAGCCGGCAGGAAATCGCGCGCCCGATACCATCGCCACCACCGGTAATCAGTACATTCTTTCCTGTTAAACCTCGCATGTCACACCTCCTTGGCATGGGTGGAGTCGGCAGCGTCCGGACGTCCGGCAAGCATGCGGACAGCGGTATAAAGCATGACCTTCTCGGCACGCTGATTCAGCACCGTGATCTCGGATGTCACGATGGCGCGGTTGCCCTTGGAAGTCGGCTTCACGCCGCTTATCTCAACCTCGGCATGAATCGTGTCGCCAGCGCGTACGGGCCCCAATACTTTTTTGTGCAGCTCCAGCATGGCAAGCCCGGTACCCTGAATCATTGACTGGCACAGGAAACCCTCGATGATGGCGTAGGTCAGTACCGCCGGAGCAAGGCGGGCGCCCCCCGCAATCGACCCCCGTTCGTCGGCAAAGGTATCGTCCAGAAACAAAACCTCCAGCATTCCTGTCACACCCACGAAATTGACTATGTCTGTTTCGGTGATCGTCCGACGCAATGTGCGAAAACGTTCGCCCACGCTTACTTCCTGCCAATAAACTCCCATGCCAAGAGTTTTCATGTTCATAATCCTGATGCCTATATCAATCGGTTGAGTAAGCCTGAAGACTGCCGCTACGGAAGTTCTATTTCTTGCGTTTCGAACGAAAATCCGGCTTGCGCTTTTCCTTGAAAGCAGCCACTCCTTCCTTGGATTCTTCCGTTTCGTAGAAAAGCGCAAGAGCTTCGAACCCTAGATTGCCAATGCCACGAATGGAATCCGAATCCTGATTGAACGAACGCTTGGCAATCGCGAGTGCGGTAGGACTTTTTTCAAGAATTTCCCGGCACCATAGGTCGACCTCCATATCGAGATCCGCGGCGGGAACCACCTTGTTGATCAAACCCATTTTCTCGGCATCTTCAGCGGTGTAGCGGCGACACAAATACCAGATTTCCCTCGCCTTCTTTTCTCCCACTACTCGGGAAAGCAAGGCGGTTCCCCAGCCGGGATCGACCGAGCCCACTTTTGGCCCTACCTGCCCGAATACTGCGGAGTCGGATGCGATGGCCAAGTCGCACACCGTCACGAGCACATTTCCACCGCCTATCGCATAGCCGTTAACCCGTGCAATGACAGGTTTGCGGCAATCGCGAATCGTGCCTTGCATATCTTCCACCGGCAGGCCGATAACACCGCGACCGCCATAGCTGCCGGAATGCGCGGATTGATCCCCCCCGGTGCAGAATGCCTTGTCGCCCGCACCCGTAATGACGATGACCCCGATATCCCGGTCAGTGTCGGCATCCTTGATGGCAACGATAATTTCCTCGCAGGTCTCGCTGCGAAAAGCGTTATAGACCTTGGGACGATTGATAGTGATGCGAGCGACACCGTCTCGCTTTTCGTAAAGAATGTCCTGGAATTCCATGCAGCGACCTTTGAAGAAAAATGGGCTACTGGACTACCGTGCCGGTAGCCTTGATAATCGGAGCGAACCGCGACAGCTCGGCCTTGACGAAAGCCAGAGCCTGATCGGGGGTGGAGTCCTTCACGGGTTCGATCATGATTTCCTGCAGTTGCTTGCCAAAAGCGGGATCGTTCATGATCTTGTGTGTCGCGCTGGATAACTTCGACAGCACGTCCTTGGGCAAGTTGGGAGGACCGAACAACAAGTTGTAGGTGTATGAAACGAAGCCGGGTATGCCGCTTTCTATCGCTGTGGGAATATCCGACGCAACCGGAGAGCGCTCTTCAGTGGTAATCGCAAGGATGCGCAAGCGGCCGCTGCGGTGATATCCAATCACGGAAGAGAACGTCGCCATCAGTACCGGTATCTGGCCGCCCAACAAATCCTGTACGCTTTGTCCACTGCCTTTGTAGGGCACATGCGTCAGGTCCAGACCACCGGACAGACTCTTGAAGAGTTCGCCCGTCAGGTGATTGATACTGCCCATCCCTGCCGATCCGAAGGAATACTTTCCCGGATTGGCACGGATCAGCGCGATCAGTTCCTTCAGGTTCTTGGCCGGGACGGCGGGATGAACGGCAATCACCATCGGGATAATGCCAAGCACCGAGATCGGCGTGAAATCCTTGACTGGATCATAGGGTGGCGTCGCCATTGCGACCGGACTGATCGAATGCGTAGACGACGTTCCCAGCAGCAAGGTATAGCCATCTGGCTTGGCCCGCGCGACATCAAGACTACCTATCGTGCCGCCAGCCCCTCCTTTGTTTTCCACGACGACTGGCTGCTTGAAAGTCAAATCCAGTTGCTGCGCAAAACGACGGCCCAGAATGTCGGTTTGCCCACCCGGCGCAAAGGGAATCACCAGACGGATCGGACGATCGGGATAGCTGCTTTGCGACCATGCGCAAGTGCTTGTTCCCAAGCCCGCTGCACCGGCGCCCGCCGCAAACAGCTTGAGTAATTCTCGTCTTTTCATTTTTGTCTCCTGATGGAATCGTTTTATGAATTTCTACGTTTTCAAGGAACGACCACTGCCTTGCCCTGTATCCGCCGTTCCCGTATGTCGCCCAATGCCCCGATGCTTTCTTCCAGGGAGTACTCGGCACTGATAACCGGCGTCAGCTTGCCTTCGACGATCCAGTCGGCCATCTCGGCAATATTCTTCGCACCCTTCTCGGGGAAACGGCGCGAATAGGTGTCCCACGACACCCCGACGATCGAGCACCCCTTGAGCAATGGCAGGTTGAGCCCGATCTTGGGAATGTCTCCCGCCGTAAACCCCACAACCAAATACCTGCCATCCCAGTTCATGCTGCGCAAGGCCAGTTCTGAATAGCGACCACCCACCGGATCAAGCACCACGTCGATGCCGCCATCGCCGCAGATCCGCTTGATGGCAGCCCTCAAATCCTCAGCCTTGTAGTCGATCAATTCGTCCGCACCGTGCAGGCGGCAGGTTTCCAATTTCTCGGGCGACGACGCACAAGCGATGACCCTCGCCCCCATCAACTTGCCTAACTGGACGCCCGCCAGTCCTACCCCGCCGGCTGCACCAAGAACCAGCAGCGTTTCTCCGGGTTTGATGTGAGCCCTATCCTTGAGCGCGTGATAGCTGGTTCCGTAGGCAAGAGGAAATGCGGCCGCATGACGCATGTCGATACCCTGCGGTAGTTTCCAGAAACGGTCTGCGGTCACCACGGCTTGCTCGGCGAACCCACCCGACCGGGTAATCGCCACACCGCTATCCCCGACCGCTATCGCGCTAACCCCCGCTCCGATTTCCTTGACGATGCCTGCGAACTCGTAGCCGGGCGTAAAAGGCAAGGACGGACGATGCTGATACAGGTTATCCAGCATCAAGAGATCGGGGAAATTGGCGGAAGCGGCTTTCACCGTCACGACGATCTCGCCAGGGCCCGGATGCAAAGCAGGTACATCCTGCAACTCAAGCTTGGCAGCGATACCACCCGGCGTTCCAAATTCAGTACAAACCAGGGCGCGCATTTCAGGAGGCCTTTTTGCGGTTCAGGAAAGCAGCCACTCGTTCGCGATGGTCTGACGTATCTCGCAGAATGGATGTGTGCGAAGACACCATATCCAGGTGTGAGGCCAGGGTCATCGACATGCCCTGATAGATAGAGCGTTTATAGGCACGAATGGCTTCGAACGGCTGCCGGGCGATAAGGCGGGCCAGTTCGCGCGCCGCGCTCAACGCTTCCCCATCGGGTACGACCCGGTTGGCCAAACCCATTCGTTCAGCCTCCGCTGCATCGACGACGCGCCCGGTCCAGCACAGATCCAGTGCTCGCGCAGTACCGATCAGACGCGGCAAATACCAGGTACCGCCGTCGCCAGCAATGAGCCCTACGTTGATATAACTCTCGGCCATCGTTGCCGACTGTGCCATCACACGCAGATCGCACATCAGCGCCATGTCCATTCCTGCGCCCCGTGCGGTTCCATTGACAGCGGCAATCACCGGCTTGTCCATCTGCTCCATTGCGAACGCAATCTTGTGCACGTGGCGAAAGAGGAAATCTTTGCGCTCGAGTGAATCGTTGTTCGCCCGGTCTTTCTGCGCACTTACATCACCACCGGTGCAAAACGCCTTACCGGCGCCAGTCACCACTATTGCCTTGACCGCCGGATCCTCTGCGGCGGCCTCGATCAGCTTGTGCCACCGAATAATCATCGTCTTCGTAAACGCGTTGTATTTCTCGGGACGATTAAGGGTCAGTGTGGCGACGCCATCCGAATCTGTTTCAAAAAGAACAAGATCATCTTCGGTCATGGTTTCTCTCTCTTGGCTATTCTTTGTTGGCTGCTATCGTTTTGTATAATGAATACCGTTCACAATTATCAACATTGCAAACAAGGATTGTCAACAGAAAAATTCCTCGGAATTAGGTGACGGATGTACTCCAAACATATTTCCTCGCTTTGTTTTTTAGTTCATAATAATGCACATCATTCTATTTTATAAACACATGACTAGATTTTGGTGGGCGAGATCAAGATCGTTTGCAAGGCTGGTTGCGCTCTATCAGCAAGCGCCAAAAGCCTGCGCCCACATTCATTGAGCGTATAAAACATGTCGAAACCCAATAGGGAAAAGCAAGCTAATCCACGCGGCCCGATGTCCGGCCTGCGTGTCCTGGATCTGACCACCGTCGTGCTCGGCCCCTATGCGACGCAGATTCTCGGCGACCTTGGCGCCGACATCATCAAGGTCGAGCAGCCCGAGGGCGATACCACCCGACATACCGGTCCAGCCAAGAACAACGGCATGGCCGCACTCTTCATCGGCATCAACCGAAACAAGCGCAGTGTGGTCATCGATCTGAAAACCGATGCTGGCCGCAAGGCCTTGGACAAGCTCATAGAAACCAGCGACGTCCTTATCCACAACATTCGGCCCCAGAAACTCGCCAAGCTAGGCTTGTCGCCCGATGCGCTGTTGAAAACTCATCCGCGACTCATCTATGTTTCGATCAACGGTTTTCGGCAGAGCGGGCCTTATGCCGGCAAGCCCGCCTACGACGACATCATCCAGGGTGCCTGCGGCATTTCTTCCTTGATGGCCCAACTTACGGGCGAGCCCCTGTATGCGCCGACTATCATCGCGGACAAAACCTGCGGCCTGATCGCCGCACAAGCGGTGCTCGCCGCCTTGCTGCATCGGGAACGCACAGGCGAAGGACAATTCGTGGAAGTTCCCATGTTCGAAGCCATGGTCGGTTTCGTCATGACGGAACACCTGTACGGATCTACCTTCGACCCTCCCCTGTCTCGGCCCGGATACACCCGCGTGCTGGCTCCATTTCGCAAACCCTATCCCACTGCGAACGGCCATATCTGTGTCATGGCCTATACCAATGTGCAATGGAAGGCCTTCTGGAGCGCGGTGGGCCGCGAAGAACTGATTTGCGATCCGCGCTTTGCAACCATGAAGGTGCGCAGCGAAAACATCGAGATTCTTTATGACACGGCGGGTTCCAGCTTGAACGCCCAGCCCACTGAATACTGGCTGGAATTGTTCGACCGCATCGGGGTGCCAGCCATGGCCGTCAATGATCTCGACGCCCTATTGAAAGATCCTCACCTGGCCGCCATCGATTTCTTCCGGCGGTTCGATCATCCGACCGAAGGCACCTTGCTGTTAACAGATTCACCCGTGGTATATAGTCGATCGCCCGCGAATCTCAAGCGTCTTCCTCCCAGGCTGGGCGAACACAGCAGGGAAATACTGGAAGAACTAGGTTTATCCATGGCGGAAATCGCGGAAGCTAGCGGTGGCCTATCCGATGCTGTCGAAGCGGCTGTCGACTTCAGACAACGCGGTGCTTCAGAAGGCTCAAAATAAGCGAGTCTTGAAAGCAGCAAGAATCCCGCAACAGGAGCCCGTCATTTCAACCGTTTACCGGGACGGCATCATGCGCGGTTTCGGGGTACGGATCCCACGATGATTATTTGCGTGAGGTATACGCTTGCGTGCCAGCAAGAATCGAGAGCACCTCGCGAATATCCGGCGCTCGCTCTAAGGTCTGCAAGGCGGACAAGAATTCCCTAGCCGCCACGGCATCACAACGCTGATTCGCCAGTTCCACGAATTTGCATGCGATCGCTGCATCGTCCATCGGATTGTCCGCATGCCCCTGCGCCGAGGCGATCTCTGCAACATGCATGCTGCCGTCTGTTAGGCGAACCGTCAGACGGCATGGCGACGATTGCGGATACTGGCGGGCCAGAGCCGGATCGACCATCACTTTTGTTTTCTGCATCAACGAGACCAACACCGGATCGCCCAAACGAGCCGACTGAAAGCTCTCGGCATTGACACGTCCGTCCGTGAGCGCTACGGCCAGCACATAGGGAAGACTGTGATCGGCGGTTTCAGAAGTACGGGGCGCCCACTTCGATGGCTCGTTAGCCATTTCATGCAAGGTCTGGGCATACACTTCGGCGGTAATCTCTGCGATCTCCTTGCCCTTCAGCACTTCATGCAATTGCAGCGCGGCCCATGCACCGGCCTGACCATGCGCGCAGAGCGGGAAGTTCTTATAGTTCACCTGAGTAATACGATGCGCCTGCCCCCGCGCTGCTGGCAAATCCCAGTCGAAATGCCCGACCATATCGAATAGCCCGCTCTTGCCTTCCATGACTGCATCGGGACCTGT
Source organism: Pigmentiphaga sp. (assembly GCA_040391825.1). GTDB lineage: Bacteria > Pseudomonadota > Gammaproteobacteria > Burkholderiales > Burkholderiaceae_B > Pigmentiphaga. The sequence goes on from JBEBXA010000034.1 coordinate 32,306, forward strand.
AAAGCCATCCCGCGCGAGCAGCGCCGCAAATACACCATTGCGTGAGGCATTGGCTCCCGCGCAGTTCTTCCAGTTGGAAAGACTGCCGCGACGGGTTTGCAGCAAAGACATATTAGGAGCCAGGGCCAAACCCACCGCGTGCCCCATCTGCTCGCGATCCAAGCCGAAGAGCATGCCCGCGCCGATAGCACTGGCCACCACGCCATAGATCGGTTGATCCCATCCCATGCTGTTGATATCGAATGAATCACAACAGCCGCAATAGATTTCATAGGCGGCTACCGTAGCGGCAATCACCGAAGCGCCGCTGACGCGTTCTGCGTCGCCGGCGGCGATGACCGCCGCGATCACATCACTGGGATGGCCTCCGCTCTTGACGCGGTAAGCATCTGAAAGGTCCAGCAAACGCAGCATAATGCCATTGGCAAAGGCCGCCATATCTGCGCTTGCCGTCCAGTCGCAACCCCAGACCATCGCCGCGGGGGTCGCTCCGGCCGAGCGTTTGGCCACGGCTCGGGCCATATGGCCCAGCGGCGTATTGAAAGCTCCGAGGGTACAGGCAAAAGTATCGACCAGGCTGCGCTTACACGCAGCCACGGCGTGTTCTGGCGGATGCGAGCCGCGAGCTTGCAGCGCGTAGTCGACCAGCCTTGCTGTCGTGTCATCCATCACGTTCCTCGCGGCGCCAAGCCAGCATCCATTAACGATCAATAAACGCAGCGGGCCGCTTATCCAGAAAGGCCCTTATCCCTTCTTTTGCATCCGCTGACTCGAATGCCAAGGCGAACATATCCGCTTCAAAACACAAGCCGTCAAGCAAGGAGAGTGAACTCCCGCGCCGAACCGCTTCACTTCCGTACCTCAAAGCGCACAGGCTGTACCCAATGAAAGGACGGACAAACGCCGCCCCGATAGACCGGGGGTGATCGCTTGCCACAACACGATTCACCAGTCCGATGCGCTCGGCCTCTGTAGCCTCGATCGTGCGCCCCGACATGATGATTTCCAGTGCGCGCGATTCACCCACCAGCCTAGGCAAACGCTGCGTGCCGCCATATCCGGGGATCAGGCCCAGCTTCACTTCGGGAAGTCCTAGCCGCGCCTGAGGTGTCGCCACTCTGAACATGCAGGCCATGGCAAGTTCAAGCCCCCCGCCGAAGGCATAGCCATGAATCACGGCTACCGACGGAATGCATAATCCGTCGAGCTTGGCGAAGGTCAGTTGGCCGAACCGCGCTAGCTCATGGTTGTGCCTGGCATCGCTATCCAGCAACTCCGTAATATCCGCGCCGGCGCAGAATGCTTTGTCGTGCGCGCCAAGCAGCACAAGCGCCCGCGCCTTGGATTGCGCTACCTCGTCCAGAGCCGTGGAAATTTCCTGCAAGGTCTGACGGTTCAGCGCGTTAAGCGCCTCTGGCCGGCTCAGCGTCAGGAATGCTATGTCTTGTTCGTAATCCAGTAATACAGGCATGGCGTGTCCTATCCAGATAGTTTCATCCCAAGGCGTCAACAAGTTCCGGCACCATGACATGTAAATCACCGACCAGCCCGTAATCCGCCACACCGAAAATCGGTGCTTCCGCATCTTTATTGATTGCCACGATGACCTTGGAGTCTTTCATTCCCGCCAGGTGCTGGATCGCCCCGGAAATACCAACAGCGACATAAAGCTGCGGCGCGACAATCTTCCCGGTCTGTCCCACCTGATAATCATTAGGGGCATAGCCGGCGTCCACCGCGGCACGGGATGCACCCAGCGCGGCGTTCAGTGCATCGGCCAAAGGGGTCAGCAATGCTTCGTAGTTTTCCGCCGAGCCGACTCCCCGGCCTCCCGAGACGACGTTTTTTGCCGTCGTCAGTTCGGGGCGATCAACCGCAGAAAGGCTGCGCCCCACAAATCGTGCAAGCCTCGGATCCGCATTCGGAGTCAAAGGTTCGATGGGGGCTTCGACCTCACCCTGCGGTACGGGTTCAAACGCGGTAGCCCGTACCGTCATGACCTTGATCGCCTCGCCGGACTTGACCGTAGCCACCGCATTACCGGCATAGATAGGGCGATCGAACTCGTCGGGTCCGCCCACCCGGATCACCTCCGAGATCTGTGCCACATCCAATAGCGCCGCCACCCTGGGCAGCACATTCTTGCCGTGCGCAGTCGCCGCCGCCAGAATATGGCTATAGGCACCGGCCACGCTCACGATCTGATCGGCCAGGCTTTCCGCCAAACCATCCTTGAAATGCAATGCATCGGCTACCCGCACTTTGCCGATACCGGAAATACGCGCAGCCGCACGGGCTGCCCTATCGCAATCACTGCCCATGACGAGTAGATCGACTTCGGGACAGCAGCGCAACGCAGCTGCAACGGCATTGAGTGTGGCGGCTTTGAGGGATTGGTTGTCGTGGTCGACAATAACAAGCGCAGTCATGTGAGTCTCTGGGTTAGATTACTTTGGCTTCGTTCTTGAGTTTTTCCACCAGTGCAGCAATGTCCGCAACCGTGACGCCCGCTTTGCGAGGCGCGGGCTCGACAACCTTCAGCGTCGTCAAACGCGGGGCGACATCTACGCCAAGATCCGCAGGACAAACAATCTCTAAAGACTTCTTCTTTGCCTTCATAATGTTGGGCAAGGTCACATAACGCGGCTCGTTCAGGCGTAGATCTGTCGTCACCACCGCGGGCAGCTGCAACTCAAGCGTTTCCAGGCCGCCATCCACTTCGCGCGTCACCACAGCTTGGCCGCCAGTGATTTCCAGCTTGGACGCGAAGGTGGCCTGCCCCCAACCCGACAGCGCCGCAAGCATCTGGCCGACTTGGTTGCAATCGTCGTCTATGGCTTGCTTGCCCAACAGCACCAGATCTGGCTGCTCTCTGGCGATCAGCGCGCGCAACAGTTTGGCGACCGCAAGGGGTTCAAGCGCCTCGGCGGCTTCCACCAGCACGCCGCGATCTGCGCCGATTGCCATAGCGGTGCGCAGCGTTTCCTGTGCCTGCGTCACGCCGCAGGAAACCGCGACGACTTCATCTACCTTCCCCGATTCTTTAAGCCGTACGGCCTGCTCTACCGCAATCTCGTCGAAGGGATTCATGCTCATTTTCACGCCGGCGAGATCGACCCCCGACCCGTCGGACTTCACTCTTATCTTCACGTTGTAGTCGACAACGCGTTTGACGGCGACGAGCACTTTCATGGGAATTGCCTTCTCCATCGGGTCAAGATCGCGCCGGTGGCAAGACCATTTCGGCGCTCTTTTCCTTAAGTTTTTGGATGATTAAAAATATTCATAAATACGAACATCGTTCATTAAATTAAACTTGATTAAAGAAAGTGTCAAGCCTCTAATTTTCCAAGCCACGGCCAAACTCAATAGGCTTCCAGTATCATTCATGTAATTGAACGCTAAACACAATATCCGCACCGTGGCCACCGAGCGGCTGTTGATCATGAAAAGGAAGTCAGTCACATGCCATCAGCATTGCCAACCAGCGTTAGCCCGGGTAACGGGTCTCCGCGATCCTTGATGCGCATTCTTGGGATCTTCGAAACTATCGCGAAGACCAGTGAAGGTATGACGCTGGCGCAATTGAGCACGTCACTGGCCTCGCCCAAGAGCAGCTTGCTACTGCTGCTCCGCCCGCTGGTCGCCAACGACTACCTGGTACACGGCTCGGGCCTTTACCGCTTGGGGCCCTCGATTTTCCGACTGGCCTCCGACGTGCTGTCGGTACGAGATTTCTCGAAGCTGATCCGCCCTTATCTGGAAGACTTGGCGCAGCGCACCGGCGAAAGCGTGTTCCTGGCGGCAATCGATCTCGACGCGCAGGTCGCGAGCTATGTTGAATGTATTGATAGTCCTCAGGCGGTGCGCTATTCAGTGCCACCTGGAACGGTACGGCCGCTCTACACTTCGGCAGCCGGGCGTTTGCTTCTTGCGTTCCAGGAAGACGAATTCCGCGAACGTTATCTCAAGTCGGTCAAGCTCAAAGCGCTGACACCTCTTACCTCCACCGACCGCAACGCTCTCAAGCGCGAGCTCGATGCCATACGACTGGCCGGCGTTTCTATCAGCATGGGAGAAGCCGTCGTCGGCGCAGCAGGCATTGCAGCGCCAGTGCTTAGCGCCGACGGAACTGTCACACATGCCCTGCTGGTGGCCGCCCCGGTCGATCGCTTCAAGAGCGCACTGCCGCATCTGCGCAAGACCGT